>NZ_JBDGJQ010000010.1:0-214876 GCF_057656815.1 Variovorax sp. Soil_C_39
CTCGAGCAGGAGAAGGCCAGCGGCAACCCGGGGCACATCGCGCATCGGCTGATGTACGCCGACATGGTGATCCTCGACGAGCTCGGCTACCTGCCGTTCAGCGCATCAGGCGGGGCGCTGTTGTTCCATCTGCTCTCGAAGCTCTACGAACGCACGAGCGTGGTGATCACGACGAACCTGAGCTTCAGCGAGTGGGCCAGCGTGTTCGGCGATGCGAAGATGACGACGGCGCTGCTGGACCGGCTCACGCACCACTGCCACATCCTGGAGACCGGCAACGACAGCTTCCGGTTCAAGCACAGCTCGGCTCAACCCGCTCAGGCAGACCAACCTAGAAAGAAGGAGAAAACCAAGAACTTATCCACACCGTGAGCCGCCAGGCTCGCAAAGAGGGTGGGTCAATATTGGATGGAAATGCCGGGTCAGGATTGCATGGAACTCAACACCGAGCATTCCGCACGAACGTGACCGGTGATTCCGGGCCCAACGTGACCGATTTCCGGATGGTCCGGAATCACCGGTCACGATGGCGGAATCACCGGTTAACCCCACCGCCGCCGCCGCCGCACGCGGTAAGTGCAAGGGCTGCGACGGCAGATGCGATCGCGCCAGGAATCGTCTTTTTGTTTTTCATGAAAAGAGCTGTCCTAAAAATGTTGTGATCAGGGTTGGTTTGGGGTGAAGCGGCTCAGCGCTTCCCGGGAAGCTCTGGCAATCCCAAGCGCGGCCGCGATGACTGCGCCGCACTGAAGAGAGCGTTGGCCCCGCCGAAAAGCGCCACTGCAACGCTCTCCGCCAGGCGGGACTGCCGCAGCGCCCGCCTCTGCATCTCCGCCTCCTGCGCGCGCCGTCGGCGTGACGCCGACTGCACTTGGGCCTGTTGAAGCTTGAAATCGAGGGCAGCGCATCGGGCATCCATCGCAGCCAGTTCGGCTTCAAACTCAGCAACAGCGGCCAGGTGGGCCAGGTGGGCGGCATTCGGTAGAGGCTTCATGTCTGTGTTCCGTTCAGCGAACGATGGTTGGGCTGTACCCAAGACTCTTGAGGCGGTCAGCCAGGGCCTCCGCAGTGACTGCACCGAAAAGCAGCGTGCCGCCACCCGTGGTGATAAGGCGCATACCTTGAGCGTCCGCGCACAGGAATGCATGCACCGGCCCGCACTGAATGAAGGGGTAACGCGCCTCTGGAAAGATCTCGATTTCGGTCCCCATCGGCAATTGATGAAGGTCGATCTGGTTCATCTCTGTCCTCCAAGGCCTTCAAGTAAAGGCAAGGCCTGTCTGGTTGGCCACGTCTTGGCGGGCGGCCAACCAGCTGTAGATGAGTCCACGGGAGAATCCGTTGGGCGCTGTCCTAACGAGCTCCACCAGTTCGGGCCTCGTCGCCGCCCAGGGACAGGCCGATTGATATGCGCCATACCACTCAAGGTGGTTTTCTTCGAGCCAGGCCCACTCCTCGGTGGTGCCACAGAGTTCATCGATCCCAATCCAGCTCTCTCCGTTGTTGTTCATGTGTTCTCTCCTTCGTGAGTTCAGATATCGCCCGCGTCCCGCAACTCGCGACACACGGCCGGCATGAGCGCGCCCCAGGTGCTGCCGGCGCGTTCGATTGCCTCGGCCATCGAGTAGTCCATCTGGGCCAGCCAGTCGGCTTTGTTGAGGACCAGTGCCACCGCCACCTTCTCGCCTGTGCTCATACAGGCCCATGCACTGCATCCGCCTCGAGCTGCGTCCCTCGCCTTGCCAAGGAAGTGGCGAAATTCGACTTCGTGAGTCGTGTTCATGCCCTCTCCTTCGCAATCAGGCGCGCAGCACCCGCGCGACCCGACCAGTCGGGCCGGTGACGGCGAGGTCGCCGGGCTCAAGGCCGAAGGCCGCCTCGACCGCTGCCTGGTTCCCCCGATCTAGGGAAAAAACAAGCCACCTGAAAACCTCGATGCGTTGTTCACCGGCGAGCTCGAAGCGCTTGTTCGCAGCCCAGTTGGCCAGGCTCGGCTTGTTGGCCACCACCGCGTCCAGCGCGCGCTCGACGAGCGGGTCCAGCTGTTGTTTCGCCTTTGTCATGTCCATTCCTTTCGTGTGCCGCGAATGCGGCGTTGGTCTTCAAGAACACCGGAACCTTGAGCTGAGCCCCTCGTGAATCCGGTCCCGGCTGGGAAAACGATCCGTGCGGTCTCAATCACCGTCTACCTCTCGCCTTCGCCCGGAGTCCGTGGGACCGGCGCGATGGATGCCCGCAAGGGCCCGCCCGGAGGCCGCATGCGCAAGCGAGCGCAGCGAGTGCGAACGGGCGAGGACGGGAGCGAAGCGAACCCTTGCGGGCAGCCATCGAGCGCGCGAAGCGCGCGGCGCCGGTCACACTGACGAAGGAATGGCGAAGGCGTGAGGTAGACGGTGAAGGCCGCGGAGAACAATTCCCAGACGGGACGCCGCGCGGCGAGCGCCCCATGCCGCGCAGCGGCACTGGCTGGCCGGAGGCCTTCGAGCGCAGCGAGCTGCTGCGCAAGCAGCGTGCGTCAGCGATCGAAACCGAAGGCCAAGACGCGAGGCGGCTTGGGGGCGTAGCCCTGAAGAGCGCGGTCGGCCAAGGGCCGAGACGCCCAATGCCATCTCCGCGAATAGCCGTCAGTTGGTAGAAGTCTCGGCTAAAGCTAGCCGTATGCATGCTCCAGCCGCCCCACCGGACGCTGGCCCCGCATGAGATAGCCGACGATTGGTAGAAGTCTCGGCTATCTCTACGCCATCTTTCCCTTACCAAGAAAGTGCGGCGGCCGAAGGCCGCCGCACTGTCGGACTTGGTCGAGACTTCTACCAATCGTCGGCTATCTCCGGTCCATCTTTCCGACATCGAACGAGCAAGCCAATCGGAGGCTGGCGCTCTGCCGAACTTGGTAGAGACTTCTACCAATGGTCGGCTTTCTTTATCCCAACTGCTCGACACCAACCCAGCAAGTCCCGCGAGGGCAAACCCATCGCAGGACTTAGCCGACGGCTGGTAGAAGTCTCGGCTGAACTCAGCCGCCAATTCGACCAAGCGTGAACGTGCCGCCATCACTCCACCGGAGAGAGCGATCCGCCGGCAGTGCCGGCGGGCTTGCTACCGGCCTTCGGCTTCGGTGCGGCCGAAGCCACTGTGAGGCTGTCCTTGCCAAGCCGACCGAACGCCATGAACTGCCCTCGCGTTCCATGCTCTGCGTCACGGCCGAGCTGCGCCCCGATTGCTTTGCCGGCCCAGGCCAAGGCCTGATCGGGCAACAGCACCGAGAGGTTGCTCAGGCTGGTCACCAGCGTGTGCATCAGCATCCAAAAGATCAACAGGAACCCGATCACGGAGAAGATTCCCGTGATCGAGTTACCCTGCACGTTCGACATGACTGAGGGATAGAGCCAGAACAGAAAGCTCCCCATCACCATCATCAGCGCGGCAGCGGCGACGAACCCGAGCAGCATCAGAATCGGCCGAAACAGCATATTGATGATGAAGAGATAGCCCGTTTCTGTCCGCTGCCCCATCCCGTCGCCGTTTGCGTCCAAGTGGACGAACGCCCAGATCGGCCCAGCGGCAATGCCCTCAAAGAAGATCGTGAGGTACTGGACCAGCCCTCCCCACCAGTTCACGAAGGGCACCATCGGCAGCCAGAGGCTCATGACCGCGCCGACGATGAACAACCCGCCGATCAGCATCGGCAGCAACGGTGCGAGCGCCTTGAGCGGCGCCAGCAGCTTGCTCATCGAGCCGCCCGTGGCATTGTCAGCCACCCAGCCGGCACCTCCAGCCAGAGTGGTCGGGTTCTCGATCTCGTTCGCCGCTTCCCCGACATAGGAAGCCACGGTGAACAGCGATTCAGCCGTCAACATGAGGTAGTCGCCCATGTTCTTCATCGCGATGATCGGGTCGATCATGCGCAGCGCGCCGCCCGCAGTCGACGTCGCACCGCCTGCGCCGGCAGTCGACATATCGATCAGGGTCATCGCGAAGCTCTGCCCCAGGGAACAGTTTCCGGTCGGAGAGCTACCGCTCGGTGAAAGTGTCTTGGCGATCATCAGGCACAAGGCCTGCCACGAAGATGCCGATGCCGTCGAGTTCGCGTTCGCCGCGTCGGTGGGCGCCCTGGCCGTCGCGATTTCCAGCGACTGCATGAGCTCGCGAAGCTCCGAGTTCATGGAGCCCTCGGGGGCCTGAATCGGAATGGACGCAAAGCTGACCGACTGCGCCGCCTGGGCCACCGCCGCGTTGACTTCGGCGAGCGTGGCGTACCAAGCGCCCGCCCCGAACCATCCGTACTTCTTCATCGACTCGATGGCCGACGACGAGAGCGCTTGGGCCCCGGCCGTCGCAGCGCCCTCGGTCGGCTGTAGCGCCTGGTAGTAAGTGGTCGCGAGCCCTGCGAGTTTGAGCACAGGCACCGAGGGCCGCTGCCCACCTGTCGTCTGGTAGACCTTGTAGCTCAGAAACCAGTCGTCCGCGAGCTGCGCGAGGCCGTTGACGTACTGCGCGAAATTGCCGGTCGCGCGGGATTGCACGCCTTCCGCGATCGCCCTGTAGTTCACCGAGGCAACGCGATAGCCGCCGACCGAGCTGCTCTCCCGCCCGCCCTGCACTGCGTTCGCAGTGACCTTCAGGCCCCCGCAGTAGGCGGGCGCGTCCGGCTTGCCGTATTGCACACCAGTGATGCCCGTCGGCGAGGTCGCCGTGATCGTCTCCGCGGTCATGTCCACACCCAGGGCTTCCCGCTGCTGTCGTGCGTAGTTGTTCTGCGCGTTCATGCAGACACGCGCACGGAACAGCGTGAATGCGGCCTCCTCCAGTGACGCCGCGCCCTGCGCCTTGGGTGACACGAACGATGGCGCCACGAGCGTCGTCATGTTGTTCGTGCCGTTCACCATCGCGTCGAAGCCTAAATTGGCCACACCAATTCCCAGCGTCGTCGCGAACACCAGGACTGCTTGGGAGAGCGAGAACCCGCCGAACGCCGGGATCAAGCTGGCCACGCCAGTGACCATCCGAATCGGCAGCCAAACTTGCGAGAGCTTCTTGCCCATCAGTTGCCCTTCGTGGGCGGTTTGGACGATCGCCACTCCGATGCCGTACGTCGCCCAGATGGTGCCGGCCACCAGGATGAACGTGTTGAAGACCAGGAACATCGATCCCAGGAGCGTCGATGCTGACCCGAGCGCCGCGAACGGGTTCGTGAAGAATGTGCCCAGCAACGCCGTGAACGCCTGCGTGGACATATCTGTAGATTTCGTTGCGTCGAGGTACGGCTGGGTCAGCTGGGCCGTCCCGCCGGTCTGGGCCTCGGCAAGCCCGGCGCCCAGCAGCAACAACAGCCAAACGGCGACGCGCTGCGCAATGGCGATTGCCCAGAGCACAACTCCTGCGAGACCGGTCACCGCAGCTGCTCCAGCAGCCCGTCATCGTCCAGATCGAGATCTTGCTCCGGCCACATCTCACGTTCGATGGCTCGGCGCTCGTCAGCCCAAGACGCGAGCTGGTCCTCGCGATCGAGCCGCGCTTGTTTCAGAGCAGCCCGGTGTTCTTGGATCAGCTTGGCTCGAGCGTCCGGATCTGTCGGCTGTGGACCTTCGGGCTCGTCCGATGGGGGATGCCGAAGTTCATCGACGATTTGGGCATGTGCTGCGCGAATCTTGCGATCCAAAATCAGCCAGGTTTGACGCAATTCCTCGGCTCGCGCGGGATCCTTGATGTCAAGTTCGCTCGCTTCTCGCGCGGCCTCGGCGGCACTGGCTTCTTCGCTATCCAGCTGTGCCTGGTCAGCTGCGGCGCGATCGACACCGGCTGCGGCGTTGCTTACCTCCGCAATCGCCGCACTGGAACCCTGCTGTGCGGCGGCCATGGCAGCGAATTCGCGACGCTGCCGGGCGCGGTCGCGGGCTCTATCGAGCTCCAGCGCACGAACTCCGGCGTCGATTGCGCGGCCAGCTGCGTCGTCAGCTTGGTCGAGGCTCGTCAGATCAAATCCACGCGCCGCGGCCACAGCACGAAGCTTTGCAAGTTCTGCTCGCGTGGCAGCGAGCTCCGCGCGCAACTCGGCAATCATTTTGTCTCTCGGATCGACCTGCTCGAGGTCCGCGGGCGACGGCTGTGCGACAGAGACAACGTTGAAAATGCGCTTAATCAGATTGCGGAGCCACTCGATCACACGCCCGAAGAAGCCGTGATCGACGGCGGGCGCCGATGTTGTGCCAGCGGTCCGTTCTTGGTGGCGCTCTAGTTCAATGCCGGCGCTTTCACCTGCGGCGACGCCTGCCGCGGCTGCGGCCGTCGCGGTCTTTTTCGAGTGGAGCGCCGACAGCTCGCGCAACGACGGCCGCGTCAGGGGCGGTGAGGCGGTGAGCGGTGACAGAGGTGCCGAGTTGAAGGGCGTGATGGCCACGGTGTTTTCCTTCGGTAGTTGAGGGGGGGATGAGGCTTGGGCTTGCCTGGCGCGTCGAATCGCTTGGGCCAGGTATTCGTCAAGTTCGGTCGTCATCTGGCCGCGCTGTTGGGCGCCGCCGCGTCGCTGACGGGGCGACAAATCCTCCGCCCCGCTGCGCTCGCGCAGAACTCTGCTGTCAGCCGGCGCGTCTGGGCCGTCACCTGATCGCGTTCGGCGCGCGCCGCGGCGACTTCGCTGCTTGCCCACCACCATGTCGCCCCAGCTGCGGCAAAGGTCAGCAGCAGCAGCGCCAGGAACGGCAGCGCCAATGCGATCAGAAGCACGCGGCGAGCTGCCCGAAGATCGGCCGTCCAAGAGGCCTGGGCCGACGAGATCGCGATCCCCAAGCAGCGCTGGTGAGTCGCCATGTCGGTCGTCATTCGAATCGAGACCGCTTCGAGGTCCGCCAAGAGCTGGCGCGCCCGGTTGCGTGCGCTGTGCAGGTCTGCCTTCATGCGGTCCAGGTCGGCGTGAGACAGGTCGACGCCCTCGATCGCTGGCGCCATGGCCGTCGACTGCAATGACGGCAGCGGAGCCACCGTATCTCGCTCGGTTGTATGCCGCGCGTTTTTCAACGAGCTCCCTGAGCTCTTCAGCGCAACGCTCGGCTGCTGCGGGATCGCGTTTGCCGCCTCGCCAGCCGGGGCCGCGCTCGGCCAGTCCATTTGGTCCAGATAGTCGAGCGAGAATTCGCTCGGGAGCAAGTTCGCGCTCATACACGAGCCCTCTCAACCGCAAAGCGCGCTCTCGCTCGGGCAGCTTCACGGACACGTAGTCCGCGCCTTCTCGAGTCACCGTGCCCAATCCGGCCAACGATGTCACCACGTCGGCTCTGGTTTTGACTTGGCCAGCTTGGATCCCGCGCACCAACCAGTCGGTAATCTGAGTTTCGGGACGTCGGCCGAGTTGCAGGCCTGCGCGGATCAGGGCGGCATCTTCGAATACTGCTGGCCTTGTTGGACGTACCAGCCGTGCACGAGAGGGATCTGAAGGTGAGGCCCATCCTCTGGTCGCATTGGCGATATCCTGGGCAAGCGTATACGCTCGTTCTGCGGTCTTCGAGGGTGGTGAAATATTGAGGCTGCGACCGGATCGCAGCTCGACGCGAGGTGTGAGCACATGCAAATCCTGCCCCCGTGTGGACGATTCGTGGAGCACCGCAAAATACGTGTACTGGTCGCGTTCCAATCCGGAAAAGGCCACGTGCTCCCAGCGCTGAATTTCGGCTCTGATCTCGGAAATCGTTGGTGCCTCTTCGTCCGCCCAACTCATGACGAAGCTCTTGTACTTGTGCTTGTGAGGAGAATTGATCGCTATCGCGATGAACTCCTCCGCACTGCCTGCAAGGACCCGCACGCCATGCCGTAGTTGGCCATTGCGTTCCCGCTTGCTGAGCAGATAGGCGACGGCTTTCCGTGGATCTCCGGTCGAGTGTTTTAGAAATTTCCAAAGCACGGTTCATTCCGTTTACTTTCGCTCTCGTTCAATTGGGAAGCAGTTGATGAGCAGCGGCTTGAATCTGCCGCAGTTGCTCAAGCACTTGGACCAAGTGAATCGGCTCGCCCCGCGCCAAGGACGAATTGCAGGCACGAGCGAGTTGATTGAGATTCGAGGTGAGATTGCTGACCAACCACAAAAGCCGCATATCCGCGGCCTGTGCTGGCCGGCGGCGTGCGCCACGCCCGGTGCTGGCACCAGGAACGCCCGCCGCGCTGGCGACCGCTTCGCGGAGCCAGTCGCTCACGCCCAAGCCCGCGCTGGCTGCGGCTCCCCGCCACGCGTGTGCGTCGTCTGCGGGCAGCCGCACAGTGAGGCGTGCCTCGAAGGGACCGCCGGGCTTCGGGGGGCGGCCTCTCACAAGCGAGCTCCGAAACAGGACGTGAGTACCGGCGCCAGCGTGCACAGCGTACGGGAAGGGGGTTTCAGGGGGGTCCCCCTGACCAGCCCCGAGACAGGCGAAAAGACCCGCGCAGCGGGTTCTTTTTGTCTGACTCGGGTGGGCTGGCTGATTGCTTGAAACATGCTTTCATCGTGCCGATCGACCCGAAAACATGTGCCACAACTTCCAGCAGCTGCCACGCAAAACCGGCGCCAAAGCCTGGACGCCATCTGCTGGAAACAGCAGGTCGCGACCCGTAGAAAACAACTCTGCTGAAAACAGCGGGTCGCGCTCAGGTGATGTGCTGTTCACCTCCCCCCACGACCCGCAGGAAAGAACAGTGCTGATATTTGCAAGTCGCGCGCGCGTGGCGCGCCAGTCGATTTCTCCCAGCAAACTGCCGAGGCATCAGTTCACAACCCGCTGAAAACAACAGCGCTGAAAACAGCAGATCGCACGCGTGTTACGGTTTATTAAACCCGGGTATTAATGAAGGCAACTGCAGCGCCAGTATTCCGCCCGCCGGGGACATGCCGCTGGCCTCCAGCCAGCTTGGACAACCCCTTGGGTTGCCCACATGCCCCCCGCTCCCCGCACGCTTGCCTCCGGCCTGACGCGCTGCCCACCGGCCGCAGGCCCGTGGACAGCTTGCCCGGGGCGGTGGCCCGCCCCGCCCCTGCGGGCTGAAGCCCGGGGGCCCCACCCTCGGACCGAAAAAATAAAACACCAAACCCCGCCCTTTGCAAAGCGGTTTTTTGGTGTTTTCTTCCGGAGCGCCTTACGGCGCCTTCGTTTGGGGCATCTCAAAATCGAAATTGCTCCAAATGCAACGGTTCTTGCAAAAATTTAATTTTGCAATTTGTTCAATTTGAAATCAAGATAATGAATTCGCCTCCCTTCAACAAACTGAAATCCCGCATCCAAGAGATTAAGGTTTTGTAGCTCATCTTTGATGTTTTCCCACGTCTGCCTCTTTATTCCCACTTCGTCAAATATTTTCCCAACCGTGATTGACTCATGATGAGTTTGTGCGGCCCAAATCAACAATAACCTTGCGGGAATACTCAACTCTTCTCTAAAAACAAGCGCGACAATTTGATCCAGTCCGCCCGAGGGGAGTCGCACAGATGATTTATTTCGCGGGCGGGCTGCTGGTTCATGTGGCGCTTCCATGAGCACCATTCGATAGAGTAGACGCCGGCGCGCCGTCCAAAGCAGCCAGCTTGATAAGGACGTCCCGGGCTGGTATCCAGCCCGGGTTCCGTCTCTTTTTTTCCTTGAGCAAATGCTCACTCAGCAATGCTCGACCACGCGCGTCCAAGAAATTGTCGGCGGCCTTCACATCGACCCATAGCCCAGCGTTGATACCTCCGTCCTCGCTTGATCGCCGGCTCATGAACGAGGCGTAACGTGTGCGCCAATTTGCCGTGACCGTTCTGTCGCTGAACGGAAGCCACTCGTGGCAAGCTGAGTAAAGGACGAACGGTGGCAGATCTCCAAGATCCACCGGGTGAAAACGCAGAACTGCCGATGGAATGGTGATGGCAAGCGCGAGGCGGTCCGTCATGCCGCACCGCCTTCCTGCTCCCTTTTGGCTTCCTGGGCGGCAGCACGCTCTCGGCGCGCCTGCTCAACCTTCGTTGGCCTGCCCCGGCGCTTGGCAGAAGTCAGTGCGGTCCTTGTCATTGGCTCCTGGCGCGAATGCAGCCACTCGATGACACTGGACTCGAGCCAGAAAGCTCGCTTGCTGCCCAGGTGAAGGCGCGGCGGAAGCCTCCCCGGTGCCCGAGAGAGGTCGTTTCGAATGCTTGCCGGATGCTTTCTCAGGATGACCGCAAGATCATCGACGGTTAGGAGGCGGGGAATGCCGGCAGCGGCACCGTCCCCCCAGACTTGCGTTTGGGACATGTGAGTAATCTCAAAACAGGGAACCGTCATCGCCATGCGATGCGGCTCGATCCAGCTGTTTCTCGATCAGCTCGTACCCGACACGCCTTCTGTAGTCCCGTCCTTTGTCTAGACGGGTGGCCCATACGCGCATCTCACTCGATGCTGCGTGCGCCGTGTTCGGCGCTGCGTGTGTGACGTTGCCTCCAAGGATGCCGTATGCCTTGGGATGCTCACGAGACGGACCAGCTACGCCAGCCCAACTTGAAACTCTACATCACTCCAACGTCATCCGCTCAAACCGTCATCCACTTACTGTCCCAGCGTGTCTGCAAAAAGACACGCTCCTGCCCTCGGCAGAGTCTAATTCTGGGACATCCTTGGGACATCGAATGTCCCAGACTTGAGTTGACGGTACGTTATGCACAGGTGTGCAATGTGACGTAACGTGTTGATTTCATTAAAAATTTTGGTGCCGCTTGTCGGAATCGAACTGACGACCTTCCGCTTACAAGGCGGGTGCTCTACCAATTGAGCTAAAGCGGCATGATTGCTGAGTGGCTGAATTCTACCGAAGGCTTGCGGAGCGTTGCATTCGCCCCCGGCCTGGCTTCTTTTCTATTTGATTCGCTTGAGCGAAGGGCGGTTGCCGCCGCCGGTCGGAGGGCGCGGCGGCTCGTCGGGGGCGTTCTCGTCGACGCCCGATGCGTCACTCGAGTCTTCGCCGGACACCAAGTGGACGATATTGTTGGCATCGCCCTCGGTGCCCCGGGACGCATCTCGCAGCGGCATGCGCGCTGGCGCCGAGGCCGTTGGCAATACCGGCTCTGCGCCCGCTTGGCCGTCTTGCGTGCCGAGGGGCACGGCGGGCGGGAAAGCCATGCCCTGCCCGTTCTCGCGTGCATAGATGGCGATCACGCGGCCCACCGGCACGACGATCTCGCGTGCCGAGCCCGCGAAACGCGCCTTGAACTCGATGAACTCGTTGCCCAGCTTGAGAGAGCTGGTCGCGTCGAAGCTCACATTGAGCACGATCTCGCCGTTCTTCACGTACTCGCGCGGCACCTGCACGGTGTCATCCACCTGCACAGCGACATAGGGCGTGAACCCGTTGTCGGTGCACCATTCATAGAGCGCCCGAATCAGGTACGGGCGGGTGGAGGACGACTCGAGCGCGTTGATCATGAAATTTCTACTACCGTGCCCCGTGGGAGAACCTTACTTCCGCATGACCTTTTCGGACGGCGTGAGCGCCTCGATGTAGGCCGGACGCGAGAAGATCCGCTCGGCATACTTCAAGAGCGGCGCCGCATTCTTGCTCAGGTCGATGCCGTAGTAGTCGAGGCGCCAGAGCAGCGGCGCGATCGCGACGTCGAGCATCGAGAAGTTGTCGCCCAGCATGTACTTGTTCTTGAGGAACACGGGCGCGAGCTGCGTGAGGCGGTCGCGGATGTGCGCGCGCGCCTTCTCGAGGGCTTTCTCGTTGCCCTTGGCGGTGCGGTTCTCGAGCGCGGCCACATGCACGAACAGTTCCTTCTCGAAATTGAGCAGAAACAGCCGCACGCGGGCGCGGTCCACCGGGTCGCCGGGCATCAGCTGCGGATGCGGGAAGCGCTCGTCGATGTACTCGTTGATGATGTTCGACTCATACAGGATCAGGTCGCGCTCGACCAGGATCGGCACCTGGCCGTACGGGTTCATCACGCCGATGTCTTCGGGCTTGTTGTAGAGGTCGACGTCGCGGATCTCGAAGTCCATGCCCTTTTCGAACAACACGAACCGGCAGCGGTGGGAAAAGGGGCAGGTCGTTCCTGAATACAAGACCATCATGGCGAGAGACTCCTAAAAATCAAAAAGAGTGGGTCGCGTTCGCAACCCACTCTGTGGGACCGGACGCGCGCGGCGCCCGGTCGGCGTGGACGGAACTACTTGACGTCTTTCCAGTACGAGGCGTTCAGTCGCCACACGAAGACCAACGACATGACGAGGAACAGCAGGACCCACACGCCGATGCGGATGCGGGTGTTCTGCGCCGGCTCGGCCATCCATTGGAGGTAGCCCACGAGGTCGCCCACCGCATTGTCGAACTGCAGCGGGGTCATGGTGCCGGGCGTGACCTGCTCCCAGCCCTTGAAGACTTCGGTCTCGTGGCCGTGCGACACCACCTTGGTGTAGACCGGACGGCGCTCGCCCTGCAGTTCCCACAGCGGGTTGGGCATTGCGACGCTCGGGAACGCCAGGTTGTTCCAGCCCGTGGCCTTGGTGTCGTCGCGGTAGTAGGTGCGCAGGTAGGTGTACAGGTAGTCGGCGCCGGTGCCGCCATGGCCGGCCCGCGAGCGGGCCACGAGCGTCAGGTCGGGCGGCGTGGTGCCGAACCAATCCTTGGCCTGGCGCGGATCGAAGTTGGCCTTCATCGTCTCGCCGACCTTCTCGGTCGTGAACAGAAGGTTGTCCTTGATCTGCTGCTCGCTGATGCCGATGTCCTGCAGGCGGTTGTAGCGCATGAAGGCGGCCGAGTGGCAATTGAGGCAGTAGTTGACGAACAGCTTGGCGCCGTTCTGCAGCGAAGCGACGTCGGTGGTCTTGTTGGGCGCCTTGTCCCAGGCGATGCCGCCTTCGGCAGCCGACGCGGTCGCGGAAAAGGTCAGGCCCAATGCCAGACCCATAACCGCGATCCAGCCAGAAATGCATTTCTTCATCGTGTTTCTCTCGAGCTCTCTTGGGCTTCTCAATGGGCGGCGAAGGTCACGCGGTCGGGCACGGGCTTGAACTCGCCCTTGCTGCTCCACCAGGGCATGAGCAGGAAGAAACCGAAGTAGAACAGCGTGCCGATCTGCGAGATGGTCTGCGCGATATCGAGCGCGAACGAACCGATGACCAGGTTGCCCCAGACGCCTGGTGCCTGGATGCCCAGGTAGCCCAGGATCAGGAAGAAGAACACGAAGACGGCGTACACGTACTTGTGCCAGCTCGGACGGTAGCGGATCGACTTGACCTCGCTCTTGTCGAGCCAGGGCAGGAAGAACAGGATGATGACCGAGCCGCCCATCACGACCACGCCCCAGAACTTGGCGTCGAAGGCCTTGAGCAGGAAGATCACCACGGCTGCCACGACGGCAACCGCGATCTTCAGGGCCATGCCCGACCTGCCCTTGACGAAATTCAGGATCGCGGCCGCGCCGATGATCAGCGCGAACACGTTGACCATGTCGTCGGTGGTCGCACGCAGCATCGAATAGAACGGCGTGAAGTACCAGACCGGCGCGATGTGGTTCGGCGTCTTGAGCGAATCGGCCGGGATGAAGTTGTTGTACTCGAGGAAGTACCCACCGGCTTCCGGCGCGAAGAAAACCACGGCCGAGAAGATCGTGAGGAACACCACCACGCCGAAGATGTCGTGCACCGTGTAATACGGGTGCGACGGGATGCCGTCGAGCGGATGACCATCAGGTCCGCGCGTGGCCTTGATCTCGATGCCGTCGGGGTTGTTGGAACCCACTTCGTGCAGCGCGATCAGGTGGGCCACAACGAGGCCGAGCAGCACCAGCGGCACCGCGATCACGTGGAAGCTGAAGAAGCGGTTCAGCGTGGCATCGCTCACCACGTAGTCGCCGCGGATCAGGAGCGCCAGGTCAGGGCCGATGAACGGAATGGCCGCGAACAGGTTCACGATCACCTGGGCGCCCCAGTACGACATCTGGCCCCAGGGCAACAGGTAGCCCATGAAGGCTTCGGCCATGAGGCACAGGAAGATCGCACAGCCGAACACCCAGATCAGCTCGCGCGGCTTGCGGTAGCTGCCGTACATGAGGCCGCGGAACATGTGCAGGTACACCACGACGAAGAACGCCGAGGCGCCCGTGGAGTGGATGTAGCGGATCAGCCAGCCCCAGGGGACGTCGCGCATGATGTACTCGACCGAGGCGAAGGCGAGGTTCGCGTCGGGCTTGTAGTGCATCACGAGGAAGATGCCGGTCACGATCTGAATGACGAGCACCAGCATCGCGAGCGAGCCGAAGATGTACCAGAAGTTGAAGTTCTTCGGTGCGTAGTACTTGCCCCACTGGTCGTTCCAGAGCTTGGTCAGCGGGAACCGGTTGTCGACCCAGTTGAGGAGCTTCTCGCCCGCGGGCGCGTTGGGGGAGATTTCGCGGAATTCAGCCATGTTCTTCTTCTGCCTCAGGCCTTCTTGGAGTCTTCACCGATCAGGAGCTTGGTGTCCGACAGGTACATGTGCGGCGGCACAGGCAGGTTGTCGGGTGCGGGCTTGTTCTTGAAGACACGGCCGGCGAGATCGAAGGTCGAACCATGGCAGGGGCACAGGAAGCCACCCTCCCAATCGTTCGGCAGCGATGGCTGCGGACCGGCCTGAAGGCGGTCGACGGGCGAGCATCCGAGGTGGGTGCAGATGCCCACCACCACCAGCACATCGGGCTTGATCGAACGGTGTTCGTTCTGCGCGTAAGCCGGGGTGAACTCGTCGGGGTAGCGCTTGGACTGCGGGTCCGCCAGCTGGCCATCGAGCTTGGGCAGCTCGGCCAATTGCTCAGGCGAACGCTTGAGGATCCAGACGGGCTTGCCGCGCCACTCGACGGTGATCTTCTCGCCGACCTGGAGGCCGCCGATGTCGACCTCGATGGCGGCGCCCGCGGCCTTGGCCTTCTCGGAGGGCTGGAATGTGCTTACAAAGGGAATCGCGGTTGCCACGCCTCCCGCTACGCCGGCACAGCTGGATGCGATCAACCACGTCCGCTTGCTTGTGTCGATCCGGGGGGAGCCGGAGGTCATGTCACTCATGGGGATCCTCTAAGTCTTCTTCGCTGGAGCAGGGTCAACCCGCGATTGTAGCGGGCTGTGGAGCGCATATTCAACGGTCACGGGCGCGCAGGCCCCAACCCATGCATGCAGGTCATGCAGAAGGCTCAATTAAGAACAATGAATTAGCCATTTATTTCAAAGACATTTCGACACAGCCATTTGCACCCGCAAACGCCATAAAAGGTAAATTAGTTGCGGCACACTTCGCCAGCTGATAGTCTTCTCTCAACTGTTAATTGCTATAGAGAGGATATATCGCCATGAGAATTAAGCCATTGGTTTCCGCGGCCGCTGTCGCCGTTCTGGGCCTCTCCTCGGCGTTTGCCCAGACGCAGACCCCGCCGCCGGCACCCGCTTCGGTCGCGACGCCGGCACCTCAGCCGGGGGGCGGCTCGGGCGCCTCCAGCTCGGCCTTCGGCCAGCTCACAGCGGCCCAAGCCGGCGGCGTGGCCGCCAGCGTCGGCCTCGCAGCGGCCGTTGCCAGCGGCAATGGTGGCAACAGCGGTGGCGGCAGCGGTACGGGTGGTACCGGCGGCACCGGCACGGGCACGACCGGCACCAACTGAACGTGCCGGCCCTCCCTGCGGGAGGGCGCTCGCCAAAGGTCCCGTCCGCCGGCTTCGCCGTGCGGTCGGTCGAATGCTGTCTTCTGGCAGCATTTCTTTTGGGCATTGGCGGCTGCTCTTCCGGTTCCTCGGCCATGCTGGCCACGGCGCGGCATCTCTATGGCGGCCAGTCCGCTGCCGCTTCCGAACCCACCTTCAATCCGAATTACCGCTATCTGCGCGTGACGACCGGCGCGCAGACGGTCTTCATGGCGCTGGGCTATATCGACCAGCGCTCCGAAGGCGCGGTCGAGGTCTGGTACAGCGGCAGCGGCGAAGTGCTGCGGCTGCTCGACGGACGGCTGGTGGGTACGAGCGGGCTGTCGACCGACTGGCGCGAGGTGCGCTTCTCGAAGCTGCCCGCCTGGTCCGGCGACGCGGCCGCGAAAACCTACGTGCGTGAGCGCGACATGATGCCCGGCTACCGCTTCGGCATCCGCGACGAGGTGGCACTGGCGCCGATCGCCGCTCCCAGCCAGTCGGCGCTGGCCGGCAGGCCCGCCGCATCGCTGCGCTGGTACGAGGAGCGCAGCACGACGCGACCGGCAAGCGCATCGCTCCCGGCCGCCCGCTTCGGTGTCCTGCAAGCGGGAGGCGCGCCGCGCGTCGTCTATTCCGAGCAATGTATTTCCAATGACCTGTGTATGAGCTTCGAGCAGTGGACGCCTTCTTCTCCAGCACCCGTCGCAGCGGCGAGCGCTGGTTCATGAGCCGTCCGCTTCTGCTGCGTGGCCTTGCCAGGGATCCCCGGCCCCTTCGCGCTGCGATGGCCGCCTGTGCATTGGCGGCAAGCTGCGCCGCAAACGCCCAGGTGCCTGCCAATGCGCCGGCCGACAGTGCCTCCTCGCCCACGAGCGACGCAGACATCCGGCCCGGCGAGCGGCTGAGCGCCTGGCTGCTGCGGCAGCCGCCCGCCGCGGCATCGCCCGGACTCGCCTGGCGTGTTCCGCAAGAGCGGCTGGCCCAGCAATTTCTCAAGAACACGCTGCTGGTGCGGCTCGAAGCGTCGCGCCGCCGCGCACCGAAGGCCGAACAGGCGCAGCACCAGCAACTGATCGCGCGGCTGCAGGGCCTGCCGGTCACCGGCCGCGTGGCCCTCGGCATCGTCGACCCGCGCTGGCTCGAGGCGCATCCCGACCAGGACCCGGTGCTCGCGGCCGGCCAGCAGCTGGTGGCGCCGCCACCAGCGCTGCGGACCGTGACGGTGCTGCAGCCCGACGGCCGGCTGTGCCAGGTGGCGCACGAGGCTGGCCGCAAGGCGTGGGACTACGTTGCGGCCTGCGATGTCGAGGGCGACCACGACTGGGCCTGGGTTGCCCAGCCCGACGGCCGCACGGCGCGCGTGGGCGTGTCGCCATGGAACGCGCATCCGTCGGACGAGCCCGCGCCGGGCGCCTGGATCTGGTCCGCGCCACGCGGCATGGACGACCTGGAGCGCATCTCCGAGGGCATCATCAAGCTGCTGGCCACGCAGGGGCCGTCGCCGCAGGAAGAAGCCACTGCGCAGGCGCCCCTCACCGAGGCCGCAGCCTCCGCACCGGACTCTCCGGCCGCGCCGCCCTCGACGGTGATCTCCGTCCTCACCGAGCCGGCCCCCGAGTACCGAGCGCTTCAGACCAGCGGCAACGACTGGGGCGAAACCGGCCTGCTGCAGACGCCGACCGCACGCATGGGCCAGGCGGGCGACATGCGAACGTCGATCTCGCATGTGTCCCCGTACACCCGGCTCAACGTGATGTTCCAGCCGCTGGACTGGCTCGAGGCGGGCTTCCGCTACAGCTCGATCAGCAACCGGATCTACGGCATCGGCCTCAGCAACCAGGGCTACAAGGACAAGAGCATCGACCTGAAGGCGCGGCTCTGGAAGGAATCGGCCTACCTGCCCGAAGTGGCGCTCGGTTTTCGCGACATCGGCGGCACCGGCCTGTTCTCGTCCGAGTACCTGGTGGCGAACAAGCGCTATGGCGAGTTCGACTTCAGCCTCGGCATCGGTTGGGGCTACATGGGGAACGCCGGCACCATCAGCAACCCCTTCGGCCTGCTCGACAGCCGCTTCAAGACCCGAGTGAGCCAGACGACCTGGGGCGGCGCTAACTTCAGCCGGCTCTTCCGCGGACCTGCCGCGCTGTTCGGCGGCGTGCAGTGGCGCACGCCCTGGGAGCCGCTGACGCTGAAGCTCGAATACGAAGGCAATGACTATCAGAACGAGCCGCTCAACAACAACCAGCGGCAGCGCTCGCCGGTCAACATCGGGCTCGAGTACCGCTACGCGCCGGGCGTGACCTTCTCGGCCGGCTTCGAGCGCGGCGACAAGGTGATGGTCGGGCTCACGCTGCAGACCAACCTCGCGAAGATGCAGATGCCCAAGACGGCGGACCCGCCCGCGCCGAAGTTCTCGCCGACCGCGCCCACCGCCTTCCAGGGCTGGGCCGCCACGGCAGCGGACATCGAACGCCGCACCGACTGGACCATCCAGCGCATTGCGCCGCAGGGCGCGATGCTGCACGTCTGGATCACCGAGAGCGCCACCGTCTACCGCAGTGCGCGCGTCGAGCAGATCATCGCGGTGCTGCACCGCGACGCGCCCGGCTCGGTCCGGAATTTCGTGCTGCACTATTCGGAACGCGGACTGCCGATGCATGCGCAGGTGGTCGACCGCGACGAATGGGTGAATGCGCACTACCAGGCGCAGACCCCGGCCCAGCAACGCGCCGCGAGCCAGCGCGACTACGCGCCCGCGCCGCTCGGTGCCGATCCCGGCGTGATCGTGCCTGTGGTGACAAGCCGCACCGCCGCTGCCGCCGTAGACAACAACGGCGGCGACATCGACAGCAGCAAGCGCCTGCCCGCATGGGAGCGCGACACGCCCAAGTTCACGATCGGGCTCACGCCCAGCCTGGGCCAGATCCTGGGCGGACCGAACGCCTTCGTGCTCTACCAGATCGGTGTGCAGGCCGTGGCCGAGTACCGCTTCACGCCGAGCACCTGGGTCAACGGCGCGCTGAACCTGCGCCTGGTCGACAACTTCGACAAGTTCACCTACACCGCGCCCAGCAACCTGCCGCGCGTGCGGACCTTCCAGCGCGAATACGTGACCTCGCGGCGGCTGACCATGCCGGTGTTCCAGCTCACGCATGTGGGCCGGCTCACCGACAACCAGTACTACAGCGTGTACGGCGGCGCGCTCGAAACGATGTTCGCCGGCGTCGGCGGCGAGTGGCTCTACCGCCCCTGGCGCAGCAAGCTCGCATTCGGCGTCGACTTCAACCATGTGCGGCAACGCGACTTCGAGCAGGACTTCGGACTGCGCGACTACAAGGTCAACACTGGCCATGCGACGGTCTACTGGGACACAGGCTGGAACGGCGTGCTCGCGAAGGTCAGCGCGGGCCAATACCTCGCGGGCGACCGCGGCGTGACGATCGACATCAGCCGCCGCTTCGACAACGGCGTGGTGCTCGGCGCCTACGCGACGAAGACGAACGTCTCGGCGCGGCAGTTCGGCGAAGGCAGCTTCGACAAGGGCATCTACCTGTCGATCCCGTTCGACGCACTGCTGCCGCGCACGAACAAGTTCACCGCCAACTTCGCCTGGGCGCCGCTGGTGCGCGACGGCGGTGCGCGGCTGGGCCGTATCCATCCGCTCTACGAGATGACCTCCGCGCGCGACCCGAGCGCCTACAAGTTCCGCGCACCGGGCACGGGCGAGCCGCGCGCCGGCGACAACATCCTGAACTTCGAGCGGCGCTAGCTCAGCGCGCCGGCGATGCGGCGCCGGCGCGCATGATGAAGAACAGCCAGGCGATCATGGCCGCCGCCATGCAGGCGAAGCCGACGGTCATGGCATGGATGGTCTGGATGTAGGAGATCGGCGGCTTGGTTGCGAGCATGCAGGCCGCAAAGACCAGCGCACCGAAGATCGAGCACCACAGCAGCGCGCCGGGCCGTCCGGCGGCCCTGAATCCGGTGCGCAGGCACATCGTGAGGCCGAACACGGCCGGGGCATAGAAGAACGGCGAGAAATCCATGCCGGCGTAGTTCGGGCCGAAGGCCAGCACCACCAGGTGCGGCCCGAGCAGGCCGAGCACGACGCCGCCGACGGCCGCCACGAGAAAGCCGAACAGCACGAACTTGACGAAGAGGCGGTGCGCCTCCTTGCGCGCGTCCGTCTTCCAGCCGGCCGCGAGCCGCGGCAGGATGTAGTAACCCAGCGCCAGCAGCACGTACTGCATCGGCAGCAGGAAAGTGATGTAGATCTTCAGCAGCCCGCCCTGCGCGGCATCCGCCGAAGAGCCGAGCAGCAGGATCGCGCCGCCCGTCATGATCCAGCTCATCCACTGCGAAAGGCCGGCCTTCCAGCCATAGCTGGCGGCCTCGCCGATGGTCAAGGCCTGTGCATCGGCAGGCGCCGGCAGCGGCGCGATCACGCGCCCCAGGTTGCCGGCGATCAGCAGGGCGAACGGCAACTGGACGATGGCGATCCACAGCAGCGCCTCGGCCCATGTAGCGGGCTTCAGCCCGATCAGCACCACCACGTAGCCGACGCACACCAGGAGGCCCGACGCGCAGAGCGCGAGGAAGCGCCGCCCCACGAGCAGCATGCTGCGCGCGGTCCAGAACAGCTCGTAGCCCACGATCAGCGCGATGCCGGCCCAGGCCAGCGGACCGGGAAAACTCGCGAACTGCCACGCGAGGAAGCCCGCCACCGAGACGCCCAGCACGAGCGCCCAGCTCCACCATGCCGCCGACCGGCTCGCGTAGTAGCGCTTGATCAGGATCGGCTCGTGCACCACGGCCGTGTGCAGGATGTACTGGAAGCTGACGATCGCGAGAAAGGCCGAGGCGATGCCGAAGTCGGCGGGCGACAGGGCGCGCGCGAGCGCGAAGCTCAGCAGCAGCTGGCTCGCGCTGTAGATGCACTGATCGGCAATCGCGTAGACCGGGCCCAGGCGCTTTCGAATTCCCGCGATGTTCATTCCGAGAACGACAGCAGGACCGGCTGGGCGCTCGCCCTGGCTGCGAAGCCGCCCTCGTCCGGCGCACCGCAGCCGCCGCGGCGCACCTGCGGGAAGAACTCGACGCGCGTGCATTTCCTGCCCTTCTCGGCCGGCACGACCACGTTCTGTTCGCCGCGCTCGGTCCACACCACGTGCAGCAGCGCGCTTCCACGGCTCAGCACCAGCTTGTGCACGCCTCCGGCCTCCTCGTAGGAGACCTTCCTCGCGTCGCGCACGATCCGCAGGAACTCGGTGAGGCTCCCGAACGCCTCCTTCTTCTCGCCGCTCTTCGACTTGAGCCCGAAGTTGTCTTCCCGCGCGACGACCGAGGTGCCGCGGTCCTTCCAGGCATAGAGGTTCAGCAGCTTGATGCCGGCCGCCACGTTGGTGAGGTATTCGCGGAAGATCAGCGAGGCCTGGCCGTTGCGGTCGCGCACCGGCAGGTACGAGGCATAGCCCCATTCCGAGGCCACGATGCCCACCTTGTTCAACTGCCGCTGGTCGATCTCGGCGCGCAGCCTGGCGTAGTCGGCGATGGCCGTTTCGGGCACCGAGCGGTACGGATGGATCGAGATGTCCGTCAGGCAGTTCGACTTGGCGGCCGAGACGAAGGCATTCTCGATCGGCGCCGGCACCTGGCCAGCGTGGAACGGCAGCTTGGCGAAGCCGAAGCCCATGACGATCTTCGGTGGCGTCTTCAGCTGCAAGATGCTGCTGCAGAAGGCCGCGGTCGCGACGCCGAAGTCCGCATGCAGCGACGGATTGAGAAAAGTCTTGTGGTCGGGCTCGTTCCACAGTTCCCACACGGCCACGTCGGCCGCATGCGCCTCCATGAAGCCACGCGCGAACTCCGCGAACAGCTTCTCGCGCTGGCCGCCGCGCAGGTCCGCCGGCCGCTGGCCCCAGATTTCGCGCCCGCCGAACAGCGTGACGATCGCTTCGAGCCGTGCGTTCTTCACGCGGCGGATCAGGCTCGAATAGTCGATCGACGCCGGGTTCACGCTCTTGAGCGGCGGCCGCGCGCCGAAGCGCACGAACTCGAAGCCCGAAGCCTTGATCTCCCGCAGGTCGTCGTCCGAGATGTCCGCGGGATCGATCTGCACGCTCAGCGCCACGGGGTATGCCGATGCCAGTTCGGCGATGCCGCGCGCCTGGGCCCCGCTGCCGAGGCCGGCCAGTGCCGCCGTTGCCAGCAGGAAAGCAAGTATCTTCTTCAAAGCACCGACTCCTTGTAGAGGTCGACGATTGCGGCATTCATGCGGTCGGCGGTGTATTTCTGCTCGAACAGCGCGCGGCCGGCACGGCCCATGCGCGCCAGATCGTCCGAGGCAAGGCGGTCGATCTCGCGCAGCATGTCGTCGATGCGCTCGAGCGCGAACAGCCGTCCGCTTCGATGGTCCTCGACGATGTCGACCAGCCCGCCCACGGCCGAAGCAAACACCGGCTTGCCGCGCGCCATCGCCTCGACGGCCACCAGGCCGAAGCCCTCCCAGCGCGAGGGAACGATGATCGCCTCGCACGAACGGTAGGCCTCGTCGAGCGCTTCCTTTTCGAGCCAGCCCTTGAACTCGACCTCGTTGGGCTTGGCAAGCGGAAGGTCGTTGCGGACCGCTTCGCCGACCACGACCAGCTTGAAGTTCGGCCGCACGCGGACGTAGGCATCGAGCAGCGCGTCGACGCCCTTCTGCTGGTCGAGCCGCCCGACGAACAGGATCTTCCTTTCGGACGGAACCTGGCGGGGCGCGGCCTCGATGGCAGCCGGTGCCGGCGAGGCGGCGATGCCGTTCGGAATGCAGGTGCAGCGCTTGATGCCGAATTTTTCGGCCAGCCGCAGTTCATGGTCGCTGATGCAGATGATCGCGTCGCTCCAGTGCGAGAGCAGCCATTCGATCCAGCGGTAGATCGCCTTCTTGTACGACGGCCCGATCTGGTCGAAGGCCCAGCCATGCGAGCAGTAGACGATGCGGGTCTCGGCCGGCACCTGGCCGACGAGCGCCATGGCGCGCACGATGCCCCCTGCGATCGAGCTGTGGAGATGCAGCACCGTCGGGCGTTCCGTGCGGATGATCCTGCGGATCTCGGCCGCATAGCCGGCAAGCACCAGCGGACTGCGCGCCGCCGGCACGACGTGCGTATCTTTCGGGCTCAGCCAGTCGACCGGCGCTGGCAGCACGAACTTGGCCTGGGAGATCGCGGGCGAATTCTGCTGGAAGCCCGACACCATCCGCAGGTAGGTTTCGAGGCCGCCCTTGAGCGTCTCCGCGACGTGCAATATCTTCATGTCGGCCCATCCATTCAGATCAGTGCATGGATGCCGGCCACGACCTGGCTTCGGAGCGCATCGAGGCGTTGCCGGGCCGGGTTCCGCTCACCCAGCAGGTCCCGCACCGAGGACCCGAGCTTTTCCACCTCGGGCGACAGGTCGAAGAGGTGACGCTCGCGTCCCGTCAGTTCGAAGAACGACGCGACCTTCTTGTCCCAGTTCATTCCGACCGAAGGAATGTGCAGGCCATAGGCCACGATGTTGGCGTGCAGCCGATGGGCCACGATGCAGGCGCACGCGCTGATCAGCGACACCAGTTCGTCGGGATGGCGAGGCACCACGAAGGCTGGTTTCGCCTCGCCGGCTGCCAAGACGATTTCGTCCAGCACCCGGTTGTCCTCGGCCGCGCCGTTGGTGAAATAGAGCACCCGCAGCCCCTGCGCGCGCAATGTGTCGGCCAGGCTCGAGAAGAACCGAGCCGACGGCGTCGAATTGGCGCTGCCGTATTCCGAATTCATCACCAGCGCATCGAGGCTGCTGACGCAGATGCCGACGTCCCAGGTCTTCTCGGGCGACAGCTCGTCGGGGAACGCGTCGGCACAGATCAATGCCGGATCGGGCACGACCCGGATCTGCGGCCGCGGCACCTTGAAATACGTGTGCAGGTTGTCGGCCGACTCCTGGTCGCGCGTGGCGTAGAACACCGGCCTTGCGTTGTCGAGGAAGCGCTTGACCAGGAATTGCCCCCAGAACGTCCATCTGGCGGTCACGCCCACGCTCGCGACCACCACCCTCTTCCCGCGCAGCAGCCGGCTCAGGAAAAACAGCTTGGCCGGAAAGTTGAGCGCCACGTCGCAGAAAAGCTGGCCGCCGCCAATCACCACGAGGTCGGCATCGTCGACGGCCGCCTCCCAATTCCTGCGCCATGAGGAAACGTAGCCCTTGAGGCAATACAGGAACACGATCAGCGACCGCAGCAGCAACGGCAATTTCGCGAACACGCGAAAGGCGCCGCCGCCACGCAGGTTCTCTTCCGCAAATCCCTGCCGACCGGCAATGTCCAGGAATTCCACCCGCGCCTGTGGGTATTTGAGGCCGACGATGTGCGCGAGCGAGGCCGCGATCACGCCGTCGCCGAGGTTGTCGCTGAAGGGCACAGCGCAGATCAGTATCTTCTTCATATCATCAATCAGGCGAAGCGCTCAGCGCGAGCCATGTCCCACGGCGACGACCCAGATGGTCCGGATGAAGATGCCGATGTCCCGGCTGACCGACAGCGTCTCGACGTAGGCAACGTCGAGCGCGACGCGCGCCTTGTAGCTCAGCTGGTTGCGGCCGCTGACCTGCCAGAGTCCGGTGATGCCCGGGCGAACGGCGCAATAGAACGACCAGTCCGAGCCGTACAGGCTCTTTTGGTCGAGCATGCAGGGGCGCGGGCCGACAAGGCTCATGTCGCCCACCAGCACGTTCCAGAACTGCGGCAATTCGTCCAGGCTGGTCTTGCGGATGAATTTGCCGAACGGGGTGATGCGCGGGTCGTTCTCCAGCTTCTGGTATTCGGCCCATTGCTGGCGCGCCACCGGGTCGTTCTTCAGATGCTCTTCCAGGATCTGCGCGGAGTTCGGCAGCATCGAGCGGAATTTGTAGAACTTGAAGATCCGCCCGCCGCGTCCGTAGCGGGGTTGCGAATAAAGTACCGGCGCGCCCGATGTGATCAGCACGCCGACCGCCAAAATGGCAAATAGCCAGCCGAAGGCGCAGAAGAAGAACAGTGCCGCGGAAATGTCCACTGTCCGTTTGCCTGCGCGCAGCATGGGCGAATGACGCACCCTCGTCCATCCCGCATCGCCCGCAATGCCCCCGAAGGCCTCGTCGCCGGGGGGCACCATCGATTCCTCCGAACGGAAATTGGTCATCGGAATGCTCCTATTTCACATTCAAGGATCGAACGAATTTCCAGCTGAAGAAGTCTCATTGCAGAGCACCTTTCGTCTTACAAGCGCGTGCTTGCCCCTTGCGGGTCCTGTGGCATATGAAGGCCCGGCGCCCGAGCCTTTTCGACCCGGACCGCGGAAGCCCTGAAGGTTGCGGCGCAAAAATCCGTGCGCGGGCAAGCGATCTGGACGAGTAATACCAAATGAATACGCTATTCGCCCGAGTGCTTTTTAATTAGCAAATAACCCATCGCACCTATTTAGTGCGTCCAGTGATAAATCTCACATTCTTGGCAAATTTTCCCAGAAACGGAGCTTAAGACTAGGTGATATCCCTGTTGTTTTTGTATTTATAGTGTGTGTATCGGTAACCGCCGTACTTATAGCTGCTGCTACCGGCATGCCGTCGAGATAAGTCCATAGCATTCAATATGACGCCATTGGCGGCGCAGCCGGCATGGGCCAGCCTGCGGATGCTTTCGTTCAATTCGCCCAATTGGGTCTTTTCAGCACGCGCCACGAGCAGCAGCGAGCCGGCGAGCGGCGCCACCGACGCGGTGTCCGCAGCCACCAGCACGGGCGCCGTGTCGACGATCACCAGGTCGTAATCAGGGGAGAGCTTTTGCAGAATCTGCGAAAAAGATTCGCTCAGTAGCAATTCCGCCGGGTTGGGCGGCAGCACACCGGTCGTGATCACGTCGAGGTTCGGCTGGACCGATGAGCGAAGCGCCTTGTCCTGCGTGATGGTGCCGGCGATCAATTCGGACAGGCCCGGTGACCGCGGCATCGAGAAGAACTGGTTCACCCGGCCCTTGCGCAGGTCGGCATCGATGAGCAGCACCTTCTTGCCCGAGGCCGCGGTGATGGCCGCGAAGTTGACCGACACGAAGGTCTTCCCGACGCCCGGGGTCGCACCGGAAATGAGCAGTCGGTTGTTGGCAGCTTCGAGCATGGTGAACTGCAGCGCGGTGCGCAGGCTGCGCAGGCTTTCGATCGCGGGGTCTTCCGGTTGCTGCAGCGCCAGCACGTGCAGGCCGGGCGCCCTGTTCTCGATGCTCTTGTCGATCAGCCGCTGGGCGCCGCTCAGCGGAATGCTGCTGTAGACGCTGAGCCCGGTTTGCAACTCGATCTCGCTTGGGTTGCGGATGCCGCCGAACAGCGCGTTGCGCCCAATGGCCGCGGCTACGCCGGCGCCGAGCCCCAACAGCAGGGCCACGGCGAAGATCAGCGAGCGCTTGGGCCAGACGGGCTCCTCGGGAACGATGGCTTCGTCCAGAAGCCGCACATTGCCGACCTTGCCTTCCTTGGCGAGGCGCATCTGCAGCGAACTGTTGAGCAGCGACACGTAGAGATCGGTGTTGACCTTGATGTCGCGCTGCATCTGCACGGTGTTTTGCTGCAGCAGCGGCATCTTGCGGATACGGACGTCGACACCTGCGATCTCGCCCTTCCACGCGGCGATCTGGTTGTCCAGCGTCTGCAGCGTCGGGTGCTTGTCGGTGAAGCGCGCCGAGAGTTCGCGCCGCTTCTGCTGCGCCTCGAGCAGCTTGGCCTGCAGCTCGACGGTCTGCGACAACGCGTTCTTCGCCTCGTCGTCGAGGCTCACGGTGCCATTCTCGTTGCGGTAGCGGTTGTAGAGATCTTCGGATTGCTCGAGCTGCTTCTTGAACTGGGGCAACGCGGTGTCGAGGAAACCCAGCGTCTTCTCGGCCTCGGCCGCCTTGCGCTCGATGTTCTGGCGAACGTAGAGCCGGCCGACCTCGTTGAGAACCTGCGTGAGCCGCTCGGGATCGGGGTTCTTCCAGCTGACGTCGAGCACGCCCGACTGCTTGCCCTTCTCGGCCACCTTGAGGCTGTCCTGCAGCGCCAGCAGCGTCTTCTGCTTCGAGAACCGCACCAGCTCGAACTGCGCACCCGGCTTCGCGTTCACAGTGCTCACCAGCAGCCGGAGCCGTGCGCCCCCGAGTTCGGCCAGAAGCGGCGTGCCGATCGCACCCGCAAGCGGCGCGGCCATGTCGGGATGGCTCAGTTCGTACTGGTTGTTCGCCTTCACGGTCAGCCGGAAGGGCTTCTCCTCCAGGCTCGCCGGCACGTCGAACTGCGGAACCACGATCTGCTCGGTGCCGCTCACGTAGCCCGAAAGTCCCATGAAGCCCGGGTCCGAGAGCTCGCTTGCGCGCCGCGAAAGCCAGCTGCCCACGACCGGCGCATAGCGCGGCCGGGCGCTGATGTAGAGCTTGGTGTTCTCCACCGCCTGGCCGAGGATCGCGCGCGAACGGATGATCTCGATCTCGCCGGCGGCCGGGGTCTTGACGCTCAGCAGCGACGAGGCGGCATCGCCGAGGAAACTACCGGCGGAATTGCCCGAGTCTTCCACCTGCACGGCGAGGTTGGCCTCGTACACAGGCTTGCCGAAGAGCGCATAGGCGGCACCGAGGCACAGCGCGACCGCAACGACGCCGGCAATGAGCCAGCGGTTGTCGATCAGGATGTCCAGGTACTCGACCAGGTTGATGCCTTCGCTCTCCTCTTCCAGCGGTGGCATCGGCAGGGCGGCTTGCTGCGGTGCTGCATTCATGTCGGTTGCTGCTCGGGTTTTGTAATTTTCAGAATGCGGTCGATCCAGGTCCTGGCCCCCACGTCGATGAGCGAGAGCGCGTGCGCGAACGCCGCCTCGTCCTGCCGGTAGGGGTCGGGGACGTCCTGCTTGGCGGCCTCGGCGATGCGGAACACCTTGCCGCGCACGAACGGGTAGGTCGTCTCGAGGTGGCGGCGCTGGCCCATGTCCATCACGAGGATCAGGTCGGCCTGCCGGCACAGCAGCTGGTTCGCCTGCTGCGCCACGTGGCCCGAGATGTCGATGCCGCGCGCCTGCATGAGCTGCTGCGCCATCGGATCGGCGGCGCGCCCGACGAGCGCGCCGGTGCCCGCGGACATGACACGCAGGTGCGGCAGTCCTGCCGCCAGCAGGCCTTCGGCCATGGGGCTGCGGCAGATGTTGCCGATGCAGACCGTCAGTACGGATTTCATCGGTGGCGGCTCCAGACTTCGTCGCCCGCGTTGATGACCTGCGCGGCCGGCAAGATCAGGCTTGCAAGGCGGTTCCAGGTCACGAGCGGCACGGAATCGATGTAGACCACGTCCTTGGGCTGCAGCGGGAAGCGCTCGGCGAGCGCCAACGCCGCAGGGTTGCGTGCATTCAGATGGAAGATCGCCGGCAGGCCGCGCGCGTTGTTGCGGATGACGTAGATCTGGCCCGTGTTGGCGGACGCCAGGTTCGGACCGCCGGCTTCGCCGAGCGCTTCGTTGAGGCTGAGCCGCCCGTTGTACATGCGCAGCGCCGAGGGCCGCGCGATCTCGCCCATCACGAACACCTTGCTCTCGTCGCGGTTGCGCACCTGCACCACGTCACCGTTGCGCAGCGGGATCCTGCTGGCATCGGCACCGCGCGCCTGCAGGCGCTCCAGGTCGATCTGCGTGGTCCTGTCGCCGCGCGTGAGCGTCACGAACGACCGGTCGCCATTCGCGGTGACGCCGCCGGCCCGGCTCAGGGCTTCGGCCAGCGTCATCGGCACGTCGGTGAAGATCTGCAGCCCGGGGTTGCGCACCTCGCCTTCCACGAATGCGCGGCGGCTTCGGAACGACTGGATCCGCACCGTCACCTGCGGCGACTTGATGTACTCGGAGATCCGGCTAGCGATGAGGTCGGAGGCTTCGATCTCGGTGAGCCCCTCGAGCTTTACGCGGCCGATGTACGGAAAGCTGATCTGGCCCGTGGCGCCAACGATGAAGCCGGGGGCCACGCTGATGCCCGTGGGGTCGGCCTGCTGCGTGATCACTGCACCCGCGTTCGGCAGCAGTTCCGGGTGGTCGTAGACGATCACCCCGACCACGTCGCCGGGTCCGATGGTGTACGCCGGAGCTTCCCCGAACAGTGCCTTCACGTCCGGCGCAACGGAAGTCGGCTCCGCCTCGGCCATCGTGCGGATGAGCGCAGGCGAAATGGACGTGATCACCCCGTCCGGCGCACCGTCGGCCGGCAGGTACTGGAATTCGGGAGGCAGGCTCTGGTCGGCCTCGTAAGCGCCCAACGACCCGAACCCCGGTGCACAGCCCTGCAGCAATAACGCGCCCATTAGGGCAAAACCCCACCCCTTCGGGTACACGAAGCGTGTCAAATTGATCCCCATTGCACTAATTGGTTTTAACAACCGCGATGCCCATGCAAGGCCCGAGCCAAACCGGCAATTACGCCTTGTCTTTATGTCCGCGGTTCGTCAAAGCAAGCCTGCGCCGCATCGGCAGGCAGGCCGCGTCGAATTGTCGCTGTCCGCTCAACAGTGGTTTTCCGTTGAATAGATGAAAAACTTGTTTCCATCTGCGGAATACCCTGATCCGGCCTGTGGTTATCTAGCACCTCAATAAAAGAGGCCCCTCCTCCATTGGGAGAAAGGGCTGGAATCCCCTGCCCGACGAGCCGACCGCTCGCCCCCAAATGTGAACTATCAATTACCGGCTTGACATTGCCCTTTGTGGCATCCGTGCCACGAACCAGAGGCCCCGGCAATGCGTTGAAAAGGTTTGCTCTTTTGTAAGCAGAGGTTTTTTGCTACGCCCGCTTGCGCGGAGGCTCGCGCAGCTGCCGCAGATCGAGGCGCGTGTACGGGCGTTCGATGCCCGCCATCCACTTGGCCAGCGCTTCCAGTGCGCCCTGTGTCGGTGCAGGGCGCCCCACGAGAAAGAACACGAGCGGCACGGCCAGGCCGGCGGCCAGCCAGCGCGGCGCCGGCGGCGGAATCCGCCGCGCACCATGCAACCAGAGAAAGCCGATGCTCGCCATCAGACCGAGGAACGTTCCGGTTACGACTTCCGTCGTGGAATGCGCCTCGAGGGCCAACCGCGAGGTGCCCACCACGACCGCCCAGCCGCACCCGGCTGCCACGGCAGCGAAGCGCACGGCAGGCGAAGCGCGCTGGGCCGCGAGCCAGAAGATGACCGGCCAGAGCCCCGTTGCCAACGCGGTGTGCCCGCTGAATCCGGTGAAATCGAAACGGGCACTGCCAATTCCCCAGCCCAGGAAAGCCAGTTTCGAGATCATCACCAGCAATCCGCAGCCGCCGAATAGGAATACCCAATGCACCGCTGCACGTCGCGTCTCCGGATTGCTCGCGAGCCAGATTGCAATCCAGAATGCCGCGGGCAGCAGAAAACCACTGTCACCGAATGCCGTGACAACTAACCAGAAATTATTCATCGAATTGAGGAAGATATTCTTCTTATTATTGATGCCCGCGACGCCGCGTGTGGCAAAACAACCGGACGCCATTGGCATGCAACGCTTTCGAACTACACTCGGGCGCTGCCCGGAAGCCTCAGGTTGGCGAATCCCGAACGCGTGACGGCATACTGGCGGCCCATTCCACACCAAAGAACGCAGAGGGTAACGACATCATGAGCATCGTCAGTGAGTTCAAGGAATTTGCCGTCAAGGGCAACGTAGTGGATCTCGCCGTGGGCGTAATCATCGGCGCGGCGTTCGGGAAGATCGTCGACTCGCTGGTGAACGACATCATCATGCCGCTCGTCGGGCTGGTGTTCGGCAAGCTCGATTTCTCGAACCTCTTCGTGGTGCTGGGCACGGCGCCGGCCGGCGTGGCAAACAACCTCGCGGACCTCAAGAAGGCAGGCGTTCCGGTGCTGGCCTATGGCAACTTCATCACCATCGCGGTCAACTTCCTGATCCTCGCATTCATCATCTTCATGATGGTCAAGCAGATCAACAAGCTGCGCAAAACCCAGGCCGAGACGCCAGCGGCACCGGTCGCCCCGCCCGAAGACATCGCGCTGCTGCGCGAGATTCGCGACAGCCTCAAGCGGCCCTGAGCGGCGCAATCAACGCGCTGCGGCCAGCCGGCGCGCCATGCGCAGGGCCTCGACGAGGCTCGACGCATCGGCCCGCCCCGTGCCGGCAATGTCGAAGGCGGTGCCGTGGTCGGGGCTGGTGCGCACCAGCGGCAGGCCGAGCGTCACGTTCACGCCTTTCTCCACGCCGAGGTACTTGACCGGGATCAACCCCTGGTCGTGGTACATCGCCACCACCACGTCGAACTCGCCGCTGTCGGGCACGCTGCCCTTGGCGCGCGCGCGCATGAAGACGGTATCGGGCGCGTGCGGGCCGTCGGCATCGATGCCTTCGGCGCGCGCGGCGGCAATGGCGGGCGCGATCACATCGCGCTCTTCGGAACCGAACAGCCCGCCCTCTCCCGCATGCGGATTGAGACCGGCCACGCCGATGCGCGGCGCCCGCCCGAGGATGCGCTGCAGCGCGCGGTGCGTGATGCGCAGCGTCTCGAGGACGCCGCCGAAGCTCACGGCCGTGATGGCATCGCGCAGCGACACGTGGATGCTCACCAGCACGGTGCGCAGTTCGTCGTTGGCGAGCATCATGCGCACCGGCATGCCCTCGACCGCGAGCCCCGCATGCGCCGCCGCCTCGGCCTGCAGCAGTTCGGTGTGGCCCGGGTACGGAAGGCCGGCCGCCGCCAGGGCTTCCTTGTGGAGCGGCGCCGTGACGATTGCGGCGACCTCCGCGCGCAGCGCCGCGCGCGCGGCCCAGACGACGCACTCGCCCGCAATGCGGCCGGCCTCGGCACTGATGCGGCCGAGCACGATCGGCTGCGCAGGCGGCGCCACCACCTGCAGCACCGGGATGCAGCCGGGCGGCACGGCGGCAGCCTCGGCGATGCGCTCGATCTGCGCCACCGGCCACGCCGGCAGGCCTGGCCGCGCAAACGCCTGGGCGGCGCTGCGCACGGTGGCGACGTCGCCGGCCACGAACGCGCCGCGCGTGGTCTCGGGCGCAGCCTGAAACGCCTTGACGATGATCTCGGGCCCGATGCCCGCCGGATCGCCGAGCGTGATCGCGATCGGTGCGTGCGTGGCCAGATCGCTCATGCGGGGTTGTCGATGTCGATGAACTCGTGCTTGAGCCCGAGCTGCGCCGCCACGTGCCCCGCCACCGCGGGCGCACCGAAGCGCTCGGTCGCATGGTGGCCGCAGGCCAGGAAGGCTACCCCCATCTCGCGTGCATAGTGGGCCTGCGGCTCGGAGATTTCCCCCGTGATGAACGCGTCCGCGCCGGCAGCGATGGCGGCCTCGAAATATCCCTGGGCGCCACCCGTGCACCAGGCGACGTTCCGGATCGGGCGCTGGGCCGTGTCCACCAGCGTGACGGGCCGCCCCAGCACCTTCTCGGCATGTGCCGCGAGCGCCTTGCCGCTCGCGAAGGGCTCCCCGTTCTCGGGCGCGCCGAGGAAGCCGAGCTCCTGCTCGCCGAAGCGCCCTGCCGAGCCGGGATGGGCCAGCAGCCCGAGCTGCAGGCCGAGCTGCGCGTTGTTGCCGAGCTCCGGATGCGCATCGAGCGGCAGGTGGTAGGCGAACAGGTTGACGTCGTCGCCCAGCAGCAGGCTCAGGCGCTGCTTCATCCAGCCGGTCACGCGGCCGTCCTGGCCGCGCCAGAACAGACCGTGGTGCACGAAGATGGCGTCGGCCTCGGCCCGAATGGCGGCTTCGATGAGCGCGCGGCTCGCGGTCACGCCCGAGACGATCTTGCGCACCACGGTGCGGCCCTCGACCTGCAGGCCGTTGGGTCCGTAGTCCTTGAAGCGCGAGGGCGCGAGCAGCAGATCGAAGGCGTGCAGCAGCTCGTTGCGTGTGGTGCTCATCGCGACATTGTCGCGCCCTCGCCGCGCCTGCGCATCGCCCGGCGATCGGAGGCCGAGCGAACTACCTGCCGCTCGCGGACCCGCGGCAGAACGCCTCGAACGCCTGCATGGTGTTGGGCAGGCCGTTCTTTCTCGCCAGTTCCCACGGTCGTTCGCACCGGTTCGTGCTGGCGCACCAGGCGTAACCGGCGGAGGGGATGCAACCTTGGGCGTCGCGGCCTGCGCCCGGATTCGCCGACGCGGCTGCCGGCTGGGCCGGCGCGTTGGAGGACGAGGGCGTGTTGCAGGCGGCGAGGCCGAGCAGGGCGAGGGAAGCGGCCGCGAGAAGCAAATGGCGTTTCATGTAAATAGGTGGCTTAACCAGCAGTTTGGAAACAATGTTGCGTTTTGACGCGATTTTCACTTCGCTGAGGATTCGCCTTGGGGAGCATACGCCGTGCAATTCCGCAGGGATCAAGACCCACGCGGCAAAAGTCGCATTCCGGCCGGCATTGCGCAGTTTTCTAGCTGGGTTGACGTTGAGGGAGAATCGACCCTTGCGCCGCCAGTGGGTGGCGCGCGCATTCACCGTCTGTCTTTCTCTTCCAAGTTTTCATGAAACGCACCTGGCTGCTCTTTGCCCAAGCCGTGACCGTCCTGCTCGCGGCCTACTTCGTCGTCGCGACGCTCAAGCCCGAGTGGATCAACCGGCGCACGACGTCACTGGGCGGCGTGGTGTCGATCGTCGAGGCGCCGGGCGGCGCCCCGTCCGCGCCGGCGCCGGGCAGCCTCAGCGCGGCGGCCAAGAAGGCCTCGCCGGCCGTGGTGAGCATCAACACCAGCAAGGCCGCGCCGCGCCATCCCCGCAGCAACGATCCCTGGTTCCGTTTCTTCTTCGGCGACCAGGCGGACCAGCCCCAGGTCGGCCTGGGCAGCGGCGTGATCGTGAGCTCCGACGGCTACATCCTGACCAACAACCATGTGGTCGAAGGCGCCGACGAGATCGAGATCACGCTCAACGACAGCCGCCACACGCGCGGCAAGGTCATCGGCACCGACCCGGACACCGACCTCGCGGTACTCAAGATCGAACTCGACAAGCTGCCCGCGATCGTGCTGGGCAACTCCGACGAACTCCAGGTAGGCGACCAGGTGCTCGCCATCGGCAACCCGTTCGGTGTGGGCCAGACCGTCACCAGCGGCATCGTCTCGGCGCTCGGGCGCAACCAGCTCGGCATCAACAACTTCGAGAACTTCATCCAGACCGATGCGGCCATCAACCCCGGCAATTCGGGCGGTGCGCTGATCGACGTGAACGGCAACCTCCAGGGCGTCAACACGGCCATCTATTCGCGATCGGGCGGCAGCATGGGCATCGGCTTCGCGATTCCGGTGTCGATGGCGAAGATCGTCCTCGAAGGCATCGTGAAGGACGGCCAGGTGCGCCGCGGATGGATCGGCGTCGAGCCCAACGAACTCTCGCCCGAACTGGCTGAAACCTTCGGCGTCAAGGCCGACTCGGGCGTGATCATCACCGGCGTGCTGCAGAACGGCCCCGCAGCGAAGGCCGGCATCCGCCCGGGCGACGTGATCACCTCGGTGGGCGAAAAGCGCACCGACAGCGTGCAGTCCCTGCTGACCGCAGTGGCCGGGCTCAAGCCCGGCACTTCGGCACGCTTCGCGCTGCAACGCGGTAGCGACAAGATGGAACTCGACGTGACGCCAGGCCTGCGCCCGAGAACGCCGATCCGGCAGATGCCGAACCAGCCAGAGTGACGCACTGAAAAGACCGGCCCGCAGGGCGCCGGTCAAACCGAGGAGTCGACGCTTTCCTCGTCGGGCTTCTTGGTGCCCTGTGCGAAATAGCGCGCACCGATGATGCCCACCTCGTACAGCAGGCACATCGGCACCGCCAGCGCGAGCTGCGAGATCACGTCGGGCGGCGTGAGCACCGCGGCAATCACGAAAGCCATGACGATGAAGTAGCCACGGAACGAGCGCAGCTTCTCGATCGTGACCATGTTGAAGCGCACCAGCAGCATCACCACGATCGGCACCTGGAAGGCCACGCCGAAGGCGATGTAGAGCGAGAGGATGGCCTCCACGTACGAAGAGATGTCGGGCGTGGCCGCCACCGCGTCGGGGGTGAAGTTCTGGATGAAGCCGAACATCTTGTCAAGCACGAAGAACTGCACGAACGCGATGCCTCCATAGGCCAGCAGGCTGCCGAAGAAGATCAGCGGCAGCGCGAAGCGCTTTTCGTGGCTATAGAGCCCCGGCGCGATGAACATCCAGGCCTGGTACATGAGCCAGGGCAGCGTGAGCAGCACCGCCGTCATCATCAGCACCTTGAGCGGCACGAAGAAGGGCGAGAACACGCCGATCGCGATGAGCTTGGCATCCGGCGGCATGTGCGCGCGGATGGGCATGGCGATCAGGTCGATCAGCCCGCCTGGGCCCGGCCAGATGGCGAGCAGCGCGCCCGCGATCGCCAGGCCGTAGACGCAGTAAAGCAGCCGGTCGCGCAGCTCGACCAGGTGCTGCACGAACGGCTGTTCGGTGCCCGCCAGCTCGTCTTCTGCGTCTTTGTTCTTGTTGTCGGAATCGGCCATGGGGGAGGAAGAAAGAGCGGGGAAAACGTGGCTCCGGCCGGCGTTCGGCGCACGAGGAACGCTGCGGATTCGCTAGTTGATCTTGCGGGGACGGTAGCGCGCCACGCGCGCCGCCCCGGACAGCGCCTTGGTGCGCATGCCATTGCGGGCCTTATACCACTGCGGCGTGGCGCCCTGCTTCAGCCGCCAGTTCTTGCGCGGGTGCCTGTATTCGGGCACCGACAGCTCGGGCTCGGCCAGCGCCGAGAGCGTTTCGCCCGAAGAGCCCGACAGCTGTTTCTCGAGATCGCTCGCGCCCGTGTGGATGCTGTGCTCCACGTCGCGCGCCGCGTCCTCGACCGTGGTTTTCATCTTGCGGAGCTCGTCGAGCTCCATCGACCGATTGACCTCGGCCTTGACGTCGTTCACGTAGCGCTGCGCCTTGCCGAGCAGCATGCCGACGGTGCGGGCCACCCGCGGCAGCTTTTCGGGTCCGATGACGATCAGCGCCACGACGCCGACCAGCGCCAGCTTCTCAATGCCGAGGTCGAGCACTTGCGGACGGCGCTCAGGACTTCTGACGTGCTTCGACGTCGATGGCCGACTTGTCGCTGTTGGCCGGGGGCTGGCCGGTCACTTGCGCGGTCGGGGCGGGTGCGGCCGCGGAGGCGTCGGTCGAGCCGCCGTCCTTCATGCCGTCCTTGAAGCCCTTGACGGCACCGCCAAGGTCCGAACCCATGTTCCGCAGCTTCTTGGTGCCGAAGATCATGACCACGACGAGCAGCACGATCAGCCAGTGCCAGATGGAAAAAGAACCCATGGAAGACTCCTAAGAATGTGTCCGATTTTAGTCGGGGTAAGTGTGACAGTTTGGCTTATCGCTCAGCCGCGAAGCCAGGGCCGGGGACCGCCCATGACATGGACATGGAGATGCTGCACTTCCTGCCCGCCCTCGGCCCCGGTGTTGACGACCACGCGGAAGCCGCCTTCGGGATACGGCCTGCAGCCCTGCTCGAGCGCCAGCTTGGGTGCCAGGGTCATGATCCGGCCCATCAGCGCGGCGTCGTCCTCGGTGAGCTGCGCCATGGACGCGATGTGGCGCTTGGGCACCACCATGAAATGCACCGGCGCCCAGGGCGCGATGTCGTGGAAGGCGAACAGCTCTTCGTCCTCGTAGACCTTGCGCGACGGGATCTTGCCTTCGACGATCTTGCAGAAGATGCAGTTCGGATCAGATGACATCTTTGGGTTCCATGGCGCGGTTGTCGTTCATGCGGATCATGCCCTTGACGATCCGGTACAGGAACCACAGAGAGATCAGGCTCCAGGCGATCCAGCCCGGCACGAGCAGCAGCAGCCAGAGCCACGAGGTCACGATGTACAGCAGGCCGGCCCAGAGCACCGAGCGGATGCGCCAGCTGAAGTGCGAGGCCTGCCAGGTGCCGGCTGCGTTGTCGCGCTTGATGAAATCGATCAAAAGCGCCACCAGCAGCAGCGCCACCGAAGCCTGCATGCCCGGCAGCACGGCGCCGACGGCCACGACCAGGTGCAGGATGTAGCTGATCCAGCCCCAGGTCTTGAGCGACTCCTCGGGTTCCACGTTCACGATCTCGTTGGCCATGCCTGTCCTTTCAATCGTTGGATGCTTCACGCGCCTGCGCCTTGCGCAGGGCCTTTTCCTCGATACCGCTGGTGCCTTCGCGGCGCTCGAGCTCCGCGATGACCTCGGCCGGCGATGCGCCGTAGTGCGCCAACGCCACCATGGTGTGGAACCACAGGTCGGCCACTTCGTTCACTATTTTTGCGCGGTCGCCGCCATGGTCGGCGTCCTTCGCGGCCATCACGACCTCGGTGGCCTCTTCGCCGATCTTCTTGAGGAAGGCATCGGGGCCGCGGTGCAGCAGGCGCGCGACGTAGCTCTTCTCGGGGTCGCCGCCGCGCGCGGGCAGGCGGCTCTCGATGACCGCGGCCAGGCGTGCAAGGGCGTCCGAGGTGTTGTTGTTCACTGTGGCGGTCATTTGTAGATCGACTCCGGGTCTTTCAAGACCGGCTCCGTGACCGTCCAGCGGCCGTTCTCGTACTTGCTGAAGAAGCAGCTGTGGCGGCCGGTGTGGCAGGCGATGCCGGGCTCGTGGCCGCGCTGCGTCACCTTGAGCAGCACCACGTCGTTGTCGCAGTCGATGCGGATCTCGTGCACGGTCTGCACATGGCCCGATTCCTCGCCCTTGAACCAGAGCTTGCCGCGCGAGCGGCTGAAATACACGGCGCGGCCGAGTTCGGCGGTCTTCTCGAGCGCCTCGCGGTTCATCCACGCGAACATCAGCACGTCGTTGCTGCCCTGTTCCTGCGCGATCACGGGCACCAGGCCGTTCGCGTCCCACTTCACTTCGTCGAGCCAGTTCATGGCGCGTATTGTCCCACCCCGGGCAACGCCTCAGGTGCGCACCGGAATGCCCCGGGCGGCCATGCGGGCCTTGGCCTCGCCGACCGTGTGCTGGCCGTAGTGGAAGATGCTCGCGGCGAGCACCGCATCGGCGCCGCCGGTCTGGATGCCGTCGGCGAGGTCGTCCAGGCTGCCGACGCCGCCCGAGGCGATGACGGGCACGTCGACCGCGTCGCTCACGGCGCGCGTGAGCGCGAGGTCGAAGCCGCTCTTGGTGCCGTCGCGGTCCATGCTGGTCAGGAGGATCTCGCCCGCGCCGCGGCGCGCCATCTCGGTGGCCCAGGCCACGGCGTCGAGCCCGGTGTTCTTGCGCCCGCCGTGGCTGTACACGTCCCAGCCTGGTCCGCGGGTGGCGGCCTCCTCGGCGCTGCGGCGCTTGGCGTCGATGGCCACCACGATGCACTGGGCGCCGTATTTCTGCGAGGCCTCTTCGATCACCTGCGGATTGGCGATGGCGGCCGAATTGAAGCTGGTCTTGTCGGCGCCGGCATTGAGCAGCCGCCGCACGTCCTCGACCGTGCGCACGCCGCCGCCCACGGTGAGCGGAATGAACACCTGCGAGGCCACGGCCTCGATCATCGGCAGGATCAGGTCACGGCCGTCGCTGGTGGCGGTGATGTCGAGGAAGGTGAGCTCGTCGGCGCCCTGCGCGTTGTAGCGCGCGGCAATCTCCACCGGATCGCCCGCATCGCGCAGTTCGAGGAAGTTGACGCCCTTCACGACGCGGCCGCCGGTGACGTCGAGACAGGGAATGATGCGTTTGGCGAGCATGGTCGGTGAGAGGGAAAATTTCAAAGAACGCGCAGTTGCTGCCAGCCCTGCCATTCGGCACCGGGCATCAGCAGCACCTGCTCGTCGATGCGGGCAGCTTCGACGCAGAGCATGTGGCGAAAGCCGTCGTCGGGCATGTCGGCGAGTTTCGCACTGAGCGCGGCGCCCGGGTTCCAGACCACGGTTTCGCTGCAGCTCGCGCTCTGGGAGATCTCGAGCGTGCCGCCGGGCTGCACGAGCTGGAGCGGTTGCGCGGGCGCGGCGTAGACGCTGTCGAACTCGGCATCGAAGCGCAGCGCCGGCGCCGTCTCCACGTGGCGATCGTCGCGCACCGAATCCCAGCGGTTCGCACCCTGCAGACCCTCCAGGCGCACTTCGGCGATGTCGTCGACGCACAGATAGGTGTGCAGCGCCGCGGCAAAGCTCAGCGGCGCAGAGCCCGTGTTGAGCAGCACGAGCGCGATGCGCAGCCGCCCCGGCGCCATGGCCAGATGAAGGCGCGCCTCGAAAGGATGGGGCCAGAGGCTGCGGGTGGCGTCGCTGTCGCGGAGGCGCAGCACCCAGTCGCCCGACGTTGCGTCGATGCCGCGGTCTTCCCAGGGCAGGTTCCGCATGAAGCCGTGCTTGGGCAGCGTGCCGCGCTGGTTGAACTGCGGGCAGCAGATGGGCACGCCGCCGCGGATGGCAGACTTTCCGTCGAACACCGCGCGCGGGCTCAGGTAGAGGCGCTCCACCCCATCGGCCGTGACCCACGAGAGCGCCTGCGCCCCGTGCAGCGACACCGTCAGCAGGCTGCCGTCGGCACCCGCGGCGCGAAGGGCCGGCTGGCCGCGAAACTCGATCGAGCTGATATCCATCGGGGAATTGTAGGCAGCGGCCCGCCCCGGTCAGCGCGCCGGCCACGCCCAGCGCGGGATCTCGCTCATGTCGAGGTTGGCAATGCGGGTCTCGCCCAGCCGCTTCTCGAGCACCACCGGCTGTACGGGGGTGCCGTCCTGCGCCGCATCCTCGAGCGCGGCGATGAGGCGCGCGGCGTGCGACACCACGATGACCTGCGACGCGCGCGCGGCGTGCGCGACCAGCCGGCCGAGTGCAGGCAGCAGGTCGGGATGCAGGCTGGTCTCGGGCTCGTTGAGCACCAGCAGCGCCGGCGGGCGGGGCGTGAGCAGCGCGGCGATCCACAGCAGGTAGCGCAGCGTGCCGTCGGAGAGCTCGGCGGCCGTCAGCGGGCGCAGCAGGCCGTGCTGGTGCATCAACGTCTCAAAGCGGTCCTCGACGGTGCGCACCTCGAGGCGCGCGCCCGGAAAGGCATCGTCCACCGCGCGGTCGAGCGCCTCGCCGTCCCCGATCTCGCGGATGGTCTGCAGCGCGGCGGCCAGGTCGGCGCCATCGTCGGCAAGCACGGGCGTGTAGGTGCCGAGCTGGGGCTGGCGCGCGGGCGCGCCGGCATCGGAGCGGAAATGGTCGTAGAAGCGCCAGGAGCGCATCTGCTCACGCAGCGTCAGCATCTCAGGCGCGGCCTGCGGATCGGCGAACTCCGTCATCATGCTCGCGAAGTGCGCGACCGGCCGACCCACGGGCGTCCAGCCGCCGCCGCGCTCGGCGCGCAGCCTCAGCGAGGCGCCCTTGCGGTCGACGAGCTGCGTCGACGCACGCAGCAGCGGGCCGCTCCAGATCGCCTCGTGCTTGATCTGCGGGTCGCGGTTGAAGCGGCTGCCGTCGCGCGGAATCGGCAGGCCGATGTCGATCGCGTAGCCGAAATCGTCACTGGCCGCGCCCGCGAAGCCCAGGCGCAGATTGACCGGCTCGCTGCGCACGGTGCCCTGCACCGGATGCTCCCCGCGCAGCATGGCGGCCGAGAAGCGCTCGGGCCCGGCCCACAGCGTGGAAGAGAGCCCGCCCTCGCGCACCAGCGAGCGGATCACGCCGCCGCTGGCGATCTCGGCCAGCAGGCGCATCGCGCGGTAGACGCTCGACTTGCCGCTGCCGTTCGGCCCCGTGACCACGGTGAGCTGCGCGAGCGGCACCGTGAGCGCGCGCAGCGACCGGTAGTTGGCGATGGCAAGCGCAGAGAGCACGTTGGAAGGACTCCGCTGGCGCGCCCGGAAAGCGGCCGGGAAGTCCGCTGTCTACGGCTGTCCGGCGCCCGCGAGCTCGTCGGCCCGCGCCTGCGCGGCCGCGAAGTCGAGGTCGCCCGAATAGATCGCACGCCCGCAGATCACGCCTTCGACACCCTCGGGCTCGACCGCGCAGAGCTTGTCGATGTCGGCCATGTTCGAGAGGCCGCCCGAGGCGATCACCGGGATCGTCAGCGCCTGCGCGAGCCGCACGGTGGCTTCGATGTTGATGCCCGAGAGCATGCCGTCGCGGCCGATGTCGGTGTAGATGATCGACTCCACGCCGTAGTCCTCGAACTTCTTGCCGAGGTCGGCCACCTCGTGGCCCGTGAGCTTGCTCCAGCCATCAGTGGCGACCTTGCCTTCCTTGGCGTCGAGCCCCACGATGATGTGGCCGCCGAAGGCCACGCAGGCGTCCTTCAGGAAGCCGGGGTTCTTGACCGCGGCGGTCCCGATGATCACGTAGCGCAGGCCGTCGTCGATGTAGCGCTCGATGGTGTCGAGGTCGCGGATGCCGCCGCCGAGCTGCACCGGGATGTCGTCGCCGACTTCCTTCAGGATCGCCTTGATGGCCGCGTGATTCTGCGGCTTGCCGGCGAAGGCGCCATTCAGGTCGACCAGGTGCAGCCGCCGCGCGCCGGCGTCGACCCATTTGCGGGCCATGGCGGCGGGGTCTTCGCTGAAGATGGTGGACTGGTCCATATCGCCTTGCTTGAGGCGTACGCAGTGGCCGTCTTTGAGGTCGATCGCTGGGATGAGGAGCATGAAAGTGGCGCGAGTGGGCGAAGAAAGGGCTGTCGGATGGCGAAGCCCAGGCGAGGGAATGGTGGTCAGGGATTCCAGTGAAGGAAATTTCGGTAGAGCTGCAACCCATGGTCCGCACTCTTCTCGGGATGGAACTGGGTGGCAAAAATATTATCGCGTGCGATGGCAGCGGTAAAGCATGCCCCGTAATCCGACTCGCCCACGCTGTGCCGCGCGTCCGCCGGCCGGGCATAGAAGCTGTGGACGAAATAGAAGTAGCTCAGGTCCGGCACGCTGGCCCACATGGCATGCGCATGCGCCTGGCGCACCTGGTTCCAGCCCATCTGCGGCACCTTGAAGCGGCTGCCGTCGGGCTGCAGGCGCCCGGCGAGATCGAACTTGACGACCTCGCCCGGAATGAGGTCGAGCCCCTCGGTCGGGCCTTCGTCGCTGCGCGACAACAGCATCTGCATGCCGACGCAGACGCCGAAGAGCGGCTTGGCCGCCGCCGCCTCGAGCACGCTTTCCATCAGCCCCGACTCGCGCAGTTCGCGCATGCAGTCGGGCATGGCGCCCTGCCCCGGCAGCACCACGCGTGTGGCCTGGCGCACCACCTCGGGATCGGACGTCACGAACACTTCCACGCCCGCCAGGTCGGCCGCATGGCGCACGGCCTGCGACACCGAGTGCAGGTTGCCCATGCCGTAGTCGACCACGGCGACGGTGTTTGCTGCTACAGATTTCATAGCTTCATAGCGCCGCTTGGCTCAGAGCGAGCCCTTGGTCGACGGGATCACGCCCGCCGAGCGCGGGTCGAGTTCGAGCGCGCTGCGCAGCGCGCGTGCGAAGGCCTTGAACACGGTCTCGCACTGGTGGTGCGCATTGATGCCCTTGAGGTTGTCGATGTGCAGCGTGACGAAGGCATGGTTCACGAAGCCCTGGAAGAATTCGTAGGTGAGCTGGCTGTCGAAGGTGCCGATCATGCCGCTCGTGAACGGCACGTGCATCTCCAGGCCCGGGCGGCCCGAGAAATCGATCACCACGCGGCTCAGCGCTTCGTCGAGCGGCACATAGGCATGGCCGTAGCGGCGGATGCCCTTCTTGTCGCCCACGGCCTTGGCCACGGCCTGGCCGAGCGTGATGCCGACATCCTCGACGGTGTGATGGCCATCGATGTGAAGGTCGCCCTGGCAGTCGATCTCGAGGTCGATCAGCCCGTGGCGGGCGATCTGGTCGAGCATGTGGTCGAAGAAGCCGATGCCCGTCGAGAGCTTGGCCTTTCCGGTGCCGTCGAGATTGACGCTCGCGGTGATCTTGGTCTCGGCGGTGTTGCGCGTGACGGAGGCGGTGCGCGCGGCGGTGCCGGTGTCGGCAGGCTGTGGGGTGGTCATAGTGAATCTTCGAGGGCCGCGAGCATGCGCGCATTCTCGTCGGCGGTGCCGACAGTCAGGCGCAGGCAGTTTGCGAGCAGTTCGTGCATTTTAGAAACGTTCTTGACCAGGATCCCGCGGCTCTTCATGCCCTCGAAGGTCTTCGCAGCGTCGGGCACGCGCACCAGGATCATGTTGGCGTCGCTGGGCCAGGTCTTGACGCCCGGCAGCCGTCCCAGGCCCATCATGAGCCGATGGCGCTCGTCGCGGATCTGCCGTGCCTGCGCCTCGAACACCTCTGCATGCTCGAGCGCGAACAGCGCGCACTCGCAGTTGAGGACGCTGATGTTGTAGGGCGGGCGCACCTTGTCGATCTCGGCGACCAGCGCGGCCGGCCCCATGAGGTAGCCGAGCCGGATGCCGGCGAGACCGAACTTGCTGAGCGTGCGCATCAGGAGCACATGGCCGTGGCGCGCGATGCGGTCGATGTAGCTGCGGGCGGCGAAGGGCTGGTAGGCCTCGTCGATGACCACCAGCCCACCCTCGGCGCCCTGGGCTTCGACGATCCTCTCGATCGCCGCGTCGTCCCAGAGGTTGGCGGTGGGATTGTTCGGATAGGCGAGGTAGACGATGGCGGGCTTTTCGCGTGCGATGGCGGCGAGCATCGCGGCCTCGTCGAGCTCGAAGTCCGCCGTGAGCGGCACACCCACGAAGCGCAGGCCCTGCAGCTGGGCGCTCATGGCGTACATCACGAAGCCGGGCACGGGCGCAAGCACTGCGGCGCCGGGCTTGTCGCAGGCGATGGCCAGCAGCGAGATCAGCTCGTCCGAGCCGTTGCCGAGCATCAGGGCGAAGCCTTCGGGCATCTGCGCATGCGCCGCCAGCGCGCGCTGCAGGTCGGTGCCGCGCTCGCCCGGATAGCGGTTGAGCGCCAGCGCGCCGAGCCGCGCGCCGAGTTCGGCCTGCAGCGACGTCGGCAGGCCGAAGGGGTTCTCCATGGCGTCGAGCTTGACGAGCCCGCGTGCATCCTGCACTGCATAGGCGTGCATGGACTGCACGTCGGAGCGGATGCGGTCGATCGGACGGACAGGCGGGGAAGTGGTCATTTTGTGCAGCGGTAGCTGTTGCGGAGGGCGCCGGCCATGACCAGCTGGACTGGCATGTCGGCTTCATAGGTGTCGGCGTTGCGGCTCAGTTCGGTCTGGTAGAGGGAGCGCGCCATCGCGGGTTCGAGCCGGCGGTCTTCGACGCAGAAGAGCGGTTTCTGGCCGTTGCGCTGCGAGGACTCCACGCCTTCGCGCAGGCCTTCGAGCAGGCCGACGAGGTAGTAGCTCGCATAGGCCTTGCCGTCCTTCTCGCCGGCTTCGAGCGTGCGCAGTTCGCGGATGCTCATGGCCTGCGCCATGCCCGCGGCTGCAAGCAGCGCCAGCAGCACGGCCGCCGTGCGCGGACGATGAAAACGGCGTCTGGCCATCGTGCGTGCCTCTCCTGGCGCAATGAAATGGGCCGGACTCAGGCCTTGCGAAGCCGCAGCCGCGCCGCTTCGGCATGGGCCTGCAGGCCTTCGCCCTCGGCCAGCGTCACGGCGATCGGGCCGAGCACCTGCGCTCCGGCCTCGCTGACCTCGATCAGGCTCGAGCGCTTCTGGAAGTCGTAGACACCGAGCGGGCTCGAGAAGCGCGCCGTGCCGCTGGTGGGCAGCACGTGGTTCGGGCCCGCGCAGTAGTCGCCGAGGCTCTCGCTCGTGAAAGCGCCGAGGAAGATCGCGCCCGCATGGCGCAAGAGCGGCTCCCAGTGCTGCGGCTCTCTGCTGCTGACCTCGAGGTGCTCGGGGGCGATGCGGTTGCTGATCTCGCAGGCCTCTTCCATGCTCCGGGTGTGGATCAGCGCGCCTCGGCCATTGAGCGAGGCGGCGATGATTTCGGCGCGCGGCATCGTCGGCAGCAGGCGGTCGATCTCGGCCTGCACGCGGTCGATGTAGGCCGCGTCGGGACACAGCAGGATGCTCTGCGCGAGCTCGTCGTGCTCGGCCTGGCTGAACAGGTCCATCGCCACCCAGTCGGGCGACGTGCTGCCGTCGGCCAGCACCAGGATCTCGCTCGGGCCCGCGATCATGTCGATGCCCACGGTGCCGAACACGCGGCGCTTGGCGGCCGCCACATAGGCGTTGCCGGGGCCGGTGATCTTGTCGACCGCGGGGATGGTGGCGGTGCCGTAGGCCAGCGCGGCCACGGCCTGGGCGCCGCCGATGGTGAAGGCGCGCGTCACGCCGGCCACGTAGGCGGCGGCGAGCACGAGCGGGTTCTTCTCGCCCCCGGGCGTCGGCACGACCATGATGATCTCGCCCACGCCCGCGACATGTGCGGGAATGGCATTCATCAGCACGCTCGACGGGTAGGCGGCCTTGCCTCCCGGCACGTAGATGCCGACGCGGTCGAGCGGCGTGACCTTCTGGCCCAGCAGCGTGCCGTCGGCGTCTCGGTAGCTCCAGCTTTCGCCCGAGGCTTTCTTCTGCGCCTCGTGGTAGCTGCGAACGCGCTGCGCCGCGGCTTCGAGCGCCTCACGCTGCGCGGCGGGAAGCGACTCGAAGGCCGCCTTGAGTTCGGCCTGCGTGAGCTCCAGCTGCGACAGCGTCGTCGCCTCGAGCCGGTCGAAGCGCCGCGTGTATTCAAGCACCGCCTCGTCGCCGCGCCGCTGCACGTCGGCCAGGATGTCGGCCACGACCTTCTCGATGGCCGCATCGGCATCCGCGGACCAATGCAGCCGCGCCTTGAATTCGGCGTCGAAGCCGGCCGAGGCGGTGGACAGTCGGGCGGGGGCTGCTTTCGGGGTCATGGCTTCGAAAAGAGATCAGGCAGAGGGAATGGCCGACGCGAAGGCGTCGATGATGCGGCGGATCGGCTCGCGCTTGAGCTTGAGCGCGGCCTGGTTGACCACGAGACGCGCGCTGATGTCCATGATGCGCTCGACCTCGACCAGCTGATTGGCCTTGAGCGTGTTGCCGGTCGAGACCAGGTCGACGATGGCATCGGCCAGCCCGGTGAGCGGCGCCAGTTCCATGCTGCCGTAGAGCTTGATCAGGTCGACGTGCACGCCCTTGCTCGCGAAGAACTCGCGCGCAAGGCCCACGTACTTGGTCGCCACCTTGAGGCGCGAGCCCTGGCGCACGGCCGAGGCGTAGTCGTAGTCGGCGCGCACCGCCACGCTGAGGCGGCAGGCCGCGATGCGCAGGTCGAGCGGCTGGTACAGGCCCTGGTTGCCGTGCTCGAGCAGCACGTCGAGGCCGGTCACGCCGAGGTCGGCGCCGCCGTACTGCACGTAGGTGGGCACGTCGGAGGCGCGCACCAGCACCACGCGCACGTCGGGCCGGGTGGTGCCGAGGATCAGCTTGCGCGATTTCTCGGGGTCTTCGGTGACCTCGATGCCGGCCGCGGCCAGCAGGGGCAGCGTCTCTTCGAAGATGCGGCCCTTGGACAGAGCAAGCGTGATCACGATTGCGACTCCTGTGATGCGAGGGTGATCATGCGGCGGCGGCTCCGGTCAGTCGTTCGATGTCGGCGCCGAGGCCGCGCAGCTTGGCTTCCATGCGGTCGTAGCCCCGGTCAAGGTGGTAGATGCGGTCGACCAGCGTCTCGCCGTCGGCCACGAGCCCGGCAATGACAAGGCTCGCTGACGCGCGCAGGTCGGTGGCCATCACGGTGGCGCCCGAGAGCTGCTCCACGCCCTCGACCATCGCCACCTTGCCTTCGACATGGATGCGGGCGCCCAGGCGCATCATTTCGTTCACATGCATGAAGCGGTTCTCGAAGATCGTTTCGGTGACCATCGACGCGCCGCGCGCGATGACGTTGAGCGCCATGAACTGGGCCTGCATGTCGGTCGGAAAGCCCGGGTATTCGGTGGTGCTGAAGCTTTGCGCCTTGAGGTGCCCGCTGGCCGGCGCGCTGGAGCTGATGCGCACGCCGCCCTCTTCCGCAGCGACCGTGCACCCGGCATCGCGCAGCTTGTCGATCACGGCCTCCATGTGGTCGGCGCGCGCATGGCGCAGGAGCACATCGCCGCCCGTCGCGGCCACGGCGCAGAGGAAGGTGCCGGCCTCGATGCGGTCGGCCACCACCGCATGCTCGCAGCCGTGCAGCTTATCGACGCCCTGAATGCGGATGTGGCTGGTGCCATGGCCTTCGATCTTCGCGCCCATGCGGATCAGCATCTCGGCCAGGTCGACGATCTCGGGCTCCTGTGCGGCGTTCTCGAGCAGGGTCTCGCCTTCGGCCAGCGCTGCGGCCATGAGGAAGTTCTCGGTGCCGGTCACGGTGACCATGTCGGTCAGGATGCGGGCGCCCTTCAACCGCGTGCGGCCGGCCGGCAGCCGCGCGAGCATGTAGCCGTGCTCGACCGCGATCTCGGCGCCCATGGCCTGCAGTCCCTTGATGTGCTGGTCGACCGGCCGCGAGCCGATGGCACAGCCGCCCGGCAGCGAGACCTTCGCATGGCCGAAGCGCGCGAGCAGCGGGCCCAGCGCCAGCACCGAGGCGCGCATGGTCTTGACCAGTTCGTAGGGCGCCTCGGGGTTGACGAGATCGCCGGCGTCGAGCCGCACCGTGCCGTTGTCGTCGCGTTCGGCCGTGACGCCCATGTTGCGCACCAGCTTGAGCATGGTCGACACGTCCTGCAGCCGCGGCACGTTGTGCAGCACCACGGGCTGGTCGGTCAGGAGCGCTGCGCACAGCTCGGGCAGTGCGGCGTTCTTGGCGCCGGAAATGAGTACCTCGCCGCGAAGCTGGCGCCCGCCGCGAATCAGAAGCTTGTCCATCAGGAATCCAGCGAATAGGGGCCGCTCGGCGGCCGTTGCTTGCTTACTTATTTGTCGATCGCCGCCCATTCGGCCGGCGTGTAGGTCTTCATCGAGAGTGCATGCACCTCGTCGGTGTGCATTTTCGCACCCAGGGTGGCGTAGACCCGCTGATGGCGCTGGATCGGGCGCTTGCCCTCGAATTCGGCCGAGACGATGGTGGCATACCAGTGCCGGCCATCGCCCTCGAGCGCGATGTGCTCGCAAGGCAGATGGGACTGGATGATGGCTTGAAGTTCTTCAGCGGTCATGGGGGTTTTAGCCTCTGATTTTGTAGCCGATGCGCAGCAGATGGACCGCGATCGCGCTGATCACGAGCCACGCCGCGCCGACGATGCCCAGGCTGAGCCAGGGCGAGGCGTCGCTCACGCCGAAGAAGCCGTAGCGGAAGCCGTCGATCATGTAGAAGAACGGGTTCAGGTGGCTCACTTTCTGCCAGAACGGCGGCAGCGACCCGATCGAATAGAACACGCCCGAGAGAAAGGTCATGGGCATGATCAGGAAGTTCTGGAACACGGCCATCTGGTCGAACTTCTCGGCCCAGAGCCCTGCGATGAGCCCCAGCGTGCCGAGCATGGCCGAGCCAAGCAGCGCGAACACCACGATCCAGAGCGGCGCCACGAAATTCGGCATCGCGAAGAACATGGTGACCACGAAGACGCCGAGTCCCACGGCCAGCCCGCGGATCACCGACGAGCCCACGTAGGCGAAGAACCAGCCCCAGTGCGACAGCGGCGTGAGCAGCACGAAGACCAGGTTGCCCATGATCTTGCTCTGGATGATCGACGAGGAACTGTTGGCGAAGGCGTTCTGCAGCACGCTCATCATCACGAGCCCGGGCACCAGAAAGGCGGTGTAGCTGACCGAGCCGTAGACCTTCACATGGTCTTCGAGCACATGGCCGAACACCATCAGGTAGAGCAGCGCGGTGAGCACCGGTGCACCGACGGTCTGAAAGCCGACCTTCCAGAAGCGCAGCGTCTCCTTGTAGAGCAGCGCGCGCCATCCCGTAACGGCCATCATCGGGACACCTCCAGCGGCGTCTGCTCGCCCGCCATCAGGTCGATGAACACGTCTTCCAGGTCGGCCTTGCGCATTTCCACGTCTTCCACCACGACGCCGGCCTCGCGGATCGCGGCCAGCAGTTGTTCGACTTCATGCGCGTTCTGCGCCGGCAGTTGCACGATGCGGCCGGTGATGCGCGCATGCTGGGCGATGGACCACGGAAGCATGGCGTCGGTCTTGAAGCGCAGCACATTGCTCGCGGCGGACTTGAGCAGCTCGCTGGTGCGGTCCAGCGCGATCACGCGGCCGAGCTTGAGCATCGCGATGCGGCTGCACAGCGCTTCGGCCTCTTCGAGGTAATGGGTGGTGAGCAGCACGGTGCTGCCCTGCTTGTTGAGCCTGGCGACGAACTGCCACAGCGTCTGGCGCAGTTCGACGTCGACGCCGGCCGTGGGCTCGTCGAGCACGATGACCGGCGGCTTGTGCACCAGCGCCTGCGCCACCAGCACGCGGCGCTTCATGCCGCCCGAGAGCTGGCGCATGTTGGCGGTGGCCTTGTCGGCCAAGCCCAGGCTTTGCAGCAGCTCGTCGATCCAGGCCTCGTTGTTCTTGATGCCGAAATAGCCCGACTGGATGCGCAGCGACTCCCGCACGTTGAAGAACGGGTCGAACACCAGCTCCTGCGGCACGATGCCGAGCTGGCGCCGCGCTTCGGCGTAGTCGCGCTGCACATCGAAGCCGTGCACGCTGATCGCGCCGGCCGTGGGCCGCGACAGGCCCGCGAGCATGCTGATCAGGGTGGTCTTGCCGGCGCCGTTGGGACCGAGCAGGCCGAAGAATTCGCCCTCCTCGATCTGGAAGCTGACGTCGTCGACGGCGCGCAAACCCTGCTGGCCTTGGGCCCGCTGTTGTCTGGAGGGGGGATAGGTCTTGGAGACCGACTGGAATGAGATCGCGGGCATGGGAGCCGGCGATTTTACGGGCGCGCCAGTTTGCACGCTGGACGCAGGCCCGATGCCCTGCGCTGGCGCCGGCCGATGCGGCGATCCGGAAGGCGGCTCAGGGCGCCGCCGGCAGCAGGCTCGCGACGCCGTACAGCGCCGCCAGCTCGCGCAGTCGGGGCGGCAGTCCCTTGACCGCGAAGCCGCGGCCGATCGCGCTCGATTCGCGCCGGCATTCGAGCAGCACCGCAAGCGCCGAGGAGTCGAACTGCGCGAGCGCGCTGGCGTCGACCACTGTCGACGTATCGGTCTGCCCCGCGAGCCCCTGCTGCAGCATGCGCATGCAGGCCGGGGCGTCGTCGTGCGTGAGCTTCGAGGGCAGCACCAGCATGGCGTCAGCTCCGGCCGCTGTTGCCCTTGTTGCGCGCGGCGAGCGCTGCAATCAGGCCATCGATGCCGCGGGCGTTGATTTCCTGCGCGAACTGCGTGCGGTAGGTGTCGACCAGCCAGACGCCCAGCACATTGAGGTTGTAGACCTTCCAGCCACCGCCCTGCCCCGGCGTCTTCTCGAGCCGGTAGTCGAGCTGGACCGGATCGCCGCGGCCCTTGACCTCGGTGCGGACCAGCACTTCGTTGTCTTCGGTCGAACCGCGGAACGGACGCACCGTGACGCTCTGGTCGCTGACCTGGTCGAGCGCGCCCGCGTAGGTGCGCACCAGCAGCGTCTTGAACTCTTCCTGCAGGCGCTTCTGCTGCTCCGGCGTGGCCTGGCGCCAGGCCGGGCCCACCGCGGACGCCGTCATGCGCTGGAAGTTGACGTTGGGCATGATCTTGCTGTCGACCAGCAGCATGATCTTGTTGATGTCGCCGGCCTTGATCGAGGTGTCCGCCTTGATGGTCTCGAGCACGTCGGTCGACAGCCGCTTGACGAGCGCGTCGGGCGCCTCGTCGGCCGCATGCGCGGGACGCACGAAGGCGGTGGCGGCGCCCACGAGCAGTGCGCTGGCCAGTACGAGCCGGCCGAAGCCGCGGCGTTGCAAGATCTTGTTGTTCATGAAAACCCCTTCAAGTTGAAACTCCTGCAGGGCCGCGCGATCGATTCGATTGTTCGCGCGCCTGCTGGAAAGAACGTGTTCGACAGGCCGCCGGCCGACCCGGTTCCCTGAAGCACAGGTGAAGCCTTGAAACGGGATGCAAGCAGAAACGCTCGCATCCGGCGGCGATCAGCCCTGCTTCCGCCCCGATCTACTTTCCGCCTTCATCGTCGTCGTCCGGTGGATTGCCGTCGTAGACGTCGCTGCGGCGATGCTGCAGGTAGGCGTCGCGCGTGAAGGTGTACTTGTCGAGCGCGGCGTCGTTCAGCAGCCGCCCCGCGCGCAGGTACCGCGCGCGCGTGTCGACGGCTTCGAGCAGCGCCAGCGAGTTGCGCCATGCCACGTCGTGCATGTTGCCGATCACGCTGCCGGCGCGGTCGACCGGCAGGGCGGCGGTGTCGCGCACCGTCGACGGGCCGAACACCGGCAGCACCACGTACGGTCCGGGCCCGACGCCCCAGCGGCCGAGTGTCTGGCCAAAGTCTTCCTCGTGGCGGTCGATGCCGGCCTCGGTGGCAATGTCCAGCAGACCGCCAAGCCCGAAGAAGGTGTTCACGTTGAGACGCATGAAGGTCTCGGCGCTGTTGCGCAGCTTGAGCTGTGCGACGCTGTTGGCGAAGCTCCAGATGTCGCCGACATTGCTGAAGAAGTTGCCCACGCCCGTTCGCACCATCGAAGGCAGCACGCGTTCGTAGGCGGTGGCCGCGGGCACGAGCACTGCGTCGTCCACCACGTCGTTGAAGCGCGTGACGCCGCGGTTGAAAGGCTCGAAAGGATCGCCCGGATGGGCCTGGGGGCCGCTGGCGCATCCCGCAGCCAGGGCCAGGGCGACGGCAGCGGCCGCCCAATGTGCGCCGCGCGCTACCTTATTGATAGCGAGCGGCCTCAGAGTGCTCGTTGATTTCATTTCTTGTTGGCTGTTCCCGGCGTCGAAGTGCTTCCTTCGGCCGCCTTGCTGTAGAGGAATTGGCTGATCAGGTTTTCGAGCACCACGGCCGACTGGGTCGCAGTGATCGTGTCGCCGGCCTGGAGGTTCTTCTCCTCGGCGCCCGCCTCGATGCCGATGTACTGCTCGCCGAGCAGGCCACTGGTCAGGATCTTGAGCGAGCTGTCCTTGGGAAAACTGTAGCGTTTTTGCAAAGCCAGCGTCACGTTGGCCTGAAATGTCTTGTCGTCGAAGGTGATCGATTCGACACGGCCGACGACCACGCCGGAACTCTTGACCGCCGTCTGCGGCTTGAGCCCGCCGATGTTCTGGAAGCGGGCGACCACGTTGTAGGTCTGCTGGAAATTCAGGCTCAGCAGGTTGGCGGACTGCAGCGCGAGGAAAAGCAGCGCCGCGCCGCCGATCAGGACGAACAGGCCGACCCAGAGGTCGTTGTTGGAACGTTGCATGGTTGGCACTCTCTAGAACGATGGAGCCGGGGCTCCTTCAAATACTGAACATCATGGCGGTGAGCAGGAAGTCGAGCCCCAGCACCGACAGCGACGCCATCACCACGGTGCGCGTGGTGGCGCGCGACACGCCTTCGGGCGTGGGCTGCGCCTCGTAGCCCTGCAGCAGCGCGATGAAAGTGACGGTGAAGCCGAAGACGATGCTCTTGATCACGCCGTTGCCGACGTCGCGCCACACGTCGACGCCGCCCTGCATCTGCCCCCAGAACGCACCGGGGTCGACGCCGAGCATCAGCACGCCGACCACGTAGCCGCCCATGATGCCGACGGCGCTGAACACCGCCGCCAGCAGCGGCATCGTGATGACGCCGGCCCAGAAGCGCGGCGCCAGGATGCGCCGCACCGGATCGACGGCCATCATCTCCATCGCGCTGAGCTGCTCGCCGGCCTTCATGAGGCCGATCTCGGCGGTCAGCGAGGTGCCGGCCCGACCGGTGAAGAGCAGCGCCGCCACCACCGGCCCGAGCTCGCGCACCAGGCTCAGCGCCACCAGCAGGCCGAGCGCTTCGGAGGAACCGTAGCGCTGCAGCGCGTAGTACATCTGCAGCCCGAGCACGAAGCCGACGAACAGGCCCGACACCGCGATGATCGCGAGCGAGTAGTTGCCGAGGAAATGGATCTGGTCGCGCACCAGGCTGAAGCGTCGCAGGCTCTGCGCGCCCTGCAGCACCAAGCGCACGAACAGCTTGGCGCCGTAGCCCAGGCCGGCGAGCTTGCTGCGCACCGTGAAGCCGACGTCGGCCGGATTCCACCAGCTCATGAGCGGCCTCCCTGCGGATCGAAGTCTTCCTCGATGCCGACGCCCGGGTGATGAAAGTGCACCGGTCCGTCGGGCAGCGCATTGACGAACTGGTGGACCAGCGGGTCGTCGCTCTGGCGCACGTCGTCGGGTGCGCCCTGCGCGGCGATGCGGCCGTTGGCCAGGATCACCACATGGTCGGCGATGCGGAAGGTTTCCTCGAGGTCGTGCGAAACCACGATGCTCGTGAGCCCGAGCGTGTCGTTGAGCCGCCGGATCAGCCGCGCCGCCGTGCCCAGCGAGATCGGGTCGAGGCCGGCGAAGGGCTCGTCGTACATGACCAGGTCGGGGTCGAGCGCGATCGCGCGGGCCAGCGCCACGCGCCGGGCCATGCCGCCCGAGACCTCGCTCGGCATCAGGTCGCGCGCACCGCGCAGGCCGACCGCGTCGAGCTTCATGAGCACGATGTCGCGCACCAGCGGCTCGGGCAATTGCGTGTGCTCGCGCAGCGGGAAGGCGACGTTGTCGAACACGCTCATGTCGGTGAAGAGCGCACCGAACTGGAACAGCATGCCCATGCGGCGCCGCGCCGCGTACAGCGCCGCCGCATCGAAGCCGCCCACATCGTGGCCGTCGAACAGCACCTCGCCGCGCTGCGCCCGCTGCTGGCCGCCGACGAGCCGCAGCACGGTCGTCTTGCCGCCGCCCGAAGCGCCCATCAGTGCCGTGACCTTGCCGCGCGGCACGGAAAACGACACGCCGCCGAGGATCGCGCGTGCGCCGTAGCCGAACGTGACGTCGCGGAACTCTACGAAGGGTTGGGGCTGGGGTACGGCTGCGTCCATCTCAATGAAAAAGCCGGGCACCCTTTCGGGCATCCCGGCGTGCGGTTTCCGCGAATGATAGCGGGAGCGCGGCAGGCCCCGCCAAACTGAAACAAAAATCTCAGCGCGGAAGGTCGCTGAATCCCATCAGGAATTCGTCCACCGAGCGCGCGGCCTGCCGGCCCTCGCGAATCGCCCAGACGACGAGCGACTGGCCCCGGCGGATATCACCGGCCGCGAACACCTTGGGCACGTTGGTGACATAGCCGCCGACGAAATCGACGCTAGCGCGGGCGTTGCCGCGCGCGTCTTTCTCGACGCCGAAGGCATCGAGCACCGCCGCCACGGGGCTCACGAAGCCCATGGCGAGCAGCACGAGGTCGGCCTTGAGGATCTGCTCGCTGCCTGCGACTTCCTGCATCCTGCCGTCCTTCCATTCGACACGGACGGTCTTGAGGCCGGTGACCTTGCCCTTTTCGCCGATGAACTCCTTGGTAGAGATCGCGAACTCGCGCTCGCAGCCTTCCTCGTGGCTGGAGCTGGTGCGCAGCTTGATCGGCCAATAGGGCCAGGTCAGCGGGCGGTTCTCTTCCTCAGGCGGCTGGGGCATCAGCTCGAACTGCGTGACGCTCGCTGCGCCGTGGCGGTTGCTGGTGCCCACGCAGTCGGAGCCGGTGTCGCCGCCGCCGATCACGATCACGTGCTTGCCTTCGGCGCGCAGCTGGCCCTTGAGCTTGTCGCCGGCATTGACGCGGTTCTGCTGCGGCAGGAACTCCATCGCGAAATGGATGCCGTCGAGGTCGCGCCCGGGCACGGGCAGGTCGCGCGACTGCTCGGCGCCGCCGGTGAGCAGCACGGCGTCGAACTCTTTCTGCAGCTGCTCGGGCGTGACCGTTTCCTTGGCCAGGTTGGTCACCTTGGAGCCTTTGCCGAGCGGGTCCTTCGCGGCACCGACGACCACGCCGGTGCGAAAGGCCACGCCCTCGGCCTTCATCTGCTCGACGCGGCGATCAATGTGCGACTTCTCCATCTTGAAATCGGGGATGCCGTAGCGCAGCAGGCCGCCAATGCGGTCGTTCTTCTCGAACAGCGTGACGTCATGGCCGGCGCGCGCGAGCTGCTGCGCTGCGGCCATGCCGGCCGGGCCGGCGCCCACCACGGCAACCTTCTTCCCCGTCTTGTGCTTGGCCACGCGCGGCGCGACCCAGCCTTCGTCCCACGCGCGGTCGATGATCGCGTGCTCGAGCGACTTGATGCCCACGGGATCGTCGTTCACGTTGAGCACGCAGGCGGCCTCGCAGGGTGCAGGGCAGATGCGGCCGGTGAACTCGGGGAAGTTGTTGGTGGAGTCGAGCACTGCGAAGGCGTTCTGCCAGTCGTTGCGGTACACGAGATCGTTGAAGTCCGGAATGATGTTGTTGACCGGGCAACCGCTGTTGCAGAACGGCGTGCCGCAGTCCATGCAGCGCGCGCCCTGCACCTTGGCCTGTTCGGTGTCCAGGCCGATGACGAATTCCTTGTAGTGCTTCAGGCGCTCCTCGACCGGGCGGTAGCCCTCCTCGACGCGCTCATGCTCCAGGAAGCCGGTGATCTTTCCCATCGTGATGTTCCTTCGTTATGTCTTCTGCGTTCACCCGGGCATTCAGGCAGCCGCCGGCGCCGTCTTGGACGCGGCAATCGCATGCGGCTCGAGGCCGACGTACGCGTTGTTGCCGCTGCTCGTGAGCTCGACCTTGCGGTCGTGGAGTTCGGCGAGCGCGCGCTTGTACTCGTTGGGGAAAACCTTCACGAACTTGGTCCGCGCCTCGGCCCAGTTGTCGAGCAGCTCGCGCGCGCGCTTGCTGCCGGTCCAGCGGTGGTGGTCTTCGAGCAGCTTGCGCAGCTGCGCCTCGTCGGTCTCGCCGCCGTGCCAGATCTTGCGGTGCACGCTCGCGGTCTGCTCGCTGGAGGTCAGCACCTTCTCGAGCGAGACCATCGCCATGTTGCAGCGCGAGGCGAACTGGCCGTCCTCGTCATAGACGAAGGCCACGCCGCCGCTCATGCCGGCCGCGAAGTTGCGGCCCGTCTTGCCGAGCACGGCCACGGTGCCGCCGGTCATGTACTCGCAGCCATGGTCGCCCGTGCCTTCGACCACCGCGGTGGCGCCCGACAGGCGCACTGCGAAGCGTTCGCCGGCCACGCCGCAGAGGTAGGCTTCGCCGGTGGTCGCGCCGTACAGCGCGGTATTGCCCACGATGGTGTTGCGCACCGCTTCGCCGCGGAAGTCGAGGCTCGGGCGCACCACCACGCGGCCGCCCGACAGGCCCTTGCCGGTGTAGTCGTTGGCGTCGCCGATCAGGTAGAGCGTGATGCCGCGCGCCAGGAAAGCCCCGAACGACTGGCCGCCGGTGCCTTCGAGCTGGATGCGGATCGAATCGTCGGGCAGGCCCTGCGGATGCACCTTGGTCAGCGCGCCCGAGAGCATGGCGCCCACCGAACGGTTGACGTTGCGCGCCACCTCGATGAACTGCACCTTCTCGCCGCGGTCGATGGCGGGGCGCGACTTTTCGATCAGCTTCACGTCGAGCGCGCGGTCGAGGCCGTGGTCCTGGTTCTCGACGTGGTAGCGCGACACATCGGCGGGCACGTTCGGCAGTGCGAACAGGCGGCTGAAGTCCAGGCCCGAGGCCTTCCAGTGCTCTATGCCGCGGCGCATGTCGAGCAGGTCGGCGCGGCCGATCATGTCGTCGAACTTGCGGATGCCGAGCTGGGCCATGATCTGGCGCACTTCCTCGGCCACGAAGAAGAAGTAGTTCACGACGTGCTCGGGCTTGCCCGAGAACTTCTGGCGCAGCACCGGGTCTTGCGTGGCCACGCCCACCGGGCAGGTGTTCAGGTGGCACTTGCGCATCATGATGCAGCCCTCGACCACCAGCGGCGCGGTGGCGAAGCCGAACTCGTCGGCGCCCAGCAGTGCGCCGATGGCCACGTCGCGGCCGGTCTTCATCTGGCCGTCGGCCTGCACGCGGATGCGGCTGCGCAGGCGGTTGAGCACCAGCGTCTGCTGCGTCTCGGCCAGGCCGATCTCCCACGGGCTGCCTGCGTGCTTGATCGACGACCAGGGCGAGGCGCCCGTGCCGCCGTCATGGCCGGCGATCACGACGTGGTCGCTCTTGCACTTGGCCACGCCTGCGGCGATGGTGCCGACGCCGATCTCGCTCACCAGCTTGACGCTGATGCTCGCATGCGGCGCGGTGTTCTTCAGGTCGTGGATCAGCTGCGCGAGGTCTTCGATCGAGTAGATGTCATGGTGCGGCGGCGGGCTGATGAGGCCCACGCCCGGCACCGCGTAGCGCTGCTTGCCGATGTACTCGGTGACCTTGCCGCCCGGGAGCTGGCCGCCCTCGCCGGGCTTGGCGCCCTGCGCCATCTTGATCTGGATCTGGTCGGCCGAATGCAAGTACTCGGCCGTGACGCCGAAGCGGCCCGAGGCCACCTGCTTGATGCGCGAACGCAGCGAGTCGCCATCGCGCAGCGGCAGATCGACCTCGACGTTCTCGGCACCGATGATGCTGCGCAGCGTGTCGCCCTGCTTGATCGGAATGCCCTTGAGCTCGTTGCGGTAGCGCGCCGGGTCTTCGCCGCCTTCGCCGGTGTTGCTCTTGCCGCCGATGCGGTTCATGGCCACGGCGAGCACCGAGTGCGCCTCGGTGCTGATCGAGCCGAGCGACATCGCGCCGGTGGCGAAGCGCTTCACGATCTCGGACGCGGGCTCGACCTCGTCGACCGGAATCGCCTTGGCGGTATCGATCTTGAACTCGAACAGGCCGCGCAGCGTGAGGTGGCGGCGGTTCTGGTCGTTGATGAGCTGCGCGTATTCCTTGTAGGTGTTCCAGTTGTTGGCGCGCGTGCTGTGCTGCAGCTTGGCGATCGCATCGGGCGTCCACATATGCTCCTCGCCGCGCGTGCGCCAGGCGTATTCGCCGCCCGCGTCGAGCATGTTGGCAAGCACCGGGTCGTCGCCGAACGCGGCCTTGTGCATGCGGATCGCTTCCTCGGCGATCTCGAACACGCCGATGCCCTCGACGCGGCTCGCGGTGCCCGTGAAGTACTTGCCGACCGTCCGGCTGTTGAGGCCGATGGCCTCGAACAGCTGGGCGCCGCAGTAGCTCATGTAGGTGCTGACACCCATCTTCGACATGATCTTCGACAAGCCCTTGCCGATGGCCTTGACGTAGTTGTAGACCGCCTTCTCGGCGCTCATGTCGCCCGGCAGGTCCGCGTGCATCGCCGCCAGCGTTTCCATGGCCAGGTACGGGTGCACGGCTTCGGCGCCGTAGCCCGCGAGCACAGCGAAGTGGTGCACCTCGCGCGCCGAGCCGGTCTCCACGACCAGTCCGGCCGTGGTGCGCAGGCCCTCGCCCACGAGGTACTGGTGCACGGCCGACAGCGCCAGCGCAGCGGGAATCGCCACCTGCGTCGGGCCGACGCCGCGGTCGCTCACGATCAGGATGTTGTGGCCGCCCTTGATCGCGTCCACCGCCTCGGCGCACAGCGATGCCAGCTTGGCCTCGACGCCTTCGTAGCCCCAGTCGAGCGGGTAGGTGATGTCGAGCACGTAGCTCTTGAACTTGCCCTGCGTGTAGGTGCCGATGTCGCGCAGCTTGGCCATGTCGGCAAAGTCGAGGATCGGCTGGCTCACTTCGAGCCGCATCGGCGGGTTGACCTGGTTGATGTCCAGCAGGTTCGGCTTGGGGCCGATGAACGACACCAGCGACATCACGATCGCTTCGCGGATCGGGTCGATCGGCGGGTTGGTCACCTGCGCGAACAGCTGCTTGAAGTAGTTGTAGAGCGGCTTGTTCTTGCTCGAGAGCACGGCCAGCGGGCTGTCGTTGCCCATGGAGCCGATGCCCTCTTCGCCGGCCTGCGCCATCGGGCTCATCAGGAACTTGATGTCTTCCTGGGTGTAGCCGAAGGCCTGCTGGCGGTCGAGCAGCGGCACCTGCGAGATCGGCGCGCTGACCGCGCCGGCCGGCTCGGCCTCGACGCTGTCGAGCTTGATGCGCAGGTTCTCGATCCACTGCTTGTAGGGCTTGCTGTTCGCGAGGGTGGCCTTGACCTCCTCATCGTCGATCATGCGGCCCTGCTCCAGGTCGATCAGGAACATCTTGCCGGGCTGCAGGCGCCACTTGCGCACGATCTTCTGCTCGGGCACGGGCAGCACGCCCGACTCCGAGGCCATGATGACGAGGTCGTCGTCGGTCACGCAGTAGCGCGAAGGCCGCAGGCCGTTGCGGTCGAGCGTGGCGCCGATCTGGCGGCCGTCGGTGAAGACGATCGAGGCCGGGCCGTCCCACGGCTCGAGCATGGCCGCGTGGTATTCGTAGAACGCGCGGCGGCGCGGGTCCATGGTGGCGTGCTGCTCCCAGGGTTCCGGGATCATCATCATCACGGCCTGGCTGATCGGGTAGCCGGCCATCGTGAGCAGCTCGAGGCAGTTGTCGAAGGTGGCGGTATCGGACTGGCCGGCGAAGCTGATCGGGTAGAGCTTCTGCAGGTCGGGGCCGAGCACCGGCGACGACATCACGCCTTCGCGCGCCTTCATCCAGTTGTAGTTGCCCTTGACCGTGTTGATTTCACCGTTGTGGGCGACGTAGCGGTACGGGTGGGCCAGCGGCCACTCCGGGAAGGTGTTGGTCGAGAAGCGCTGGTGCACCAGGCCGAGCGCCGAAACGCAGCGCTTGTCCTGCAGGTCGAGGTAATAGGTACCGACCTGGTCGGCGAGCAGCAGGCCCTTGTAGACCACGGTGCGGCTCGACATGCTCGGAACGTAGTATTCCTTGCTGTGCTTGAGCTTCAGGCGCTGGATGTTGGCGCTCGCGGTCTTGCGGATCACGTAGAGCTTGCGCTCGAGTGCGTCCTGCACGATCACGTCGTTGCCGCGGCCGATGAAGACCTGGCGCAGCAGCGGCTCTTTCTCGCGCACGGTCGGCGACATCGGCATCTCGCGATTCACCGGCACGTCGCGCCAGCCCAGCAGCACCTGCCCCTCGGCCTTGATCGCGCGCTCCATCTCCTGTTCGCAGGCCTGGCGCGAGGCATGTTCCTTGGGCAGGAAGATCATGCCGACGCCGTATTCGCCGGGCGGGGGCAGCGTGACGCCCTGCTTGGCCATTTCTTCGCGGTAGAGGCGGTCGGGCAGCTGGATCAGGATGCCGGCGCCGTCGCCCATCAGCTTGTCGGCGCCCACTGCGCCGCGGTGGTCGAGGTTCTCGAGGATCTTGAGGCCCTGCAGCACGATGGCATGGCTCTTCTCGCCCTTGATGTGCGCGACGAAGCCGACGCCGCAGGCGTCATGCTCGTCGGCACCGGAATACAGACCGTGTTGTTGGAGATGTTCGATCTCGGCAGCCGTCGTCATGGCGCACTCCTTCAGTTTTCGCAGGGATGGTGAGGATATTGCGATGCACAAAGAATGCCAAACACTTTAATCGGGGTCAGAGTCTCATTGAATTTCGAGGGTTTTGGTGAGGATAAAATTGGGGACAGATTGATTGGCCGACACGCGGAGCGGCGCCTTTTCCATGCCCCTGCGTTCAGGCCTGCGTCTCGGGCGCTGAGGGAGGCCGGCCGGCGCGGGCCTTGGTCACGCGGCGCTCGGTCGATTTCTGAAGCGAGGCCAGAAAGTCGGCATCGCCCGCTGCCCAGCCCCGCAAGGTTGCATCGGTGAGCGCGACCTGGTCGGCAGCACGCACGCCGCCGCGCACGAGCTCTACATAGGCAGCCTCGCGCGCGAACGGCGTGTTGCCGAGTTCCCAATAGAGCGGATGTGGCGTCAGCAGCCTGTCGTGGCGCAAGCCCGCGTAGTGACCGTGGCTGGACCAGGCGAAGTCGCGCGCATCCGACACCAGCCCTGCGCGCACCGGGTTCAGGTCGATATAGGCCATGCAGGTCAGCAGGTAGCGGTCGGTCTGGATCAGCGTGGACCTGTAGCGCCCTTCCCACAGCGTGCCGCTGCGGCCATGGCGGTCGTTGAAATAGCGCACGTAGCTGCGCCCCACCGACTGCATGAACTGCGGCAGGCCGGTGGTTCTGTCAGGCGTGGCCAGCAGGTGGAAATGGTTGTCCATCAGCACGTAGGCGTGCAGCGCGATGCCAAAGCGCACGGCGTTGTCGGCGAGCAGGCCGAGCAGCTTTTCGTGGTCCGCGCGATCCACAAAGATCGGCTGGCGGTTGTTGCCGCGCTGGATCACGTGGTGCGGCATGCCGGGGAGCGTGAGGCGGGGAAGACGGGCCATGGCGTCGAACGCTCGCGCGGGTTGCGTCGACGCCGGTTCAGTCCAGCCGAAACCGCGTATCGCCCAGGGCGTCGAGTCCGAACTGCGCCAGCAATTCGCGCAGCCGCGCCGCGGCGGCAGCCTTGCGCTGGCCGGTATGGCGCGCCAGGATCAGTTCGTTCTTCATGCTGTGCTCCCAGCCGACCAGTTCGGTGACGGTCACGCTGTAGCCGTTGGCCTCGAGGTAGAGGCAGCGCAGCACGTTGGTGAGCTGGCTGCCGATTTCGCGCGTGTGCAGCGGATGGCGCCAGAGCTCGGCCAGCGGCGTGCGCGACAGCGCGAGCGCCTTGGTCTCGCGCAGGCAGGCCGCGACCTCGGCCTGGCAGCAGGGCACGAGCACCATCGCGCGCGCCTTCTTCGCCAGTCCGAAGGCGATGGCGTCGTCGGTCGCGGTGTCGCAGGCATGCAGCGCGGTGACCACGTCGATGCGCTCGGGCAATTCGCTGGCGCTGGCCGACTCGGCCACCGTGAGGTTCAGGAAAGACATGCGGTCGAAGCCGAGCCGCGTGGCCAGCGCACGCGATTTCTCGACGAGTTCGCCGCGCGTCTCGATCCCGTATACGTGACCGCCCGCGTGCGAGCGGAAGAACAGGTCGTAGATGATGAAGCCGAGGTACGACTTGCCGGCGCCGTGGTCGGCCAGCGTGGCGCCGGTGCCCGCCTCCGGCAGCTCGCGCAGCAATTGCTCGATGAACTGGAACAGGTGGTAGACCTGCTTGAGCTTGCGGCGCGAGTCCTGGTTGAGGCGGCCTTCGCGCGTGAGGATGTGCAGTTCCTTCAAGAGCTCGACCGATTGGCCCGGACGCAGCACCTCCAACAATTCGTTTTCGGCCTTCGACGCTTTGGCGGTCATTCCGGCCCGGGTCGGCTGTCCGTTCATCGCGTTGCACTCCCGGCGCCGACGTCGAGCGCATTCCAGCCGGCCTGGCCCAGCGCTTCGAGCGTTTCGATGTTGCGCTCGAAGATCGCCTCGGCCTCGGGAAAGGCCTCGACCGCGCGGCTCACGCTGTCTTCGCGCAGCAGGTGCAGCGTGGGATAGGGCGCGCGATTGGTGGCGTTGCCGATGTCGTCGGGCGCGCTGCCGGCGAACTCGAACCGCGGATGGAAGCTCGCGAGTTGCAGCACGCCGTCGAAGCCTGCGCGCGCGAGCTTGCGTTCGGCGCGGGCCGTGAAGTCGTTGAAGTCCAGAAAGTCCGCCAAGGTGTTGGGTGCGATGAGCAAGGTAGTGTCGCGCACGGAAGCATCGTGCGCAGTGAGTTCACGGGCTTCGGCCAGGAGCATCTCGATCAGAAGGCCTTCGTCGGCGCCCAGGTAGACGGCATGGTGGATCTGCCGTTTCACGTGCACCGCCTTTGCGAAGGGGCACAGGTTGAGCCCGATGACCGCGCGCTCCAGCCAGCGCCGGGTATCGGCTTCGGCCTGCATGGCGTCGATTGTCGCTGCGTCCTTCATGCCACTTCCGTCGCAAGGCGTATTCGCCCGAGGCCCGCCGCGAGCAGCATGCCCGCGAGCGAGCAGGCGAGCGTGGCGATCCAGGTCCAATGCCAGCCGCCGGCGCGCAGCGCGATCCAGGCCACCGCCGGCGGCGCGAGGAACTGCCCCAGCGACGAGGCCTGCTGCATGAGGCCGACCGTGGTGGAGACGGTCGAAGGCCCCGGCGCCAGGCGCACGCCGAGCAGGAACAGCGTGGCAGGCACCATGCCGCCACCCAGCGAAAAGACGCAGACCGCGATGTAGCGCAGCGCCGGCGGCAGCCCCAGCGCGTCGCCGCCCTGCCCCACCTGCGCAAAGGCCGCGATGCCGCCCAGCGCCATGGCCAGGAACCCCCAGCGCAGCAGGCGCTCGGGCGCCACGCCGCGCTGCAGCCAGCGGCCGCCCGCGAGGTTGCCGACGATGTTCATCGCGGCAGCCAGCGCGGTCAGCACGGCGCTGAGCCCGGCCGGCACGCCCGCCCCCGCGTAGATGGCGGGCAGGAAACCGATCACCGCCATCCATTGGGCCGAATACACCGCGAAGGTCGCAGCCGTCATCCACGGCCCCCGTGCGCCGACAGTGGCGCGCAGCCGCGCCGGCCAGCCGGTGGCCGCCGCCCCGTCCGCCACCTTCGCGGCAGCGCCGGTCCGCCGTGCGTCCGGGGACACCGCAAGCCACAACCAGAGCGCCGCACCCGCGGAGACCGCGGACAGCGTCCACCACCAGTCGGGCCATCCGCCCCAGGCGATCAGAGCCGGGCCGGCCAGCAGCGCGAGCGCGACGCCGAACGGCATGTAAGCGCCCCACACGCCCAGCGCGGCCTTGTCGGCGCCGGCCGGCGTCAAGGCCCGGATCAACCCCGGTCCCGGCATCACGGCCATCAGGAAGCCGACGCCTTCGAGCGCGCGCAGGCCCAGCAGCCATTGCAGCGCGAACGTTCGGCCGAGCCAACCCGCGCCCACCGCGCCGCCCAGCAGGCTCGCGACCGTCAGGATCGCCAATCCCGCCAGCATGCTGCGGCGCAGGCCGATCGTGTCGGCTGCCAGCCCCGCAACCAGGCCCAGCGCCATGCTCGCCACCTGCACCAGCGACAGCAGGAACCCGGCCTCGACCAGGTCGATGCCCATCGTAGCTTGCAGCGCCGGCACCGCGGGCGGCAGCTTGCCGAGGTGCAGCGCGGCGCTGACGCCTCCCAGAACCACGGCAAAGGCGGCGAGCGGAACGCGTGCCGGCGCGGCGGCTGCAGCACTCACTGGTGCACCCTTCGCGCGGCGCTCATTCGATCGCCCGACGCCCGGTCAGGCGCTCATGCTCGCGCATCGCGAAGCGATCGGTCATGCCGGCGATGTAGTCAGCCACCGCACGGTGGCGGTCGCGGCGGCCCGCAAAGGAAGCCGGCATCTCGGCGTCGCGTTCGAGATACGCGTCGAACAGCTCGCGCACCACCTGCTGCGCCTGGTCGGTGGTCTGGGTGACCTGCGGATGCCGGTACAGATTGCGGAACAGAAAGCGCTTGAGTTCGTCGGATTGCGCCTGCATGGCCGGACTGAAACGCACCAGCGGTGGCGATTGGCGCACTGCGTCCGCGTCAGCCGGCTGCACCGCCTCGATCGCCGCCCGGGTGGCGTCGATCACGTCGTAGACCTGGGCGCTCAGCATGCGCCGGATGGTTTCGTAGAGCATGCGCCGCCCCTGCAGCCCCGGGTGCTCAGCCACCGCCTCGCAGCGGTATCGCTCGAACAGCGGCACCTCGCCGAGCTGCTCGACGCTGATGAGGCCGGAGCGCACGCCGTCGTCGATGTCGTGCGCGTTGTAGGCGATCGCGTCGGCCAGGTTGCACAGCTGCGCCTCGAGCGCCGGCTGCGTGCGGTCGAGAAAGCGCCGGGCCACGCCGCCGGGCTCGGCCGCTTCGAGCCGCTCCGCATTCGTTCGCGAGCAGTGCTTGAGGATGCCTTCGCGCGTCTCGAAGCTCAGGTTCAGCCCGTCGTACTGCGGATAGCGATGCTCCAGCGCATCGACCACGCGCAGGCTCTGCAGGTTGTGCTCGAAGCCGCCGTGGCCTTCCATGCAGGCGTCGAGCGCATCCTGGCCCGCATGGCCGAACGGCGTGTGGCCGAGGTCGTGCGCCAGCGCGATGGCTTCGACCAGGTCCTCGTTGATGCGCAGCGCACGCGCGATCGAGCGGCCCAGCTGCGCCACCTCCAGCGAATGCGTCAGCCGGGTGCGGAACAGGTCGCCCTCGTGGTTCAGGAAGACCTGGGTCTTGTAGACCAGGCGCCGAAATGCGGTCGAATGCACGATGCGATCGCGGTCGCGCTGGAATGCGTCGCGCGTCGGCGCCGGCGGCTCGGCATGCCGGCGCCCGCGCGAGCGCGACGGATGGCACGCAAAGGCCGCGAGGGTCATTGGTGCACCCTTGGCGCTGCGCGCCTTCCCGCCAAGCGGGAGCGAGCTTGCTTGGGGCGGCTCGGCGCGGCGCTCATTCGCTTGCGCAGCACTGCGCGAGCACTTCGCGCACCAGCGCATCGGGCGCGCTGCGGACTGCGGCCGAGCCCGGCCTGTCGATGACCACGAAGCGGATCTCGCCCGCCTCGGACTTCTTGTCGACCCGCATCAGTTCGAGGTACCGGTCGGCGCCCAGCGCCGGTCCGACGGTCGGCAGGCCGGCGCGCTCGACCAGCCGCGTGAGCCGCTCGACAAAGGCCGCATCCACGCCGCCGAGGCGCTGCGACAGATGCGCCGCCATGACCATGCCGCAGCCGACCGCTTCGCCATGGAGCCATTCGCCGTAGCCGAGCCCTGATTCGATGGCATGGCCGAAGGTATGGCCGAAGTTGAGAATGGCGCGCAGCCCGGTCTCGCGTTCGTCCTGGCCGACGACCAGCGCCTTGATCTCGCAGCTGCGCCTCACGGCATGCGCCAGCGCAGCCGGATCGCGCGCCACCAACGCATCGATGTTCGCCTCGGTCCAGTCGAGGAACGCCATGTCGTGGATCGGGCCGTACTTGATGACCTCGGCCAGGCCGGCGCTCAGTTCGCGCGGCGGCAGCGTCTGCAGCGTTTCCAGGTCGCACACCACGAGCTGCGGCTGGTAGAACGCGCCGATCATGTTCTTGCCGAGCGCATGGTTGATGGCCGTCTTGCCGCCGACCGACGAATCCACCTGCGCCAGCAGCGTGGTGGGCACCTGGACGAAGGGCACGCCGCGCATGTAGCTCGCAGCGGCGAAACCCGTCATGTCGCCAACGACGCCACCGCCGAGGGCAAACAGCACCGTCTTGCGGTCGCTGCCGCGGCCGAGTAGTTGGTCGAAGATCAAATTCAGGGTCTGCAGGTTCTTGTGGCTCTCGCCGTCGGGCAGCTCGAGCAGGTGCACGCTGCGGAAGCGGCCGGCCAGCACGGCACGCAGCCGCTGGGCATAGAGCGGCGCCACGGTGGTGTTGCTGACGATCAACGCGCTGGCAGCCGAGGGCACCACGTCAAAGCTCTGCGGCACGTCGAGCAGGCCGGCGCCGATCAGGATCGGATAGCTGCGGTCGCCGAGCTGGATGTCGACGCGTTCTGTCGTGGCGGAAGATGCGGGAAGGGACATGGCAGCGAGTTTAGGCGCTGCCACGTCCCTGCCCGTTGCGCGGGTTCGGCTCAGGGCTCCGACGCTTCGGGGTAGGCGCCCGTCGAGACGATGCCGGCCAGTTCGAGCTGCATCACGATGACGTTCACCAGCATCGTGATCGAGGGCCGGCCGGTGTCGACCACGTCGTGGGCGGTCTCGCGGTAGAGCGGGTCGCGCACGTCGTGCAGCTCGCGCAGCCGGCCGAGCGGATCGGCCACCTGCAGCAGGGGCCGCTTGACATCGTGGCGCAGGCGCCGGAACAGGTCTTCGGGCGAGGAGCGCAGGTAGATCACATGGAAGCGCTCGTGCAGCTGCCTGCGGTTGGCTTCCCTGAGCACCGCGCCGCCGCCGGTGGCGAGGATGCCGTGTGGCTGCGCGCCCAAGTCCTCGATGACGGCTTGCTCAAGATCGCGAAACGCCGTTTCGCCCTCGCGCTCGAAGTAGTCGCGGATGGAGCAGCCGATGCGCTGCTCGATCACATGGTCGGTGTCGACGAACGGAAGGTCCAGGCGGGCACCGAGGCGCCGGCCCACTGCAGATTTGCCGGCGCCGGGCAAGCCGACGAATGCGATCGCCACGCGGTGGCTGCTACACCTCGCGCGTCAGCGCGCGGCGTTGCGGTCGGTAATCATCTTCGGAGTGATAAAGACGAGCATTTCGGTCTTGTTGGCAACGCGCTCGCGCTTGCGGAACAGTGCCCCGAGGTAGGGCACTTCACCCAGCACCGGCACGCGCGATTCGTCATTGGTTTCGGTGAGTTCGAAGATACCACCGATGACGACCGTGCCGCCGTTCTCGACCAGCACTTCGGTCTGCACGTGCTTGGTGTTGATAGCCGGACCTGCCGAGGTGTTCACGCCGCGGGCGTCCTTGCTGACGTCGAGCGTCAGGATGATGTTGCCTTCGGGGGTGATCTGCGGCGTGACCTCGAGCTTCAGCACGGCCTTGCGGAATGAGATGGAGGTCGCGCCGCTCGAGGTTGCCTGCTGGTAGGGGATTTCCTCGCCCTGCTCGATCAGTGCCTTGGTCTGGTCGGCGGTGATCACGCGGGGGCTGGAGACCAGCTTGCCCCTGCCGTCGGCTTCGAGCGCCGAGATCTCGAGGTTCAACATGCGCGACAAGCTCGAGTTGAACAGCGAGATCGCGAAGGCACCGGGCGTATTGCCGGTGCCGCCGGCGTCGCCTGCGGGCAGGTTGATGAAGTTGGAGTTGGTCCAGGTGGCTGCTGCGCCGCCGACGCCGCCGCCGGTGGTGGCGGGCATCACGCCGACGGTGCCGAAGGCCGGATTGCCGTTGGACGACGCGACGCGTTCGCGGGAGATGCCGCCGCCCAGCCGCACGCCGAGCGATTTGCCGAAGGTGTCGGAAGCCTCGACGATCCGGGCCTCGATCAGCACCTGGCGCACCGGTATGTCGAGCTTCTGGATCAGTTCGCTGACCTGCGCGAGCCGCGACGGAATGTCGGACACGAACAGCTGGTTGGTGCGCGCTTCGGCGATCACGCTGCCGCGCGGGCTCAGGATGCGGGTGGTGGAGCCGGAGCCGCCACCGCCGCCGGCCGAGGCGCCGGTGCCGGTCAGGCCCTGGGCGATCGCGATCGCCTTGGTGTAGTTGAGCTGGAACGACTGGGTCCGCAGCGGCTCGAGGTTCTCGATCGCGGCCTTGGCCTCGAACTCGAGCTTTTCCTTGGCATTGATCTCGTCCTTGGGCGCGATCCACAGCACGGTGCCGTTCTTGCGCATGCCCAAGTTCTTGGCCTGCATGATGATGTCGAGCGCCTGATCCCAGGGCACGTCCTTCAGGCGCAGCGTCAGGGCGCCGGTGACCGAGTCGGAGGTCACTATGTTGAAGTTCGTGAAGTCGGCGATCACCTGCAGCAGCGAACGGATCTCGATGTTCTGGAAGTTCAGCGAGAGCTTCTCGCCGTTGTAGCCCACGCCCTGCGTCAGCTTGGTCGGGTCGACCTTGCGCGCGCGAAGCTCGACCACGAACTGGTTCTCGCTCTGGTAGGCGCTGTGCTCCCAGTCGCCACGCGCTTCGATTGTCATGCGGACGCGGTCGCCCGACTGCTGCGAGGTGATCAGCTGGACCGGCGTGTTGAAGTCGGCCACGTCGAGGCGGCGGCGCAGGCCCTCGGGCAGCGTCGACTTGGTGAACTCCACCACGAGGTTCTTGCCCTGCTGCCGCACATCGACGCCGACCTGGTTATTGGCCAGGTCGACGATCACGCGGCCCGAATTGTCGGGGCCCATGCGGAAGTCGACGTCGCGCAGCGGCAGGGTGTCACGGTTGCGGTTTTCGGCAAAGACCGAGGGCGTCGACGACGCGAGCGCCGTGCCCGCCACAGGCTCGAGGATCACGAGCAGCGACTTGCCCTGGATCTCGGCCTTGTAGGCAGTCGCCTGCTTGAGGTTGAGCACCACGCGGCTGCGGTCGCCCGCCTGGACCACGTTCACCGAGCGCAGGTTGCCCTGGTTCACCTCGATGGCGGAGCGCCCGATGGCGTTTGTCACGCCGGGAAAGTCGAGCGCGATGCGCGCCGGCGTCTGGACTGCGAAGCCGGTCGGCACGGCCGTGAGCGGCTGGGCGAGATCGATGCGGATCACCTCCGAACCGGACTGCGTCGAGCTGGTGACCGCTTCAATAGCGTTTTGCGCATGCGCGATCGCGAACGCGCCAAATGCCAGCAGGCCCAGGCCCGCCACTCGCAGCCGCTGTACCAACGTTAGTTTCTTGTGATTCATTTCGCACTCTCTTGCAGCTGCAGTGTCGCCGCGCGTTCGATCCATTCACCGGCGGCATCCTGCACGATCTCCCGCAGGCTCACTTCGGTTTCGTTGATTCGGGTGATGCGCCCGTAGTTGAGGCCCAGGTATTCGCCGACCCGCACCTTGTAGAGCAGCTTGTCGACGCGGATCAGCGCCACGGGCTGGCCGTTGCGGTTCATGCTGCCCACCATGGCCATCGCATCGAGCGGGAAGGCTTCGAGCGCCTCCTTGCGGCGCGCCAGCTCCGGCGCGATCAGTTCCGAGGTGCTCGGCTGGTTCGACTCGCGGCGCAATGCCTGGGTCAGCTTCAGCAGGTTGAATGGCTCGAAGGCCGCGCCTTCGGTGTAGGCCTGCGGCGTGAACTTCTTGGGCTCGGTGATCGGCGGCACGTTGGGCTTGACCTGGGCGCGCTGCTCGGCCATCCAGCGCCGCAGCTCTTCGCGCTCGGCGTCGGCGCAGGCGCTCAGGCCCAGCGCGGCCATCAGCAGCCAGAGGAATTTCGCAAACGTCCTCATTTCTTCTTCGCCTTCGGCGCAGCGGCGCGTTTCTGGGCTGCCCGCTCTTCGTCGTCGAGGTAGCGGTAGGTACGTGCCGTGGCGTCCATCGTCAGGGTGCCGTCCTTCTCTTTTTGCGGCGTGACCGTCAGGTTGTTCAGCGTGACGATGCGCGAGAGGCTCGCGATATCGGCGGCGAAGGCGCCGATGTCGTGGTAGCGACCGGTCACGCGCACCGCGATCGGCAGCTCCGCGTAGTAGTCCTTCACCGAGACCTGGCCCGGGCGGAACAGCTCGAACTGGAGGCTGCGGCCCAGGCCGGCCTGATTGATGTCGGACAGCAAGGCGTCCATTTCGGCCTTGCTGGGCAGCTGCTTCTCGAGCAGCGTCACGTATTGCTGTACCTGCTCGCGCTGCTTCTTGAGCAGGTCGAGGTTGGCGGCCAGCCCGACCTTCTTCTTGTAGTCGGCCCGCAGCGCGACTTCGCGGGCGCGCTCGCTCTCGAGTTCGTCGTTGGCATTGGTGAGCCACACGAACCACAGCGCGACGAGCACCAGCAGCGTGACCGCCACGCACAGGGCGTAGCGCGGCACGGGCGGCCACATCGAGGGGTCGTTCGGATTCAGGTTGCGAAACTGGTCGCCGAAGTTGCGCAGTGCCGCGCCGACGTCGAGTTTCTGGGAGGGGCGATTGCTTGCCATTGTTCGTCTACCCCTTGCCCGGCGCCGGTGCCGACCCCGGTGCGGTCAGCGCCTTCTCGGCCGCCTTCTGCGCGTCGGTCGGCCGCTTGAGGCCGATGCGCATCGTGAAGTTCGCCACACGGCGCTGGTCGCGCTGGCTCAGGCTCACGGTGGCGGAGGTGATCTCGATCAGTTCGGGCTTGACGAGCCAGGGGCTGTTGTTGCCGAGATTGCGCAGCAGTTCCGAGACGCGCTCGTTCGACTGTGCCATGCCCTGCAGGGTAACGGTCTGGTTGTCCTGCTTCATGCTCGTGAGATAGACGCCATCGGGCAGTTGCCGGACCAGTTCGTTGAGCAGGTGGACCGGCAGGTTGCGGTCGCCCTGGAGGTCTTCGACCGCCTGCTGGCGTGCGCGCAGCGCGGCGATTTCTTCCTGCAGCGTGGAGATTTCCTTGATCTCGACCTCGAGCTTGGTGATCTCCGCCTTGAGGAAGCTGTTCTTGTCCTGCTGGGCCGAGATCTGCGCCTCGAACCAGAGGTAGCCGAGGCCGGCGATCACGACGCCCAGCACCGCCGCGGCGCCGAGCGCGCCATAGAACGCCTCGCGCCGCCGCTTGCGTGCGGCCTCGCGGTGCGGAAGCAGGTTGATGAGGATCACTGCACGAACCTCCGCATGGCCAGGCCGCAAGAGGTCAGGTACGAGGGCGCCTCGCGCCGGACCTTCTTCTCGCGGACATTGGGTCCGATGTCCATGCCGTCGAACGGGTTCACGAGCGAGCAGGCGAACGAGGTCTGGCGCGTCACCGCGCTGGCCAGGCCCGGCAACGAGGCCGAACCGCCCGCGAGCAGCACGTAGTCGACCCGGTTGTGCGGCGTGCTCGTGAAGAAGAACTGCAGCGCGCGGGCGATTTCCTGGCCGATGCTCTCGACGAAGGGCTTGAGCACGCCCGAGCCGTAGTCGTCGGGCAGATCGCCGCTGCGCTTCTTGGCCTCGGCCTCCTCGGCGGAGAAACCGTACTGGCGAACGATGAGCTGGGTCAGCTGCGCGCCCCCGAAGGCCTGGTCGCGGTCGTACAGCACCTCCTGGTTGCGCAGCACCTGCATGCTGGTGGTGAAGGCGCCCACTTCGAAGAGCGCCACGACCGCATCGACCCCATTGCTCGGCAACTGCTCGATCAGGCGGGCGGCTGCAAGGCGGGAAGCGAAGGACTCGACGTCGAGGATCACGGCTTTCAGCCCGGCCGCTTCGGCCAGGCCTTCGCGATCCTGGACCTTCTCCTTGCGCGAGGCGGCGATCAGCACTTCGACGTCGCCGGCGGACGCGGTGCTTTGGCCGGTGACGCAGAAATCGAGGCTGACCTCGTCGAGCGAAAAGGGGATGTACTGGTTGGCTTCGGACTCGACCTGGATCTCGAGCTCCTGCTCGCTCATGCCGCCCGGGAGAATGATCTTCTTGGTGATGACCGCCGAGGGCGGCAGCGCCAGGGCGACGTTGCGGGTGCGGGTGCCGCTCTTGCGCACGACGCGGCGCACGGCTTCGGCCACTTCGTCGAACTTCTCGACGTTGCCATCGGTGATCCAGCCCCGCTCCAGGGGTTCGATCGCGCAGCGCTCGAGAACCAGCTTGCCGCTGGCCTCGCGGCCGAGCTCGACCAGCTTGACGCTGGACGAACTGACGTCCAGGCCGAGCATGGGAGCGCCTTGCCGGCGAAACAATGATCCGAAAGAAGCCAAGTTAGGTCCCTCTAGCCCTGCATTTGTAACTAATGGAAAGATTTGCGTTCGGTTGCATGCTATCAGCAGGCGTAGCGCCATCCAAGCGGGCGGCGCGGGCAAAACTCCGGTTCGTTGTCAAAACCTGACGCGGCAGCGACATTCGGTAACTTTTGGCTTAGCGGGAAACCTCTCCCTCACAGTTGAACCCCTTTCGGGTAGTCGGCTTTTTATAATGCGCGGTGACTCTCCGGGCCCCCATGCAAGAAACTCCACGCCCCAAAGGGGCAGCCAAGACCCCCTCTCCCGCACGCCCCGCCTGGCTGAAATGGCTGCTGCGCTTTCTTGCCTGGGGATTCGGCATTGCTGCAGCCGGCGCCCTGGCGATCCTGTGCGTTGTTGCCGTCGCCCTCGCGGTCGCCTACCCGAATCTGCCCGACATCTCGGAACTGTCCGACTACCGGCCGAAGCTGCCGCTGCGGGTCTTCTCTGCCGAAGGCATCCAGATTGGCGAATTCGGCGAAGAGCGCCGCAATCTAACCCCGATCGCAGCCATTCCCAAGCTCGTGAAGGACGCAGTGCTGGCCGCGGAAGACACCCGCTTCTACGACCACGGCGGCGTGGACTACAAGGGCATGGTGCGTGCCGCCATTGCCAACCTGAGCCGGGTGAAGAGCCAGGGCGCATCGACCATCTCGATGCAGGTGGCACGCAACGTGTACCTGAGCTCCGAAAAAACGCTGACCCGCAAGATCTACGAAGTGCTGCTCACCTTCAAGCTCGAGCACCTGCTGAGCAAGGATCAGATCTTCGAGATCTACCTGAACCAGATCTATCTTGGCAACCGCGCCTATGGTTTCGCCGCCGCATCGGAGGCCTACTTCGGCAAACCGCTGCACGCGCTGACCATTGCAGAGGCCGCCATGCTGGCGGGGCTGCCGAAGGCGCCGGGCGCAAACAACCCGGTCAACAATCCGCAGCGCGCCCGCGGGCGGCAGTTCTACGTGATCGACCGGATGCAGGACGCCGGTTTCATCACGGCCGAGCAGGCGGCCGAGGCCAAGAAGGAAGAACTCCACCTGCGCGACGCGTCCAACCCGGACCGGCTGCACGCCGAATTCGTGGCCGAGACGGTGCGCCAGTTGATGTACGCGCAGTACGGCGACAGTACCTACACGCGCGGCCTCAAGGTCTATACCTCGCTCGTGGCCGCCGACCAGGCCGCAGCCTACAAGGCGCTGCGCAAGGGCATCATGGACTATGAGCGGCGCCAGATCTACCGCGGGCCCGAGAAGTTCGTCGACTTGCCCAACGACCCGAAGGAACTCGACGAGGCCGTGGACGACGCGCTCGCGGAACACCCCGACAACGGCGACGTGAGGGGGGCCGTGGTGCTCCAGGCCGGGCCGAAGGAGATCTCCGCCGTGCGCGGCAACGGCGACCTGGTGCAGATCACAGGCGAAGGCCTGAAGCCCGCACAGTCAGGGCTTTCCAGCAAGGCTCCGCCAAACATCAAGATCCGTCGCGGCGCGGTGATCCGCGTGGTCAGGACGCCGAAGGACACCTGGGAGATCACCCAGTTGCCCGAAGTGGAAGGCGCCTTCATCGCCATGGACCCGCGCGACGGCGCCATCAAGGCCCTGGTGGGCGGCTTCGATTTCGGCAAGAACAAGTTCAACCACGTCACGCAGGCCTGGCGCCAGCCGGGATCGAGCTTCAAGCCGTTCATCTATTCGGCAGCCCTCGAAAAGGGCTTCACGCCGTCCACGGTCATCAACGACGGGCCTCTCTTCTTCGATGCCGGCACCACGGGCGGCCAACCCTGGGAACCCAGGAACTACGGCGGCGGCTACGACGGTCCGATGTCGATGCGCACCGCGCTCATGAAGTCGAAGAACCTGGTGTCGATCCGCATCCTGCAGTCGATCGGCACGCGCTACGCGCAGGATTGGGTCACCAACTTCGGCTTCGACAAGGAGAAGCATCCGGCCTACCTGCCGATGGCGCTCGGTGCCGGCTCGGTCACGCCGATGCAGATGGCCACCGCCTATTCGGTGTTCGCCAACGGCGGCTACCGCGTCAATCCCTACCTCGTGACCCGCATCACCGACCACAAGGACCGGGTGCTGGTCGAGAAGCAGCCGCCGCTGCTCAACGAGACGATCCGCGCGATTCCCCAGCGCAATGCGTTCATCATGAACACGCTGATGCAGTCGGTGACACGCTCGGGCACTGCCGCCAAGGCGCAAGCCCTGTTGAAGCGACCCGACCTCTACGGCAAGACCGGCACCACCAACGACTCGCTCGATGCCTGGTTCGCGGGTTTCCAGCCGACCATGACCGCCATCTCTTGGATCGGCTACGACACACCACGCAACCTGGGCGACCGCGAGACCGGCGGCGGCCTGAGCCTGCCGATCTGGGTCAACTTCATGCAGACCGCGCTCAAGGGCGTGCCGGTCACCGAACTCTCGGCGTCCCCGCCAAGCGGCGTCGTGAGCGTGGGCGGCGAGTGGTACTACGACGACTATGCACCGGGCCGCGGCGTGTCGAGCCTCGGCGTCGAGACCCCCGTCGCCGCGCCAGTGGAGGCCCTGACCGGCGTGCCCGTCGCCCCGCCGCCCCCGCCCGAGGAGCGCAACCGCATCCTCGACCTCTTCAGGAACTGATCCGACGCAAAGCGGCGGGTCAGGCGGCCGTGAATTCCAGTGGCTGCCCGGCCTGCAGGCTTGCTTCGCGCGTCAGGTTCGCGAAGAACTCCTCGCCCGTCTTGGTGTCGACCCAGGCGCTACCGTCGTGGCGGTAGTGATAGCCGCCCGAACGCGCGGCGAGCCAGATCTCCTGCAGCGGCTTTTGCAGATTGACGATCAGCTGGCTGCCGTTCCTGAACGAGATCGTGATCATGCCGCCGACCCGCTGGTTGTCGACGTCGGCGTCGGTGGCATCGTTGATGCGATCGCAGCATTGCTCGATGGCGGCGAGCGCGGCTTCGGCGCGGTCCAGGTATTCGGAGTCGGTCATTACAATTTCGTCATGTTGAATGTTCGTCAAATTCTAGTGAGCGCCTCCACCCGTGCTGCGCTCATGGTCGCCGGCCTCGCGGCTGCCGCCGCGGTCCTGTCGGCTTGCGGGCAGCGTGGACCGCTGTTCCTGCCGACCGATCCGGCGGCCGCACAGCGCGCCACCTTGCCGCAACTGCTGATCCCCGGCGGCGCGCCCGGCGCCGAGACGGCGCCTGCACCCGCTGCGCGAAGCAGTGCGCCAGTCGGCAATGGAGCGACGCGATGACGGCAAGCACCCCGCTCCCCGGCCATCCGCACATCGCCGACCAGGGCGGCGCGCTCCATGTCGAAGGCCTGAGCCTCGACGCGCTGGCCCGCGAACACGGAACCCCGCTCTTCGTCTATTCGAAGCAATGGATGCTCGACGCGCTGGCCGCCTACCAGCGCGGCTTCGAAGGGCGCGATGCGCTGATCTGCTATGCGATGAAGGCGAACGCGTCGCTCGGCGTGCTGCGCGTCTTCGCCGAGGCGGGCTGCGGCTTCGATATCGTCTCGGGCGGTGAACTGGCGCGCGTGCTGGCGGTGGGCGCCGATCCCGCGAAGATCATCTTTTCGGGGGTCGGCAAGACCCGCGCCGAAATGCGCCAGGCCCTCACGGCCGGCATCGCCTGCTTCAACGTCGAGAGCGAGGCAGAGCTCGACGTGCTCAACGAGGTGGCGCTGGCCGAGACCAAGCGCGCACCGATCAGCATCCGAATCAATCCCAACGTCGATCCGAAAACGCACCCGTACATCTCGACCGGGCTCAAGGGCAACAAGTTCGGCATCGCACACGACCGCGCGGTCGAGGCCTACCGGCATGCCGCAGGGCTGCCCGGCATCGAGGTGGTCGGCATCGACTGCCACATCGGCTCGCAGATCACCGAGGCGTCGCCGTATCTGGACGCCTGCGACCGGGTGCTCGACCTGGTCGAAGCCATCGAGGCAGCCGGCGTGCCGGTCCATCACCTCGACTTCGGCGGCGGCCTGGGCATCGACTACAACGGCGAAGTCCCTCCCAAGGCCGATGCACTCTGGCAGCAGCTGCTCGCCAAGCTCGATGCGCGCGGCTTCGGCCAGCGCAAGCTGGTCATCGAGCCGGGCCGCTCGCTCGTCGGCAATGCAGGCGTCTGCGTGACCGAGGTGCTCTACATCAAACCGGGGCAGGAAAAGAACTTTTGCATCGTCGATGCCGCCATGAACGACCTGCCGCGGCCCGCGATGTACCAGGCGTTCCAGAGGATCGTGCCGCTGCGCCCGCGCGCCGGCGACGGCACGACCTACGACGTGGTCGGCCCGGTGTGTGAGAGCGGCGACTGGATCGGCCGCGACCGGGCACTCAACGTGGTGGCCGGCGACCGGCTGGCCGTGTTGTCCGCAGGCGCCTACTGCATGAGCATGGCCAGCAACTACAACACCCGCGGCCGGGCGGCCGAAGTGCTGGTGAGCGGCCAGGAGGCGCGGCTCATACGCCGCCGCGAAACGGTGGAAGACCAGCTGCGCACCGAGCAGCAGATCGACGGCTGAGCGGCCGGCACGGGTCAGCCGGGGCTGCTGCCGCGCAGCGGCTTCTCGCCACCGCTCGCCGCGGTGGGCTTCGGCTTGCGCTTGCCCAACGCGTGCCACACTCGCCAGCCCAGCAGCACCGCGATGATGCCCGCGTAGACGAACACCTCGGCGAAATCGTTCTTGCCGGCCCGCATCCAGAAGAAGTGCAGCAGGCCGAGGCCGGCGATCAAGTAGACCAGCTTGTGCAGCATCTGCCAGCGCTTCGCGCCCATGGCCTTGATGGCGCGGTTGAACGAGGTCGCGGCCAGCGGCGTCAACAGCACGAAGGCCGAGAACCCCACGAGGATGAACGGCCGCTTGATGATGTCGCTTGCGATCTCGCCCCAGTCGAAGCCCTTATCGAACAGGCTGTAGCACAGCAGGTGCAGCACGACGTAGAAGTACGCGTACAGCCCGAGCATGCGGCGAAAGCGCGCCAGCGCATTGAGCTTGGCCATCACCCGCAGCGGCGTCACCGCAAGCACGATGCAGAGAAAACGCAGCGTCCAGTCGCCCGTGGCGCGGATCAGGAACTCCTGGGGATTGGCCCCCAGCTGGTCGACCACCACGCCATAGACCAGCCAGGCGAATGGCAGCAGGCACAGAAGGAAGACGAGCGGCTTGGCCGCCGGGTGCATGAGCAGCTTGTTCATGGGGCGATGCGCGCCGGGCCCGGAGGCCGGCACAGGCTCATTCAGAAGTTCTTCTTCAGGTCCATGCCGGCGTAAAGCTGCCCGACCTGGGCCTCGTAGCCGTTGAACATGAGCGTCTTGTGGCGCTTGGCAAACAACCCGCCCAGCCCGCCGCCCTCGCCGATCCGGCGCTCGGTGGCCTGGCTCCAGCGCGGATGGTCGACGTTCGGATTGACGTTGGAATAGAAGCCGTATTCGTTGGCCGCGGCCTTGTTCCACGCCGTGCTCGGTTCCTTTTCGACGAAGCGGATCTTCACGATCGACTTGGCCGACTTGAAGCCGTACTTCCAGGGCACCACGAGGCGCACAGGCGCGCCGTTCTGGTTCGGCAGCACCTCGCCGTACATGCCGAAGGCCAGCAGCGTGAGCGGATGCATGGCCTCGTCCATGCGCAAGCCCTCGACGTAGGGCCAGTCGAGCACGCGCGAGCCGACGAAGGGCATGGTCTTCGGGTCGGCGAGCGTCACGAACTCGACGAACTTCGCATTGCCCTGCGGCTCGACGCGCTTGATGAGTTCGGCCAGCGAGTAGCCCACCCAGGGAATGACCATCGACCAGCCCTCGACGCAGCGCAGGCGGTAGATGCGTTCTTCCTGTGCGCTGAGCTTGAGCAGGTCTTCGATGCCGTACTTGCCGGGCTTCTTGACCAGGCCCTCGACCTCCACGGTCCAGGGGCGCGTCTTGAGGGTGCCGGCATTCTTGACCGGATCACCCTTGTCGGTGCCGAACTCGTAGAAGTTGTTGTAGCTCGCCGCGTCCTTGTAGTCGGTGAGCTTTTCCATCGTCTGCGCGCCGGCCACGGCCGACTTGGCGCCGGGCAGGAGCGCGAGCTTGTGCGGCCCCGTGCCCTGGGCAAAGGCCTCGCGGCCCGCGAAACTCGCGAGCGCAGCACCTGCGGCACCGCCGGCCATGAGCTTCAGCAGGTCGCGCCGGCGCTCGTAGACTTCGCGCGGCGTGATTTCGCTCGCAACCGGGTGGATGAAACCGCTGCTGCGACCCTGCGGGCGGGAATGGAACGTCATGGTGGTGGCCTTTCGCGTGAATCGTTTGCTCGGGGTAGTTCGCGACTTCCCCTGATCCGGTTACGCGCTTTTGGCGCGCGCGGTTTCATTCTTCGCTAAAAAGCCGCCGTCTGCCCGTCAAAGGGTGCCGTAGCTGTGCAACCCGCTCAGGAACATGTTCACGCCGAGGAAGGCGAAGGTGGTCACGGCCAGCCCTGCCAGGGCCCACCATGCGGCCACGGTGCCGCGCAGGCCCTTGACGAGCCGCATGTGCAACCAGGCGGCGTAGTTGAGCCAGACGATCAGGGCCCAGGTTTCCTTCGGATCCCAGCTCCAGTAGCCGCCCCAGGCATCGGCCGCCCACAGTGCACCGAGCACCGTGGCAATGGTGAAGAAGGCGAAGCCGACCGTGATCGACTTGTACATCACGTCGTCGAGCACCTCGTTGGCAGGCAGCCGCGCGGCAATGCGCTTGCGGCCGAACAGGATGCCCGCGGCGATGAGTGCGGAGATGGCCGCATAGACCACCCAGTAGCTACCGCCGGCTTCCTGTGCGCGCTGGCGGAAGGCCACGGGCACGAAGCACAGCGCCATGCCCAATAGCCAGATCGGCGTGAGCTTGTACCAGCGTGTCTCGTTCGCCTGCTCCTTGACGAGGTAGGCGAAGGCCACCATGGCCGCGAGCGCGAAGGTACCGTAGCCGATGAAGTTGGCGGGCACGTGCACTTTCATCCACCAGCTCTGCAGCGCGGGCACCAGCGGCTGGATCTCGTGGGCTTCGCGCACCAGCGTGTACCAGAGCAGGAAGCCGACGGCGGCACTCACGACCAGCATGACGAAGGCGCCGAGCGACCGTGTGCGGTAGCGCTCTTCGTAGTACAGGTAGAACGCGGTCGTGAGCCAGCAGAACAGCACGAACACCTCGTACAGGTTGCTCACCGGGATGTGGCCGATGTCGGGCCCGATCTGGTGGCTTTCGTACCAGCGCACCATGGTGCCGATGAGCGCCATCGTGACGGCGGCCCAGGCCAGCCGCGATGCGATGGCTTCGAACGCATCGCCCTGCTTGCCGCCGAACAGGCCCAGCCAGTAGAACAGCGTGCTCATGAAGAACAGCACGCTCATCCAGAGGATGGCCGACTGGCTCGACAGGAAGTACTTGAGCCAGAACACCGTCTCGGCGCGCGCGAGGTCGCCCTGGTAGGACACGATGGCCAGCAGCGAGGCCGCCGCGACCACGATCGCCAGCACGCGCAGCGGCCGCCAGAACCAGCAGATGGCGATGATGGAAATCATCGCGCCCACGAGGATGGGCTTCTCGTAGTTGTCCATCGCGCTGGCGTATTGCGTCAATGCGAACAGGCCGCCGGCGATGACCAGCGCCGCGAACAACCAGTCGAACAGGCTGCGGCGCGAGAGCCAGCTTTCGTGGAGCGTGAGGGTGGTGGTGTTCATGGTGAGGCCGGCTCTTCTTTTTTCAGGGCGAGCAACTTGTGCTTGAGGTGCTCGAACTCGCGATCACTGTCGATGGTCTTGCGGTTGACCGAGAACGCCATGGTCGCGGCGGTCGCAGCGGTGTCTCCGGCGCCCTCGCCGGGCGTCAGCCACACCCAGAGACGGCGCTCGCGCACGTACAGCATGGCAAAAATCCCGATGATCAGCAACAGACAGCCCAGATAGACCACGTTCTTGCCGGGCGCGCGCGCCACCTGGAAGACGCTTGCCTGCACCTGGGTGAAGTCGGTCATCAGCATCGCGACCGGTGCCGGATAGAAATGGGCGTCGCTGATGGCCAGCACCGCCTGCGTCAGGAAGGCCTGCGACTTCGGTTCGCTCGGCAATGCCGCCAGCCCCGCGCCCTCGCGGCTCAGGTTGAGCACCTCGAACAGCACGTCGTTGAGGATGCGCACCAGCACTGTGCCGGCGCGCTCGCGCTCGGCCTCGGGCACGTTGGCCTCCATGAATTCGGCAATCGCCTGCCAGCCGCCACGCGTGCTCGCGTCGGCCTTGGCGCGTTCGCTGCCGGCAAACAGGGCCAGCGCCCGCGCCGCCGAGACGCGCAGTTGCTCGGCCATTTCGGGCCGCTTCGGATCGGCCGCCTTGGCGATGTAGCGCTCGACCGCGCGGGCGCGGGTGTCGGCGTCGGCCAGCGCGGTGCGCATGCGCACGAAGCCGTCCATCGCGCCCTCTTCGTCGGCCGGCACGCGCAGGTAACGGAAAGGCTCCTCGGGCTTCTCGCGCATGCCGAGCAGGAACACCGGCTGGCCGTCGCCCGTGTCGACCGGCACCATGTAGTTCTGGTACTCGCGCGCCTGGCCCGCGGCATCGCGCAGCTTGTAGCCGATGCTCGGGCCGATGTTGCGCAGCACTTTCGGCTTGTTGGTCTTGTTGGCCGCACCGAAGCGCGACTCGATGTCGTGGCGCAGGTCGACCTTGCGCACGTCGGCGCCGCTGCTCATGGCGCCGCCGTCCGCGAAATTTTCGACGTTGATCACGCGCAGCGCCGCGTATTCGAGCGTGAGCTTCTCGGTGCCGTTGGTGATCTCGGTGCTCGGGCCGCCGATCACGCCCTCGACCTCGAAAGGCTTGGCCGCGGCGGCCATCGGCACGGCCTTGAGCTTCACGCGCGAGCCCCCGTCGTCGAAGCTCGACTGGTAGATCTCCACGCCCTTGTAGCTCGCGGGATGGTTGACCTCGATGCGCGCCGGCACCTGCGCGCCGGTTTCACGGTCGTGCAGCACCACCTCGCTCGCGAACAGCTTGGGCATGCCGGTCGAGTAGTAGTCGACGATGAATTTCTTGAGCTCGATCGAGAACGGCAGCTCCTGCAGCAGCACACCGTCGGACTGTTGCAGGATGGCCACGCTGCCCTGCCCGCCCTCTGGCACCAGGATGTTGCCGCGGAAGGTGGGGTTGCGCGGCGAGAGCCGGTGTTGCGCCGGCACGTCGGCGATCATGCCGCCGCCGGTGAACACGCTCTTGCCGTTGAACCAGGTCTGGGCGCGCACCACGAGGTCGCCGTCGAGCAGGCCGCCGATGCAGACCAGCACGATCGCGCTGTGGGCCGCGATGTAGCCGAGCTTGTGGGCGCCGCCCGCGCGCGCGGCCACCATCCAGCCGGCGCCGGTTTGCCCGTCGGCACCGTCGCGCTGCTGCAACTTGACCTTCCAGCCACCGCTCACCAGCAGCTGGCCGATGCGGTTGGCAGCGGCCGCGGGCGCCTCGTCGAGCCGGCTCTCGGCACGCTGGCCGAAAGCCTTGAGGCTCTGCGCGCGGATGTCTTCCTTGAAGGTCTTGAGGTCCACCAGGATGCGCGGCGTGTTGCGCGCAATGCACAGCGAGGTGCTGACCACCAGGAACAACAGGATCAGCAGGAACCACCAGGCGCTGTACACCGAATCGAGCTTGGCCGCGCGGAACAGCTCGGCCCAGAAGGGCCCGAACTGGTTGATGTAGTTGTTGATGGGCTCGTGCTGCTTGAGCACGGTGCCGATGATCGATGCGATGCAGATGACCGTGAGCAGCGCGATCGCGAAGCGCATCGAGGACAGCAGTTCCACCGCAGCGCGAAGCACTTGCGGGCCGCGATGGACGCGAAGGCCGTGGGTGGAGACAGACATCGGGCAGCGAACGTGAAAAGAAGAAGAAAAGGGCAGGAAAGCGGGAAAAACAAAAGGGCGGGCCATCCAGCTGGATCGGCCCGCCCTCTGTTTGGGATTTTTATCGGCGGTTAGTTCAAGCGGTGCATGCGCCCTGAGCGCAGCGGTGCGTCAACGCAGGCCGGCGATGTAATCGGCCACGGCCTTGATCTCGCGGTCGTTCAGCTTGGCCGCGACGTCGCTCATCGGGATGCTGTTGAGGCGAACCTTGTCGCGGAACGCCACCAGCTGCGCCGCGGTGTAGTCGGCATGCTGGCCGCCCAGGCGCGGGTACTGCGCGGGCATGCCGGCGCCGTTGGGGCTGTGGCAGCCGGCGCAGGCCGGGATCTGGCGATCGGCAATGCCGCCGCGGTAGATCCGCTCGCCGAGCGCCACCAGGTCCTTCTCCTTGGAGAAGCCGGTCTTGATCTGCTTGGAACCGACGAACCAGGCGATGTCGCGCATGTCCTGGTCGGAAAGCTTCGCGGCCAGCGGCTGCATGATCGGGCTCTTGCGCTTGCCGGACTTGAATTCCTGCAGTTGCTTGAGGATGTATTCGGGATGCTGTTGCGCCAGCTTCGGGTTCGCCGGGATGGCCGAGTTGCCGTCCGCGTTGTGGCACGACGCGCAACTCTGGCTGTTTGCCGACGATGCGTTGAACAGCGTATCGCCCTTTGCGGGGTCGGGCTTGGCTGGCTTGGCGGCCGCCGCTGCAGGGGCAGTTGCAGGCTCTTCGGCTGCAAAACTCGCGCTGGCTGCAACGCCCATGAGGGCTGCAAGCAGAAAATTGGCAAACAACTTCATATCGGGGGCTCGATTTATTGGCGCAAAACCCCGCGATTCTACAATGGCGGCTCGTACCGAAAGCCTATTGATGACCAGCCCGTCGCGCAAGCACGCCGCCCCCCCTTCCCGCGCGACCCCGGCCGTGGACCCTGTCGTCGCCGAGCGCGAGCGCATTGCGCTCGGCTGGCTGCACACCGCCCACTTCCTGACCAGCGCGCCGCAGCTCGAGCATCTGCCGCCGATCGAGCTGCCCGAGATCGCCTTCGTCGGCCGCTCGAATGCAGGCAAGTCGACCGCCATCAACACCCTGACGCAGCAGACGCGACTGGCTTTTGCCTCCAAGACGCCGGGCCGCACGCAGCACATCAACCTGTTCGGCGTCGGCAAGCAGAAGGCGGACGACGCCGTGCTGGCCGACCTGCCGGGCTACGGCTATGCCGCGGTGCCCAAGGAGGCCAAGCTGCGCTGGCAGCGGGTCATGGGCAACTACCTGATCACGCGAGAGAACCTGCGCGGCGTGGTGCTGATGTGCGACCCGCGCCAGGGCCTCACCGAGCTCGACGAGATCCTGCTGGACGTGATCCGCCCGCGCGTGCAGCAGGGGCTCAAGTTCCTCGTGCTGCTGACCAAGGCCGACAAGCTCACGCGCAGCGAGGGCGCCAAGGTGCTGTCCATCACGCGACTGCAGGCCGGCGGCGGCGAGGTCAAACTGTTCTCCGCGCTCAAGAAACAGGGCGTCGGCGAAGCCGCCGAGCTGCTGTGGCGCTGGGCGCATCCGACCGAAGAGACGACGCAGGCAATGCCGCCGCCCGAGACCACCGACGGCCCGTAGCGAATCCGCCGCGGCCCGGCTCTCCAGGCGTGCAGCTATCGAAACCATAGCAAAGAGAGGCCAGGCCACCATGATCGAGACCTTCCAGCGCCAACTGCCGAACGGCACCACCCTGAGCTGCCGCGCGGCCGGCACACCGGGGCGGCCGTTGATGATGTTCCTGCACGGCTTCCCCGAGGCCGCGTTCATCTGGGACGAACTGCTCGCGCATTTCGCCGACGCGGCGCACGGCGGCTATCGCTGCGTCGCGCCGAACCTGCGCGGCTTCGAACGATCGAGCGCTCCCGCCGACGTGGCCCAGTACAAGGCCCATCTGCTGATCCAGGACATCCAGCAGCTCGTCGCCACCGAAAACCCGGCCGGCACGCTGGCCGCATTGGTGGCCCACGACTGGGGCGGCGCCTTCGGCTGGGGCTATGCCAACGCGTTCCCTGGGCAGGTCGAGCGGCTGGTCATCGTCAATTCGCCGCACCCGGGCACCTTCGCGCGCGAGCTGCGCGACAACCCGGCGCAGCAGCAAGCCAGCGCCTACATGAACTTCCTCGCGCGGCCCGACGCCGAGACGCTGCTCGCCGAAGACGACTACCGGCGCATGTGGCCTTTTTTCACGATGATGAAAGCGGGCCCCGATGGCCACGGCTGGCTGACCGACGAAGTGAAGCAGCAGTACCGCGAGGTCTGGAACGCAGGCCTGACGGGCGGCTGCAATCTCTACCGCGTGACGCCGCTGAAGCCACCTCCGCCGGGCCAGAGCGCCGACAGCATCCCGGTGCCACCGCGCGAGCGCCTCACGGTGAACGTGCCGACACTGGTGCTCTGGGCACTCGACGACGTGGCGCTGCTGCCGGGACTGCTCGAGGGCCTCGACGACTACCTGCCCAACCTCGTCGTGAAGAAGGTGCCCGGCGCCACCCACTGGATCGTGCACGAACAACCCGGGCTGGTCGCCGGCGAGATCGAGGCGTTCGTGCGCCGTCAGTAGATCGGCGCTTCTCCGTCGGGCCGGGTCTTGAAGCGCCGGTGTACCCAGTAGTACTGCGCGGGCATCGCATCGATGTAGCCCTGCAGCCGCAGGTTCATCAGCGTCGTGTCGGCGGCCACGTCGTCGGTCGGAAAGTTCTGCCAGGCCGGCAGCACCTCGACCTCGTAGCCCTCGCGCGTGAGCTTCGAGACGATCGGCACCACCTTCGCCTTGCCCAGCCGCGCAAAGCGCGACAGCGACGGCACGGTGGCGGCCTGCACGCCGTAGAACGGCACGAAGATCGTCTGGTCGCGGCCGAAATCCATGTCGGGCAACAGGTAGAGCAAGCCGCCCTTGCGCAGCCCCGCGAGCACCGGCTTGATGCCGTCGACGCGGTTGAGCGCGGCCACGTTGCCGAAGCGCGTGCGACCCTGGCGAATCCATTCGTCGACCATCGGATCGCGCTGGGTCGTGTAGATGGTGGCCGAGGGTCGCTCGGTGTGCCTGGTCAGCGCGGTGGCTGCGGCATCGAGGCCGTAGAAGTGCGGCGCGAACAGGATCATTGGCGCCTCGCCGTCGGCGATCTCGCGGATCTCGGGCACCGAGCCCACCACCTTGAGGCGGCTTGCCACCACGCGCTCGGGCGCATGCCAGAGCCAGCTGCGGTCGAGCCAGGACTGCGCCACGTACACGAAGGTCTGGCGCGCGATGGCACGGCGCTCGGCCTCGGACTTGTGCGGAAAGCAGACCGCCAGATTGCGGTCGACCACGCGCCGGCGCGGCACGGCGAGCGTGTGCAGCACGCGCCCGAGCACAGCGCCGACACCGCGCACGAGCGGCAGGGGCAAGGGCGCGATCGCGCGCATGAAACCGATGCCGAGTCGCGAACCAAGGCTCATGGCGCCTCCCCCGCGGCCGCGGCCGCCACACGCTCGGCCCGCGGCTCCTTGTAGCGCGCGTAGTCCCACACATACTGGCCCGGCAGGCTGCGGATCAGCCTGCCGATGGCATCGTTCATGGCGGTGGCGGCCTCTTCGACGGACGCCTTTGGATCGGTGAGCGCGGTGCCGACGATCGGCTCGAACCGGATCACGTAGCCCGCACCGCGCGGCAGCCGCTCGCACACGCTCAGGAAGCAGGCCGCGCCGGTCTGCTGCGCGAGGCGCGGCAGCAAGGTCATGGTGTAGGCCGGCCGCCCCAGGAACGGCGCCCACACGCCCTGCCCTGCCGGCGGCACCTGGTCGGGCAGGATGCCGGTGTAGCCGCCGCTGCGCAGCGTGCGGATCAGGCCGCGCACGCCCGTGTTGTTGGTCGGCAGCGTCTGCAGCCCGGGGCGGTCGCGCGAGCCGGCGGCGATCAGTTCGGCCATCCACTTCTTGCGCGCCGGACGGAACAGCGCCGTGATCGGCCCGAAGGTGGAAAGAAAGCGCTCGCCGATGGCCTGGCCGCACATCTCCCAGCTGCCGAGGTGCGGCGCCACCAGGATGACGCCCTTCTTCGCGCGCATGGCCGCCTCGAAGGCCTCGACGCCTTCCCATCGCACCACGCGCGACAGCACGGTCTCGCCCTGCGGCCGCAGCCACAGCCAGGGCAGTTCCGACACCATGTGGCCGGCTGCCGCGATCGCCGGCCGGTATTGCGCGGGAGAGATGCTCGCGCTCTCGGCGTTGGCCTTGAAACGGCGCCGGTAGCCGGGCGCACAGAACCAGACCAGCCAGCCCAGCAAGCTGCCGAGGCCATGCATCAGCGGCATCGGCACGCGGGCAAGCAGGCGAAACAGGGTGATCATCAACGGGCGGGAACGGGTGTCAAAAGCGGGACGCGCGCGCATGTTATTGCGCGGCTCGAATACAATCGAAATTGTCGCCGAGTTACGGAACAACTTGCAGGGCGACAAACACAAGCGCGAAGCGATTGTGCCCCGCCGATCACCGGCATCTGCTAAAGCGTTCGCCAGGGCTCCGCAGAGTTGGCAACGCGCCAAGTCACTTCTAGGAGTTTTGTACAAATGGCGAACGACTTTCTCTTCACTTCCGAATCGGTCTCCGAAGGCCATCCCGACAAGGTCGCCGACCAGATCTCGGACGCCATCCTCGACGCGATCTTCGAGCAGGACCCCCGCAGCCGCGTGGCCGCCGAGACCCTGACCAACACCGGTCTCGTGGTGCTCGCCGGCGAGATCACCACCAACGCGCACGTCGACTACATCCAGGTGGCGCGCGACACCATCAAGCGCATCGGCTACGACAACACCGACTACGGCATCGACTACAAGGGCTGCGCCGTGATGGTCTGCTACGACAAGCAGTCCAACGACATCGCCCAGGGCGTGGACCACGCGAGCGACGACCACCTCAACACCGGCGCCGGCGACCAGGGCCTGATGTTCGGCTACGCCTGCGACGAGACGCCCGAGCTGATGCCCGCGCCCATCTACTACGCGCACCGCCTCGTCGAGCGCCAGGCCCAGCTGCGCAAGGATGGCCGCCTGCCCTTCCTGCGCCCCGATGCCAAGAGCCAGGTCACGATGCGCTACGTCGACGGCAAGCCGCACAGCATCGACACCGTGGTGCTCTCCACCCAGCACAGCCCCGACCAAAGCGAAACGCCCACCAAGATGAAGGCTTCGTTCAACGAAGCCATCATCGAGGAGATCATCAAGCCGGTGCTGCCCAAGGAGTGGCTGCAGAACACGCGCTACCTGATCAACCCGACCGGGCGCTTCGTCATCGGCGGCCCCCAGGGCGACTGCGGCCTCACGGGCCGCAAGATCATCGTCGACACCTATGGCGGCGCCTGCCCGCACGGCGGTGGCGCGTTCTCGGGCAAGGACCCGTCGAAGGTCGACCGCTCGGCCGCCTATGCCGCGCGCTACGTGGCCAAGAACGTGGTGGCCGCCGGCCTGGCGCGCCAGTGCCAGATCCAGGTGGCCTACGCGATCGGCGTGGCGCAGCCGATGAACATCACGGTCTACACCGAAGGCACCGGCGTGATCCCCGACGACAAGATCGCCGAGCTCGTGCGCGAGTTCTTCGACCTGCGTCCGAAGGGCATCATCCAGATGCTCGACCTGCTGCGCCCGATCTACCAGAAGACCGCCGCCTATGGCCACTTCGGCCGCGAAGAGCCCGAGTTCACCTGGGAAGCGACCACCCAAGCTGCGGCGCTGCGCGCGGCGGCGGGCCTGAAGTAAACGAGGCGCAACGACGCGATGGTGGGCCCGGTCAGAAGCGGTACGCGCCGTTCAGGCCCACCGTCCAGTTGCGGCCCGGCGCGGGCTCGAAATAGCGCGCATTGCCTTCGTTGACGATGACCGAGCCCGCGTAGCGCCGGTCGAACAGGTTGTCGACGCGCGCGAAAGCGTTGAACTCCCAGCGCTCCCATTTCCTGAGATACCCGGCGTACAGCGCCGCCACCGCATAGCCCGGCGCGCTCGCGCTGTTGGCGTCGTTGGCCTGAATGCGCCCGAGCGCGCGCATCTCGATGCCCGCACGCCAGCCTTCGGGCGGCACCCAGCCCAGCGATGCGAAGAGCGATTGCCGTGCGATCCCGGGAATGCGGTTGCCGGCCGCGACCTGGCTGGCAGCGGTGCAGGGCGATGGCGAGCAGAAGCCGTCGCGGTACTGCGCATCGAGCCAGGTGTAGGCCAGCTGCGTGCGCCAGTGGTTGGTCGTTTCGTGCTGCCAGGCGAGCTCGAAGCCGTCGCGGCGCGTGCGGCCCGCATTCTGGAAGGTGGCACGCCCGCCGCTGTTGGTGTCGGTCACGATCTCGTCGCGCGTGCGCGTCTGGAACAGCGCTGCGGTCAGCAGGCCACCGCCCAGCCGGGCCTTGGCGCCAAGCTCGACGCTGTCGTTGACGGCCGGACGCAATGCGAAGTTGAGCCCGCTGGCGCCGCCGGCGCGGTACGAGAGTTCGTTCAGCGTCGGCGTCTCGAAGCCGCGCCCGATCGATCCGTACAGCGCAAGGTCGGGCGTGGCCTCGAAGCGCAACGAGGCCGCCGGCAGTGTCTTGGCATGGCGTGCACTGCCACTGTCGTCGCGGTTGGGCCCGAGGATGTAGCGGTCGCGCGAATCGAAGTGCACGCTGCTGCGGCGCACGCCGGCTTCGAGCGTCCATCGTTCGGCCAGCTGCCACGTCGCCTGCGCATACGGGTCGAGGTTCCAGACCTCGTTGCGCTCGTTGCGCCGCAGCCGGCCCTGCACGCCGAGCAGTGCCGACGAGGCGGGCCCCAGGTAGTTCTCGTGGCCGCGCCGCGATTCGCGCAGGCTGTCGTAGCCCAGGCCCGCCACCACGTCGAAGGGCCGTCCAGCCACGGTCCAGGCGGCGCTCCAGCGCAGGTCGATGCCGCTGTACTGCCGCGAAAGGTCGATGACGCCGCCCGCATGCTGCGGGCTCTGCTGCGCGGAGGGCGGGATCGACTGGTACTGCACGGTCTTGCGCTCGCCGCCGTAGACCATCAGCCGCAATCCCTGCGTCGCATCGATGCGGCGTTCGTACAACAGGCCGAGCTGGGTCTGCTCGACCGTCTTGCGCGTGTCGTACTGCATGGCGAGCGGCGCACCGCGCGGCGCGAGCGCGTACTGGCTCGCGGTCAGGCCCAGCGGGTCCTGCGCATCGATGCGCATGCTGTTGACCACCAGCGTCAGGCGGTCGCCGTTGTCGAGCGCGACGCCGAGCTTGCCGTTCACCAGGTCGCGCCGGGCCGCGCTGTGCGCGCGCCATCCCTCGGTGCGGAACCGGCTCGCGTTCAGCAGGTAGTCGACCGCGCCCTGCGATCCGCTGGCCTGCAGCGACTGGCGCCAGGTGCCGAAGCTCCCCCCCGCCGCCGAATAGGCAAGCCTCGGCGCGCCTTCGCCCGATGCGGTGAAGGCCTGCAGCACACCGCCCGACGAGTTGCCGTAGAGCGCCGAAAAGGGTCCGCGCAGGATCTCGATGCGATCGATCGAGCCGATGTCGATGTTGGAGGTCTGCCCCTGCCCGTCGGGCAGCGTCGCCGGAATGCCGTCGACATAGAGCCGCACACCGCGCACGCCGAAGGTCGAGCGCGCGCCGAAGCCGCGGATCGAGAGCTGCAGGTCCTGCGCGTAATTCATGCGGTTCTGCACCTGCAGACCCGGCACGCTCCCGAGGCTCTCGGAGAGATTGACCTGCTGGCGGCTGTCGCGCATATCGGCGCCGTCGATCCGGTCGACCGAGCCCGGCACGCTGAAGGGCGCGACCTCGCCGCGCGGCGTCGACACGGTGACCTCGGGCAACTGGCCGCGGTCGGCCTGCGGCGGCGCTGCCATCTGCGCCTGCGCGATCAGGGGGATGCCGAATAGCAAGACCCGCGTTGTGGCGACACTGGCGGAAAAGGCGGAGTTCATGCGCCGATTCTGCTTCGGCGCGCGCCGCCCGGCCTACTGGCAATCACCCGGTCGGGCCGGGATCAGCTTTTGCCTTTGCGCCAGCCGAACCAGGCGCACACTGCCACGGGGAAGCCCAGAGCGAACCAGGCGACCACATCGCCTGCCCCACCGTCGCTGAACAGCGCGGAGATGAGGCCCACCCCGGTCAATAGGCCAAGTGCGATCGGCCAGCCCCACATGCGTCCGAACGACTGCGAATGGCGCTGCGGCTTCATGCCTGCACCTTCATCGCCGGCGCCGGTTCGCCTGGCTTTCCGCCGCCCTGCGCCGGCGTTCGCCCGGCGGCGCCGGCCGCCGCGGCAGGCCCAGCCGGCGTGGGCACCGTGTTGCCGCGCTTGAGCCAGAGATAGAGCCCGCTGCCCAGCACGATGATGGTCGCGATGTCGAGCAGCGCCCAGAGGATCTGCATCGGCATGCCGCCGTAGTCGCCGAAGTGCAGCGGCTGCGACACCAGGAGCGCGGTCAGGTACCACGGCAGCTCGGGCACGGCCGTGACCTGCGCGGTCTTGGCGTCGACCAGCACCGGCTTCAGCAGCTTCGAGGTGAAGGGCTCGTTGCCCCGCATGAAGAAGGTCGTGTGGTGCGGGCTCGAGAACGCGGTGCCCGGGAAGGCGATGAACGACAGCTCCATGCCGGGCGCCTGCTGGACGGCGGCTTCCATCGATCGCTGGACCGAGGCCCGCTCGGCCACGGCCACCGTCGGTTCGCCCTTGTACGGCGCCAGCAACGCGCTCAGCTGGTCGTACTGCCAGTACTTGATGAGCAGGTCCGCCCAGGTGTTGATCATGCCCGTGGCGCCCACCACGAACACCCACACCAAGGTGACGATGCCCAGCAGGTTGTGCAGGTCGAGCCACTTCAGGCGGGGGCGCTTCTCGCGGCGCACGGTGCCAAATTCGAGCTTGCGCATGAACGGCGCATAGAGCACCACGCCCGAGACCACGGCCACCAGCAGCAGCAGGCCCATGAAGCCCAGGAACAGCTTGCCCGCGAGCCCGGCGAACAGGTCGACGTGCAGCTTGAACATCACGTACATGAAGCCCTCGCCGAACTTGGGCTCTGCCAGCACGGCGGCGGTGCGCGCATCGACCGCCACCGACTTGAAGTCGTCGGTGGGATCGGGCGTGGGCGTCAGCGTGACGAACCACAGGCCTTTGTCGTCCTCGGGCTGCGACGCGAACTGCACCACGCGGTCGGGATGCTTCGCACGCGCAACCTCGAGCACGCGGTCCAGGCTCGCGCGCGGCGTGTCCGCCGACATGGCGGGCGACTCGACCTCGGTGCCCAGCAGATGCCCGATCTCATGGTGAAAGATCAGCGGAAGCCCCGTGATGCACAGCAGCAGCATGAACACGGTGCAGACCAAGCTGCTCCACTTGTGCACCCAGGCCCAGGTCTTGATCTTGCGGCTGTTCATGTCGCGGCGGCTCCGGTCGAAAGTGGAATATTAAAAGCGATAGGTCGCACTTGCCACAACGCTGCGGCGGGCGCCGTACCAGCAATCGCCGCGCGCAAGGCAGGTGCTGGAGTACGTCTTGTCGGTCGCATTGTTGATGTTCAGGGCATAGCGCCACTTGTCCGACTCGTAGGCCAGCATCAAGTCCAGCAGGGTCACGGCGGGCATGTTGGGCCCCACGCTGGTACCTTCGACGTCGCGGAAACTCCCCATGTAGCGCACGCCGGCACCCGCCGAGAAGCCCGGCACGCCGCCCACGGAGAAGCGGTACTTGCCCCAGACCGACAACTGGGTGCGGGGCGCGTCGGTGAGTTTCTTGTCGACGTCGATGTACGTGTAGTTGGCGATGACGTCGAGATCGCGGCCGAGGGTGGTCTTCAGTTCGAGCTCGACGCCCTTGTTCTTGCTCGAATCGACCTGGCGGCCGTAGTTGATGTCGGCGCTGTCGAAAACGGTGCGGTTCTTTTCCTTGAGCGAGAAGACCGACGCAGTGAAATTCGTGGACGACCCCAGGGGCTGGTACTTGATGCCCGCTTCCACCTGCTCGCCACGCAGCGGCTTGAACAGATTGCCATTTGCGTCGGTGCCCGCCTGAGGCGTGAACGATTCGGTGTAGCTCAGGTAGGGCGACCAGCCAGAAGGCAGGTTGTACATGACGCCCAAACGGCGCGACGTGGCGCTCGTCGTCTCCGAAGCACTGCCCGCCGATCCGGCGGTGCTGCGGTCGTAGCGCAGGCCAGCCACGAAGATCCAGTTGTCCAGCTTCATCTGGTCCTGCACATACACACCAGCGTTGCGCTGCGTCGTGCGAGGCCGGTCGGTCAGTTCCGTCACGGGAACGTGGCCGATGCCATAGATGGGCGCGTAGGCATCGATGGTGCTGAACGCTGAGCCCTCGCGCTTGTCCTGGCGCTGGCGCGAATACTCGGCGCCCACCAGCAGCGTGTGGCGCAGCGCGCCGGTGTTGAAATGGCCTTCGACATGGTTGTCAATGCCCGCCATGCGGGTCCAGGCGAGCGACTTGTCGTTGTAGCGGCCGAGGATTCGCTGACCGAACGGGTCCTTTGCCCAGCCACCCGGCAGCGAGAACGAATCGGCATAGTGGTAGTGCGAGTCGTTGAAGGTGCGAGACACACGGAAGTTCTGCCGGAACGCCCACTGGTCGTTGAACCGGTGCTCGAACAGCCAACCCAGGGTCTTGCGCTCGGTGTCGTATCCGTCACCGGGCTCTCCGATGAAGCGGCTGAGCGGCAACGGACCATTGCGGTTAGGCAGCTGCGTGCCTTGCCAGGGGAAGAACTGCGACGTACTGCCGGTCTTGTCCTTTTGCCAAAGCCCTTGCAGCGTCAGCGAGGTGGCAGCCGTGGGTCGCCACGTGAGTGAGGGCATGAGAAGCGAGCGGTCGTCAGGCACATGGTCGACCTGCGTATCGGATTTTCGGTGCAGCGCCACCAGGCGATAAGTCCAGTCGCCATCCGCGGTCAGCGCGCCAGTGAGGTCGGCCTGGACCTGCTTGCGGCCAAACGAACCCACCTGCACGCCCACTTCGCGGTAGGTCTCCCGCTGTGGGCGCTTGCTGACCATGTTGACCACGCCGCCGGCGTTGCCCGCGCCGAAAAGCATGCCCGCCGGACCGCGCAGCACTTCCAGGCGCTCCAGCGTGTACGGGTCGGGCCGCGCCGTCGCGGTGTACCAGCCGGCCGAGTACATCTGCAATCCGTCGAGGTAAATCGTGGGCTCGCTGCCGCGCACCTGGAAACTGTCGGCACGCGAGTCGAGGCCGTACGCATCGGAGCGCACACCCGCCGCGTAAGTGAGCGCATCCTGCAGGTTCGTGGCGCCCTGATCCACGATCTGGTCGCGCGTGACCACCGTCACCGATTGGGGTGTTTCGGCCAGCGGGGTGTCCGTCTTGGTGGCCGTTGCGGCGTTCCTCGCGCGGTAGCCGACGACGGGCGAAGTCGCTGTCTCGGCTTCGGTGCTCGCGTCGACGCGTACCTCCGGCAGCGAGCCAGTGGCCGGCGCGGCGGGCTGTGCCACCGCATGCTGCTGCACATAGATTGCCAGGCAACCCGCCAGAACGGATGCGACCTTGTGCCGCGCGATGAACCTCGTCATTTCCTGCTCCACTCCAAAACTCACTAAGAACGATTCGCATTCTAATAGTTAAGAATCAATCGTTTCAGTTCTTGTCTTGGATCGGAGCGACATCCCGCGGCAGGCGGAAGCGCCGGCACCCGGGCGTCGCCGGGTCAGGCGCGCATCGACGAAGGCGTCCAGTAAGGAATGGCGGCCCCCTCGCGCCCCGACGAACCGTCGAGGCGATAACCCGCACCCCAGACAGCCCGCAGCTCCCAGCCGTTCGAAGGCAGCTTCAATGCCCGACGGAGCACCGAGACGCAGGTGTCGAGCATGCGCGACTTCCCGTCCCACGGCTTGGCCCACACTGCGTCCCAGAGGGCGTCCCGTGCGACCGTGGAGCCTTCGTGGCCAAAGAGTTCGATGGCCAGATCGAACTCGTCAGGGCGCAGTTGCACCCGCCGACCGCCGAACTCCACCGTATTGCTCTGCATCAGGAAGCGGTAGCCGCCCCATCGGCGCTCGAGCGGCGGCATTTTGCCCGGGAAGCTGCTTGCGAAGAGCCGAACGACGCTGAAGAGTTCGGCAAACGACGAAGGCTTTGCGATCAGCTCGTCCGTGGCCTCCCGGCGCAGTGCGCTCACGTCGTCGAACTGCTCCTTGGGAAGCAGGCAGAGCATCGGCGTCTGCGTATCGAACATGCCCTTCGTTTCACGGATCAGCGCCATGGACGACAGGCTGTCGCTCTCGCCGGTCAGGATAAGCATCTTGAAAGCTTCAGGATTGTCGGAGCCCGAGGCGCTCGCTGCGCTGCTGCAAAGAACCACCGGCTCGTAGCCGAGCCTGCGGACGATCCGCCGCACGGCTTCGCGCAAGCGGTTTTCCTGGCCGAGGATCGCAATGCGCCCGGACGCGTAGCGGTTGTTGTCGTTGTCCATTGTTGTTCCTCATTTGCGCGCCGCGGATATCGAGCTCCGCACGGCGGTTGGCTGTGCCTTTCGTGTACTTTAGTAAATAGAAAATTCCGACACTACGAATGATGCGCGGTAGGAATATGAAAACCGCGCACGCAGAGGCAGCATTGCACGAAGCGCTCGTTTCGTTGTTTACGAGCCGCCGGCACTCACTCCCGGCTTGAATCGCGGGCTTACGCCGATGGCGCCTCGGTGGCCCGCGCGTAGGCACCCGGAGGGCAGCCGTACTTCTTTCGGAACACCAGCCCGAAGTAGGCCGGGTCTGCAAAGCCGCAGCGGTAGGCCACCTGCGCTATCGCGCCGTTGCCTGCGGCGGTCGTCCGCAGCAGGCGCCTTGCGGCTTCGAGACGCTCGTGCTGCAGCGCCTCGCGAAAGGTCACCCCATGCCCGGCGCTTGCAAACACCTTGTGCACGTAGCGCGTCGACAGGTTGAAGTGCGCCGCGGCCTTGGTCACGCTGACCTCGGTGTCGGCATAGTTGTCGCGGATCCAGCTGGAGATGTGGGCGTGCATGGCACGGTCACGCGGCGGAACGGCATCGGGCGCTGCGCTGGGCGGCACCCCGGTCTGCGCCAGCGCGAACGAGAGCATGGACATGAGATGCTCCGCGACGAATTCGCGCTGGAACTTGCCGCCCTGGCGCTGCACCTGCCGGATGTCGAGCGACTGGATGTAGTTGGAGAGCACGCCGGCCCAGCCCGAATGTCCGTCGAGCCGCAATGCCGTTGCATCCTTGGCGTTCGGAAGCCACCGCGTGACCAGCGAGGTCGACAGTCCGATGATCCAGGCGTCGTTCCCTTCGGAAGACCGCAGGTGCATGGCCTCGTTCGAGTCGAGCAGCGTCATGTCGCCGGTTTGGAGTTCGAACACACGTCCGTTCTGCTCGACGAACGTGGCGCCTGGCGAGAGCTTCAGCAGCAGATGGAAGGGGTACATCCGACCTTCTTCCGGGACGCTCGCCTTCGGCCGATAGATGTCCAAGGCGGCACCTTGCGATCGCATGAAGGCCAGCCCGTCGGGATCGACGAGAACCAGTTTCAGGTTGACGGGGCTTGGTTCGGCAGCGTCACCCTGCCATGCCCCGGCCTTGGTCTCCAGTTCCTCGGCCCAGGCTGCAAGTTCGCCCCCGCTTCGGGTTCGGGTGTCTGGGTCTTGAGGGGGGAGAGGTGTGTGCACGGCGTTTTCAGCTGCCGCAACTCGCAGAATATTCACGAAGGTTATTCGCTTGAAACCTCGTCGTGGTCATTAGGGTTTTCCCTTATTTTTGAGCTGATCGGTTCCGGCGTTCGGCCCATGCGACGTGCGAAGGTTCCCGGGGAGGAGCCGAATTCCTTACGAAAGACCAAGCCGAAGTAGGCAGGATCCGAAAAGCCGCAGCGCTCCGCCACCTGGGCAACGAGGGTGTGCGACACCGTGGCGGTACGCAGCATTCGAACCGCCGCCTTGAGGCGCTCATGCTTCAGCGTCTCGCGAAAGGTCACGCCCTGCCCCGCCCCGGCAAACACCTTGTGCACGTAGCGGATCGAGACGTTGAAATGCCGCGCAAGCGTCGTCGCATTGACCTCCGGATTGCCGTAGTTGTCCCGGATCCAGCCGCACATGCGTGCGTGCAGCACGCGGTCGCGCGCGGGCACGCGGTCGTCGTCCGCCATCGGGAAGCCACTCTGCGTCAAGGCGAACGACAGCATCGACAGCATGTGCTCGCCGACCAGTTCTTCTTCGAAGGTGCTGTCGATGGTTTCGAGAAGGCTGGCGTCCAGCGCCCGGAGGTAGGCCGACAGCGTGCCGGCCCATCCAGCGCGGCCCTCGAGGCGAAAAGCGACGGCGTCCTTGGCGCTGGGCAGCCACCGCGCGACCAGCGAGTCGGGGAATCCGATGGCGAGAAAGTCCGTGGTCGGTCGCGAATGCAGCCGGAACTCGCGCCGGGCATCGAGCAGGACCATGTCGCCGGGCTCGATGGTTACTTCCCTTTCCTGGAAAAGCGTCGTGGCGCCGTAGCCCAGGCGGATCAGCAGATGAAAGGGCCGAAGTTCCGATTCGGGCAAATGGCCGGTTTCCGCATGGGACGCCGTTTCGCTGCCCCGCAAGCGGAGAAACCGCGTGAGCCCGAGATCGACACGTGTCAGGGTTTGATGGAAATTGTGGCCATCGGGACTTTCGAGCCCGGCGTATCCCAGGGTTTGGCCGAACTGCAGCGACCAATGGGCCAGTCTGCTTTCTGCGGGAAGGTCTTGCGTACTGAAGCGATTTATTCGAGTAGGGCGTTGAGGCATGCAGCACGGGACTCTATTGCAGCAAACTCAATTACTGAATAAAGATTCGCGCACACCGCTTATAAATAACAAGCACGGGCCTCGATATTTTCACATCGATTGAACCAAAAACTTCAGCTCAATTTCAATTGAAATCAAATTCATCTCAGTTGAAATAAATAATAATCTTGAGCAAGCCGAGCCGCACCCGTGCGCTCGGCTTCGTTCACACCACCGGCGGCAGTCGGTCCAGCAATTTGTCGAGCGTGATCGGATAGTTGCGCACGCGCACACCGGTGGCGTTGTAGACGGCATTCGCCACGGCGCCTGCGACCCCGCACATGCCGAGCTCGCCCACGCCCTTGGCCTTCATCGGCGATGAGATCGGATCTGTCTCGTCGAGAAAGATCACCTCCTGGTGCGGAATGTCGGCATGCACCGGCACCTCGTAGCCGGCCAGATCGTGGTTGACGAAGAAGCCGTGGCGCTTGTCGAGCGCGAGCTCTTCCATCAGCGCCCCGCCGACGCCCATCGTCATGGCGCCGATCACCTGGCTGCGCGCCGACTTGGGGTTCAGGATGCGCCCCGCGGCGCAGACGGCAAGCATGCGCCGCACGCGAATCTCGCCGGTCATCGCATCGACGCCGACTTCGACGAAGTGCGCGCCGAAGGTCGACTGCTGGTACTTCTTGTCGAGATCGCCGTACTCGATGCCGTCCTCGGCCACGAGGCCGTTCGCGCCGGCCGCCTGTGCCAGCGGCACCGCCCGCCCCCCGACACGCACCATGCCGTCCGAGAACGCCGCTTCGGCCGCTGCGAAGCCCAGCTTGGCCGCCACGGCCTCGCGCAGCTTCATGCAGGCGGCAAACACGCCCGACGTGGAATTGTTGGCACCCCACTGCCCGCCCGAGCCCGCCGACTCGGGATAGGCCGAGTCGCCAAGCCGCACCTGCACGCGCTCGAGCGGCAGGCCCATGGTCTCGGCCGCGGTTTGCGCAATGATGGTGTACGAGCCGGTGCCGATGTCGGTCATGTCGGTTTCCACCGTGACGATGCCCCGGTCGTCCAGACGCACGCGCGCGGCCGACTTCGTCAACAGGTTGTTGCGGAATGCCGCCGCAACGCCCAGGCCGACGAGCCAGCGACCGTCGCGCTGCTGGCCCGGCGCCGCGTTCCGCTGGTTCCAGCCGAAGCGCTCGGCACCCGTGCGCAGGCATTCGTTGAGCCGGCGCTGGGAAAAGGGGCGCTCGGGCTTCTCGGGATCGACCTGGGTGTCGTTGAGGATGCGAAATTCGACCGGATCGAGCCCCAGCTTCTCCGCCATCTCGTCCATCGCGATCTCAAGCGCCATCATGCCCGGCGCCTCGCCGGGCGCGCGCATGGCGTTGCCCTCCGGCAGGTCCAGCACGGCAAGGCGCGTGGTCGTCAGGCGGTTGGCCCCGGCGTACAGCAACCGGGTCTGGTTGACGGCGGTCTCCGCCTGCCCGCCGGGCAGGTCGCCCGACCAGCCCTCGTGGGCAATGGCGGTGATCCTGCCTTCTCTCGAAGCGCCGATGCGGATGCGCTGGATCGTGGCAGGCCGGTGCGTGGTGTTGTTCGCCATCAGCGGCCGCTGCAGCGCCACCTTCACCGGCCGCCCGGCCGCCCGCGCGCCGAGTGCGGCCAGCACGGCATCGGCGCGCACGAACAGCTTGCCGCCGAAGCCGCCACCGACGAAGGGCGACACCAGCCGCACGTTCTCCTTCGCAATGCCGAGCGTCTTGGCGACGTCGCCGACGCCCCACGCGATCATCTGGTTCGAGGTCCAGAGGGTCAGCTTGTCGCCCTTCCACTCCGCGATGGAGGCATGCGGCTCCATCATCGCGTGCGACTCGTCGGGCGTGGTGTAGGTGGCGTCGAGCTGTACCGGGGCCGCAGCGAACGCGCCCGCAAAATCGCCGGTCCGGGTCTCGGGCTGGCCCGAGAACGGATTGGGCTCGGGCATCTGCGCCGCGTTCTTTTCCGCGGCCAGGTCGAAGCGGCCCGGCGTTGGGGTGTAGTCGATGCGCACCAGCTGCGCGGCGGCCCGCGCCTGTTCGAAGGTGTGGGCCACCACCACCGCGAGCGCCTGGTGGTAGTGGTCGATCTCGGGCCCGCCGAGCAGCTTGGCGGTGTTGAAATTGCCCTTGCCGAGCTTGCCCGCGTTGCGCGCGGTGACGATGGCCAGCACGCCCGGCGCAGCGCGCGCCGCGCGCAGGTCCATCGACGCGATGCGGCCCTTGGCAATGCCTGCGCCGACAACGCAGCCGTAGGCGGCGCCCGGAACCTCGGCATGGCGTTCGTAGGCGTAGCGCGCAGCGCCGGTCGTCTTGAGCGGTCCATCGATCCGGTCGGTCGGCTTGCCGATGACCTTCAGCTGGTCGATGGGATTGGTGGTGGCGGGGGTGTCGAATTTCATGGCGATCAGCTCCTCGCTTGTGCGATGGCCGCAGCCAGCGCGCGCTCGGCCAGCGGCAATTTGAAGGCGTTGTCGTGGGTCGGCTGCGCATCGGCGAGAAGTCGTGCCGTTACGGCCCGCGCACCCTGCGGCATCGCGGCCTCCGCGGCCTCGACGCGCCACGGCTTGTGCGCAACGCCGCCGAGCGCCACCCGCCCCGATCCGTCGCGCTGCACGACCGCCGCGACCGACACCAGTGCAAAGGCGTACGAGGCGCGGTCGCGGACCTTGCGGTAGATCTGCGTGCCGCCAACCGGCTTTGGCAGCGTGACCGCGGTGATCAGCTCGTCGCGCTCGAGCGCGGTCTCGATGTGCGGCGTGTCGCCGGGCAGGCGATGGAAATCGGCGATCGGGATCACGCGCGTGCGCCCGTCGGGACGCACGGTCTCGACGGCCGCGTCCAGCACGCGCATCGCAACGGCCATGTCGCTCGGGTTCGTGGCGATGCAGGACCTGCTGCCGCCCACCACCGCGAGCTGCCGCGTCACGCCGCCGATGGCGCTGCAGCCGCTGCCCGGGCGACGCTTGTTGCAGGGCTGGTCGGTGTCGTAGAAATAGGGGCAGCGCGTGCGCTGCAGCAGGTTGCCGGCGGTGGTCGCCTTGTTGCGCAGCTGCCCGGAGGCGCCGGCCAGCAGCGCGCGCGACAGCACGCCATGGTCGCGCCGCACGCGCTCGTCGGCGGCGAGGTCAGTGTTGCGCACCAGCGCACCAATGCGCAGGCCGCCATCGGGCGTGGGTTCGATCTTGTCGAGCGCGAGGCCGTTCACGTCCACCAAGTGCGCAGGCGCCTCGATCTGGAGCTTCATCAGGTCGAGCAGGTTGGTGCCGCCGGCGATGAACTTGGCGCCCGGGTTCGCGGCCACGGCCGCCGCGGCCTGTGCCGGCGTTTGCACGCGCTCGTAGCTGAACGGCTTCATGTCGGGCTCCCGGCCACTTCGGTGATGGCGTCGACGATGTTGGAGTAGGCGCCGCAGCGGCAGATGTTGCCGCTCATGCGCTCGCGCAGCTCTTCGGCCGAGAGGATCGGCCGTGCCGTGAGGTCTGCGCTCACATGGCTCGGCACGCCGCGCCGGACCTCGTCGATCACCGCCACCGCCGAGCAGATCTGGCCCGGCGTGCAGTAGCCGCACTGGTAGCCGTCGTGCTTGACGAACGCGGCCTGCAGCGGATGCATGTTCTGCGGCGTGCCGAGCCCTTCGATGGTCGTGACCTGCCCGCCGTCGTGCATGACCGCGAGCGTCAGGCACGAATTGATCCGCCGTCCGTCGGCGATCACCGTGCAGGCACCGCATTGGCCGTGGTCGCAGCCCTTCTTGGTGCCGGTGAGGTGCAGGTGCTCGCGCAGTGCATCGAGCAAGGTGGTGCGTGTGTCGAGGTCCAGCGCATGCGCGTTTCCGTTGACGTTGAGCGTGAGCTTCATGCGGGGTACGGCCGCAGCAGAGGGTGCCGCCGGTGCGGCAGCGGCCGGTGCCGCGGACGAGACCGCCGCCGCGGTGGCGGCGGTCGCAGCGCCGACGATGAGCGCGTCGCGCCGCGAGATCATCTGGGTCGTGGGACTGTTCATGTCAACTCCTGTTGTTGATCGAAGTTCGGTGTCTGCATGCATCGTGGAGGGCTGCACAGGAGAATGGTTTCGGCGGTGCCGGCGCGCAGTTCATCGCCTACTTTCCGAGTCAGCCGAAGGCTTTCCGACCTGGGTCCGGACCGACCATTCTTCGCGAGACGCGCTGCCATCGATAGCGCATTCCGCTCCATTTCTTGCCCGATCCTGTGAGGCTCGCGGCGCGCTGTGACGTAAAGACTTAAATGCGCCGGCGCGCGGCGGGGTCGCCGCCCTTGGCGTTGTCGCGCAGCAAGCCGATGTCGCGTTTGGGCGGGGCGCCGAACAGCCGGCTGTATTCGCGGCTGAACTGGGACGGGCTTTCGTAGCCGACCCGGAATGCGGCGCTCGCCGCATCGGCGTGTTCGCTCAGCATCAGGCGCTTCGCCTCGTTCAGCCGCAGCCATTTCTGGTACTGCAGCGGGCTCATCGCGGTGAGCTGGCGAAAGTGATGGTGAAAGGTGGGCGCGCTCATCTGCACGCGGGCCGCGAGCTCGTCCACGCGCAGCGAGGAGGCGTAGTTCAGCTTGAGCCAATCGATCGCCCGCGCGATGCGGCGGCCCTGCCCGTCCACCGAGGCGATCTGCCGCAGCCTGCCCGCCTGGTCGCTCATCAGCAGCCGGTAGTGGATCTCGCGCTGGATCAAGGGAGCGAGCACCGGAATGGCCTCGGGCTCATCGAGCAGCGCCAACAGTCGCTCGATGGGCGCCCAGAGCGCAGGGGTGGCGGTGCCGATCTCCACGCCCACCCCGGCCGGACGGTCGCGCTGCGGCGGCAGGCTGCCCTGCGCGATCAGCTCGGCCAGCATGCGCACGTCGAACTTCAGCACCAGGCCGAGGCAGGGCGCCTCGGGGCTCGCCGCCAGCACTTCGGAGTTGGCGGGCACGTCGAGCGAGGTGACGAGGAAGCGCGAGGCGTCGTACGCATAGGCCGCGCCGCCGACCCACAGCTGCTTCGTCCCCTGGGCGACGAGCACGATGCCGGGTTCGATCATGCAGACGACGGGCGCTGCCGGGGCGTCCCGCCGGAACAAGCCGAGGCCCGCGATCGGCGTCTCGAAATCGCCCGCGCGCGGCGTGTGGGCGGCAATGATCCGCGCCATCGCGGCCTGGGGGGCCCGCAGGTGCTCGGCAGCGGGCGTGTCGTGTTGATGTCGGGTTGCCATGGACGGCGTGAATCTCCGCGGCGGACTCTACCTGCGAGGCACCGGCCTTCCACAAAACCACGGGTGCCGCGAGGGGATCGGGCAAGAAATCCAGCGGATTGCGCAACCAGCGCGTGTGCCCTGCCGGGCCGCCCGGCCTTGAAACTCCGCCGATTGCCCTTATGATTAGCACTCGCTGCTGTTGAGTGCTAACAACCAGGCCTCGCTTCCAGTCGATGGCTGCCTGCTTTCCCGCCGGCGCCGACCACAACCCCGTTTCTTATTCAGGAGATGCAATGAAACTTCGTCCTTTGGCCGATCGCGTGATCGTCAAGCGTGTTGACAGCGAAACCAAGACCGCCTCTGGCATCGTCATCCCCGACGCCGCCGCCGAGAAGCCCGATCAGGGTGAAGTCCTGGCCGTGGGCCCGGGCAAGCGCAATGACAAGGGCGAAATCTCGGCCCTGACCGTCAAGGTCGGCGACCGCGTGCTGTTCGGCAAGTACAGCGGCCAGACCGTGAAGGTCGATGGCGACGAGCTGCTCGTGATGAAGGAAGACGACCTGTTCGCGGTCGTCGAAGCAAAGTGATTTTGCGGGACAGACCAAGCCGACGCGAAGCGCGGATTGCTCTGTCCCCAACTGATTAGATCTAATTACTGGAGTAATAAAACATGGCAGCAAAAGACGTAGTCTTCGGCGGTGAAGCCCGCGCACGCATGGTCGAAGGCGTGAACATCCTCGCCAACGCCGTCAAGGTGACCCTGGGCCCCAAGGGCCGCAACGTGGTGCTCGAGCGTTCGTTCGGCGCCCCCACCGTGACCAAGGACGGTGTGTCGGTCGCGAAGGAAATCGAGCTCAAGGACAAGCTCCAGAACATGGGCGCCCAGCTCGTGAAGGAAGTGGCCTCCAAGACCAGCGACAACGCCGGTGACGGCACCACCACCGCGACCGTGCTGGCCCAGGCCATCGTTCGCGAAGGTTTCAAGCTGGTGGCTGCCGGCATGAACCCGATGGACCTGAAGCGCGGCATCGACAAGGCCGTGACGGCCCTGGTCGCCGAGCTGAAGAAGGCTTCGAAGCCCACCACCACGTCGAAGGAAATCGCTCAAGTCGGCTCGATCTCGGCCAACAGCGACGAAACCATCGGCAAGCTCATCGCTGACGCGATGGACAAGGTCGGCAAGGAAGGCGTGATCACCGTCGAAGACGGCAAGTCGCTCGACAGCGAACTCGACGTCGTCGAAGGCATGCAGTTCGACCGCGGTTACCTGTCGCCCTACTTCATCAACAACCCCGAGAAGCAATCGGCGCTGTTGGACAACCCCTTCGTGCTGCTGTTCGACAAGAAGATCAGCAACATCCGCGACCTGCTCCCCACGCTGGAACAAGTCGCAAAGGCTGGCCGTCCGCTCCTGATCATTGCCGAAGAAGTCGAAGGCGAAGCCCTGGCTACCTTGGTCGTGAACACGATCCGCGGCATCCTGAAGGTCGTGGCCGTCAAGGCACCTGGCTTCGGCGACCGCCGCAAGGCCATGCTGGAAGACATCGCCATCCTGACGGGCGGCAAGGTCATCGCTGAAGAAGTGGGCCTGACGCTCGAGAAGGTGACGCTGGCCGACCTGGGTCAAGCCAAGCGCATCGAAGTGGGCAAGGAAAACACCATCATCATCGACGGTTCGGGCGCTGCGGCCGACATCGAAGCCCGCGTGAAGCAAGTCCGCGTGCAGATCGAAGAAGCCACGAGCGACTACGACCGCGAGAAGCTGCAAGAGCGCGTGGCCAAGCTGGCCGGCGGCGTGGCAGTGATCAAGGTTGGCGCTGCCACCGAAGTCGAAATGAAGGAAAAGAAGGCCCGCGTCGAAGACGCCCTGCACGCCACCCGCGCTGCAGTGGAAGAAGGCGTCGTGGCTGGCGGCGGCGTGGCTCTGCTGCGTGCCAAGCAAGCCGTGGGCGACAAGGTCAAGGGCGACAACGCCGACCAGGAAGCCGGCATCAAGCTGGTGCTCAAGGCCATCGAAGCGCCGCTGCGCGAAATCGTGAACAACGCCGGCGGCGAAGCCTCGGTGGTGGTGAACGCTGTGTTGGCCGGCAAGGGCAACTACGGCTTCAACGCTGCGAACGACACGTACGGCGACATGCTCGAGCTGGGCATCCTGGACCCGACGAAGGTCACCCGCACCGCACTGCAGAACGCCGCTTCGGTGTCCTCGCTGCTGCTGACGACGGAAGCCATGATCGCCGACGCACCCAAGGACGAGGGCGCTGGCGGCGGCGGCATGCCCGACATGGGCGGCATGGGTGGCATGGGCGGCATGGGCATGTAAATTCGCCCGCGCCCCTGCCCGGGGCCAGCACCCCGCGGACCGGCAGCGCCGGTTCTGCGGGGTGTCGCGAACAGGAAACCCGTCGAAAGGCGGGTTTTTTTATGGGCGCTCGAAAAGGGTGCCGGCCGTGACTACCTGCCGCGCGAGCGCCGCCTCGACGGCCGCGAGGGTGGGCGGATCGGCACCCTCGCGGGCGCAGTTGAGCGCCGCGGCCGTGGCGGCAAAGCACATGGCCGTTTGCCATGCACCGTCGGTCAGCGCGCCGAGTTGCGCCGGATGCGCCACGCCCGCGGCAAGCAGCGCGACCGAGAGCCCGGCCGTGAAGGTGTCGCCCGCGCCGATGGTGTCGACCACCTCGACCCGCGGTGCCGGCACGGAAAGCGGCGCATGGCCGGTACGCCAGAGCGTGGCACCGGCCCCGCCCTGCGTGACGACCACCGCACGAGCGCCGGCCTGCAGGCATTGGGCCGCGAGTGCATCGATGGACTGGCCAGGCGCCAGCAGCCCGGCGTCCTCGTCGCTGAGCTTCACGATGTCGGCCAGCTCGACCCAGCCTTGGATGCGCGCGCGGTAGAACGCCATGTCGGGAACCAGGCTCGGCCGCACGTTGGGATCGAAGACGATCACGCAACGCCCGGCGTGGGCCGTGACGAGTTCCACGATGCGCGTCGCCGCGGGCTCCTGCAGCAGCGCGATCGAACCGAAGTGGAGGAAGCGGCATTCCGCAGGCAGCCGTGGCAGCGGCTCGGGCGCCCAGGTCGCATCGGCACTGCCGCGGGTGTAGAAGGCGTAGCGGTTGGTCTCAGGCATGCGCTCGACGAAGGCCAGTGTCGATGGCGCATCGCTGCGCAGGATGAAACGCGTGTCCACGCCGTTGCGTTCGAGAAAGCCCACCAGCCGCTCGCCGAACAGGTCCGTCGACAACTGCGTGAGAAAGCCGGTCGGCTCGCCCAGGCGCGCACAGGCCACGGCCGTGTTGAGCGGCGAGCCGCCTTCGTGGCCTACGAAGGTCAGGGCGCCCGGCTCGCCAGCGGTGAAATCGATCAAGGCTTCGCCCGTGAGTGCAATGCGCATGTGCGTGGATTCTCGTGCGGGTTGAGGCAGAAAACGAAAAGGCCGCTCGCGCGGCCCTTTGATGCGTGCTTGGGTGCTCAGACCGCCGGCGCGCCGTGTGCGTTGGTCTCGGGTTGCGTCGGCTGCACGAAGAAATAGATCAGCACGAGGTTGACCAACGGAATGATCATCAGCAACTGGAGCCATCCGCTCTTGCCGATGTCATGCAGGCGGCGTGCACCCACGGCGAGCACCGGCAGCAGGAACCCCAATGCCGCAATGAAGTAGACGTACTGGTGGATCAGGCTCGCGACAATGAGCACGGCCACCTCGGCCAATATGAACCACCAGAACTCCGAGCGCGACGCACGCCCGCTGAAATCGGTGTACTTGGCGAAACAGGTCTTGACGGCTGTTTGGAAATCCATTGAACGACTCCTCTTGATTGACCCCCGGGAAAGTTCCCGGGGCCGATCATATCGGTGCGTCATTCAAGAGCGAATACAGCTTTTGGCGGGTTGCGAGATCGCAAACAAAAGGCCGCAGACGGCCGGACGGTCTACGTCCGCAGCCGTTCGAGCAGGCCCGCGGTCGAGGCATCGAGGCCCGTGACGTCGCCCGAGGCGAGGCGCGGCTCGATGTCCTTGGCGAGCACCTTGCCGAGCTCCACGCCCCACTGGTCGAAGCTGTTGATGCCCCAGAGCGCGCCGCTCGTGAATACGCGGTGCTCGTACATCGCGAGGAAGGCGCCGAGCGATTCGGGCGTGAGCTTCTCGAGCACGAAGAAGGTGCTCGGCCGGTTGCCCGGAAAGTTCTTGTGGCCGCCCGCGTCGAGCTGGCCGACCATCAGCGCTTGCGCCTGCGCGAGCGCATTGGCCAGCAGCTTCGGATGGTGACCGTCGAGGTCGTGCGCCGCGTCGCGCACCGCGACGAATTCGAGCGGGATCACATCGGTGCCCTGGTGCAGCATCTGGAAGTAGGCATGCTGGCCGTTTGTGCCCGGCTCGCCCCAGAGCACGGGCGAGGTACCCAGGCCCGGCGGCAGCGCCGCGCCGGTCGCATCGACCTGCTTGCCGTTGCTTTCCATCTCGAGCTGCTGCAGGTAGGCCGGCAGGCGCTTCAGCGCGCTGTGGTACGGCGCAATGCCGCGGCTCGTGAAGCGATGGAAGTTGCGGTACCAGACGTCGAGCAGGCCCAGGCGCACCGGCAGGTTCTGCGCGAGCGGCGCGGTGCGGAAGTGCGCGTCCATCGCGTGCGCGCCCGCGAGCAGCCGGCGAAAGCCTTCGGCGCCGATGGCGAGCGCGATCGGCAGGCCGATGGCCGACCACAGCGAATAGCGTCCGCCCACCCAGTCCCAGAAGCCGAAGGTGGTCTCGATGCCGAACTGCCTGGCGGCCTCGACGTTGGTGGTGAGCGCGGCGAAATGGCCGGCAATGTCGTTGCCGCCCGATTGCGCATACCAGCGCTTGGCCGAGAGCGCGTTCGTCATCGTCTCGGTCGTGGTGAAGGTCTTCGAGGCGATCAGGAACAGCGTGTGCTCGGGCGCGAGGTCGCGCAGCACGCCCGCGAGCTCGTGGCCGTCGACATTCGAGACGAAGTGGAACCGCTTGCCGGGCGCCACGAATTCCGCGAGCGCCAGCACCGCCATCTGCGGACCGAGGTCGGAGCCGCCAATGCCGATGTTGACCACGTCGGTGATGGTGTGGTCCGCGCGCACCTTCTCGGCATAGGCCAGCATGGCGTCGAGCGTGGCATGCACCTCGCGCAGCTCGGCGGCCGTCTTTCCCGCGTTCGCACCAACCGGTGCGCGCAGTAGCGTGTGCAGCACCGCGCGGTCTTCGGTGCTGTTGATGTGCTCGCCCGCGAACATTGCGTCGCGGTGCGCCTCGAGGCCGCATTCTCCGGCCAGCCGCAGCAGCAACGCCTCGGTGGGCACGTCGATCAGGTTCTTCGACAGGTCGGCAAAGACATGCGGCGCCTGCTGGCTGAAATGCTCGAAGCGCCCGGCGTCGTCGACGAAGGCATGGCGCACATCGAACTGCTTGCCCGCGGTGTCGAAGCAGGACTGGAGTTGCGCCCACGCGGGCGCACGGTCGCAGCGGAAGGTCATGGCCATCTTTACTTGCCGCTTTCCTGCATGAGCTTCTCGAGCTTCACGGCATCGCCCGCGAAGGCGCGGATGCCTTCTGCGAGCTTCTCGGTGGCCATCGCGTCCTCGTTGAGCGCGAAACGGAATGCGGCCTCGTCATAGCTGAGCTTCTGCACCTTCGCCTCGGCGGCGGCCTTGCCCGCATCAAGCGCATGCGAAAGCGGCGCGTCGCTCGCGGCCAGTTCGGCCAGCAGTTCGGGGCTGATGGTCAGCAGGTCGCAGCCGGCCAGTGCTCGGATCTGGCCCACGTTGCGGAAGCTCGCGCCCATCACTTCGGTCTTGATGCCATGCTGCTTGTAGTACGTGAAGATTTCTCGCACCGACTTCACGCCAGGGTCGTTTGCGCCCGCATTGGCGGTCTCGTCCCATTGGCTGCCGGCCGACTTCTTGTACCAGTCGTAGATGCGGCCCACGAAGGGCGAGATCAGCTGCACGCCTGCCTCTGCGCAGGCCACGGCCTGGGCGAACGAGAACAGCAGCGTCAAGTTGGTGCGGATGCCCTTCTGCTCGAGAGCGCGCGCGGCCTGGATGCCTTCCCAGGTGGAGGCCACCTTGATGAGCAGGCGCTTTTCGGTGTCGATGCCCTCGGCCTTGTAGAGCGCCACGATGCGTTCGCCGCGCGCCACGGTGGCGGCCGTGTCGAAGGACAGTCGTGCATCGATCTCGGTCGACACGCGGCCGGGGATGATCGAGAGGATCTCGGTGCCGAAGCGCACCAGCAGGCGGTCGATGACCTCGTCGATCGGCTTGCCCGTGTGCTTGCCGACCGTCTCGTCGAGCAGTGGCCGGTACTCGGGCTTCTGCACCGCCTTGAGGATCAGCGACGGATTGGTGGTCGCGTCCTGCGGCTTCGAGATGGCGAGTTGCTTGAAGTCGCCGGTGTCGGCGACCACGGTGGTCCATTGGCGGAGGGCATCGAGTTGGTTCATGGCGAAAGATTATCCGGTCCGGGTGATGACAAGTCCTGCACGCAGTTGTGCAGGGGCCGATGTTTGTTTCTTCATTCATACCGTAGCACGGGTTCCCGCCCCCCTCCATCGGCCTTCCGCCGACAGGGTTGTCGGCGTTTTGCGCCGCGCTCCCCTACACGGGCTGTGGTCCGTCGCTGACGGCAGGCGCACCTCGGCGCGGGCTACCCTTTGCATTCGCCGGCTTCATGCTTTTCTTTTGCACCCGCAACACACAGGAGTGCCTCGCCCATGCCTTTCCGTCATCGCTCCGCGGCATCCGCCGCCGACAGCCGCGCTCCTTTCGACGACCGCCGCACCAGCCGCGCCATCGGTACCCTGGCAACCGCCTTCGTCGTGGGTGGCGTCGTCACCTGGTTCGCGCTCGGCGCGGGCCGGACCGCGCGCGCGCAACTGCCGGGCCCGCCGGATGGCGCGCCGCTCATGCGTGCACCGCTGCAGGTGGTGGCGCCGGTCGACCTTCAGCGCTACGCCGGCATCTGGCACGAACAGGCACGCCTGCCGAACCGTTTCCAGAAAGAGTGCAGCGGTCCCGTCACCGCGGAGTACACGCCGCAGCCCGACGGCACAGTGCAGGTGCGCAACCGCTGCGTACGGCCGGACGGCAACTTCGACGAGGCCGTGGGAACCGCGCGCGTGGTGCCGGTGGCGGGCCAGCCCGGCGCCGGCCGGCTCGAGGTGCGATTCGCACCGGCCTGGCTCGGCTGGCTGCCGATGGTCTGGGGCGACTACTGGATTCTCAAGCTCGACCGCGACTACCAGGTGGCGCTGGTCGGCACGCCCGACCGCGAGTACCTGTGGGTGCTCTCGCGCGCGCCGCGCCTCGAGGACGCCGCGCTCCAGGCCGAGCTCGACTACGCGGCCAGCCTGGGCTTCGACACCTCGAAGGTCGTTCTCACCGGCCGATAGGCGGCAGGTAACGGCCGAGCTGCGCGCCGAGCGCGGCCGGATGCGTGCAATGGATCGCATGCCAGCCGAAGGCGCGCGCCGCTTCGACGTTGGCGGCCGAATCGTCGATGAAGACAGTCTGCGCCGGCTCGAGCGCATGGCGCACCGCGAGCAGTTCGTAGATCTCGCGGTGAGGCTTGAGAAACTTCACGTCACCTGAGAAGACACCGCCGTCGAAACGCCGCATGAAGGCATGTCGGCGCTCGATGGCGCGCGCGTACGGCGCCGGCATGTTCGAAAGATAGTAGAGCCGGAGCCCCTCCCCCGCCGCGCGGCGGGCGAAGAGCCCCTCGAGCAGTTCGACCGTGACTGCGATCGGTTCGAGGCGCTCGCCCAGCGTGCCGAGCATCGCGTCGAGCTTCTCGCCCGGCAGCGACAGCCGCAGCGCCATGCGCGCGATGGCTTCGTCGAGCGAGCGGGTTCCGCAGTCGAAGCTCAGCCAGTCGTCATGTTGAAACAGCGCGCGGCCCAGCGCCGCCGCAGCAGCCTCGTTGGGCGCATTCTCGGAAAGGTGCGTCTGCACCAGCCGGGTGGGCTCCCAAGCCAGGAGCACGGCGCCAAGATCGAAAACCACGTTCATGGCGCCATTGTTTCATGGGCCTGTTGCAACGATCTTTCCGGCATCGGGGATGCGCGGATCGAGCCGGGTGCTCCTGTTGCTCGGCACCTGAAACTGGCCATTGGCTGCGGCCAGCGCCTGCGCGGCAGGCGTCAGCGCCCATTCATAGAGTTTCGTGGCGGCATCGAGGTTGCGCGCGCCCTTCACGAGGCTCATGGCGCCGATCTCGGCACCGGTGCCGTCGGCCGGGACCACGGTCTCGATCGGAAAGCCCTGCATCTTCTCGGCGATGCCGTCGTGCACGAAGCCGATGGCCACGGCGGCCTCGCCGCGCGCGACGGCCTTCATCGGTCCGGCGGCCGAGCGGGTGTAGCGGGCCACGCTGCCGTGCAGCGTCTTGAGATAATTGAACGCCTTGTCCTCGCCCATGCGCCGGACCAGCGCGGCGGTCATCGCCTCGCCCGGGCCGCCCGGGGCCGGGTCGACCACCTGGACCACGCCCTTGTACGCGGGCCTGAGCAGGTCGGCCCAGGTCATGGGCACCGGGAGCTGCTTGCTGGCCAGCAGGTCGGGGTTGTAGCCAATGCCGAGCGGCGCCGCATGGAGGCCCACGCTCCTGTGCCCCGACTGCTGTGCCAGCTGCCGCGCCCACGGACGCAGCTGCGCGAGCGTCGGCGACCGGTATTCAAGCGTGAGGCCTTGCGCGGCCGCTTGAAGATGCGCCTTGGCCGCGCCGCCGAACCAGAGGTCGGCGCCGGGGCGGTCCCCGTCGGCGATCAGCTGGGCCAGCGCGTCGTCAGGGCCCTTGAGCGACATCCTGACGTGCGTGCCGGTGCTGCGCGCATACGCGGTGGCCATCGCGCTGCACCAGGCGGCCTGCACCGAGCAGATCACATCGACCGAGCCCTGCGCCGAGGCCGTCGACATCGCCATGCAGGCGGTTGCGAAAAGAAGCTTCTTCATCCGGAACTTGCCGCCCTGAAACAAAAATAGGCCTCGTGGCCATGGTGAAGCGTAGCCGCCGTGCCGGCCTCATGAATCGGTACAAGTACCATTCGGTGGACGACAGAACCCCTCTGCATCCAGACACAAGGAAATTCGACCCATGAGCTTCGATCTCGTTCTGTTCGGCGGTACTGGCGACCTTGCATGGCGCAAGCTGATGCCCGCGCTGTTCCAGGCCTTCAGGCACGGCAGCCTGCCGAAGGACGGACGCATTGTCGGCGTGGCGCGCGACGATCTCTCGGACGACCAGTACCGCGAACTGATCCAGTCGCGGTTCAACGCGGTGGAGGGCGCCAAGCGCCCGTCGGCCGAGGAGTTCGAGAAGTTCGCCTCGCTGCTGCACTTCCTGCGCATGGACCTTTCGAAGCCCGACGACTACGCACGCCTTTCCGACCTGCTGAAGCAGCGCAACGCCGACACGGTCGTGATGTACGTGGCCACCGCGCCGGCGCTCTTCACCCAGGTGGTCGAGCAGATCGCCGCGGCCGGCCTCAACGGCCCGTCGACGCGCGTGGTGCTCGAGAAGCCGCTCGGCCACGACCTGGCATCGAACCGCGCGATAAATGCGGCGGTGTGCAAGGTGCTCGACGAGAAGCAGGTCTTCCGCATCGACCACTACCTGGGCAAGCCCTCGGTGCAGAACCTGTTCGCGATGCGCTTCGGCAACGCACTGTTCGAGCCCATCTGGCGCCGCGAGCACATCGCCAACATCCAGATCACGATCGCGGAAGACCTGGGCGTCGAGAAGCGCGGCGCCTTCTACGACCAGACCGGCGCCTTGCGCGACATGGTGCAGAACCACGCGCTGCAACTGGTCTGCGCGATCGGCATGGAGCCGCCGATCAACTCGCATGCCGACGCGATCCGCGACGAGAAGCTCAAGGTGCTGCGCGCGCTCAAGCCCTGGACGCCCGAGACGCTGGGACTGCACGCGATCCGCGGGCAATACACGGCCGGCACGGCCTACGGCGAGCGCGTGCAGGGCTACAAGGACGAACCCGGCGTCGACCCCGAAAGCCGCACCGAGACCTTCGTCGCGCTGCGCACCGAGATCGCCAACTGGCGGTGGGCCGGCGTGCCGCTCTACATCCGCACCGGCAAGCGGCTGGCCTCGCGCGACGCGCGCATCGAGGTCAACTTCCGCCCCACGCCGCATGCGATCTACCGCGCGCCGGCCGGCGCGGTGAACAAGCTGGTCATCAACCTGCAGCCGCGCGACGGACTGGAACTGCACATGCTCGCGCAGGCGCAGGACAACCGGCGCGGCAACGGCCACCAGAGCGCCACGCAACTGGCGCCGGTGCAGCTCGACCTCGACTTCGACAAACGCTTCGGCTCGGAGCGCGTGGGCGCCTACGAACGGCTTCTGCTCGACGTGATCGACGGCCGGCTGAACCTGTTCGTGCGCAGCGACGAGCAGGAAGAAGCCTGGCGCTGGGTCGAACCGCTGATCGACAGCTGGGCTTCGGACGGCGTGCCGCGCCCCTATGCGGCCGGCACGTGGGGGCCGAGCGCCTCGAGCGCGATGATCGCGCGCGACGGCTTCTCGTGGAGCGAGGAGCAATAGCCCCTCAGACAGGCTCTCAGATCCGCCCCTCTTCCACGGCGTGGCAGGCGACCTTCACGCCGTTGATCTCCAGCAGCGCCGGGCGCTCTGCCGAACAGCGGGCATTGGCGTTGGGGCAGCGCGGGTGGAAGGCGCAGCCCGTGGGCGGGTTCAGCGGGTTCGGCACTTCGCCCTGCACCGGCGTGCGGGCACGCCCCGTGTGCTTCATCTGCGGGATCGCGTCGAGCAGCATGCGCGTGTAGGGATGCTGCGGTTCGGCGAAGAGCTTGCGCTTGTCGGCCACCTCGACGAGCCGGCCCAGGTACATCACGCCGACCTGGTCCGCCACATGCCGCACCACCGCGAGGTTGTGCGAGATGAACAGATAGGTCAGGCTGCGCTGGCGCTGCAGGTCCTTCATGATGTTGAGCACCTGCGCCTGCACGCTGACGTCGAGCGCGGAGGTCGGCTCGTCGCACACCAGGAACTCGGGCTCGGTCGCCAGCGCGCGCGCGATCGAGATGCGCTGGCGCTGGCCGCCCGAGAACTGGTGCGGGTACTTCACGCCGTCGAGCGGCGAAAGGCCGACCGACTGGAGCAGTTCGCCCACGCGCGCGCGCAGCTCGGCCTTGTCGCTCAGGATGCCGTGCTCGCGCAGCGGCTCGCCGATGATGTCCTCGACGATCCAGCGCGGGTTGAGGCTCGCATAGGGGTCCTGGAAGATCATCTGGATGCGTCGGCGCAGCGTACGGCCTTCGGGGGCCTTGAACGCGGCATGCGCATCCTGCCCGTCGAACCGGAAGCCGCCACGCGTGGGCGCATACAGGCCGACCAGCAGCCGCGCCACGGTGCTCTTGCCGCAGCCCGATTCGCCGACCAGCGCGAGTGTCTTGCCGCGCTCGATCGAAAAGCTCACGCCATCCACCGCATGCAGCAGCACGCGCGGCTTGCGCTCGAGCACGCGGTTGAGCCAGGGCGGCGACACGTCGAAGGTGCGGGCCAGGTCGTGCGCGACGACGAACGGCTCGCTGCCTGCGGTGTCGCGGCTCTTGTCGTCGGCCGCGGGAAGCGTGGCGGTGCTCATCGGCTCACCTCGTCGAGTGGGGCTGCGGCATCGGGCACGGCGCGTTCGCCGGCCAGTTCCGCATCGTGGCGGCGGGCGGCCAGTTCGGCTTGGCCGCGGTGCGGATCGGTGGCATCGTGCAGCCAGCATGCGGCCCGCGTGGCGCCCGCATGCATGAGCGCGGGCCGCTCCGAGAGGCAGCGCGCGAAAGTGCGCGGGCAGCGCGGGTTGTAGGCGCAGCCCTCGGGAATGGCGTTGAGCCGCGGCATGGCGCCGTCGATCTGGTTGAGCCGCTCGCGGTCGCTCGCCATGTCCGGGATCGAGGCCATGAGGCCCGAGGTGTAGGGATGCGCCGGCTGGTGGATGACCTCGTGCACCGGACCGATCTCGGCGATGCGGCCTGCATACATCACCGCCACGCGGTCGCAGGTTTCGGCGATCACGCCCATGTCGTGCGTGATCAGCATCACGGCCGCGCCGCGGTCCCTGCAGACGCGCTTGAGCAGCTGGATGATCTGCGCCTGGATCGACACATCGAGCGCCGTGGTGGGTTCGTCGGCCACGATCAGCTTGGGCTCGGCCGCGAGCGCGAGCGCGATCACGACGCGTTGGCGCATGCCGCCGGAGAACTGGTGCGGAAAATGATCGATGCGCTGCTCGGCGGCCGGAATGCCGGTGTCCTGCAACAGGCCGATGCCACGGCGCCGCGCCTCGGCCTCGGTCACCGGCAGGTGGGTGCGGATGGTCTCGATCAGTTGCCGCCCGACGCTGTAGAGCGGGTTCAGCGAAGTCAGCGGATCCTGGAAGATCGCGCCGATCTTGCGGCCGCGGATCGGCCGCATCGCATCGAAGCCGAGGTTGTCGATGCGCTGCCCTTCGAGCACGATCTCCCCTCCGGCCACGCGGCCGGGTGGCTCGAGCAGCCCGATGATGGCCGCGCCCGTGAGCGACTTGCCGGCGCCCGACTCGCCGACCACGCCGAGGATCTCGCCGGGCGCGATGTCGAAGGAAATGCCGTCGATCGCGCGCAGTGTGCCGCGGCGGTGCGGAAACTCGACCACGAGGTCTTTGACCTGGAGCAGCGTCATGGTGTCCTTCCTTGTCTGTGTCAGCGCAGGCGCGGATTGAGCGCGTCGCGCAGCCAGTCGCCGAGCAGGTTCACGCTGAGTGCGATCAGCACCAGCATCGCCCCCGGAAACACCGTGATCCACCATTCGCCCGAGAACAGGTACTGGTTGCCGATGTTGATCAGCGTGCCGAGCGAGGGCGAGGTCGGCGGCACGCCGACGCCGAGGAACGACAGGGTGGCCTCGGTGATGATCGCGGTCGCCACCTGGATCGTGGCAAGCACCATCACCGGTCCCATCACGTTGGGCAGCACATGGCGCAGCATGATGCGCAGCGGCGCCACGCCGGTGACGCGGGCGGCCTGCACGTATTCCTTGTTGCGCTCGACCATCGTCGAGCCGCGCACGGTGCGCGCGTACTGCACCCAGCCGGTCAACGCGATGGAAATGATGAGCACGCCGAAAGCCAACGATTCGTGCGCATTCGGAAACAGCGCGCGGCCCACGCCGGCGATCAGCAGCGCGACCAGGATCGGCGGGAACGAGAGCATCACGTCGCACAGGCGCATGAGGAAGCTGTCGAGCCAGCCGCCGAAGAAGCCGGCCGCCAGACCGAGCACCACGCCGACGACCATCGAAATCACCACCGAGACGACGCCAACGATGAGGGAAATGCGCGCGCCGTAGATCACCGCCGACAGGATGTCGCGCCCCTGGTCGTCGGTGCCGAGCAGGTACTTGCTCGAACCCTCGGCCACCCAGGCCGGCGGCAGCCGGGCATCACTGAGCTCGAGCACGGCAAGGTCGAAGGGATTGTGCGGCGACACCCAGCCGGCGAATGCGGCGCAGAACACGCACACCAGTGCAATCAGTGCCGCGCCGATCGCCACCGGCGAGGTGCGGAAGCTGTGGCCGACATCACTATCGAGCCAGCGGACAAGCGTTTTTTTTAACATCGTGGGAAGCAAAAGGAATGGGCCCGCAAGAAGCGGGCCCATGGGGTCAGGCCACCGGGGCGCTCAGATGCCCGCTCAGGGCTTGATGCTCATCCACTTGAAGAACATGAAGTTGTCGGCGAGCTGCACCAGCTCGACCTTCTTGCTCAAGCCCCAGGCCAGCGACTGCTGGTGCAGCGGCAGGTGGCCGATGTCGTCGGAATGGACCTTGAAGGCCTGCTTGATCAAGTCGTTGCGCTTGCCCTTGTCGATTTCCGACAAGATCTGCTTGGTCAGCCCGTCCAATTGCGGGCTGCAGTACGCACCCAGGTTGAACTGCCCTGCGCCCTTGTCGTCGGGGCAGAACATCAGCGAAGCGAGCGCGTTGTGCGCGTCGTAGGTGGTCGGGGTCCATCCGAGCATGTAGAAGCTCGTGTCGCGCCGCAGGATCTTCGGGAAATAGGTTCCCTTGGTCTCGGCCGCGAGATTGATTTTCACGTTGATGCGCGCCAGGTTGGCGGCCACTGCCTGGCATATCTGGCCGTCGTTGACGTAGCGGTCGTTGGGGCAGTTCATCGTGACTTCGAAGCCCTGCGGATAGCCCGCCTCGGCCATCAGCTTCTTGGCCGCCTCGACGTCGTAGGGCATCCGCTTGTCCTGGTCCTCGGTCCAGCCGTTGATGCCGGGCCCGATCATCAGCGCGGTGGGCCGCGAGGCGCCGCGCATCACGGTGCGCTGGATGCCGGCGATGTCGATGGCCTGGTAGAAGGCCTGGCGCACGCGCTTGTCCTTGAACGGGTTCTTGCCCTTGACGTTCGAATAGAGCAGCTCGTCGCGCTTCTGGTCCATGCCCAGGAAGATGGTGCGCAGTTCGGGCCCGACGATCACGCGCGAGTTCGGGCTCGCGTTGATGCGGCCGATGTCCTGCAGCGGCACCGGCTCCATCACGTCGACCTCGCCCGAGACCAGAGCGGCCACGCGCGTGGACGGATTGGCGATCGGCGTGAAGATCACTTCCTGGACGTTGCCTTCGATCTTGCCCCAGTACTTGGCATTGCGCTCGAACACCGTGCGCACGTTGGGCTGCCGCTCGCGCACGCGGTACGGGCCGGTGCCGTTGGCCTTGAACGAGGCGGCGTTCTCGATGCCCTTGCGGCGGTCGACCGGCTGGACCGCCTTGTTCTCCTCGCACCACTTCTTGCTCATGATCGAGAACGTGGTGAGCGCGTCGGGCAGGATCGGCTGCGGGCCGGTGGTCTCGATCTCGACGGTGTGCGCGTCGACCTTGCGCACTTCCTTGATGTCGGACAGCGAGGCCTTCATGTCGGAGCCTTCGCCCTTGCCGCGCGCGATGCTGAACACCACGTCGTCGGCGGTGAACGGCGTGCCGTCATGGAACTGCACGCCCTTGCGCAGTTCGAAGCGCCAGACCGTCGGCGAACTCTGCTTCCAGCTGGTGGCGAGCAGCGGCGCCAGGCTCAAGTCCTTGTTGCGCCCCACGAGGGTTTCGTAGGCGTTGGCCGTCACGCTGAGCTGCAGCGACTCGTTGAGCGAATGCGGATCGAGCGAAAGCGCGTCTCCCTGGTTGGCGATCCGGATGGTCTGCGCACTGGCGACCAGGCTGACGGCGCCCAGGGCGCACAACACGGCGGCCGCAGCCACGTTCTTCCTGAAACTCATGGGAACACTCCTCGGGTTGGGATCAAAAATTTCAAGGCGCCGCGGTGGCGGCATCTTTCTCGGTCAACTCGCCGCGGGTGGCGGCCAGTGGCATGCCCTGCTCGATCAGGCCCGCGTGCAGCGCGGCGCCGAGCGGCAGGATCTCGTCGTTGAAGTCGTAGCGGCTGTTGTGCAGGAAGGCGCCATTTCGGGCGTCCTGGCCGATGCGCAGGTAGGCACCGGCCTTCTTCTGCAGCATGAAGGAAAAATCCTCGGCGCCCATGCTGGGCTCCATGCTGCGCTCGACGTTCGAGGCGCCGACCAGCGATTCGGCCACGTCGGCCGCGAACATCGCCTCGGGCGCGGTGTTGATGGTGGCCGGATAGATACGTTCGTACTTGATCGTGGCGGTGGCACCAAAGCCCGTGGCCACCGCGGTGCAAAGCTCGCTGAGCCGCTGCTCGACCTGCGCCTGCACGCGCGCACTGAAGGTGCGCACCGTGCCCACCAAAGTCGCCTCGCCCGGGATCACGCTCATGGCTCCGAGGTCGCCGGCCTGCACGGCGCAGATGCTGACGACCGCGGCATCGATGGGCCGCACATTGCGCGACACGATGGTTTGCGCGGCCGTGATGATGTGTGCGGCCACCACCACCGGATCGATGGTCTGGTAGGCATGCGCGCCATGCCCGCCCTTGCCCTTGATCTCGATGGTCACGCGGTCGGCGGCGGCCATCATGGCGCCCCGGTTGATGCCCACCGTGCCCGCGGGCAGGCCGGGCCAGTTGTGCATCGCATAGACCGACTGCACCGGAAAACGCTCGAAGAGGCCGTCTTCGATCATCACGCGGGCGCCAGCCAGGCCTTCTTCGCCGGGCTGGAAGATCAGCACGGCGGTGCCGTCGAAGTGGCGCGTCTCGGCCAGGTAGCGTGCCGCGCCGACCAGCATGGCGGTGTGGCCGTCGTGTCCGCAGCCGTGCATCAGGCCGTCGTGGGCCGAGCGCCAGCCGAAATCGTTGTCTTCGCGCATCGGCAAGGCGTCCATGTCGGCGCGCAGACCGATCATTCGCCCGCTCGCGGTGGAGCGGCCGCGGATGACGCCCACCACCCCGGTCTTGCCGATGCCTTCGTGGATCTCGTCCACGCCGCAGGCGCGCAGCGCCTCGCGCACGCGCCGCGAGGTGTAGACCTCTTCGAAGCCGAGTTCGGGATGGGCATGCAGGTCGCGGCGGAAGGCCTCGATCTCGGGATAGAAACTCGCAATCTGCGCGAATGCCCTGCCGGCTGCGCGCAGCCGCGGTGCGGCAGCGGTGGTCGTTGTCATCTCAATGCCCTCCCGCCTTGCCGACGCGCAGCCGCGGGTCGACCACGAAATACAGCAGGTCGACCACGAGGTTGATCACCACGAAGATCAGCGCGATGAGGCACAGGTAGGCCGCCATCACGGGCACGTCGGCGAAGGTCACGGCCTGGATGAACAAGAGCCCCATGCCGGGCCACTGGAACACCGACTCGGTGATGATCGCAAAGGCGATGAGGCCGCCGAGCTGCAGGCCGGTGATGGTCATCACCGGCACCAGCGTGTTCTTCAGTGCATGGCCGAAGTGAATGGCCCGGTTCGTGAGCCCGCGCGCCCGCGCGAACTTGATGTAGTCGGTGCGCAGCACCTCGAGCATCTCGGCGCGCACCAGCCGCATGATCAGCGTGAGCTGAAAGATCGCGAGCGTGACGGCCGGCAGGATGATGTGGTGCCAGCCGTCGGCACGGAACAGCCCGCTGGTCCACCACCCGAACTGCACCGTCTCGCCGCGTCCGAAGCTCGGGAACCAGCCCAGCGTCACGGCGAAAATCAGAATCAGCAGGATGCCGATCAGAAAGGTCGGCAGCGACACACCGAGCAGTGACACGGTCATGAACAGCTGGCTCAGGAAGGTGCCGCGGCGCAGCGCGGTGTACACGCCCATCGGAATGCCGACGAACAGCGCCAGCATGGCCGCGACCAGCGCAAGTTCGAGCGTGGCTGGAAAGCGCTCGCCGATAAGACGCGAAACCTTCGCGCCCTGGCGCAGGCTCAGGCCGAACTCGCCCTGCGCAGCATTGCCCAGAAAGCGCCAGAACTGCACGAAGAAGGGCTGGTCGAGCCCCAATGCGGCGCGCATTTCGCGGATCTGCTCGGGCTTGGCATCCTGCCCCAGCAGGAAGACGACCGGGTCGCCCACGTATTGGAAGAGAAGAAAGGCAATGAACGCGACCGCGATCATGACGATCACGGCCTGTATCAGGCGACGCAGGACAAAGGCAATCATTCAGCAAACAAAGTGAGCAGGCATGCTAGCAGTGCAAGGTGCGTGCCCGCACGGTGATTCCCCGGGGGTGCACGCCCCTGGTGCGCTTTCGCCACACTTGCGGCAAAGTGGAATTGCAATAAAAAAAGCCACCCGACTTGCGTCGAGTGGCTTTTTGAACTTTCGATCAAAGCTGGCTCAGGCCAGCCTCGAATTAGAAAGCGTGACGGATGCCGAAGTCGTAACCGGTCGAGTTCTTCGGGGTGAAGACGCCGGTGTTGATGAAGGCGGGGCCGCCGACGGTCAGAGCAGCACCGTTCTTGTTGCTGACGCGAGCGATCGTGGCGTACAGAGCCGTGCGCTTCGACAGGTTGTGCACGTAGCCGATGGCCAGCTTGTTGGCCTTCGGGTCGGCAATGCTCGGCTCGAACGGCAGTTGAACTTCGTTGAAGTCGTACTTGACGTGCGAGTAGGAAGCGCGGATCAGGCCAGCACCGACCGGCACGGTCACGCCGAGCAGGTAGCCGGTGAGGTCGGCGTCAGCAGCAGCCACGAACGGGGTCACTTCGTAGTCGACCTTGTTCTTCAGGCGCGACACTTCACCGAACAGCTTCACGGGACCGAAGTCATACGAAGCGCCAACATTCAGCGTGTTGACCTTGGTGGTCGTGCCAGCGTAGAACTGGTCGCCCACGGTGCTGGTGCCATAAGCCACAGCAACGTCCAGCGGGCCGTTGGCGTAGCCAAAGCGGCCAGCGATGTTACGGCCGGTACGCGAATTGTTCGCGACGTTCGGCGTAGCAAGGCCCGGATCGTACTTGGTCTTCTCGTGGAAGCCGTACTGCAGCTGACCGTAGAAGCCACCCAGGTTCGGCGGCAGGAAGTAGCCGATGGTGTTGCTTGCGCGGGTCGGGTGACCGAAGTCGGCGGCGGCCGTCTGGATCAGGTTGGTACCCACACCGTTGGTGCCGAACGGATCGAACACGGTGTTGTTCCAGAAGGTGGGCGTGTAGTCGCGGCCGAGGCGGACTTCACCGAAACCACCCGACAGGCTCACGGTCGAACGACGGTTGAACGTCGAAACGCCGGTAGCGCCATCGTCATTGGTGATCGGGGCTTCGAGCCAGAAGCTCGCGGCCAGGCCACCACCGAGGTCTTCCGTGCCACGGAAGCCCAGACGGCTGGAGTTGTAACCCGAGTTGGCCAGTTCACGGCGGCTGACCTTGACGCTGCCTTGGTTCACGTAGAACGGGTTCAGGAACGTAGCGCCGTTCAGGTCACGCGACGAGCTCGAATAGCTGCTGATCGAAGCGTCGACCACGCCGAACAGGGTGACGGACGACTGAGCCGAGGCAACACCGGCAACAGCCAGGGCAGCCAGAGCAACTAGAGATTTTTTCATTGCAAGTTTCTCCAAGGTTAAACATAGGGCTCCGGTGCGAAGGGCTCACCGTGACTGGCACTTTGTGCTCCCACCGGACCCCGGGCCAACCTCCTTTTGGGAAGTTGATGCTATTGCACCAGAGCCGATGCGGCAGGGCAAAACAAATCGCCCGAAATCTCCGGCACCCCCTGCGTTTCGTTGCGGGACTGCAACAAAGGTCGAAAACACCCCGGAAACTCACGATGTGAAATGAAAGCAAGCACTATCTTGCCGCCCCTGCGCCTGGGTTTAAATTGCGGCATGTCCCTTTCGCTTGATCCCGTCCTGACCACGGCCGATGCAGCGCTGCGTACCCTTTTTGCGCGCCATCGCGCCAGCCGCGCCCTTCCCACACCGGTCCAGCCGCCCGGCGAAATGACCGATTCAGAGCGCCGCGAAGCCGGCGCGCTGATGCGGGTGAACCATGTGGGTGAGGTCTGCGCCCAGGCGCTCTATACCGCCCAGGCCGCGGTGGCGCGCGATCCCGTGCTGCGGGCGCAGCTGCTCGAAGCCTCGCACGAGGAGACGGACCATCTGGCCTGGACGCGCGAGCGGCTGGACGCGCTCGGCGCCCGGCCTTCCTTGCTGAATCCGCTCTGGTACGCGGGTGCATTTGGCCTCGGGCTCGTGGCCGGACGACTCGGGGATCCACTGAGCCTCGGCTTCGTGGCGGAGACCGAGCGCCAGGTCGAAGCCCACCTGGAGAGCCACCTCGGCCGGCTGCCGGCCGCCGACAGCGCCTCGCGGGCCGTGGTCGAACAGATGAAGGTGGACGAGGCGCGGCATGCCTCGCAGGCCGTCGCCGCGGGAGCGGCCGAATTGCCCGCACCGGCCAAGGCGCTGATGCGGATGGCCTCCCGTGTCATGACCACGGTGGCGCACCGCATCTGACCCAAGGCCGCGGCCTGCTCAGGTCTCGATCAGGTCGAAACTCGTGGTGATCTCGGCCGTCTTGGCCAGCATGATGCTGGCCGAGCAGTAGGTGTCGTGGCTGAGCGCAATGGCGCGCTCGACCGCAGCGGCCGGAATGTCATTGCCGGCCACCGTGAAATGCATGTGGATCTTGGTGAAGACCTTCGGATCGGTCGGCGCGCGTTCGCTCGTGAGCTTGACGCTGCAGCGCTCCACGCGGTGGCGCCCGCGCTTGAGGATCAACACGACGTCATAGGCGGTGCAGCCGCCTGTGCCGGCGAGCACGGTCTCCATGGGGCGAGGCGCCAGGTTCTGCCCCCCGTTTTCGGGTTTGGCCGCATCCGGGGCGCCATCCATCGTCAGTACATGGCCGCTGCCGGTCTCGGCCACGAAACCCATGGCCGAACGGGTGCCGGCGTCGCCGGTCCAACTCACTGTGCATTCCATCTTCGTCGGGTCCAATCGGAACGTCAGCAGTAACGTTTGCTGACATTCGTTTGTGTGTGGGAAAAGCGTCACTGCTTGTTGCAATGCAGCAAACAGCCGATATACTTTATTTCATCGCGCACCCCGCTGTGCGCACCGGTTGTCTCCTCCACCCTTCCAATTGGTGGATTTAGCCCCGAGCCGCAAGGCCCGGGGCTTTTTTCTTGCCTGCTTGTGACGCGGCGCCCACCTCCACTCTAGTTTTTCGTTCGAAGGGCAGCTGTTCGCCTCGAAATGGCAGCTTTTCGCCTCGAAAAGGGCAGTTGCTCTGGCTGCCCTGGCTGTTGCCGGTGTTGCCTCGGCTCAGTCGTCCGTCACCCTGTTCGGCGTGGTCGACGCTTCGATCAGCAGCTATTCGAACAGCGCGAGCGATCAGCGCGATGGCTTCACGTACAACGCGTTCGGCTACCCGGTCGCGTACAACCCGGCCTTCGTGAATCGTGGCAGCGTCAAGACCAGCAGCCGCGGGCTGTCCACCGGCGCCTACAACAGCAGCCGTCTGGGTTTCCGTGGCACTGAAGACCTCGGTGGTGGCCTGGCTGCCAGCTTCTGGCTCGAAGCCCCAATCAAGAACGACGACGGTTCGGAAGGTGTCGCAACCTTCGCTCGCCGCTCCACCGTGAGCCTGTCGGGTGGTTTCGGTGAAATCCGCCTCGGCCGTGACTACGCGCCGACGTTCTGGAACCACACCGTGTTCGATCCGTTCGGTACCGTCGGCGTCGGCGCCAGCGTCATCCAGACGGCCGCCGGCTCGTTCGGCAACCCAACGCGCAACAGCAACAGCATTGGCTACTTCCTGCCGCCGAACCTGGGTGGCTTCTACGGTCAGCTGCAGTACGGCTTCCACGAGCAGACCAAGGGTGCTATCGACCCCGCGACTTTGAACAACTCGCGCACCGGCCGCTATGTCGGCACGCGCTTCGGCTATGCCAACGGTCCTCTGGACGTCGCGTTCTCCGTGGGCAGCGCGACTGTCGGTGACGACTACTACGCCGGCACGACGGACAAGCTGAACACCATGAATCTTGGTGCTTCGTACGACTTCGGCCCAGCGAAGCTCTTCGGCCAACTGTCGCGTTCCAACAAGAAGACCGATTTCGACAGCAGCTTCTTTGCCAACGCCGGCAACTTCAGCGACAGCGTTCTTCCGAACGTCGTTGCCTCGACCACCACCGACAAGCTCAACGGTTGGCTGATCGGCGTGACGGTTCCCGTGGGTGCCGGCCTGATCCGCGCTTCGTACTCGGGCGTGAAATACAAGCTGCAAAGCAACGACCCGTTCTCGAACAAGGCGGATCCCAAGGCAAACAAGCTGGCACTCGGCTACGTGCACAACCTGTCGAAGCGCACTGCGCTGTACGCAACGATTGCCCGCTTGAACAACAAGGACGGCGCCGCCCTCACGGTGGGCGGCCCGGCGTTTGTCACCAACGACATCTTCACCCCGAAGAGCTCGACCGGCTACGACTTCGGCATCCGCCACGCCTTCTGATCGCGACCTGACGCCATGCTGGCTTTCGCCAGTTCACGTCGATTCAGTGTCAAGCCGCCCTGCGCAAGCCGGGCGGCTTTTTGGCTTTCCTCAATTTGCCCGGCTGCGCCTGCTTTGCAGCAGCCCCACATTCATTTCTCCGCTCAGCACCGAAGCGTAGAAACGTTCGACCATGTTTACGCTTGTGCGCGCATTTCGCGCCAAGGTCAGCATGTCGATGCCTTGTCCATAGAGCAACCGCAACGTGATCGCGGTGTGACGCAAGCAATAGAGCGTCCTCGATTGGCCCAGTGGTCCCTTCTCGAGGCCTTTGACCTTGAGGGCCCAATGGAACAAAAAGTTGAGCACCGCCAATGCGTGCTCACGGTTCTTCAGGTGCGGCATGAAGATGTAGTCATCGGGCGCCGCAGTGCCCTCCTTGCGCCGGCGGGCAAGCAGACATTCGTAAACCCGTACTGCGGGACGCAAGCTCACGATGGGCTGACTGTGCCGCTTGGTTTCCGGCAGGTTCATGCGCAGATAGACATGCTTGCCGCGTACGACCTCGATGTGCTTGTGCTTCATGAGCTTGATGTCGCTCGGACGCACGAAGGTATTGACCATCCAGCGAATCAGCCACGGCAGTTCCTCCGGCATGACGAGCAACTCCCGTGCAATCCAGAAACGATCGCCCGCGCCGAGCTCGTCGAGCACGGGATGCGGCAGCCCACGCAACTTGCGCGCAGCGGCAACCACCGCGCGGTACTCCGCCACGCTGAAGCTGCCACGCGGCTGACTGCGCACCTTGACCTTTGGAAACAGCGGTGCCGCGCGAAGCACACCCGTGCTCACGCCATGCACCACGACCTTCCGCAACAGCACGAGGTACTGCGCAATCGTCGTGCTCGTGAAGCCTTGCTCGCCGAGGTGATCGATCAGGCGTTGTGCATCCGCCGTCGAGAAGTCTTGCGCGCGCACCGAACCCAACAGCGGAAGGATGTGGGCATTCAATCTGTTGCCCATCACCTGCCAGGTGGGACGTCCGATTTCGCCTCGCTGCACACGCGCGGCTTCTGCTTGCATTAACCCTCTAGAAAGGTCACTGACAAGAACTGATAACAAATTTTGCTCATCTGTTAACCGAACGGCGGACGTATGGATCGCGGGATAGGCTCGTTCAAAAAAACCTGAATCGTTAGCGGCAGAGGCTCTAAAAGAGATATTTATGACATTTGTGTCCATGTCATATCCGTAAGCAATCTCGATGCCTCTTATGATGATGCGTTATCAATTTAGAACTCCCGTGGAAATAACGTGCGCGATGTACCTGCGGCGCTGACGCCCGCCGACTATCTCAGAAAAATCCTGAATGCCCGCGTTTACGATGTAGCAGTCGAGTCTGCACTCGAGAAAGCCAACGCACTCAGTGAGAGGCTCGACAACACGGTGTTGCTCAAGCGCGAAGACCAGCAACCGGTCTTCAGCTTCAAGCTGCGCGGTGCCTACAACAAGATGGCGAACCTCACGCCAGAGCAGCTTGCGCGCGGCGTGATCTGTGCGTCGGCCGGCAACCATGCACAAGGCGTGGCGCTGGGGGCGCGCAAGCTCGGCACGCGTGCGATGGTGGTGATGCCCGTCACCACGCCGCGTCTCAAGATAGATGCAGTGCGTGGCTTCGGCGGCGAAGTGGTGTTGCATGGCGACAGCTATTCCGACGCCTATCTGCATGCGCTCGAACTGCAGGCGCAGCAAAATCTCACCTTCGTGCATCCCTTCGACGATCCCGATGTGATCGCGGGACAGGGCACGATCGCGATGGAGATCCTGCGCCAGCACCAGGGCAGACTCGACGCCGTGTTCGTTGCGATCGGCGGCGGCGGCCTGATCTCTGGCGTGGCCAACTACATCAAGGCATTGCGTCCCGAGATCAAGGTGATCGGCGTGCAGATGAACGATTCCGACGCAATGATGCAATCGGTCGCGGCGCACCAGCGCGTGAGCCTGCCCGACGTCGGGCTGTTCTCGGACGGCACGGCGGTCAAGCTCGTGGGCGAGGAAACCTTCCGCATCGCAAGCAACCTCGTCGACGACTACATCGCGGTCGACACCGATGCCGTGTGCGCCGCCATCAAGGACATCTTCGTCGACACGCGCAGCATCGTCGAGCCGGCCGGTGCACTCGCGGTGGCGGCAATCAAGCAGTACGTGGCCGAACAGGGCCGCCACGGCGAGACCTATGCGGCGATCCTGTGCGGCGCCAACATGAACTTCGACCGGCTGCGCTTCGTGGCCGAGCGCGCCGAGGTCGGCGAAGAGCGCGAGGCGCTGTTCGCCGTCACGATTCCCGAAGAGCGCGGCAGCTTCCGCCGGTTCTGCGAACTCGTCGGAGAAATGCCGGCTGGCGCGTCGCCGCAAACAGGTTCAGCCGGCGGCACGCTGCGCAACGTGACGGAGTTCAACTACCGCATCAGCGATGCCGCGAAGGCCCATGTGTTCGTGGGGCTGACGACGTCCACGCGCGGCGAGTCGGCCACGATCGCGCAGACCTTCAATGCCCACGGATTCGACGCGCTCGACCTCACGCACGACGAACTCGCAAAGGAACACCTGCGGCACATGGTGGGCGGCCGCACCGGCCTCGCGCACGACGAGCGCCTGCTGCGTTTCATCTTTCCGGAGCGACCGGGCGCGCTGCTCAAGTTTCTGAGCCTGATGCGGCCGAACTGGAACATCAGCCTGTTCCACTACCGCAACCAGGGCGCCGACTACGGCCGCATCCTCGTGGGCCTGCAGGTGCCGGCGAGCGACGCCGCGGCGTTCGAAGCGTTCCTCGAAACGCTGGGCTATCCCTGGGTGGAAGAAACCGCGAACCCTGCGTACCGCCTGTTCCTGCAGGCCTGAGCCAGTCGCCGGTCCGGTCGGCTATTGCGCGGGCTGTTGCTGTTGTTGCTGCCCAGGCGGCGGCGCCATGACCGCCGGCATGGTAGCGGGCAGCAGACCCACCGGCGCCTGTTCCGGCGATGCTGGCTGGACTGGCGGTGTTTGCGCCATCGGCAAACCTGCCGGCGCAGGCGGAATCACTGCTGGAGCGCTTCCGACGGCGATCGGCGCACGCACGGGCAGTTGCAGCGTGAACGCCGCCGGCCCGTCCGCCTGCGCGCCGAGCGTCGCGGCACGCACATCCACCGACTGCAGCACGTAGCTGTCGCCGACGCGCGAACCGACGCGGAACGGGCGCGGCGGCTTGCCGTCGATCGAGATGAGGGCAGCACCCTGATTGGACGGATCCGCCACCACGCCCGAAAGTGCGAAGCGGCTCGCCGCCGCGGGGGCCTCGGGCGCCATCTGCTCCGCCGGAAGCGCACCGAACAGCCGTGCGATCGCATCGGCGTCGGCAGAGACCGCCGCACGCGGCAGGGTCGCCGCTGCGGCCACGGGTTCGGCCGGGCTCGCGAGCCGGAGTCCCCAGAACACGGCCGCGCCAGCGGCCAATGCCCAGAGGCCCGTAGTGGCGACCGGAGCATGCCAGCGCGCAGCGGAATAGGGACTTGTCATGGCCGCGGATTATCATGCAGCGGGCCTTCCGAAACATGTTCTTCCCGATATGAAAAAAATCCTTCACGAGACCATCCGCACCGCCCAACGCGGCTTCACGCTGATCGAGCTGATGGTGGTGCTGGTCATCATCGGCGTGCTGGCCGCGCTGATCGTGCCGAACGTGATCGAGCGGGCCGATGATGCCCGCGTGACCGCCGCCCGCACCGACATCAACAACCTGATGCAGGCGCTGAAGCTCTACCGCCTCGACAACCAGCGCTATCCCACGGCCGAACAGGGCCTGCAATCGCTGCTCGTGCGGCCCACGGCCGGCCCCGCGGCACCGAACTGGAAGCCTTATGTCGAGAAGCTGCCGAACGATCCCTGGGGCCATTCCTATCAGTACATGAATCCGGGCATCAAGGGCGAGATCGACGTGCTCTCCCTCGGTGCCGATGGCCAGGCCGGCGGCGAGGGCAAGAATGCCGACATCGGCAGCTGGCAATAGGCGCCGCAGCGGCTTCACGCTGCTCGAGCTCATCGTGGTGATCGCCATCATCGCGGTCGCCACGGCAGGCGTGAGCTTCGCGATGCGCGACAGCAGCGCTGCCCAGCTCGACCGCGAAGCCGACCGGCTGGCCGCGCTGCTCGAGTCGGCCCGCGCCCAGTCGCGCGCGAGCGGCGTCGCGGTGCGCTGGCGCCTCGTCGAGGGCGGCAATTTCGTGTTCGAGGGCCTGCCGCCCGATGCGCTGCCCGGCGGCTGGATCACCAGCGGCATCAGCGCCCGGGCCGCGCTGGCGAACGGTGCTCCCATCGCTGCGGTTCAACTGGGGCCCGATCCGATCATCGCGGCCCAGCAGATCCTGCTGCAGGCCGAAGGACCGCCAGCGCGCTCGCTGCGCATTGCGACGGACGGCCTGCGCCCCTTCACGGTGTCCACGCCATGAGCGCCGCGCCGGGCCGCCCCCGAGCAAGCTCGCTCGCGCCTGGCGGGAAGGCGCGCAGCGCCAAGGGTGCACCATTGACCCCCGCGCGGCGCGCCCGCCACTGTTGCGGATTCACGCTGATCGAAGTGTTGATCGCACTCGGCATCGTCGCGCTGGCGCTCGCGGCGGGTTCACAGGCCACGATGTCGCTCACGCGCAATGCCCAGCGCCAATCCGACCTGCTGCTGGCCGACATCTGTGCCGAGAACGAACTCGCCAAGGTGCGGCTCGCGCGGCAGATGCCGCCAGTGGGCGATTCGGGTTCGATCTGCGTGCAGGCCGGCGTCTCGTTCAACGTCACCACCGCCACCATCGCCACGCTCAATCCGAACTTCCGGCGCGTCGACGTGCAGGTGCGCGACGAGGCCGATGCGCCAGTGCTGCGCGTCTCGACCGTGGTGGGCCGCTTCTGATGTCCGACCGTTTCGCGCGCCGACAAGGCCCTTGCGGCTTCACGCTGATCGAACTGCTGGTGGCCATCGCGGTCATGGCGCTGCTGGCGCTCGTGAGCTGGCGCGGGCTCGACGGCATGTCGCGCGCCACCACCCTGAACCAGCAGCGTGCCGATGCGGTGCTCACGCTGCAAACCACACTGGCGCAATGGAGCGCCGACCTCGACGCGGTCACCGCGCTCGCGCAGACGCGCCCCATCGACTGGAACGGCCGCGTGCTCCGGCTCACGCGTCGCGGCGGCGACGAGGCCGCACCCGTGGTGCTGGTGGTGGCCTGGACGCTGCGCAGCGGCGCCGACGGCACGCGCTGGCGACGCTGGCAATCGCCGCCTTTCTCCACACGCGGCGAGTGGCAGCAGGCCTGGAACATGGCGGCCTCGTGGGCGCAGGATGGTGGCGCGGCGGCCGGCGGCGAGGTTGCGCTCATGCCGGTCGACAGCTGGCAGCTCTACTACTTTCGCGAGAACGTCTGGGCGCCCGCCGGCGCGCTCCCAACCGCTCCACCCACCCCATCCAACCCTGCCAATCCGCTGCGCGCCACGGTGAACATGCCGGACGGCGTGCGCCTGGTGCTCAACCTCTCGCCGGGCGACGGGCTCGCGGGCATGCTCACGCGCGACTGGGTCAAGCCCACCGTGGGAGCGCCAAGGTCATGAGCACATCGCCCAGGCTCGCGCGCCCTCGGCAGCAGCGTGGCGCCGCACTGCTCGCGGCCATGCTCACCGTGATGCTCGTCGCGACCTTCTCGGCCGCGGCGCTGTGGCAGCAATGGCGCGCCTCCGAGGTCGAGGCCGCCGAGCGTGGCCGCGTGCAAGCCGCATGGGTGCTGGTCGGCGCGCTCGACTGGTCGCGCCTCATCCTGCGCGAAGACGGCATGACTGGCGGCCCCGATCACCTGGCCGAGCCCTGGGCTGTGCCCCTCGCCGAGGCGCGGCTCACGAGCTTTCTGTCGGCCGAGAAGAACGTGGCAAGCGACAACCTCGAAGGACTGCCCGACGCCTTTCTTTCGGGCCGCATCGTCGATGCGCAGTCCAAGCTCAACATCCTGTCGCTGGTCGACGGCAACAAGCCGGTGCCGGCCAGCGTCGCGACCTTCACCAAACTGTTCAACATCCTCGGCCTGCCGGCCTCCGAACTCAGCGCAATGACTGCCTCGCTGCTGCGCACGATGGCCACCGCCTCCGATGCGGCAGGCGACGGTGCCGGCGGCGGCGCGGCACCGTTGATGCCGCAGGAAATGTCGCAGCTCGTATGGCTCGGCCTTTCGCCCTCGACAGTGGCCGCGCTCGAGCCCTACGTCACCGTGCTGCCGGTGCGCACGCCGCTCAACATCAACACCGCGAGTGCCGAGGCCATCAGCGCCAGCCTGCCATCGCTGAGCATCAGCGACGCGCGCCAGGTGGTCGAGAAGCGCACACTCGCGTTCTTTCGGCAGATCACCGATGCCAACCGCGCGCTGCCGAATGGTGGTTCGCAGTTCAATGCCGCCCAGCACAGCGTGAGCACCCAGTTCTTCGAGGTCTACGGCCGGCTGCGCATCGACCGCACCTGGGTCGACGAGCGTTCGCTGCTGCAGCGCGACGGCATCACCGTCAAGACCATTTGGCGCCACCGCGGTGCCGGCCTTGCCGCGACGCCGCCGGCCAAAACCTGAGGCGGGTTTTTCATCGATTCTCTTGCATTGATTAATCTTCCAACGCGCGCCGCACCTGGGTTACTAGCTATCGAAAAAATAGCGCTTTCAGGACGCCCGACCCTACAATCACCCGCCCTTCCGAATTCGAAATGACACCGCTGCTGCTCATTGCCCCCCTCGCCCCGGCGGATGCCGCGGGCGAGTACGACTGGGCCCAGGCGGGCGATGACGGCATCGCATTGCGCAACCATGGCCGCGCACTGCGCGCGCTGCTGCCTGCCGGCGCCGAAGTCACGCTCGGCGTTCCCGCCGCAGCGCTTTCGTGGCATCGCGTCACGCTGCCCAAGGGCAGCATGGGAAGCGCATCCAAACTGCGCGCGGTACTCGACGGCCTGCTCGAAGAGCGCCTGCTCGATGAACCCGAAGCCCTGCACTTCGCGCTCGAGCCCGAGGCCAAGGCCGGCGTGCCGGTCTGGGTCGCGGCCTGCAACCGCATCTGGCTGCGCACGCTCGTGCAGGGCCTCGAATCCGCAGGCCGGCGCGTGGTGCGCATCGTTCCCGAATTCACGCCGCAGCCGCCCGATGCCCCGCCACTGCTGCAGGTCACCGGCGAGGCCGACGCACCGATGCTCACCGTGTGCGACGCCGACGGCGTGGTCTCGCTGCCGCTCGCGGGCGCCGGCCTCGCGCTCTCGGGCACCGTCCCGCTCGACACGGCCGTGATCACCGCCGAGCCCGCCGTCGCAGAAGCTGCCGAGCATCTGCTCGAGCGCCGGCTGCCGATCGTGCAGGCGCCGCAGCGCTGGCTCCAGGCTGCGCGCTCGCCTTGGGAGCTCGCGCAGTTCGACCTCGCCGCCACCGGCCGCGCACGCGCCGGCAAGAAATTCGCGTCGCTGCTCCAGACGCTGCGCCACGCGCCCGAATTTCGCGCCGCGCGCTGGGGCGCCGCTGCGCTGCTGCTGGTCCAGTTGATCGGCCTCAACGCCTGGGCCTGGAAGGAGCGGCAGGCGCTCGACGCCAAGCGCCAGGCCGTGAACACCATGCTGACCCAGACCTTCCCGTCCGTGAAACTCGTGGTCGACGCACCGTTGCAGATGGCGCGCGAGGTCGCGGCCCTGCAGCAGGCCGTGGGCGACGTCGCCGGCAGCGATCTCGAACCGATGATCGGCGCGCTCGCGGGCAACCTGCCGCCGGGCCGCATTCCCACCGCCATCGACTTCAGTGCCGGCCAGCTGCGCCTGCGCGGCCTGGCGCTGCAGCCGTCCGAACTCACGCGCCTGTCGGGCACCCTGGGCCCACGCGGCTACAGCGTACGCGCCGAAGGCGATCTCCTGCTGGTGCAGGCCGAGGGGACGCGATGAACGCCAGCGAACAACTCCGCGCGCGGTGGGCCGCACTCGAACAGCGCGAGCGGCGCATGGTGGCCATCGCGGCTGCGCTCGTCGCGCTGGCGCTGCTGTGGTGGATCGCCCTGGCCCCCGCGCTGCGCACCTTGGCGGCAGCGCGCACCGAGCACGCGAAGCTCGACGCACAGCTGCAACAGATGGCGAGCCTGCAGGCGCGTGCCAAGGCACTGCAGGCTCAGCCGCGCCTCACGCGCGACGACGCGCTGCGCGCGCTCGAAACCTCCGTGCGCCAGAGCCTCGGCGGCAATGCCCAGCTCATGACCGCGAGCGGCGACGGGGCAGCCACGATCACGCTGCGCGCCGCACCCGCCGATGCTGTCGCGCAGTGGCTCACGCAGGCGCGTGGCAATGCCCATGCGGTGCCGCGCGAAGCCCATCTCACGCGCGCTGCCGCCGCGCCGCCGGCCGCCGGCAAGAATGAACCCGCGACTCCGGCCGTGCGCTGGGAAGGCACCTTCGTGATGGCGCTGCCCGCCGCCCGATGAGCCAGGCTTGGTGAACCGATCGCATGCTGAAGCGCTCTCCACTTTCTGAACCGGCGCCGCGACGCGGCTGGCGCTGGGCCCTGCTCGGCCTCGTGATCGGCGCGCTGGTCGCGCTCGTGCTGTTCGCGCCCGCACGCTGGCTCGCCGCGGGGCTGTCGAACTGGAGCCAAGGCCGTCTGCTGCTGGTCAATGCACGTGGCACGGTCTGGAACGGCACCGCGGCCGTGGTGCTCGCAAGTGGCGCGGGCGGCGCCGAAGCGGTTTCGCTGCCTGGCCTGCTCAACTGGCGCATGCGCCCGGGCTGGGGCGGCCTGTCCGCCGCGCTCGACCTGCCCTGCTGCGCCGCCCGGCCGCTGCAGCTCAGGGCCAGCCCGCGCACCAACGGCCTGCAGCTCCAATGGGGCGACGGCAGCTCGCGCTGGCCTGCGAGCCTTCTGACCGGGCTCGGCGCACCGTGGAACACGCTCAGGCTCGAAGGCACGCTCGACCTCTCCACGCGCGGGCTCGCCATGCAGTGGGACGGGCTGGTGCTGCGCATTGCCGGCCAGGCCACGCTCGATGCCACCGACGTTTCATCAAGCCTGTCTACCCTCAAGCCGATGGGCAGCTACCGGATCACGCTCGAGGGCGGCAACCGGCCCACGCTGCTGCTGAACACGCGCGAAGGCAGCCTGCAGCTCAACGGCAGCGGCAGCTGGAACGGCACGGCCTTCCGCTTCAACGGCGAAGCGAGCGCTGCTGCGGGGCGCGAAGACGCGCTCTCCAATTTGTTGAACATCATCGGACGCCGCGACAACGCGCGTTCGATCATCACCCTGGGTTGACCATGAAGAAGCCTCCGACCACGCTCGGCATCGTTGCACTCGCCGCGCAGATGCTGATCGCTGCCACCCTCGTGCAGGCCGTGCCGCCCGCCTTCGCGCAGGCGACCGGCGGCGCGCCGCGGCGCGGCGAACCCATCACGCTCAATTTCGCGAACGCCGACATCGAGGCCGTGGCGCGCACCATGGCGGTGGTCACGGGCCGCGACGTGGTGGTCGACCCGCGCGTCAAGGGCACGATGAACCTCGTCACCGACCGCGCCATCGCACCGGCGGCGGCGTTCAACCAGTTCGCCTCGGCGCTGCGCCTGCAGGGCTTCGCGATCGTTGAGGCCGAAGGGCTCTACAAGATCGTGCCCGAGGCCGAAGCCAAGCTGCAGACCCAGAGCGTCAGCACCGCCACGCCCGGCGCCTCGGTGGCCGACAGCCAGATCGTCACGCAGATCTTCAGGCTTAACCACGAATCGCCGAACAGCCTGCTGCCGGTGCTGCGGCCGTTGATTCCGCCTAACAACACGATCAACGTGAACCCGGGCAACAACTCGCTCGTGATCACCGACTACGCGGGCAACATGCGCCGGCTCGCGCGCATCATTGCGGCGCTCGACGTGCCCGACGCGTCCGACATCGAAGTGATTCCGCTCAAGCATTCGATCGCCACCGACATGCTGCCGCTGATCACGCGGCTGGTCGACGGCAGCGGCTCGGGTGCACCGGGCGCCGCTGCGCCGGGCAGGGCTGATACCTCGTTCCGCACCACGCTGCTGGCCGATCCGCGCAGCAACTCGCTCATCCTGCGCGCGGCGAATCGCGCCCGGACGGCGCTGGTGCGCACGCTGGTCGAGAAGCTCGACCGCCCGCCGGCCGAAAGCAGCAACGGCGCGGCCGGCAACATCTACGTGGTCTACCTGAAGAATGCCGACGCGGTGCGCCTCGCGGCCACGCTGCGTGCAGCCATGGCCGCCAACCAGATGCCCGGCATGCCCGGCGCCCCGGGCGCTGCCGGCGGGGCCGCGAGCACACCGCAGGCGCAAGCGAACATGCCGCAGGCCATGTCCATGTCGGTCGGCCTCAATGGCCAGAGCGGTTCGCCGGCCGCCAACGCGCCGCTCAACAATGCCAACCAACCCTCGACCGGCGGCCAGATCCAGGCCGACCCGTCGACCAACTCGCTGATCATCACCGCGCCCGAGCCGCAGTACCGACAGATGCGCGCGGTGATCGACAAGCTAGACGGCCGGCGCGCGCAGGTCATGATCGAGGCGCTGATCGTCGAGGTCAGCGCCGACAAGGCCGCCAACTTCGGCGTGCAGTGGCAGAGCGCGCTCGGCAACAACGCGGTCATCGGCACCAATTCGAGCCTGGCCAGCGCCAACATCCTCGCGCTCACGCAGGCGCTGGCCACGCGCGACGTGGCCAACATCCGGCCGTCGTCGGGCCTGAACCTCGGCATCGCCGGCAAGATCGGCGGGCAGTACATCCTCGGGGCCATCGCGAACTTCTTCAACAGCGACGGCGACGCCAACGTGCTCTCGACGCCCAACCTGCTCACGCTCGACAACGAAGAGGCCAAGATCGTCATCGGCCAGAACGTGCCCTTCGTCACGGGCCAGTACGCGAGCACCTCGGGCTCGGTGGGCATCAACCCGTTCACCACGGTCGAGCGCAAGGACGTGGGCCTCACGCTGCGCGTGCGCCCGACGATCAACGAGAACGGCACCGTGAAGATGACCATCTTCCAGGAGATTTCCACGGTCGCCGGAAACACCATCAACAACCCCAACGGCCCCACCACCAACAAGCGCGCGATCGAATCGAGCGTGCTGGTCGAAGACGGCGGCCTCATCATGCTCGGCGGACTGCTGTCGGACGACTACAGAAACACGATCGAGAAGGTGCCGTTGGCAGGCGACATCCCGGTGTTCGGCAACCTGTTCAAGAACGAGGTTCGTTCGCGCGTCAAGAGCAACCTCATGATGTTCCTGCGGCCGGTGGTCATGCGCGACGGGGCATCGAGCGAAGCGTTCGCCTACGACCGCTACGACGAGATCCGCGGCATGCAACAGCGCGCCCAGCCCAGCACCGACAACATCATGCTGCGCGGCGTCGACGCCGCGCCCGTGCTGCCCGAGGCGCCGCTGCCGCGCGCGGCGGCTCGCCAGAGCGAGAGCGGCAACCGCAGCGACCGCATGATGGGCACGCAGCTCATTCCCCCGCCCGCCCCGCCGTCAGACACCCGCACCCTGCGCCCCAGCCCGCTGCGCGGCGCACTGCCGCCCACGGCCGATCCGAGCACCGCGCGGGAACTGCCCTGAAGCCGACCACCGCCATGCGCCATCCCCTGCCCTACGCGTTCGCCCGCAGCCAGCAACTGCTGCTCGAGGAAACCGACGACGGCCGCTACACGCTCTGGATGTCGCGCCTGCCTTCGCGCAGCGCGCTCGGCGAGGTCACGCGCAAGTACGGCGTGCATGCCTTCGAGGTGCTCGACCCCGGCCCGCTCGCACAGCGCATCAGCGCCGCCTACGCGCAGGGCGAATCGAGCGCCGCCGCGGTGGTGAGCGAAGTGCAGAGCGACGCCGATCTCTCGCGCATGATGCAGGAGCTGCCCGCGGTCGAAGACCTGCTCGAGAGCGCGGGCGACGCGCCGATCATCCGCATGCTCAACGCCCTGCTCACGCAGGCCGCACGCGACGGCGCGAGCGACATCCACATCGAGCCGTACGAGCGCACCTCGTCCGTGCGCTTTCGCATCGACGGCACGCTGCGCGAGGTGGTTCAGCCCAACCGCGCGCTGCATGCGGCGCTGATCTCGCGCCTGAAGATCATGGCCGACCTCGACATCTCCGAGAAGCGGCTGCCGCAGGACGGCCGCATCTCGCTGCGCATCGGCACGCGCGCGGTCGACGTGCGCGTCTCCACGCTGCCGAGCGCGCACGGCGAACGCGCAGTGCTGCGGCTGCTCGACAAGACCGAATCCAAGCTCACGCTCGAATCGGTCGGCATGCAGGGCGACACGCTCGATCGCTTCGAGCGGCTCATTGCGCAGCCGCACGGCATCATCCTCGTCACCGGCCCCACGGGCTCGGGCAAGACCACCACGCTGTACGCGGCGCTGGCGCGGCTCGACGCCGGGCGCAGCAACATCATGACGGTCGAAGACCCGATCGAATACGAACTGCCGGGCGTGGGCCAGACGCAGATCAACGCCAAGATCGAACTCACCTTCGCCAAGGCCCTGCGCGCGATCCTGCGGCAGGACCCCGACGTGATCATGATCGGCGAGATCCGCGACTTCGAGACCGCGCAGATCGCCATCCAGGCCTCGCTCACCGGCCACCTCGTGCTCGCGACACTGCACACCAACGATTCGGTCAGCGCCGTCACGCGCCTGACCGACATGGGCGTGGAGCCCTTCCTGCTGAGCTCGTCGCTGCTCGGCGTGCTCGCGCAGCGCCTCGTGCGCAAGCTCTGCACCACCTGCGCAGGTACCGGCTGCGACGTCTGCGGCCAGACCGGCTACCAGGGCCGCACCGGCATCTTCGAGCTGCTCGTGGCCAACGACGAAGTGCAGGCGCTCATCCACGGCAAGGCCGCCGAGAGCCAGCTCTTCGAGGCCGGCACGCGCGGCGGGTTGCGCTCGATGCGCGACGACGGCGAACGGCTGGTCGAGACCGGCATCACCTCGCGCGCCGAGCTGCTGCGCGTGACGCGCGAATAACCGCCGCCACGCCGCGTCCGCCATGCCCGCCTATTCCTTCGAAGCCATCGATGCTGCCGGCCAGTCGCGCGAAGGCGTGCTCGAGGCCGACACCGCGCGCAGCGCGCGCAGCATGCTGCGTGCGCAGTCGCTCATCCCGCTGTCGGTCAAGCCGGTCGGCGGCGAGGCGCTCGATGCCAATGGCCGGCCGAGCGGCCTCGGGCGCTGGCTCGGCGGCGGCAAGCGCGTCTTCAATTCCACCGGCCTCGCGGTCTGGACGCGCCAGCTCGCTGGCCTCGTCTCCTCGGGCCTCCCGCTCGAACGCGCGCTGACCGCGCTCACCGACGAAGCCGAGACCGAGCCGCAGCGGAACCTCGTCGCATCGCTGCGCGCCGAGGTCAATGCGGGTTCCCCGTTCGCACGCGCCCTGTCCGCACATCCGCGCGAGTTCTCGCCCATCTACACGGCCGTGATCGGCGCGGGCGAGCAGAGCGGCAATCTCGGCCTCGTGCTCGACCGGCTTGCCGACGACCTCGAGGAACGGCAAGCGCTGCAGCAGAAGCTCGTCGGCGCGGCGCTCTATCCGGCCATCGTCACGCTGGTGGCGATCGTGATCGTGATCTTTCTCGTGAGCTATGTGGTGCCGCAGGTGGCGCAGGTGTTCGCGGGCACCAAGCGCTCATTGCCTTTTCTCACCACCGTGATGCTCTCGCTGAGCGCCGCCGTGCGCAGCTACGGATGGTGGATGCTCGGCGGCGTGGTGCTGGCCACCATCGCCGTGCGCATCGCCTTGGCGCAGGAAGCCTTTCGTCTGAAGTTCGATGCGGCGTGGCTCAACCTGCCGCTGGTCGGCAAGCTCGCCCGCGGCTACAACGCCGCGCGCTTCGCCAGCACACTCGCCATGCTCGCGACCGCGGGGGTGCCGATCCTGCGCGCGCTGCAGGCCGCCGCCGAAACGCTGAGCAACCGCGCCATGCGCGCCGATGCGCTCGACGCGCTGGTGCTGGTGCGCGAAGGCGCACCGCTCGCGTCGGCCCTGGCGCAAAAGAAGCGCTTCCCCGGCCTGGTCTCGATGTTCGCGCGGCTCGGCGAACAGACCGGCACGCTGCCCCTGATGCTGCAGCGCGCCGCCAACCAGCTCGGTGCCGAGGTGCAGCGCCGCGCCATGCACCTGGCCACCATCCTCGAGCCGCTGCTGATCGTGGCGATGGGTGGCGTGGTCATGCTGATCGTGCTCGCGGTGATGCTGCCTATCATCCAGCTCAACCAGTTCGTCAAGTAGCGCCATGCCCGTCACCCTCGAAGACAAGCTCGTGGTCGCGATCTCCTCGCGCGCCCTGTTCAACCTCGAAGAAGAAAACCTGGTTTTCGAATCGGGCGACGACACGGGCTACATGAAGCTGCAGCTCGAGCGGCTCGACGTGCCGGCCGCACCCGGCATCGCGTACTCGCTGATCCGCAAGCTGCTGCGCTTCAACGACGACGGTGTCCAGCGCGTCGAGGTCGTGATCCTGTCGCGCAACGACCCGGTCTCGGGCATGCGCATCTTCCGCTCCAGCGCGGCGGCCGAGATCAAGCTGCAGCGCGGCGTGTTCACCCAAGGCCGCCCGCCTTTCGGCTACCTGCGGCCGCTGCGCGCGCACCTGTTCCTGTCGGTCAATGCGCAGGACGTGCGCGAGGCGCTCGGCGCGGGCTTTCCGGCCGCGCGGGTGCTGGTCGAGTCGGTCAAGGCCAGCGATGCCTGGCCCAACGAAGTGCGCATCGCCTTCGACGGCGACGCCGTGCTGTTCTCTGACGAAGCCGAGCGCGTGTTCCAGTCCGAAGGCCTCGACGCCTTCCAGGCGCATGAACTCAGCAAGGCCGATCTGCCGCTGCCCGAAGGGCCGTTCAAGCCGCTGCTCATGGCGCTGCACCGCCTGCAGCTGGCGGGCAATGCGCAGATGCGCATCCGCACCGCGCTCGTCACCGCCCGCAGCGCCCCTGCGCACGAGCGCGCGATCCGCACGCTCATGAACTGGAACATCCGCGTCGACGAAGCGATGTTCCTCGGCGGCCTGCCGAAGGGCGAATTCCTGCGCGAGTTCGAGCCCGACTTCTTCTTCGACGACCAGACCGGCCACGTCGATGCCGCGGCACGCCACGTGCCCGCGGGCCACGTGTCGAGCGGCATCAGCAACGAAAAGTAGGGGCCTGCCCCCGAACGCCCGAACGCGCCGGCCTGCGCCCGCGCTGGCTTTGTCACGGCCGATTCACCGTGACGTCATGGCTTCGCCCTAGTCTTTGACGCTGTCCGCGCAACGTCCTTGCGCGGGCGCTTTTTTTTGTGCGAACCGACACGAGCCAAAGGAACCCCATGCAGCGTCCACGCCCACTTCATTTGCCGCGCCTCGTTCCGGCGCTCTTCCTGGCCTGCCTGCTGTGCGCCTGTGGTGGCGGCAACGGCGGCGGCGGCGGCTTCTTCGGCGGCCTGCCCGTGGTGGGCAATCCGGAACCCACGCCCACTCCGCCGGCCACGCCCGAGCCGGTGATGCGCTGCGCCCCTTGAGTGCGCCTGGAATCGATCAAGAACAACGCCCAGGACGCACCCCGATGACCATGCCTTCTCGCCGCAAATTCCTGACCGGCACCGCCACCACCGGTGCCGCCGCGCTCGCGCTCTCGGCCTTTCCGCCGAGCATCCGCCGCGCCCTCGCCATTCCCGCCAGCAACAAGACCGGCACTCTCAAGGACGTCGAGCACATCGTCATCCTCATGCAGGAGAACCGCTCGTTCGACCAGTACTTCGGCACGCTCATGGGCGTGCGCGGCTTCGGCGACCGCTTCACCATTCCGCTGCCCGAAGGGCGCGGCGTCTGGCAGCAGCTCGACGATGCAGGCAAGGAAGTGCTGCCCTATCACCTCGACGATTCGAAGGGCAATGCCCAGCGCGTGACCGGTACGCCGCACAGCTGGAGCGACGGCCAGGATGCATGGGCCGGCGGACGCATGCACGAGTGGGTCAAGTACAAGAAAACCGACACGGCGCCTTTCACGCAATCGATGGGATACCTCCGGGAGGCGGAACTGCCGTTCCAGTTCGCACTGGCCAATGCCTTCACGCTGTGCGACGCCTACCACTGCAGCATGCACACCGGCACCAACTCGAACCGCATGTTCCACTGGACCGGCACCAACGGCCCCACGGGCGCGGGCGTGGCCACGGTGAACAACGAGTGGGACTCGATCGACAGCTCGGCCACGGGCTACGAATGGAAGACCTACCCCGAACGCCTGCAGGAGGCCAAGGTCAGCTGGATCGTCTACCAGAACATGCCCGAGAACTTCGGCGACAACCCGCTCGCGGGCTTCAAGCAATACCGCCTGGCCAACGAGGCTTCGGGCAAGCCCGTCAGCAACAGTTCGAGCATTGCCTCGCCGGTGTACGACCCGGCCAGCGACGACGCCAGCAATCCGCTCTACAAGGGCATTGCCAACACCATGGGCGACGGCGGCTTCCTCGAACAGTTCCGTCAGGACATCAAAGGCGGCAAGCTGCCGCAGGTCTCGTGGCTCATCGCGCCCGCCACCTACTCCGAGCACCCGGGACCGTCGAGCCCGGTGCAGGGCGCCTGGTACATCCAGGAAACGCTCGACGCGCTCACCGCCGTGCCCGAGGTGTGGAGCAAGACGGTGCTGTTGATCAACTTCGACGAGAACGACGGCTACTTCGACCACTACCCCTCGCCGGCCGCGCCCTCGATCAACCCCGACGGCACACCCGCAGGCAAGACCACGCTGCCGATCGAGGTGCTTGCGCCCGAGTACTTCAACCATCCGAAGCCGCCGGGCACCAGCAGCCAGCCCGCGCCCGACGGCCGCGTGTACGGCCCCGGCCCGCGTGTGCCGATGTACGTGATCTCGCCCTGGAGCCGCGGCGGCTGGGTCAATTCGCAGGCCTTCGACCACACCTCGGTGCTGCGCTTCATCGAGGCGCGCTTCGGCGTGCAGGAGCCGAACATCAGCGCGTTCCGCCGCGCGGTGTGCGGCGACCTCACGAGCGCCTTCAACTTCGCCACCCCGAACGACGAGCCGCTGCCCGCGCTCGCCGGCCGCACCACGCGCAACGCGGCCGACCAGTTGCGCAGCGACCAGGAAAAGCTCGCACAGGTGCCGCTGCCGCTCGACCCGCAACGCCCGCGCCAGGCGAGCGGCACAAGGCCTTCGCGGGCACTCCCCTACGAGCTGCACACCAGTGCGCGCAGCGACGTGGTCGCCGGCACGGTGCGGCTGGTGTTCGCCAACACCGGCACCGCCGCTGCCGTGTTCCACGTCTACGACAAGCTGCACCTCGACCGCCTGCCGCGCCGCTTCATGGTCGAGGCCGGCAAGACACTCGATGACGCGTGGAATGCGATGGCCGACGACAGCGGCTTCTACGACCTCTGGGTGCTCGGGCCCAACGGCTTCCATCGCCACTTCAAGGGCGACCTGGGCCGCGTGCGCGCCGGGGGCGCCGCCCTGCCCGAAGTGCGCGTGTGCTACGACATCGCGAACGGCAACGTGTACCTCGAGATGCTGAACGGCGGCGGCAGCCCCGCAAAGTTCACGGTGCGCGCCAAGGCCTACCGCGACGATGGTCCGTGGACGGCCACGGTGCAAGGCGGCAGCAAGGCCGAGCTGCACTGGGATCTGGCGTCGAGCGGCGCCTGGTACGACTTCGTCGTGACATGCGATACCGATCCCGGCTGGCAGCGCCGGTTCGCGGGTCGCGTGGAAACCGGCCGCCACACGGTCAGCGACCCGGCCATGGGCATGGGCGACCTGTGAGGCGCGCGACCGACATGACCACCCGCCGCAAGTTCCTCACCGGCAGCGCCGCCACCGGTGCCGCTGCGCTCGCGCTCTCGGCCTTTCCCCCGAGCATCCGCCGCGCGCTCGCCATCCCCGCCAACAACAAGACGGGCACCCTCAACGACGTCGAGCACATCGTCATCTTGATGCAGGAGAACCGTTCGTTCGACCACTACTTCGGCACGCTCATGGGCGTTCGCGGCTTCGGCGACCGCTTCACCATTCCGCTGCCCAAGGGCATGAACGTCTGGCAGCAGAGCGATGCCACCGGCAACACCGTGTTGCCCTACCACCTCGACAGTTCCAAAGGCAATGCCCAGCGCGACGGCGGCACGCCGCACGACTGGGCCGACAGCCAGGACGCCTGGGACGGCGGGCGCATGCACCAATGGGCGCGCTACAAGACCAGCCAGTCGATGGGCTACCACAAGCAAGCCGAGGTGCCGTTCCAGTTCGCGCTGGCGAACGCCTTCACGCTCTGCGATGCCTACCACTGCAGCATGCACACCGGCACCGATGCGAACCGGGCCTTTCACCTGACCGGCACCAACGGACCGACCGCCTCCAACACCGCCTTCGTGACCAACGAGTGGGATTGGATCAGCGGCCTGCCCGACTCGCCCAACGTGGGCTACACCTGGAAGACCTATGCCGAGCGCCTCGAGGAAGCGGGCGTGCGCTGGATCAGCTACCAGAACATGCCCGACGAATGGGGCGACAACATGCTCGGCGCTTTCCGGCAGTTCCGCCAGGCCAACGTCGACTCGGGCTATCCGGTGTCGAGCGGCGGCGAACCCAACAAGCCCTACGCGAACACCGGCCAGCCGCTGCCCTACAAGGCCTACGACCGCACCACCGACGACGCCAGGAGCCCGTTGTACAAGGGCATCGCGAACACGCTGCCGGGCACCTGCCCCGAGGACTACCTCGACGCCTTTCGACGCGACGTGCGCGAAGGCACGCTGCCGCAGGTCGCCTGGATGAGCGCGCCGTCGATCTACTGCGAGCACCCCGGGCCGTCGAGCCCGGTGCAGGGCGCCTGGTTCGTGCAGGAGGTGCTGGACGCGCTCACCGCCGTGCCCGAGGTCTGGAGCAAGACCGTGCTGATCGTCAATTTCGATGAGAACGACGGCTACTTCGACCACGTGCCCTCGCCGTCGCCGCCCTCGATCAATCCCGACGGCACGCCCGCGGGCAAGACCACGCTGTCCGACAGCGCACTGCTCCCCGAGTACTTCACCCAGCCCGCGCCGATCGGCAGCACCAAGCAGCCCACACCCGACGGCCGCGTGTACGGCCCCGGCCCGCGCGTGCCGATGTACGTGATCTCGCCCTGGAGCCGCGGCGGCTGGGTCAATTCGCAGGCCTTCGACCACACCTCGGTGCTGCGCTTCATCGAGGCGCGCTTCGGCGTGCAGGAGCCGAACATCAGCGCGTTCCGCCGCGCGGTGTGCGGCGACCTCACGAGCGCCTTCAACTTCGCCACACCCAACGACGAGCCGCTGCCCGCGCTGGCTGGCCGCGTCAGCCGCACCGAGGCCGACCAGATCCGCGTCAACCAGGAGAAGCTGGACCACGTGCCGCTGCCGCTCGACCCGCAGTTGCCGCGCCAGGCCAGCGGCACGCGGCCTTCGCGCGCGCTGCCGTACGAGCTGCACGCCAGTGCGCGCGTGGCGCCGCTCGACGGCACGCTGCAGTTGCTGATGGCGAACACCGGCACTGCGGCCGCGGTGTTCCACGTGTACGACAAGCTCAACCTCGACCGGCTCCCGCGCCGCTACATGCTCGAGGCCGGCAAGACGCTCGACGATGTGTGGACGGCGGGCCGCGACAACAGCGGCTTCTACGACCTCTGGCTGCTCGGCCCCAACGGCTTTCACCGCCACTTCAAGGGCGACCTCGGCAGCTTGCGCGTCGCCGATGCGTCGAGCCCCGAGGTGCGCGTGTGCTACGACATCGCCAACGGCAACGTGTACCTCGAGATGCGCAACACGGGCGCGAGGGCCTGCAGGTTCACGGCGCGCGCCAAGGCCTACCGCGAGGACGGCCCGTGGACCACGACGGTGCAGCCCGGCGGCAAGGCCGAGCAGCACTGGGACCTGGCTTCGAGCGGCGCCTGGTATGACTTCGTCGTGACGTGCGATGCCGACGCGTCCTGGGCGCGCCGTTTCGCGGGCCGCGTCGAGACCGGCCGGCATTCGGTCAGCGACCCGGCCATGGGCCTGGGCGAACGCTGAACTTCACAACCTCAGTATTGCGCCTTCACCTCGGGCGCATTCCCGTTCGCCAGCGTCGCCGGGTCCCGCAGCACCGCGGCCACGTCGGCCAGGTACTGCCCGACGACGGGCTCGTGCGTGAGGTTGAGCATGTGGTGGATGCCCGCGGGCTGCTGCACGTAGCCCACGGTCCAGCCGCGCTCGCCGAGCCCGTGGCCGATCGCGCCCATGTCGCGCGTGGGCGAACCGAAGGCGAAGATCGACAGCTGGGGCCGGCCCAGCGTGGGCAGGCCGAGTGCGTCGAGGCCCTGCTGCATCGCGCGCCGCGTGGCGAGCACGCGCTCGGTCACGCGCAGGTAGCCTTCGTGGCCCAGGTAGTTCATCACCGCCCATGCCGCGGCGATGGCGCCGCCCGCGCGCGTGCCCACCAGCGTGTGCGTGAAGTACTGGCCGCGCGGCCAGTCGTCGAAGTAGTAGCCCATCAGCGCGAACGCATCGGGGTCCGCGAAGAACAGCGTCGACGCGCCCTTGGCGGTGTAGCCGTACTTGTGCAGGTCGGCCGAGATCGAGGTGACGCCCTCGACCGCGAAGTCGAAGTCGGGAACGTCCGCGCCGAGCGCGCGCGCAAACGGCGCAAAGTAGCCGCCCACGCAGGCATCGACATGCATCCAGGTGCCGTGTTCGCGCGCCAGCGCTGCAATCTCGGAAATGGGGTCAACCACGCCGTGCGGGAACGCGGGCGCCGAGCCGACGACCATCGCGGTGTCGGGCGTGACCGCCGCGCGCATCGCCGCCGGGTCGGCGCGAAAATCGGCCGCGAGCGGCGTGCGCACCGGCGTGAGCCCGAGAAAGTACGCGGCCTTGTCGAAGGCCGGGTGCGCACTGTGCGGCATGACGATCTGCGGCCGCCCCATGCCGGGCCGCCGTGCCAGCGCGCGGTCGCGCGCGCACTTCACCGCCAGGAAGATGCTCTCGGTGCCGCCCGTGGTCATGGCGCCGCGCGCCTCGGGGCCGCCGTGCAGCAGGCCCAGGCCCATCTCCACGACTTCGCGCTCGAACTTCGCGAGGCTCGCGAACGCGCGCGGCCCGAGTCCGTTCTCGGAGAAGTACATCAGGTAGGCCTGCTTTGCCACGTCGAGCACGTCTTCGCCCGCGTAGTGGATGAACATCGGCACGCGGCCGCGGCGCCAGTCCACGTCGCCTTCGCCGGCTTCCTTGAGCTGCCGCTGCAGTTCGGGCCAGGGCGTGCCGCTGGCCGGGAGTGTCATTGCCATGAGTGAGTCATCCTTCCTTGCCGCCCCAGTGGACGACCTTGTTTTCGAGCGCCCGCGCCAGCAGGTCGAGCAGGTAGCCGAGCACCGCCATGATCAGCGCGCCGACGATCACGACATTGGTGAGCAGGAAGTCGGAGGCCGACATCGCCATGTACGCGATGCCCGCGTTGGTGGCGATCATCTCGGCGCCCACCAACATCGTCACGCCCAGGCCGATGCTCACGCGGATGCCGGTGAAGATGCCCGGCAGGCTCGCCGGGAAGATCACACGCCGGAAGATCATGGCGCGCGACGCGCCGAGCGCCATCGCGGCCTGCACCTTGCGGCGGCCCACCGCGCGCACCGCCTGCATCGAGCTGATCGACAGGATCGGGAACAGCGCGAGCACGATGATCACGATCTTCGACACTTCGCCGATGCCGAACCAGATGATCAGAAGCGGCAGCAGCGCGAGCTTGGGCATCGGCCGCGTGATCTCGATCGGCGGATCGAGCACGGCCTTGACCGTTTCGTTCATGCCCATCCACAGGCCCAGCGGCACCGCGACCAGCACGGTGAGCCCAAACGCCACGCCGAAGCGGAACAGGCTGATGCCCAGGTGGTGCGCGAGCGTCTTGCCCTGGTAGCCGTTCTCCATCAGCTGCCAGAAGGTCTGCCACACCGCCATCGGCGACGGCAGGAAGAGCGGCGCGACGAAGGGCTTGTCGCCCACCAGCGGCACGGTGAGCAGCAGCCAGAGCGCCAGCAGCACGGCGAACGAGCCCAGATTGATCCAGCGCGAGCGCCCGCGCGCGCCCGAGCGGGCGTTGGATGCACCGCTCATCGCTGCGCCTCCTGGTGCTGCGCCGCCAGCGCCTCTTCGCGCAGCAGCCCGAAGATCTCGGCCTTCATGCGCGCGAACTCGGCGCTCGCGACCACCGCCGGGTCGTCGCTCTGCGCAAAGGTGGGATGAAACGTCGCCTTGATGCGCCCGGGCCGCGCCGACATCACGACCACCTCGGTCGCGAGGAACAGCGCCTCGTCGATGCTGTGCGTGATCCACAGCACGGTCTTGCGCGTCTCCTGCCAGATGCGCTTGATCTCCTCCTGCAGCAGCTCGCGCGTCTGCGCGTCGAGCGCCGCGAAGGGCTCGTCCATCAGCAGGATCTCGGGCGAATTGGCGAGCGCGCGCGCAATGCCGACGCGCTGCTGCATGCCGCCCGAAAGCTCGTACGGGTAGCGCTTCGCAAAGCCGGTGAGTCCGACCATCTCGAGGTAGTGCGACGCGATGCGCGTGGCCTCGGCCGCCGGTTTGCCGGTGGCGAGCGGGCCGAAGGCCACGTTGTCGATCACCCGCATCCAGGTGAAGAGCGCGCCCTGCTGAAACACCACGCCGCGGCGCGGGTCGGGGCCGCGCACCGGCAGGCCGTCCATCAGCACGCGGCCGGCCGTGGGCTGCTCGAAGCCCGCGACGATGTTCAGCAGCGTGCTCTTGCCGCAGCCCGAGGGGCCGAGCAGGCAGGTGAAGGCGCCCTGCGCGATGTCGAGCGTGATCGGCTCCAGCGCCTGCACCGCATCGGGCCCGTCGCCGAAGCGCTTGGAGACGCCCTCGAAGCGAACCTTGGGCGCGCCGGCGGCCGGCGCCGGCTGCGCCGTTCCTGTGTGTGCCGCTCCCATGGCCTCAGGCGGCCATCTTCGCGACGAAGCTCGCATCGACGAGCCCGCTCAGGTCCTTCGGCATCGCCGTGATCTGGCCCGCCTCGAACAGGAACTGCGCCTGCGTCTGCAGCGTCTTGAGCACGCCCGTGTCCTTCTCGCCGGGCTTGCCCATCCACTGGCTCGTCAGCTGCTCGCGCGCGGGCACCGGGTAGAAGGTGTTGAGCGAGCGCATCACCGTGGCCTCGTCGACGTTGAGGAACTTGGTCATCGTCTCGACCACTTCCTTCGGCTCCTGCTTGAAGGTGCGCGCGATCTGCTCGTAGTCCTTGAGGAAGGCCAGCACCAGGTCGGGCGACTTCTGCTTGAACTCGTCGCGCACCAGCAGGCCGTCGAAGATCACCAGGCCCTGCTTGTTGAGGTCGCCGGTCTTGAAGATGATCTTGCCGCCGTCGTCGGTGAGCCGCGGCACCACCGGCACCCAGATGTAGCTGGCATCGATTTCGCGGCGCTGCCAGGCCGAGGCGATCTGGTCGGCGCGCATGTTGATGAGCTGTACGTCCGAAAGGCCCAGGCCCGCGGTCTTGAGCGCGGCCACCGCCGCGAAGTGCACCGAGGTGTTGAACGGCAGGCCGATCTTCTTGCCCTTGAGGCCCGCCACGGTGGTGATGCCCGATTGGCCCTGCACCACCAGGCATTCGCTGTCGACGATGTTCTTGTAGACGTAGACCATCGAGGCCTTCAGCCCGTTGGCGTAGCCGACCATCATGGGGCTCGAGCCGATGTTGCACATGTCGAGGCTCCCGCCGGCCATCGCCGAGATCACCTCGGAGCCGGCGCGCACGGTGACGAAATCGGCACTCACGCCTGCGCCGAAGGTCTTGGCCACCAGGTTCTTCGCACGGATGTAGTTCTGCGCGTCGATGGCACCGAAGGTGCCGAGCCGGACCGCGCGCGCCTGCGCGGCGGCCGGCGCCGAAGCCCCCATCAACAGCGCGCCGGCGGACGACGCGACGAGCATGTGGGCGCTCGCCAGATGGAACTCGCGGCGGGAGAGATTCAGCTTCATGCGACGGCCTTTCCTGAACAAACAAGGAACTGGCGCCCCGCACACCGGGGGCCTGGCACGCACTTTAGGCGATCAGAATATATTCTGCGTACGCAGAAACCCGAATCCCGCGCAACTTCAGGGCTTGAGCAGCCGGATCAGGTAGCGCGACCCGTGCGTCAGGTCGTCGCGCATCGCCTGCCCCAGCGCGTCGCCATCGCGCCGGCGCAGTGCATCCATGGCCACGCGATGCGTCTCGTGCCCTGTGAGGCTGCCACAGTACTGCGGAAACAGCAGGTTCAGCGTGGGGCCCACGCGCAACCACAGGCTTTCGATAATGCGGATCAGGATGGGCTGGCCCGAGGCGCGATATATCGAAAGATGGAACTCAGTGTTCTGGACCAGCGTGCGGTGCGCATCGCCGGCCTGGATCGCCGCCAGGTGCGCCTGCATCACGCCGTCGAGCCGCTCGATCTCGTCATTCGAGATGCGCGGCGCGGCCTCTTTCGCGGCCAGGCATTCGAGTTCCATGCGGATCTTGAGGATCTCGCGGTAGGTCTCGACACCGAGCCGCGGCACGCGGATCGTGCGGCCATTGACCACTTCGAGCCCGTGCTCCACCACCAGCCGCTGCACCGCCTCGCGCACGGGCGTGAGGCTCACCCCCTGATTCTCGGCGACGCCACGCACGGTGAGCACCTGCTCGGGCAGCAGCGCGCCGGTCATCAGCGACTGGCGCAGCTGCTGGTAGACCTGGTCGGTCAGCGTGTCGCCGCCGCGCACCGCGGTCTCCTCGGGCATGGCGGGGCGCGCGGCGGCGCGGGCGGGCCGCCGGGAAGGCGACGAGGTCTGCTGGGGCATGGGAACAGGTGTTCGGCGGTCAGTGGGTCGGCTTGAATATACTCTGCCGCCTTGCGATCACCGTCACCCGCCACAGCAGCATGGCCGCGATCGACACGTTCACCAGGTTCCACGCGATGCCGTTGAGGAAGGCGGCGTGGTAGCTGCCGGTGAGGTCGAACACCTTGCCCGACATCCATCCGCCGAGCGCCATGCCGAACAGCGTGAACATCAGCACCGTGCCCACGCGCGCGCCCGCCTCGGACGCCGGGAAATGCTCGCGCACGATGATCGCGTACGACGGCACGATGCCGCCCTGGAACAGCCCGAAGAGCGCCGACACCACGAACAGCGGCACCAGTCCGTCGAAGGGCAGGAACAGCAGCAGCGCGACGCACTGCAGCGCGCCGCCGAGCAGCAGCGTGCGCAGCCCGCCGATGCGATCGCAGATCGCCCCCGACACCAGCCGGCTCACCACGCCGAAGGCCAGCATCAGCGACAGCATCTGCGCGCCGCGCGCGGCACCGAAGCCCAGGTCGCTGCAGTACGCCACGATGTGCACCTGCGGCATCGCCATGGCCACGCAGCAGGCCACGCCAGCGACGCACAGCAGGCCTTGCGCGGTGCCCAGGCTGAGCCCGAAAGGCCGGAGGGCATTGCGCACCGCGGCGCTGCCGGCAGCCGCGGTGCCGGCCGGTGCAGCCGCCGCGATCGGCGGTCGCGCGCGGAAGAACAAGGCCAGCACCACCATCGTGAGGCCGCAGAAGACGCCCATGCCGATGTAGGTCTGGCGCCAGCCCACCGTCTCGATGAAGTGCTGCACGATCGGCGGCCACACCGCGCCGGCCACGTAGTTGCCGCTCGCGCATACGGCCACCGCGATGCCGCGGCGCTTGACGAACCAGAGCGAGGTGTCGGCCACCAGCGGCGCAAAGGCCACGGAGCTGCCGAGCAGACCCACAAGCAGCGTCTGCGCGATGGTGAACGACACGATGCCGTCGGCCAGGCCCGAGGCGATGTAGCCGAGCCCGAGAAACACCGCACCGCCGAGCAGCGGCCACATCACGCCGAAGCGGTCGGCGAGCTTGCCCATCAGCACGCCGCCGATGCCGAAGCCCAGCATCAGCAGCGTGTAGGGCAGCGAGGCATCGGCGCGCGCGATGCCGAACTCGGCCTGCACCGACGGCAGCATCACCGACACCACGTACATGCCGCTGCTGCCCACCGTCATGACGAGCAGCGTGAGCCCGAGCCGCACCATGGCATAGCGGGAGTCGGGCTGGTGCCTTGCGGCCGTGGTCTCCATCGTGGTTCTCTCTTGTATGCGCCGGGCGCCGCGAACGTGGGCGTCGAGCATACAAGGCGCGGCGAGATCGCGCAGGAAGGCACCGCGCCGCCGCGATGGCGGCGCGCGCGGCGACCGGATCAGGCCAGCGAAGGCGCGGCGAGCGACACCGCCGCGGCCTTGGGCATCGGCCCGCCGGGCTTGGGCTTGTCGTCGCAGCCGGCGGCCAGCAGGCCGAGGCAGAAGAAGAGTGCGGTCAAGAGGGTTCGCATGGGCCGCATGCTAGGCCTGCGCCGCCCCCGGTCAAGTCGGACGTGAGCCCGATCCGGCCACCGCCGCAAGCGCGCCAGGCCCGGCCTTCAGCGCTGCCGCCACTGCTGCGTGCGCGCCAGCGCCCACCGCCCGGCGAGCGCGAACAGCCCGCGGCCGACCGCCGCCGTGAGCATGATCAGCGACGCCATCGCCGCGGCCGGCGCCACGTCGCCGGCGTCGTCCATGTTGAGCACCGCGATCGCGGCCAGCGTAGTCTGTGGCGAATAGAGGAAGACCACGGCCGACACGGTGGTCATCGCGTTGACGAAGAAGTAGCCGCCGACGTTCAGCACCGTCGGCAGCGCCACCGGCAGGTGCACGCGCCACAGCGTGCGCCAGAACGGCACGCCCATCGACTCCGACACCAGCTCGTACTCGCGGTCGAGCTGGCGCAGCGCGGTGAGCGCGGTGAGGTGCGCCACCGAGAAGAAGTGCGCCACCGTGCAGACGACCAGGATCGTCATGCTGCCGTAGATGGCGCGCAGCGGGTTCGAAGGCGAGATGAAGAAGAAGATGTAGCCCACGCCGAGCACCAGCCCGGGCACCGCGAGCGGCAGGTTGGCCAGCAGGTTCAGCAGTTCGCGCAGCAGGCCGAAGCGCCTCGGCTTCTCGACCAAGTAGGCCGAGACGAAGGTGGCCAGCGCGCCGGCCACCGCCGCGCAGAGCGCGAGCCGCAACGAGTTGAAGTAGCTGCCCCAGCCACCGCCGTCCATGTTGCCGAAGTCGTAGTTCTTCAGCGAGGGCGCGAGCTGGTAGGGCCAGTAGGTCGCGAGCGATGCGAACACGGCCATGCCGATCATCACGAGGATGGCGCAGGCGGTGAGCGCGCAGAACACGAAAAGCGCCCGGTCGCGTGCGGCCACCGGCTCGGGCCGATAGGGCGTGGCGCGCGCGGACAACGCCGCCGACTGCCTGCCGCGCACATGCCGTTCGACCAGGAACGACAGCAGCGCCGGAACCAGCAGCACCAGCCCGACCACCGCGCCCATCTGGAAGTTCTGCTGCCCGACCACCTGCTTGTAGATGTCGGTGGCGAGCACGCCGGTCTGGCCACCCACCACCTTGGGCACGCCGAAGTCGGTGATGACGAGCACGAACACCACCATCGCGGCCACGATCAGCCCGTAGCGCGTCGACGGCAGCGTCACGGTGCGGAACATGCGCCAGCGCGAGGCGCCGAGCGTCTGCGCGGCCTCGTAGAGCCGGCCGTCGGAGGTGGCCATGGCCGTGGTGAGGATCAGGAGCGCATGCGGCAGCGTCCAGAACACCGAGCCCAGCACGATGCCGAGCGGTCCGTAGATCGACGTGTCGCCGAAGAGGCCCTTGAAGATGCCCTGGTTGCCGAAGAGGTAGACGAGGCTGATGGCCGGCAGCAGCGAAGGCGCGAGCAGCGGCACCAGCGCCACCGCGCGCAGCACGCCCTTGGCGGGCATGCACGAGAGCGTGAGGCCGTAGGCGTACACGTAGGCCAGCGTCGTGCAGGCCACCGCGCTCACGGCCGCGATCCAGACGCTGTTGAATGCCGACTGCACGAGCGCCGGACTGTCGAGGTAGCGCGCGAAGTTGGCCAGGCCGACGAAGGCGCCCGTGCGGTCGAAGAAGCTCTGGCCCACGAGCGCACCGACCGGCAGCGCCACGATCAGCACCAGCAGCGCCACCATCGCCAGCACGGCCGCGCCGGTGAGCCAGCGCTCGCGGTCGAACGCGCTGCTGCGCGGCATCGCCATCGGCATGACGGCGATGGCCTGGGGGCTGCTGCTCATGCTTTTTCAGTGCGCCAGGACCGACAGCGCATTCAAGGGCAGCTGGATGTGCACCATGCTGCTGGGGGCCAGGGGCTCCTCGCCGCCGTAGCGCGCATCGGCCGGCAACTCGGCCTCGATCTCGATGCCGAGCGGCTCGCAGGCCAGCCGCGCGGAGGTGCGGTTGCCGAAGAATTCCGTGTCGAGCAGGCGCGCTGCGAAGCTGTTGGCACCCAGCTCGGTGCCGAAGCGCTTCACCACCACGTGTTCGGGGCGGATGCCCACGGTGGCCTGCGAACCGATGCCCAGGGCACCGAGGTGGCCCGGCGTGCAGAACAGCTCGCTGTCGCGCACGCGCACCTTGCCGTCGGCCACGATGGTCGCGGGCAGCATGTTCATGCGGCCGACGAAGCCCGCGACGAAGCGGGTGCGCGGCTGGCGGTAGAGCTCGTCGGGCGTGCCGGCCTGCTCGATGCACCCGTCGTGCATCAGCACCACGCGGTCGGCCATCGAGAGCGCCTCTTCCTGGTCGTGCGTGACCATGATCGTGACGATGCCCAGGCGCTTCTGCAGCGCGCGGATCTCGCTGCGCAGGCTGGCGCGCACCTGCGCGTCGAGCGCCGAGAGCGGCTCGTCGAGCAGCAGCAGCCGTGGATTGGGCGCGAGCGCACGCGCCAGTGCCACGCGCTGCTGCTGGCCGCCCGAGAGTTGCACCGGGTATTTGTCGGCATGCGCCGTGAGTCCAACGAGGTCGAGCATCTCGCGCGAACGCTTGGCCATCTCGCGCGCGAGCGCGCCCGTGGGATGCAGGCCATACGCGATGTTCTGCGCCGCCGTGAGGTTGGGAAAGAGCGCATACGACTGGAACACCACGCCGAAGCTGCGCGCCGCGGGCGGCAGGCCCGCGATGTCCTGGCCGCCGAGCAGGATCTGCCCGCGGTCCGCGCGCTCGATGCCGCAGACGATGCGCAGCAGCGTGGTCTTTCCGCAGCCCGAAGGCCCGAGCAGGCAGACGAACTCGCCCGGCTCGATGTCGAGGTCGATGCCGTCGAGCACGCGGCTGGCACCGAAGGATTTTTCGATGCCGCGCAGGGACAGGAAGCTGGTGGTCATCTCGGTCCGCTGGCTCACATCGGCTTCTTTTCCGACTTCGATTCGTAGCGCTTCGACCACTCGGTGAGGATGCGCTCGCGGTTGGCCGCGGCCCAGGTGAAGTCGTTCTTGGCGAGCAGCTTCTCGACGTCGCCCGGCACGAATTCGAGCTTCTCCTGGATGCCCGGCAGCGCGAGCACCGCGAAGTTCTTGGCGTAGAGCGCGTTGGCCTGCTTCGTCACGGCCCAGTCGGCGAGCGCACGGGCGGCGTCCTGCTTCTTGCTGGTCTTGAGGATGCCGGTGGCCTCCATGTCCCAGCCCAGGCCTTCCTTGGGCAGCACGATGTCGATCGGCGCGCCGTCGCGCTTGGTCTTGTCGGCACGGTATTCGAACGACATGCCGAGCGCGAACTCACCGGCGCCGGCCTGGCGGCAGGGCTTGCTGCCCGACTGGCTGTAGATGCCGATGTTCTGGTGCAGCGCGTCCATGTACTTCCACGCGTTCTCCTCGCCCATCATCTGGATCCAGCCCGAGACCATCAGGTAGCCGGTGCCCGACGCAGCCGGGTTGGGCATGGTGATCTGGCCCTTGTAGACCGGGTTCACGAGTTCGGCCCAGCTGGTGGGCTTGGGCAGGTTCTTCTTCTGCGCCTCGACGGTGTTGAAGCAGATGGCCGACGACCACACGTTCATGCCGACCCACTTGGGCGGGTTCGCGGGGTCGCGCATCGTGGGCTTGACGGCCTCGAGGCCCTTGGGGGCGTAAGGTTGCAGCATGCCTTCCTTGTCCAGCAGCATCAGCGAGGTGGCGGCCAGGCCCCACACCACGTCGGCCTGGGGGTTGGCCTTCTCGGCCAGCAGCTTGGCGGTGACGATGCCCGTCGAGTCGCGCACGAACTTCAGCGCGATGGACGGATTCTCCTTTTCGAAGGCGGCCTTGTAGGCCTGCATCTGGTCGGCTTCGAGCGCGGTGTAGACCAGCAGTTCGGTGCGGCCCTGGGCCGAGGCGGCAAAGGCCAGCGAGAGCAAGGCAGCGGGCACGGCGGCGCGGCGGATGAAACGAAGCAGCATGGTGGGGGAGTCCCTCGAAGGAGTGGGCAGAAAGACGAGAAGAAGACGCGGAAGAAAGTACGCAGCGCAAGGCCTGGAACGCGCGATGCTCGCAGCGCCATGTGACAAGGATTTGTCATCCGCGTCACGCCGCTGTCACAACCGCGCCGCTGCGGCTGTCGCATTTCAGGGCGGCTTAAGAAATCTGTCTACGATCGCTCCCTCACGGTCCCCGCGCGCGAGCGCCTGTCGAGGAAAAACCTGCATGTCATCTTCCGCCAATGAACGCGCCCGAAGCTTCGTCCAGGTGCTGCGCCGCATCTTCGCGCTCGCGGTGCCCTATTTCCGCTCCGAGGAGAAATGGCGCGCCCGGACCATGTTCGCGGCCATCGTCGCGCTGAACCTGGCCTACGTGTACGCGCTGGTGCTCTTCAACCAGTGGTACGGGCGCTTCTACGATGCGCTGCAGAACAAGGACGCCACGGTGTTCTGGCGCGAGATCCAGGTGTTCGGCATCCTCGCGTTCTTCAACATCGCGCTGCAGGTGCTCAAGTTCTACGTGACGCAGCTGCTGCAATTGCGCTGGCGCGCCTGGATGACGCGCAGCTACCTGGGCCGCTGGATGGCCAACCGCACCTTCTACGAGCTCGAGCTCGCGCGCTATGCCAAGGGCGACGGCACCACGCCCGACAACCCCGACCAGCGGATCCAGGAAGACATGCACCTGTTCACGAGCGCGACCATGACGCTGTCGATGGGCCTACTCAACGCGGTGGTCACGCTGGTGAGCTTCGTCGGCATCCTGTGGGGGCTGTCGGGCACGGTGATGCTGCCATTCGGCGGCAGCAGCTACGAGATCGCGGGCTCGATGGTCTGGCTCGCGCTGGTCTACTGCGTGGTGGGCACGGTCATCACCCACTACATCGGCCGGCCGCTGATCGGGCTCAACTTCCGCCAGCAGCGCTTCGAGGCCGACTTCCGGCACCATCTGGTGCGCGTGCGCGAATACAGCGAGGCGATCGCGCTCGACCGCGGCGAGACCGTGGAGCGCGGCCAGCTCGACCTGCGCTTCGGCTCTGTGCTGCGCAACTACCTCGCGCTCATCAAGCAGCAGAAGAACCTGGTCACCTTCACGGCCTTCTTCAGCCAGGCGGCGGTGATCTTCCCGTTCATCGTGGCGGCGCCGCGCTTCTTCAGCGGCGCGATCCAGCTCGGCCAGCTGATGCAGATCTCCACCGCCTTCGGCCGCGTGCAGGATTCGCTGAGCTGGTTCGTCGACAACTACGACAATGTGGCCGCCTGGCGCGCCACGGCCGACCGCCTGACGAGCTTCGACGACGCGATCCGTGCGCGCACCGAGCAGGCACGCGCGCTGGAGCGCAGCGACGCCGAGGTGCTGCACACCGATGGCCTCTCGCTCAGCCTGCCGACCGGCCGGCCGCTGCTCGCGGACGCCGCGCTCTCGGCGGCCGCGGGCGAGAGCGTGCTGGTGCAGGGCCCCTCGGGCAGCGGCAAGTCGACGCTGTTCCGCGCCTTCGCGGGAATCTGGCCCTTTGCGCGCGGCCGCGTGCAGGTTCCGGCCGACGCGATGTTCATGCCGCAGCGCCCCTACGTGCCCGACGGTCCGCTGCGCCAGGCGCTGGCCTATCCCGAGGACGCCGCGAAATACAGCGACGCCGAACTGCGCCAGGCGCTCGACGACGCGCTGCTGCCCGATCTGGCGGTGCGGCTGGACGACAGCGACGCCTGGAGCCAGAAGCTCTCGGGCGGCGAGCAGCAGCGGCTGGCGATCGCGCGCGTGCTGCTCAAGAAGCCGCGCTGGATCTTCGCCGACGAGATCACGAGCGCGCTCGACGCGACGGCCGAGCGCACGGTCTACCAGCGGCTCGCGCAAATGGTGAAGGCCCGCGGCGGTGCGATGGTGTCGATCGCGCACCGCGCGGCGGTGGGCGAGTTCCACACCCAGCGCTGGACGCTGGTGCCCGACACCGCCGAAGGCGCCGCGGCGCGCTACACCGTCGAGGTCGCGCCCTCGGCCGCACCGGCCGGCGCCGCCACGTAGCGCTCCCAGCCCTTCTTGCGCAGGTCGCAGGCAGGGCATTCGCCGCAGCCGTAGCCCCAGGCCTGGCGGTGCGCGCGGTCGCCGAGGTAGCAGGTGTGGGTTTCTTCGACGATCAGGTCGACCAGCGGCGCGCCGCCCAGCCGATGCGCGAGCTGCCAGGTCTCGGCCTTGTCGATCCACATCAGCGGCGTCTCGATGACCAGGCGCCGCTCCAGGCCGAGCGACAGCGCGAGCTGCATCGCCTTCATGGTGTCGTCGCGGCAGTCGGGGTAGCCTGAAAAGTCGGTCTCGCAGACGCCGGTGACGATCACCTGCAGCCCGCGCCGGTACGCAAGCGCGCCGGCGAGCGTGAGGAACAGCAGGTTGCGCCCGGGCACGAAGGTGTTCGGCAGGCCGTCGGCCTGCATCTCGAACGCGACTTCTTCAGTCAGCGACGAGCCGCCGAGCTGCGCCAGTGCGGCGAGCGTGAGCACGTGATCCTGCCCGAGGCGCGGCGCCCAGTCGGGAAAGCGCTCGCGCAGCTTGGCGAGCACGGTGCCGCGCACGTCGAGCTCCACGCGGTGGCGCTGGCCGTAGTCGAAGCCCAGCGTTTCGACGCGCTGGTACTTCGACAGCGCATCGGCCAGGCAGGTGGTCGAATCCTGGCCGCCCGAGAACAGGACCAGCGCGGTGGTGTGAAGAGGCATGTGCGTTTCGTTTTCTTCAGAGAAAGCGCTCGAGGAGCTTGCGCGAGGCGCGGTCCAGCGCCTTGGGATCGGGAATGCGGAACTGCACGCCGTGCGCGCTCGCGATCAGCAGCGCGCCGCCGTCGATCCGGCGAATATCTTCCTCGGCCTTGAGCACGAAGCGGGTCTCGCCGCGGTCGGTGCTCACGGTCCAGGTGCTCGGCACGCCGAAGCTCGAGACGCTGTGCAGCCGCAGCAGCGTGGGTGCGAAGTCGCGCACCGCGAGCTCGGCTTCGAGCAGCGTGCGCACCGGTGCCGGCAGCTGCTCGAGGCGATCGATCCAGACCAGCTCGCGGCCGTCGCTGCCGACCAGCGACACGCCCTCGCCCGGCGCGCTGAGCGGAAAGGCACGCACCGGCGTCACGCCCGCATGGCGCTCGCCGCGTGCATCGGTCAGCACCAGCCGGCCGAAGCCGTCGCGCTCCAGCGTGAAGCCCTGTTCGATGGAGGGGTGGGTGTGGGCGTTCATGCGTCTCCTGCCGGATGGGCCGCGTGGCTGATCAGCGGCGCGAGCACGCCCGCGCGCTCGTCGACGGCGCCTTCGCTCGCGTCGTCGTCGGCCTGCCGCAGCTGCGCCTGGTAGAGCCGCCAGTAGGCGCCCTGCTTCTCCATCAGCGCGTCGTGCGGCCCGACCTCGACCACCTCGCCGCGGTCCATCACCACCAGCCGGTCGGCCTTGCGCAAGGTCGAGAGGCGGTGCGCAATCGCGATGGTGGTGCGGCCCTGCACCAGGTTGTCGAGCGCCTTCTGGATCTCCTTCTCGGTCTCGGTGTCGACGGCCGAGGTTGCCTCGTCGAGGATCAGGATGCGCGGATCGATCAAGAGCGCGCGCGCGATGCTGATGCGCTGGCGCTCGCCGCCCGAGAGCCCCTGGCCGCGCTCGCCCACGAGCGAGTCGTAGCCGTGCGCAAGGCGCAGGATGAAGTCGTGCGCATGCGCGGCGCGCGCGGCGGCCACGATCTCCTCGCGCGTGGCATCGGGCTTGCCGTAGGCGATGTTCTGCGCAATGGTGCCGAAGAACAGGAAAGGCTCCTGCAGCACCAGGCCCACGTGGCGCCGGTAGTCGGCCACCGCGAAGCGCCGGATGTCGGTGCCGTCGACCTTGATGGCGCCGTCGGTCACGTCGTAGAAGCGGCAGATCAGGTTGACCAGCGTGCTCTTGCCCGAGCCGCTGTGGCCCACCAGGCCGATCATCTCGCCGGGCTCGATCGTGAGGTCGAGGTCGTGGATCACCGCGCGCGAGCCGTAGCGAAAGCCCAGCCCGCTCATCTCGATGCGGCCCTGCACGCGCGGGACCTTCACGGGGTTCGCGGGTTCGGGCACGTTGCTCACGTGGTCGAGGATGTCGAAGATGCGCTTGGCGCCGGCCGCCGCCTTCTGCGTGACCGAGACGATGCGGCTCATGGAGTCGAGCCGCGTGTAGAAGCGCCCGATGTACGCGATGAACGCGGTGAGCACGCCCACCGTGATGCTGCCGCGCGCCACCTGCCAGATGCCGAAGCCCCAGACCACGAGCAGCCCGATCTCGGTCAGCAGCGACACGGTGGGCGTGAACAGCGACCAGGTCCGGTTGAGCTTGTCGTTGACCTGCAGGTTGTAGGCGTTGGCGACGCGGAAGCGCTCGGCCTCGCGGCGCTCCTGCGCAAAGGCCTTGACCACGCGGATGCCCGGGATCGTGTCGGCCAGCACGTTGGTCACCTCGGACCAGACGCGGTCGATCTTCTCGAAGCCGGTGCGCAGCCGGTCGCGCACCACGTGGATCATCCAGGCGATGAAGGGCAGCGGCACCAGCGTGACCACGGCGAGCAGCGGGTTGATCGAGAACAGGATGGTCGCGGTCATCACGATCATCAGCACGTCGTTGGCGAAGTCGAGCGCGTGCAGCGACAGGAACACGTTGATGCGGTCGGTCTCCGAACCGATGCGCGCCATCAGGTCGCCGGTGCGCTTGCCGCCGAAATAGTCGAGCGGCAGCGTCAGCAGGTGCTCGTAGGTACTGGTGCGCAGGTCGGCGCCGATGCGCTCCGAGACCAGCGCGAGCAGGTAGGTGCGCGCCCAGCCCAGGCCCCAGCCGAGCAGCGCCGCGCCGAGCAAGCCGCCGAGGTACAGCGCCACGCGCGACGGGTCGATCGTCTGTCCGTTCTGGAACGGAATCAGGATGTCGTCCATCAGCGGGATGGTCAGGTACGGCGGCACCAGGCTGGCGGCCGTGGAGATTAGGGTCAGCACGAAGCCCGCGATCAGCTGTTTGCGGTAAGGTCGCGCGAAGCGGCCCAGGCGCAGCAGCACCCAGGTCGATGGCGGCGTCTGCAGCTCGGTGTCGACCGCGGCCTCGTCGCCGTCGGCTTCGGCTGTCGCCTCAGCGACAGCGGCGCCATTCGCGCGCTGCCCGAAGATTTTCAGCAGTTTCAGCGCGGCCGGCTGGTGCACCAGGGTGTAGCGCCAGCGCGCCAGCAGCCCGGCGGCGCCGGCGAGGTCGAGCGTGCCGACGCCGGCATGGTCGTTCAGACGCAACGTCAGTCCCAAATCGGACAGTGGCCACTCACACCATTGGCCGGCCGGGCCGAGCGCCACCAGGCGCCGGTCGGTCAGGGCCAGCAGGCCGGAGGTAAACCTAAGTTCTTCGTCGAGGTCAACCGCCAGTGTGACCAGAACGTTTTCGGCGGCTGCGAGGCGGCTTTTCAGCGCGGCTGAAGCCGCCGTCTCTGTATCTTCACCCTCCCGGGTGCCGACTGGATCGTGATGTTGCATCGTGTTGATTTGACTCTTGCCCGTCGCGGTTCACTACAACCGCGCCATGACGCCCTTCGCGGGGCGCCGATTCTGACCGATCGCCATGGGCGCGCTTGAAGGCGCCGCGGTGCTCGGCCAAAGCACATCGAACGTTTGCATGACCCGTTTCGACGACATCCGCCTGCTGCGCATCAACTATTTGCGCGGACCGAACCTCTGGACCTACCGGCCCGTGCTCGAGGTCTGGCTCGACCTGGGGGCGCTGGAAGACTTTCCGTCCAACAAGATCGACGGCTTCACCGCCCGCCTCACGGGCCTGCTGCCGGCGCTGATCGAACACCACTGCGGTGTCGGCGAGCGCGGCGGCTTCATCCAGCGCCTGACCGAAGGCACCTGGGCCGGCCACGTGCTCGAGCACGTGGTGATCGAACTGCTCAACCTGGCGGGCATGCCCACGGGCTTCGGGCAAACCCGCAGCACCTCGGCGCACGGCGTCTACCGCATGGTGTTCCGCGCGCGCGACGAACAGGTGGCCCGCGTGGCGCTGGCCGAGGGCCATCGCCTGCTGATGGCCGCCATCAACGCCGATCCGTTCGCCGCCGCCGACGTGCAGAAGGCCGTCGATGCGGTCAAGGCCAAGGTCGAGGACTGCTACCTCGGGCCGAGCACCGCGGCCATCGTGGCCGCCGCCACCGACCGCGGCATCCCGCACATGCGGCTCAACAGCGGCAACCTCGTGCAGCTGGGCTATGGCGCGAGCCAGCAGCGCATCTGGACCGCCGAGACCGACTACACCAGCGCCATCGGCGAATCGATCGCGAGCGACAAGGAGCTCACCAAGTCGCTGCTCGCGAGCTGCGGCGTGCCTGTGCCCGAAGGCCGGGTCGTGGCCAGCGCCGAGGAAGCCTGGGAAGCGGCCGAGGACATCGGCGTGCCGGTGGCGGTCAAGCCCTCGGACGCCAACCACGGCCGCGGCGTGTCGCTCGAACTGACCACGCGCGAAGAAGTCATGGCCGCCTTCGCCGTGGCCGAGCCCGAGGGCAGCGACGTGATGGTCGAGCGCTTCATCCGTGGCCATGAGCACCGCCTGCTGGTGGTGGGCGGCGAAGTGGTGGCCGCAGCGCGCGGCGAGATCATCACCGTGACCGGCGATGGCCGCAGCACCGTGGCCGAGCTGATCGACAAGCAGCTCAACAGCGACCCGCGCCGCGGCGCCGAAGAAGAATTTCCGCTCGACCTGATCGTGCTGACGACCGACGCCAAACTGCAGCTCGAACTCAAGCGCCAGGAACTCGACGGCGATGCGGTGCCCGCCGCCGGCCGCGTGGTCACGATCCAGCGCAACGGCAACATGGCCAACGACTGCACCGACCAGGTCCACCCCGAAGTGGCGCACGCCGCCGTGCTGGCCGCCCGCGTGGTCGGCCTGGACATCGCAGGCATCGACCTCGTGGCCGAGGACATCGGCAAGCCGCTCGGCCCGCAGCGCGGCGCCATCGTCGAAGTGAATGCCGGCCCCGGACTGCTGATGCACCTGAAGCCGGCTGTCGGCTCGCCGCGTCCGGTGGGCCGCGCGATCTGCGACCACCTGTTTCCGAACGACGCGCCGGGCCGCATCCCGGTGGTGGGCGTCGCGGGCTCGCGCGACACCGCCGTGCTCGCGCGGCTGGTGGCCTGGCTCATCGACCTTGGCGGCCGCCACACCGGCCTGGCCTGCCGCGACGGCCTGTTCCTCGAGCGCCGCCGCGTCGATGCGCGCGACAGCGCCAACTGGGACGCCGGGCGCCGCCTGCTCATGAACCGCGCCGTGCAGGCAGTGGTGATCGAGAACGGCGCCGAGACCATCTTGCGCCACGGCCTCGCGTACGACCGCTGCGAAGTCGGCATCGTGACCGACCTGGACGGCGCCGAGGCGCTCGGCGATTTCGACATCACCGACAGCGAGCAAATGGTCAAGGTGCTGCGCACGCAGGTCGACGTGGTGCTCGCCGAAGGCACCGCCGTGCTCAATGCCGGCGATGCGCGCGTGGCCGGCCTCGCGCCGCTGTGCGACGGCGCCGTCATCCTGTATGCGGCCGACGCGCAGGCGCCGGCGCTGGCCGCGCACCAGGGCGCGGGCGGCAAGGCCGTGCTGGTGCGCCAGGACCGCGTGGTGCTGGCCAACGGCAGCAGCGAATCGTTCCTGCCGGGGCTCGGCCGCCTGACCGTCTGGCGCGCCACGCACGTGGGCGTCGGCCTCGAGAGCCTGCTCGCCGCCGTGGCGGCGGCCTGGGCGCTGGGCATTCCGCTCAACCTCATCGGCGCCGGCGTCGAAGCCTTCGAAGCCGACCTGCAGGCAGCGCTCGCGTCGCTGCAGCTGTCGCAGAGCCCGCCGCTCCCCGTTCAACCGCAGCTCGCCTGAACCCAACCGCGTCGCCGTCCATGAAAGTCACCCGTCTCCGCGCCCTGCGCGGGCCCAATCTCTGGAGCCGCCACACCGCGATCGAAGCGGTGGTCGCCTGCGAAGGCGACGAGAACGCCATCAGCCGCCTGGCCGGTTTCGAGGCCCGCCTGCGCGCGCGCTTTCCGACCATCGGCGAGCTGCATCCGATGGTGCTGGGCCAGCCGCTGGCGCTGGCCCACGTGCTCGAGAACGCGGCCGTGGCGTTGCAGGCGCAGGCCGGCTGCGCCGTCAACTTCGGCCACACCTCGCCCACGCTCGAAGACGGCGTCTACCAGGTCGTGGTCCAGTACACCGAGGAAGAGGTCGGCCGCCGCGCGCTCGCGCTCGCCGAGGCGCTGCTCACCGCCGCCCTCTACGACACGCCTTTCGACGCGACCGCCGCCCTCACGGAGCTGCGCGACCTCGACGAATCGGAGCGCCTGGGCCCGAGCACCGGCGCCATCGTCGACGCCGCCGTGGCGCGCGGCATTCCCTACCGCCGGCTCACGAGCGGCAGCCTGGTGCAGTTCGGCTGGGGCTCGCGCCAGCGCCGCATCCAGGCCGCCGAGATCGACAGCACCAGCGGCGTGGCCGAATCGATCGCGCAGGACAAGGAGCTCACCAAGCAGTTGCTCAATGCCGCGGGCGTGCCGGTGCCGCTGGGCCGCCCCGTGGCCGATGCCGACGACGGCTGGGCCGCTGCCATGGAGATCGGACTGCCCGTGGTGGTGAAGCCGCAGGACGGCAACCAGGGCAAGGGTGTCACGGTCAACATCACCACGCGCGAACAGCTCACGGCCGCCTACGAATCGGCCGCCGCGTACGGCGAGGTGATGGTCGAGAAGTTCCTGCCGGGCTTCGACTTCCGCCTGCTCGTGGTGGGCGACCGCCTCGTGGCCGCGGCACGGCGCGACCCGCCGCACGTGATCGGCGACGGCAGCGCCACGGTGCGCCAGCTCGTCGATGCGGTGAACCTCGATCCGCGGCGCGGCGAAGGGCATGCCACCTCGCTCACCAAGATCCGCCTCGACGACATCGCCGTCGGCCGGCTCGAGGCGCAGGGCCTCACGCCCGACAGCGTGCCCGAGCGCGGCCAGCGCGTGGTGCTGCGCAACAACGCCAACCTCTCCACCGGCGGCACCGCCACCGACGTGACTGACACCGTGCACCCCGAAGTGGCCGCGCGCGCGGTCGATGCGGCGCAGATGGTCGGGCTGCACATCTGCGGCGTCGACATGGTGTGCGAGAACGTGCTGCGCCCGCTCGAGGAGCAGCACGGCGGCGTGGTCGAAGTCAACGCCGCACCCGGCCTGCGCATGCACATCTCGCCCTCGTTCGGCCGCGGCCGCGCCGTTGGCGAGGCCGTCATGGACACCCTCTTCGCACCCGGCGACGACGGCCGCATCCCCGTGGTGGCCGTGACCGGCACCAACGGCAAGACCACCAGCGCGCGCCTCGTCAACCACCTGCTCGCATCGAGCGGCCTGCGCACCGGCATGACCAACACCGACGGCGTGTACGTCGACGGGCGCCAGACCGACAGCGGCGACTGCAGCGGCCCGAAGAGCGCGCGCAACGTGCTGCTGCACCCCGACGTCGATGCGGCGGTGTTCGAGGTGGCGCGCGGCGGCGTGCTGCGCGAGGGCCTCGGCTTTGATCGCTGCCAGGTGGCCGTGGTCACCAACATCGGCAGCGGCGACCACCTGGGCCTGAACTACATCACCACGGTCGAAGACCTTGCGGTGCTCAAGCGCGTGATCGTGCGCAACGTCGCGCCCGAAGGCTATGCGGTGCTCAATGCGGCCGACGCGAACGTGGCCGCGATGGCCGCGGGCTGCCCCGGCCATGTGATCTTCTTCGCGGCCGACCGGCAGCATCCGGTGATGGCCACGCATCGCGCACAGGGCAAGCGCACCGTCTACGTCGACAACGACGCGCTGATTGCGGCCGAGGGCTCGTGGCGCGAGCGCATCGCACTGCGCGACGTGCCGATCACGCGCAACGGCACCATCGGCTTCCAGGTCGACAACGTGATGGCCGCCGTGGCTGCGGCCTGGGCCGTGGGCCTCGACTGGGACACGATCCGCAGCGGCCTCGCCAGCTTCATGAACGACGCGGCCGGCGTGCCCGGGCGCTTCAACGTCATGGACTACCGCGGCGCCACGGTGATCGCCGACTACGGCCACAACACCGACGCAATGCGTGCGCTGGTGTCGGCGGTCGACACCATGCCCGCGAACAAGCGCTCGGTGGTGATCAGCGGCGCCGGCGACCGGCGCGACTGCGACATCCGCGACCAGACCGCGATCCTCGGGCAGGCCTTCGACGAAGTCATCCTCTACCAGGATGCCGCGCAGCGCGGCCGCGCCGACGGCGAGGTGATGGCGCTCCTGCGCCAGGGACTGCAGGGTGCGCAGCGCACGAGCTACATCGACGAGATCCGCGGCGAGTTCATCGCCATCGACACTGCGCTGGCGCGGCTGCAGCCGGGCGACCTGGCGCTGGTCCTGGTCGACCAGGTGGACGAAGCGCTCGCGCACCTGGCCAAGCGCATTTCGGAGGCTTGATCCCCGGAGCGCCTTCGGGGCGCGCATGCCGGACCAGTCCCACATGCAGCGGCGAGTCCGGCCGGGGCTGCTGTCTGTGCCGTCCCACAGGGGCCGCTGGGCCAGCGGCCCCAGACTGGCGCTCCGGTCGTGCCCTCTTCGGAGGGCGTGGCCCAACCAGGAGCACCCGATGAGAACAAGAGCCCGTTCCGTATCCCGCCTTTCCGCTGCCGCCTTCTTCGCGGCCAGTGTGGTCATTCTCGCGGCCGGCACCTCGCTGGCGCGGGCCCAGGCACCCGCCGGCAGCGCCGACACGATGCGCCAGGAGCGCGCCACCTGCGACGGCGTCCAGCAGGACCGCGCAGCCTGCCTGCGTGAAGCGGGTGCCGCCCGCCAGGAGGCGGCGCGCAGCGGCTTGACCAGCGCGAGCCCGGGCCGCTACGACGCCAATGCCCTGGCACGCTGCCGCGAGCAGCCCGCGGCCGACCGCGCCGACTGCGAAGCGCGCCTGCAAGGCGGCGCGCGCACCAGCACCGAGGGCAGCGTGATGGGCGGTGGCGTCATCCGCGAAACGGTGACACCGCTGCCGGCGCAACCGGCATCCCCCGCGCGCTGAATGCGCTTCCTTTCGTTTCAGGTCACGCCAAGGAGCACACCATGAACAACAGTCTTCACGCCCGTTCGATGATCGCCGCCCTGATCGCAGTCGGCGGTCTGTCAGCCGCCGTGGCGCCGGCCTCGGCCCAGTCGCGCCAAGGCGGTTCCACCTACCAGCAGGAACTCGCCGTTTGCGGCCACAACCAACAGGACCGTGCGGCCTGCATTCGCGAAGCCGGCGCCGCGCGCCAGGAAGCCGCGCGCGGCGGCCTGACCAGTGCACCCGACTTCCGCGCCAATGCGCTCGCGCGCTGCAACCTGCAGCCGCCCGCCGACCGCTCGGCCTGCGAGGCGCGCGTGCTCGGCGACAGCGGCAACACCGACGCCCGGGTCAGTGGCAGCGTGATGGGCGGCGGCGTGATCCGCGAATCGGTCACCACGGTCGTCATGCCCGCGCCCGCGGCGATGCCTGCACCGATGCCTGCGCCCTCGCGCGCGCCGGCGCCAGCGATCGTCGCACCGGTCGAGCGCATGCCGCCGCCCGCGGCGTACCCGGCGCCCGCACCCTATCCAGCACCGTATCCCGCACGCTGAGCGTTTCGCGCGATGGCCAAGGCCACTGCCGCAGGGCATGGCCTTGGACTGTCACAGGACTGTCATAAAGCCTGGCGCACTGATAGCTATAGTTCCCGGTCTCTGCCTACCGAGGAACACTTTCCAATGAATGCCATCAAGGTCGCCCGCCGATTCATCGAAACGGACCCGGCCAATGAATCGGCCAAGATCCTGGCCCAGCTCGTGCTGGCGCTCGAATCGGAGCGCAGCTTCGAACTGGTCACCCTCTACAACCTCGATTACAAGAGCTTCGAACTCGCGATCGACATCCTGAAGGAATGGCGGCTCGACCGCTACTACGCGAGCAAGTCGAAGCTGTTCGATCTGTCGCTGCAGGTCAGCGAACTCGAGAAGCCCTGAGACGCTTCCGCGTCTTCTTTTTTTCTTCTTCAACGCCCCCAGCGCAGCACCAGAGGATCGAGCCGCCTGGCGGTTTCGATCAGGCCTGCGCGCGTGTCGGGGTGCAGCGCCGGCAGCGGATGGCGCGGTGCCTCGCAAGCGATCACGCCGCCCTCCTTCATGAGCGCCTTGCAAGCGAGCAGGCCGGCCTGGCGGTTCTCGTAGTTGATCAGCGGCAGCCACTGCTGGTAGAGCGCGAAGGCACGGTCGCGATCGCCCGCGCGGTGCGCCTCGATGATCGGCCGGATGCCATCGGGATAGCCGCCGCCGGTCATCGACCCGGTGGCGCCCGCATCAAGGTCGGGCATCAGCGTGATGGCCTCCTCGCCGTCCCAGGGTCCCTCGACCGCATCGCCACCGAGGCGGATCAGTTCGCGCAGCTTCGATGCGGCACCGGGCGTCTCGATCTTGAAGTACGCCACCTGCTCGATCTCACGCGCCATGCGCGCGAGGAAGGCCGCCGACAGCACGGTGCCGCTCGCGGGCGCGTCCTGGACCATGATCGGGATGCCCACCGCGTCGGACAGCCCCGCGTAGAACTCGAAGATCTGCGGCTCGGGCACGCGGAAGGTCGCGCCATGGTAGGGCGGCATCACCATCAGCATCGCCGCACCCATGTCCTGCGCGCGGCGGCTGCGCTCGGCGCAGACCCGGGTGCTGTAGTGCGTGGTGGTCACGATCACCGGCACGCGGCCTTTCACGTGGTCGAGGATGGTGCGCGTGAGCACCTCGCGCTCCTCGTCCGACAGCACGAACTGCTCCGAGAAGTTCGCGAGGATGCACAACCCGTCGGAGCCCGCGTCGATCATGAAGTCGACGCAGCGCTTCTGGCTGTCGAGGTCGAGCGTGCCCTGTTCGGTGAAGGTGGTGGGCACCACCGGGAAGATGCCGCGATAACGGGGATTGTTCATGGTGAATCAGTGTGAATGGCGGGGAACGGCAGAGCCTCGGCAGCCGACCAGGAAGTCGAAATCGCAGCCCTCGTCGGCCTGCAGCACGTGGTGGACGTAGAGCTTCTGGTAGCCACCGCCGCGCGTGCTCATCGGCTGCACGTCGGAGGCCGACAGCGCCGCCAGGCGCGCGGCGAGTTCCTCGTCGCTGATGTCCAGGTGCAGGCGGCCTGCATCGCAGTCGAGCTCGATCCAGTCGCCGTCGCGCACCGCCGCGAGCGGGCCGCCATCGGCCGCCTCGGGTGCGACGTGCAGCACCACCGTGCCGTAGGCCGTGCCGCTCATGCGCGCGTCGGAGATGCGCACCATGTCCTTGATGCCCTGGCGCAGCAGCTTGGGCGGCAGGCCCATGTTGCCGACCTCGGCCATGCCAGGGTAGCCTTTGGGGCCGCAGTTCTTCATCACGAGCACCGAGCTGGCGTCGACTTCGAGCGATTCGTCGACGATGCGCGCCTTGTAGTGCTCGAGGTTCTCGAACACCACGGCGCGGCCGCGATGCTTGAGCAGTTCGGGCGATGCGGCCGAAGGCTTGAGCACAGCGCCGCGCGGCGACAGGTTGCCGCGCAAGATGCGAATGCCGCCGTCGGCGATCAGCGGCCGGTCGAGCGGGCGGATCACCTCGTCGTCGAGGCTCGGCGCCTCGCGCACGTTGTCCCAGATCGAGTGGCCGTTGACGGTGAGCGCGCCCGGGTGCGGCAGCAGGCCGTTCTCGCCCAGGCGCCGCAGCACGGCCGGCAGCCCGCCTGCGTAGTAGAACTCTTCCATCAGGAAGCGGCCCGAAGGCATCAGGTCGACGATGGTCGGCGTGTGGCTGCCGATGCGCGTCCAGTCTTCGAGCTCGAGCGGCACGCCGATGCGCCCGGCGATGGCCTTCAGGTGGATCACCGCGTTGGTCGAGCCGCCGATCGCCGCATTCACGCGGATCGCGTTCTCGAACGCCTCGCGCGTGAGGATCTTCGACAGCGTGAGGCCTTCCTTGGCCATATCGACCGCGCGCATGCCCGACATCTGCGCGAGCACGTAGCGCCGCGCGTCGACGGCCGGGATCGCCGCGTTGTGCGGCAGCGAGGTGCCCAGTGCCTCGGCCATGCAGGCCATGGTCGAGGCGGTGCCCATGGTGTTGCAGGTGCCGGCCGAACGCGACATGCCCGCCTCGGCCGACAGGAACTGGTGCAGGCCGATCTCGCCGGCCTTCAGCGATTCGTGCAGCTGCCACACGGCCGTGCCCGAGCCGATGTTCTTGCCGTCGAGCTTGCCGTTGAGCATCGGTCCGCCGGTGACCACGATGGCCGGGATGTCGCAGCTCGCCGCGCCCATCAGCAGCGCCGGCGTGGTCTTGTCGCAGCCCGTGAGCAGCACCACCGCATCGACCGGATTGCCGCGGATCGCTTCTTCCACGTCCATGCTCGCGAGGTTGCGCGTGAGCATCGCGGTCGGCCGCAGGTTCGATTCGCCGTTCGAGAACACCGGAAACTCCACCGGAAAGCCACCCGCCTCCGAGATGCCGCGCTTCACGTGCTCGGCAATCTTGCGGAAGTGGGCGTTGCACGGCGTGAGCTCCGACCAGGTGTTGCAGATGCCGACGATCGGGCGTCCATCGAACTCGTGGTCGGGGATGCCCTGGTTCTTCATCCAGCTGCGGTACATGAAGCCGTTCTTGTCGGCGGAGCCGAACCATTCGGTCGAGCGCAATTTCTTTGTTGTCATGAAAGTCTCAGTGGCGCGGGGCGCGCGAGGTGAAGAAGCGCTGCAGCAGGCAGAACACGAACAGGAGTGCGCCCACGACGATGCGCGTCCACCACGAGCTCAGGGTGCCGTCGAAGGAGATCAGCGTCTGGATGATCCCGAGCATCAGCACGCCGAACAGCGTGCCCGCGACATAGCCCACGCCGCCGGTCAGCAGCGTGCCGCCGATCACCACGGCGGCGATGGCGTCGAGCTCGAGCCCCATCGCATGCAGGCCGTAGCCCGACTGCATGTAGAAAGTGAAGATCACGCCCGCGAGCGCCGAGCACAGGCCCGACAGCGTGTACACGCCCACCAGCGTTCGGCGCACCGGCAGGCCCATCAGCATGGCCGAATGCGCGCTGCCGCCGATGGCGTACACCGCGCGGCCGAAGGGCGTGCAGTGCGCGATGAACACGGCGGCCAGCAGCACTGCGATGGCGATCACCGCGCTGATCGACAGCGAGGCCTCGCCCCAGACCGGAATGCGGATCTGCGACACCTCCGAATAGAACGCGTGCGTGATGCTGATCGAGTCGATGCTGATCAGGTAACACAGTCCCCGCGCGAGGAACATGCCCGCCAGCGTGACGATGAAGGGCTGCAGCCGATAGCGCTCGATCAGCAGGCCCATGAACGCGCCGAAGGCCGTTCCCATCGCGAGCACCAGCGGAATGACGACCGCGGGGCTCCAGCCGTGCTTCTCGACCAGCGCGGCCGACACCATGGTCGTGAGCGCGATCACCGAACCGACCGACAGGTCGATGCCGCCGGAGAGGATCACGAAGGTCATGCCGACCGCCACCACGATCAGGAAGGCGTTGTCGATCAGCAGGTTCAGGAACACCTGCGCCGAGAAGAAGCCGTCGTAGAACACCGAGCCCAGCGTGGCCATCAGCATGAAGAGCGAGATGGTCGCCGTCAACGGCAGGTACTTCGGATTGAGCCCGCGCTTGCCCCCTCTCCCGCGCGCGGGAGAGGGTTGGGGTGAGGGTGCAGCGCTCGTCTCGATCACCGCGCTCATGCCCTGCTCCCGTCATGCACCGGCCGCTGCACGAGCGTGCGGACCTCCGCCCTGAACTCCGGCGACTGCAGCAGCATCACCGCGAACACCACCGCCGCCTTGACTACGAGGTTGATCTCCGGCGGCACGCCCATCGAGTAGATCGCATAGGTCAGCGTCTGGATGATCAGCGCGCCGATCACGCTGCCCACGAGGCTGAAGCGCCCGCCCGTGAGCGCCGTGCCGCCGAGCGTCACCGCGAGGATCGCGTCGAGCTCGAGCAGCTGGCCCGCGTTGTTGCCGTCGGCGCTCTTGACGTTGGAGCTGATCAACAGGCCCGCGATGCCTGCGCAGACACCGCAGAACGCATAGGCGCCGATCACCAGCCGCTTCGCCTGCACCCCCGCCACGCGCGCAGCCGTGGGGTTGATGCCCACGGCCTGGATGAACAGGCCGAGCGCGGTGCGCGTGATCGCAAGGTAGAGCAGCGCGAACACCGCCGCCACGATGAACACCGCGAACGGCAGGCCCAGGAGATGGCCGCTGCCGAGAAAGAAGAAGGGCTTGTAGTAGATGGTGATGATCTGCCCGTCGGTGATGAGCTGCGCGATGCCGCGCCCCGCCACCATGAGGATCAGCGTCGCGATGATCGGCTGCATGCCGACCTTGGCGACCAGCAGCCCGTTCCACAGGCCGCACAGCAGCGCGACGGCGATCGCCGCCAGGATCGCGAGCCACATCGGGAACCGGCTCACGTCGCTCGCCACCGAGCCGCCGATCATCCAGGCGGCCACGGCCGCCGCGATCGCCACCGTCGCACCCACCGAGATGTCGATGCCGCGCGTGGCGATCACGAGCGTCATGCCGAGCGACACCAGCACCAGCGGCGCCGCGCGGTTCACGATGTCGATCAGGCTGCCGTAGAGATGGCCGTCGCGCCACTCGAGGTGCAGGAAGCTGGCGTTGAACGCGGTGTTGACGGCGAGCAGCAGCAACAGCGTGATGAGGGGCCAGGCGAGACGGTGATGCATGAGGGCGGAGAGGCGGTTCATGGGGTTGGCTGCCTTGCTCCTTCCCCCTTTGGGGGAAGGTTGGGATGGGGGCACGCGGCCTCGCGCGGGTTCATACCGAGGCAATCATTTCGTAGACCTCGTCCTCGGTCGATCCGCCCGGGAGCTCGCCCACCTTCTGCCGGTCGCGCAGCACCACGATGCGGTGCGCCACGCGCACCACCTCGCTCATCTCCGACGAGATGAAGACCACCGCCATGCCCGCGCGCGCGAGCCGCAGGATCTCCTCCATGATCTCCTGCTTGGCCGCCACGTCGATGCCGCGCGTGGGCTCGTCGAGGATCAGGAGGCGCGGCTCGGTGGCAAGCCAGCGCGCGATCATCGCCTTCTGCTGGTTGCCGCCCGACAGCAGACCGATCGGTGTCTCGACACTCGCGGTCTTGATGCCCAGCGACGCCACGAAGCGCTCGGCCAGCGCGGTCTGCTCGGCCTGCGAGAGGAAGCGCCGGGCGCCGAGCCGGGCCTGCAGCGCGAGCGCGATGTTCTCGCGCACCGACAGCTCGGCGACGATGCCGTCGGTCTTGCGCTCTTCGGGGCAGAGCGCAAAGCCCTGGCGGATCGCATCGGCCGGGCTCGAAAAGCGCATCGCGCGCCCGTCGACCTTGAGCACGCCGCGGTCCGGTGCCTCCAGGCCGAACAGCAGCCGCGCCAGCTCGGTGCGGCCCGCGCCCAGCAGGCCCGCGATGCCCACCACTTCGCCCGCGCGCACGCGCAGATCGACCGGCTGCAGCTGCCCCGCCTGCGCGAGCCCCTCGGCGTGCAGCAGCGCGGGCGCGGCTTCGTCCAGCGCCGGCAGCGCGGCCGGGTGCGCCGACTGCGCCGCCAGCTCGCGCCCGAGCATGGCCGCGATCAGCGCCTGCGGGCCGAGCTCGGCGGTGTGCCATTCGCCCACCCACGCGCCGTTGCGCAGCACCGTGATGCGGTCCGACACCGCATACACCTGGTTGAAGAAATGCGTCACGAAGACGATCGCGAGCCCTTCGCCGCGCAGTCGCCGCAGCACCGCGAACAGCTTCTCCACCTCGTCGTCGTCGAGGCTCGAGGTCGGTTCATCGAGGATCAGCACCTTCGACGACACGCCGAGCGCGCGCGCAATGGCCACCATCTGCTGCACCGCCACCGAGTAGCTCGACAACAGGCGCGTCACGTCGATCTCGAGCCCGATGCGCGCCAGCAGCTCGGCGGCGCGCCGGTTCACCGCCGCCCAGTCGATGCGAAAGCCCTGAGCCGCGCCGCGGCGCGGGTAGCGGCCCGCGAAGATGTTCTCGGCCACCGAGAGGTTCGGGCACAGGTTGACCTCCTGGTAGACGGTGCTGATGCCGAGCTTCTGCGCCTCGAGCGGCGAGCCCGGCCGGATCGGCCGGCCATCGAGCCGCATCTCGCCGCCCTCCGAGGCGAGCACGCCCGTGAGCACCTTGATCAGCGTCGACTTGCCCGCGCCGTTCTGTCCCATGAGCGCATGGATCTCGCCCGCGCGCAGGCTCAGCTGCACGTCGCGCAGCACGGCAATGCCGCCGAACTGCTTGCCGATGCCGCGCAGTTCGAGCACGGGTGGAAGGCTGCTGCCGCTCATGCCTGCCTGTTCTTGTTGTAGACGTCGATGAACACGGCCGCGAGCAGCACCAGCCCCTTGATCACCTGCTGGTAGTCGATGCCGATTCCCATGATCGACATGCCGTTGTTCATCACGCCCATGATGAAGGCGCCGATCACCGCGCCCATGACCTTGCCCACGCCGCCCGAGGCCGAAGCGCCGCCGATGAAGCAGGCCGCGATCACGTCGAGCTCGAAGCCGAGGCCCGCCTTCGGCGTGGCGGTGTTGAGCCGGGCCGCGAACACCAGGCCCGCGAGCGCCGCGAGCGCGCCCATGTTCACGAAGGTCAGGAAGGCGAGCCACTGCGTCTTCACGCCCGACAGCCGCGCGGCCTTCTCGTTGCCGCCGAGCGCATAGATGCGCCGGCCGACCGTGGTGCGGTTGGTGACGAAGTCGTAGGCCACGATCAGCACCGCCATCACGATCAGCACGTTGGGCAGGCCCTTGTAGGTCGAGAGCAGGTAGCTGAAGAACAGGATGATCGCCGCGAAGAACACGTTCTTCACGAGGAAGAAGGCGTAGGGCTCGGTCTCCATGCCGTGCGCGGCGAGCCGGGCGCGTCCGCGCAGCTTGAAGAACACCAGCGCCGCCGCGGCCACCGCGCCCACCACCAGCGAGGTGACGCGCAGCGTCCCGCCCTCACCGCCCAGCGGGTCGGGGATGAAGCCCGAGCTGAGCCGCTGGAAGGTCTCGGGAAACGGCCCCACAGACTGTCCCGCGAGCAGTGCGAGCGTGAGCCCCTTGAACACCAGCATGCCCGCGAGCGTGACGATGAACGACGGGATCCTGCGGAACGCGACGAACCAGCCCTGCGCGGCGCCGATCAGGGCACCCGCCACGATGCCGAGCACGGCCGCCGGCACGAAATGCCATTCGTACTCGACCATCAGCACCGCTGCGAGCGCGCCGATGAAGCCGCAGACCGAGCCTACCGACAGGTCGATGTGCCCGGCCACGATCACCAGCAGCATGCCGAGCGCCATGATGACGATGTAGCTGTTCTGCAGCAGCAGGTTCGTGAGGTTCAGCGGGCGCAGCAAGGTGCCGTCGGTCAGCACCTGGAACAGCACCATGATCGCGACCAGCGAGATCAGCATGCCGTATTCGCGCAGGTTGTTCTTGAGGAACCCGGCATGCACCCCGCGCGGCGCGGCGGCAGCAGGCATGGCGGCGTTCACCGCTTCGGCGTCAGGCGGCGTCATGGACGGAACTCCCCGCGCTCACGATGGCGTGCATGATGCGCTCCTGCGAGGCCTCGGCGGCCGGAAACTCGGCCACGAAGCGGCCCTCGTTCATCACGTAGATGCGGTCGCACATGCCGAGCAGCTCCGGCAGTTCGGAAGAAATCATGAGAATGCCTTTGCCCTCGCTCGCGAGCTGGTCGATGATGGTGTAGATCTCGTACTTGGCGCCCACGTCGATGCCGCGCGTGGGTTCGTCGAGGATCAGCAGCTCGGGCTGCGTGAAGAGCCACTTGCTCAGCACCACCTTCTGCTGGTTGCCGCCCGACAGGTTGACCACGGCCTGCGACACGCCGGGCGAGCGGATGCGCAGCGCCTTGCGGTAGTCGTTGGCCACCGCGAACTCGCGCGTGTCGTCGATCACCATGGCTTTAGCCACCGCCGGCAGGTTCGCGAGGCTCACGTTCTTCTGAATGCTCTCGTCGAGCACCAGGCCCAGGCCCTTGCGGTCTTCGGTCACGTAGGCGATGCCGTGGTCGATGGCCTTGCGCACCGTGCCCACGTCCACCGGCTGGCCGTGCATCAGCACCGTGCCGCTGATGCGCTGGCCGTACGAGCGGCCGAACACGCTCATCGCGAACTCGGTGCGGCCCGCGCCCATGAGCCCCGCGATGCCGATGATCTCGCCGCGGCGCACCTGCAGGTTCACGCCCTTGATCTGCTCGCGCTCTGCGTGCAGCGCATGGTGCACGCGCCAGTCGCGCACCTCGAACACGGTCTCGCCGATGCGCGGCGTGCGCTCGGGATAGCGGTGCGCCATGTCGCGCCCGACCATGCCGCGGATGATGCGGTCCTCGCTGACCGGTCCGGCGCGGCAGTCGATCGTCTCGACCGTGGCGCCGTCGCGCAGCACGGTGATCGAATCGGCCACCTTGGCGATCTCGTTGAGCTTGTGCGAGATCAGGATCGACGCGATGCCCTGGCGCTTGAGTTCGAGCAGCAGCGCCAGCAGCGCGTCGCTGTCGTTCTCGTTCAGGCTCGCGGTCGGCTCGTCGAGGATCAGCAGCTTGACCTCTTTGGCCAGCGCCTTCGCGATCTCCACCAGTTGCTGCTTGCCCACGCCGAGATCGGTCACCAGCGTGGTCGGCAACTCCGCGAGGCCGACCCTGGCGAGCAGCGCGCGCGTCTTGGCGTAGGCCGCGAACCAGTCGATCACGCCGCCGCGCGCGATCTCGTTGCCGAGGAAGATGTTCTCGGCGATCGAGAGCAGCGGTACCAGCGCGAGCTCCTGGTGGATGATGATGATCCCGAGCTTCTCGCTGTCGGCGATGCCGCGGAAGCGGCGCAGCGCGCCCTCGAAGTGGATCTCGCCGGTGTACGAATCGCACGGGTACACGCCGCTCAGCACCTTCATGAGCGTCGACTTGCCCGCGCCGTTCTCGCCCACCACCGCATGGATCTCTCCGGCGCGCACCGCCAGGTTCACGTCGGCGAGCGCCTTCACGCCCGGGAAGGTCTTGGTGATGCCGCGCATCTCGAGGATGCGCGGCGCGCCGGCTGCCATGGCGGTGCTCACTTGACCTGGGTTTCCTTGTAGTAGCCGCTATCGACCAGCACCTGCTTCCAGTTGCCGCCGTCCACGCTCACCGGTTTCAGCAGGTACGAGGGCACCACCTTGATGCCGTTGTTGTAGGTCTGGGTGTCGTTGACCTCGGGCGTCTTTCCCGAGAGCATCGCGTCGACCATGGCCACGGTCACCTTGGCAAGCTCGCGCGTGTCCTTGAACACGGTCGATGTCTGCTCCTTGCGCAGGATCGACTTGACCGATGGGATCTCGGCGTCCTGGCCCGAGACCACCGGCATCGGCTGCGAGGCCGAGCCGTAGCCCACGCCCTTGAGCGACGAGATGATGCCGATCGAGAGCCCGTCGTACGGCGAGAGCACCGCGTCGACGCGGTTGGTGGAATAGAAGGCCGACAGCAGGTTGTCCATGCGCGACTGCGCCACCGCACCGTCCCAGCGCAAGGTGCCGACCTTGTCCATGCCCATCTGCTTGCTGCGCACCACGAGCTTGCCGCTCTTGATGTAGGGCTCCAGCACCGACATCGCGCCGTTGTAGAAGAAGAAGGCGTTGTTGTCGTCGGGCGAGCCGCCGAAGAGCTCGATGTTGAACGGCCCCTTGCCGCTCTTCAGGCCCAGCGCCGCCTCGATCGACTGCGCCTGCAGCACGCCGACCTGGAAGTTGTCGAAGGTCGCGTAGTAGTCGACGTTCTTCGAGCCCTTGATGAGCCGGTCGTAGGCAATGACCTTCACGCCCCTGTCGGCCGCCTTCTGCAGTACGTCCGACAGCGTGGTGCCGTCGATCGCCGCGATCACCAGCACCTTCGCGCCCTTGGTCACCATGTTCTCGATCTGCGCGAGCTGGTTCGGGATGTCGTCATCGGCGTACTGCAGGTCGGTCTTGTAGCCCTTCTCCTTGAAGTACTTGACCATGTTGGCGCCGTCGGCGATCCAGCGCGCCGACGACTTGGTGGGCATCGAGATGGCGATCGGGCCCTTGTCCTGCGCGTGGGCGAGCGGCGCGAGACCGGCGGCGGCCAGCGCCACGACGGCCAGGGAGGCCTTGAGGAAGTTGCTGCGTTTCATTGGATGTCCGTCCTCAGTACTTTCGATTCGGGAATTCTTTTGCGGCGACTTCCATCGGGAAGATGCCTTCCTCGGTCACGATGCGCTTGGGCAGCGTCTTGCCGGCCTTGATGTCCTTCACCGCGCTCATGAGCTGCGGCCCGAGCAGCGGGCTGCACTCCACCGACACGTTGAGCTTGCCGGCGATCATGGCCTCGAAGGCGCCCTTGACCGCGTCGATCGAGATGATCGTGATGTCCTTCGCGGGCTTCAGGCCCGCTTCCTCGATCGCCTGGATCGCGCCGATGGCCATGTCGTCGTTGTGCGCGTACAGCACGTTGATCTTCTTGCCCTCGGCCTTGAGGAAGGCTTCCATCACCTCCTTGCCCTTGGCGCGCGTGAAGTCGCCGGTCTGCGAGCGCAGGATCTTGAACTTGGGATCGGCCTTGACGATCTCCTCGAAGCCCTTCTTGCGGTCGATGGCCGGGGCCGAGCCCACGGTGCCCTGCAGTTCGACGATGTTGACCTCGCCCTTCTGGTCCTTCATCTTCTCGACCAGCCAGCGGCCGGCCTTGCGGCCTTCCTCGACGAAGTCCGAGCCCATGAAGGTGACGTAGAGCGAATCGTCCTTGGCGTTGACCGCGCGGTCGGTCAGCACCACCGGGATCTTCGCGGCCTTGGCCTCGCGCAGCACCGTCTCCCAACCCGACTCCACCACCGGCGAGAAGGCGATCACGTCGACCCTCTGCGCGATGAACGAGCGGATGGCCTTGATCTGGTTCTCCTGCTTCTGCTGCGCATCGGAGAACTTGAGCTCGATGCCGGCTTCCTTGGCCGAGGACTTGATCGACTCGGTGTTGGCGGTGCGCCATTCGCTTTCGGCGCCGACCTGGCTGAAGCCCAGCACGATCTTCTTCTGCGCCAGCGCGCTGGCGGGCAGCAGTCCGCCGAGCGAAGCGGCGGCCAATGCGATGTTGAGGGTGCGGCGATTGAGTGTCATGGGATGTCTCCTTCTTTCTTGCTGTGAGCCTGCTGGAAAGCCTTGGTGGTGGTGGTCAGGCCCGCATGTAGCCGGTCTTGACCGTCGTGTAGAACTCCGCGGCGTGGCGCCCTTGTTCGCGCGGCCCGTAGCCCGACCCCTTGCGGCCGCCGAAGGGCACGTGGAAGTCCACCCCCGCGGTCGGCAGATTGACCATCGTCATGCCCACTTCGGCATGGCGCCTGAAATGCATCGCGTGCTTGAGCGAGTTGGTGCAGATGCCCGCGCTCAAACCCGAGGGCGTGTCGTTGCACAGCGCCAGCGCCTCGTCGTAGTCGGCTGCGCGCAGCACGCAAGCCAGCGGGCCGAAGACCTCCTCGCGTGCGATGCGGTGGCCGGGTTGCGCAAGGAACAGCGCGGGGCTCATGTAGTGGCCCGCCGTGGCGCGCACGAGCGGCTCGCCGCCCCAGACATGCTCGGCGCCTTCTTCGCGCGCGATCCCGACCCAGGCCAGGCTGCGCGCGAGCCGCACCTCGTCGACCAGCGGGCCGACGTCGATGCCGCGCTCCAGCGCATGGCCGATGCGCAGTGCCTTGAGGCGCTCGCGCAGCCGCGCCACGAACACGTCGTGCACAGCAGCCTCGACGATGAGCCGGCTCGACGCGGTGCAGCGCTGGCCGTTGGAGAAGTAGGCGCCCTGCACCGCGCAGTCGACCGCATGGTCGATGTCGGCATCGGCCAGCACCACGAGCGCGTTCTTGCCGCCCATCTCGAGCTGCACCTTGGCGCGCCGCGCGGCCGCCGCCTGCAGGATGCGTTCGCCGTTGCGTGCCGCGCCCGTGAAGCTCAGCGCATCGACCAGCGGGCTGTCGACCAGGGCCTGGCCGGCCTCGCGCCCGCTGCCCATCACGAGGTTGAACACGCCCGCGGGCAACCCGGCGCGGCTGATGATCTCGGCCAGCGCCCAGCCGCAGGCCGGCACCAGCTCGGCCGGCTTGAACACCACGCTGTTGCCGTGCGCCAGCGCCGGTGCGATCTTGCCCGCGGGCACCGCGAGCGGCGCGTTCCAGGGCGTGATGAGCCCCGTCACGCCCACGGGTTCGCGCGTCACGTCGACCTGCACGCCCGCACGCAGCGAGGCCATGTTCTCGCCGCCGCCGCGCAGCGCCTCACCCGCGAAGAACTTGAAGATCTGCCCCGCACGCGCGGCCTCGGCCACCGCCTCGGGCAGGGTCTTGCCGATCTCGCGCGCCAGCAGCAGGCCCAACTCGTCGCGGCGCGCCAGCAGTTCGGTGCCGATGCGATCGAGCACGTCGGCGCGGCGCTGCGGCGCGCTGTGGCTCCAGTGGCCGAAGGCATCGGCCGCGGCACGGACCGCGAACTCCACCTGCCGCCGGTCGGCGCGCGCGTACTCGGCCACCACTTCGCTGGTGTCCGAGGGATTGGCGCTCACACCCGTGGTCGCGCTGGTCTCCCAGCGGCCATTGATGTACTGCCGCACGTTCTGGTGAAGCTCGCCGTGGATCACGGTGCGTTGACCTTTGTCTCTCGTTTTTGAAGTGGCGAGAGTCTATGAACGATATTGATATCGATCCAATCATTTTTTCGACAAAATGGATATCAATCGACGGATTCTGGAAAACCCGTCAGCCCAAAGTTCCAAGCCGCTAGGCAAGCAACCAAAAGCCATGAACAACTACAACCACTGGTTCATCCGCGCGCGCCTCAAGACGCGGCAACTGCTGCTGCTCGTGGCGCTGGCGGAGGAAGGCAACATCCACCGCGCGGCGCAGGTGCTGAACATGACGCAGCCTGCGGCCTCCAAGCTGCTGAAGGACCTGGAGGACGTGCTCGAGGTGCCGCTGTTCGAGCGCCTGCCGCGCGGCATGCGCCCGACCTGGTACGGCGAAACCATGATCCGCCATGCGCGCGTGGCGCTCGCGAGCCTGAACCAGGCGCACGACGAGCTCACCGCGCTCAAGGCCGGCCGCTTCGGCCAGGTGAACGTGGGCGCGATCACCGCGCCGGGCATCACGCTGATGCCGCCCGCCGTGGCGATCGTCAAGCGCGAGCAGCCCGACCTGCGCGTGTCGCTCGAGATCGAGACCAGCGCGGTGCTGATGGAGCGGCTCGCGCAGGGCAAGCTCGACATCCTGGTGGCGCGGCTCTTCGCCGAGCACGACAAGTCGCAACTGCGCTACGAGGCGCTGGCCGAGGAGCCGGTGTGCGCGCTGGTGCGCCCCGGCCATCCGCTGCTGGGCGTGAGCGGACTCACGCTGCGCGACGTGGTGGGCGCCGGCTGGATCGTGCCGCCCGCGGGCAGCGTGCTGCGCCACCGCTTCGAGCTGATGTTCCAGGAGGAAGGCCTGGCGCCGCCCGCCAACATCATCGAGAGCCCTGCCCTGCTTTTCATCACGCGCATGCTGCAGCAGAGCGATATGGTGGCGGTGCTCGCGAGCGACGTGGCGCGCTACTACGCGGCGCACGGCATCGTGTCGCTGCTACCGCTCGACATGCCCTGCCACATGGACGCGTTCGGCATCATCACGCGCACCGACCGGCTGCTGTCGCCGGCGGCGAAGGTGATGATGAAGGCTTTGAAGACGGCGAGCCTCAGCGTCTACGGACGCAAGCTCGAGATGGACTGATCAGGTCCAGCCGGCGTCCACCGTGAACTCCTGCGCCGTGCACATCTTCGCGTCGTCCGATGCGAGGAACAGCACCATGCGTGCGATGTCGTCGGGCATCAGCTTGTCGGGCAGACACTGGTTGCGGTGCAGCGCCTTCTCGCCCTCGTCGTCGAGCCAGAGGTTCACCTGGCGCTCGGTCATCACCCAGCCCGGCGACACCGTGTTGATGCGGATACGGTCGCGGCCCAGCTCCACCGCCAGCCCGCGCGTGAGGCCGTTGACCGACGACTTGGCGATCGCGTAGCAGGGGTAGCCCGAGCCCTTGGTCTGCCAGCCCGTCGAGCCCAGGTTGATGACCGCGCCGAAGCCCAGGCGCCGCATGCCCGGCACCACCGACTGGATCGCGAACAGCGCCGGCCGCTCGTTGATGGCCATGCGGTTGTCGTAGTAGTCGGGCGTGACCGATTCGAGCGTGTGGCGGTCGTCGCTCGCGACGTTGTTGACCAGCACCGCGAAGTCGCCGAGCTCGGCCGCCGCGTCGGCCATGGCCTGCTGCAGCGCGCCGATGTCGCGCACGTCGCAGCTGCGCCACCACGGCGCCGCATGGCCCGCTGCGGCGATGCGCTCGGCAAGTGCCGCGCTTGCGGCCTCGGCGATGTCGATGAACGCCACGCGGGCGCCCTGAGCGGCGAACGCCGCCACGATGGCCGCGCCGATGCCGCTGCCGCCGCCGGTCACGAACACGGTGCGCCCCGCCAGACTGGGGTGGATCGATGGCTTTTCCGGTGAATCAGTCGTCAAGGGAGGCATCTCCAAGCGGTTGGCAGTGACATTGCAAATTCAATATCTATCGATGCCATAAATCGCAATTTCTATTATCAATATGCCTTGATACGATCCGCCGCGTCAAGGCCGCGTGACAGACAACAACGAAGAAGGAGACAAGCACATGAACCACGACAACAGCGGCAGCGCGCTCACCGCACCGACCATCCTCGGCCAGCCCGAATGCCTGTGGCCCGCGGGCGCGACGCTCGGCGAGGGCACGCTGTGGTCGGTGCGCGAGCAGGCGCTGTACTGGGTCGACATCCTCGAGCACCGGCTCTACCGCCACGACCCGCGCGACGGCGGGCGCCGCAGCTGGCAGTTCGACGAGGAGATCACCGCACTGGCCGAGCGCGCCGAGGCGCCGGGGCTGATCGTCACGCTGCGCCGCGGCCTCGCGCTGTTCGACCCGGCCGCCGACGCCGCGCCGCGCTACCTGCACCAGCCCGAGACCGAGCGCACGGGCAACCGCTTCAACGACGGCAAGTGCGACCGGCAGGGCCGCTTCTGGGGCGGCAGCATGGACTTCGACTGCCAGGCGCCGACCGGTGCGCTCTATCGCTTCGATGCCGACGGCCGCTGCTCGCGGCACGACGACGGCTTTGCGGTCACCAACGGGCCGACCTGGTCGCTCGACGAACGCACGATGTACTTCAACGCCACGGTCGAAGGCTACATCTATGCCTACGACTTCGATGCCGCGGCCGGCACGGTGCGCAACAAGCGCGTGTGGCTGCGCTTCGGCGCGGGCGAAGGCCTGCCCGACGGCATGACCACCGACGCGGCCGGCCGACTGTGGATCGCGCGCTGGGGCGGCCATTGCGTGAGCTGCCACGACCCGGTGAGCGGCGCCGAGCTCGGCCGCATCACGCTGCCCGCAAGCAACGTGACCAACTGCGCCTTTGGCGATGCGGACCTGTGCACGCTCTACATCAGCACCGCGCGCAGCGGCCTCACGCCCGAGCAGCTGGAGGCCGAGCCGCTCGCGGGCGGCCTGTTCAAGGTGCGCATCGCAAGCCCGGGGTTGCCGGCCGCGCTGTTCGCGGGTTGAAGCGGCGGGCGCTGCCGATCGGTCAGAGCGGCGGCAGGCTCTCCGCCGCGAAATCCGCGAACAATTTCGCGCGCGCGAAACTGCCGCGCGCGGCAGGCCACACGGCGTGCACCGGCAGCGCGGCGCCTCGAACGCGGTGAGCACCAGTTCGACCTGGCCGCTCGCGACCAGATGCCGGATCTGCCACAGCGGCGTGAAGAACAGGCCCATGCCGCTGGTCGCCGCCGCGTAGAGCGCGGCGGTGCTGTCGGCGCGAAACCGGCCGGACACCTTCACGCGCTCGCGCCGGCCGTCAATCGAGAACGGCCAGTGCCCGTCGTTGCCGTGCGTGGTGCGCACCAGGCATTCGTGCGCCGCGAGGTCCTCGGGCCGCGCGGGTCTTCCGTGCCGCTCGAAGTACGACGGCGCACCGAACACCACCCGCCGCAGTGCGCCGAGCCGCCGCGCCGCGAGCTCCGAATCGGGCAGCTCGCCGATGCGGATCGCGAGGTCGAGGTCGCCTTCGATCAGGTCGACGAACCGGTCGGACGCCGTGAGGTCCACCGCCATGCCGGGGTAGCGCTGCATGAACGCGCCCGCCAGCGGCACCACGTACGACGCGGAGAACTCCACCGGTGCAGCGACGCGCAGCAGTCCGCTGGGCGCTTCGCGCTGGCTGTTCGCCTCGGCGCCCGCTGCGTCGAGTTCGGCCAGCGCGGCCTGCACGCGGCGGTAGTAGCTGCGCCCCACTTCGGTCGTCGACGAGCGCCGCGTGGTGCAGCGGAGCAGCTGCACGCCGAGGCTGCGCTCGAGCATGCCAAGCGAACGGCTGATCGACTGCACCGAGCGCCCCAGCTGGCGCGCGGCTGCGCTCTGGCTGCCGTGGTCGACGATGGCGACGAAGGCGCGGATGTCCTGAAGCTGGTCCATGCATCTTTCCGGTCTGGATGAAGGTTCTTGGCGCGGCGCGCGGATTCTCCGGTGCGCATGCCTTCCCTATCTTTGCGGTTCCGCGGCGATGGCCGCTTCGCAGGCAATCAAGAGAAAAAAGGAATCATCCATGGAACGACAAAAACCCACCGTGCTGGTGGTCGGAGCGACCGGCCGCGTCGCCGGCCTCGTGGTGCCGGCACTCGCCGCGCGCGGTGCCACCGTGCGCGCGCTGGTGCGCAGGCCGGACGACACCGCGACAGCCTTGCAGCGTGGCGCACATCAGGTGGCGGTGGCAGACCTGCGCGACGGCGCGAGCCTCGCGCGCGCGGCGGCGGGCTGCCAGGGCGTGTTCCACATCGGCCCGGCCTTCCAGCCCGACGAGGCCGACATGGGCTGCCGCATGGTGGCGGCGGCGCAGGCCGCGGGCGTGCGCAAGTTCGTTTTCTCTTCGGTGATCCAGCCCACGCACGCCACGCTCGCGAACCATGCGAGCAAGCTGCCGGTGGAAACGGCGCTGTTCGAATCGACGCTCGACTACACGCTGCTGCACCCGGCCAACTTCTTCCAGAACCTGCAGTCCGCCTGGACCGCCATCGCACGCGACGGCATTCTCGCCGAGCCCTACCCGGTCGGCACGCGCATCGCGCGCGTGGACTACCGCGACGTGGCCGAAGCAGCCGCCATCGCGCTGACCGAAGACCGCCTGGCGTACGGCAGCTTCGAACTGTGCGCACCAGGACGCTTCAACCGCGTCGAGATCGCGGCCCTGGCCGCCGAGGCACTCGGGCGGCCGGTGCGCGCGGCGGAACTGCCCTTCGACAAGTGGGTGGCCGTGGCGCGCCCGCCCTATGACGCGCAGCAGCTCGTCATGCTCTCGAAGGTGCATGCCCACTACGCGGCCCACGGCCTCGGCGGCAATGCGCTCACGCTCGAGGCCATTCTTGGCCGCCCGGCGCGCACGCTCGCCGACTACATCCGCGAACTGGCCGCAAGCCAGCCTTCCCGATGAGCGCGCGCAAGCTGCCCGCGCGCTGGGCCGGCGTCCTCATGCCGCTCCTGTTGTCGGTCTTCATGTCGTGCATCGTCGCGGGCATCGCGACGCTCAAGAGTGTCGGCTTCAACGACGGGCTGCTGCCGCAGTGGATGGCCGCGTGGGGCGTGTCATGGCTGGTCGCCTTTCCTGCGCTGCTCGGCCTGCTGCCGATCGTGCGGCGCCTGGTGGCGGCGATGGTGCAGGCGCCGCCGCCGCGCTGAAGCGGCGGGCCCGCTCAGCCGAGCAGGCCGAAGCGGTGCTCGGTCGCGCTCTCGAAGCGCTCGCCGGGCCGCAGCACGGTCGACGGAAATTCCGGCCGGTTCGGCGCGTCGGGGTGGCGCTGCGTCTCGAGGCACAGCCCGGCACCGCGCAGCAGCGGCTCGCCGTGGCTGCCGCGCAGGCTGCCGTCGAGAAAATTGCCCGAATAGAACTGCACGCCGGGCTCGGTGGTGTGCACTTCCATCACGCGCCCGGAGGGCGCATGCGCGACGCGGGCAGCCAGCGCCAAGCCGTTCGCACCCGCGCGATCCAGCACCCAGTTGTGATCGTAGCCGCCGGCCGCAAGCAGCTGCGCGTGCGGCTCGCCGATGCGCTCGCCGATGGTCCGCGGCGCGCGAAAGTCGAATGGCGTGCCGCCCACTGGCGCCTCGCCGAGCGGGATCAGGCCGGCGTCCACGGGGCAGTAGCGGCTCGCGGCGATCGTGAGCGTGTGGTCCAGCACCGTGCCTCTGCCGCCGGCGAGATTGAAGTAGTCGTGGTGCGTCAGGTTCAGGACCGTGGGCCGGTCGGTGGTCTCGGCGCGGTAGTCGATGCGCCAGGTGTTCTCGCGCGTGCTCAGCGCATAGCGCACCGCCACCTGCAGCGTGCCCGGATAGCCTTCCTCGCCATCGGCGCTCGTATAGCGCAGGTCGATCGCGACGGCATCCGGTGCCTCGTCGGCAGGCACGGGCTCGATCTGCCAGAAGCGCGTGCCGAAGCCACGCTGGCCGCCATGCAGTGAATGGTCACCGTCGTTGACCGACAACTGGTGCGGCTGGCCATCGAGCGTGAAGCGGCCGTGTGCAATGCGGTTCGCATGGCGACCGACGATGGTGCCGAGGTGCGGATGCGGCCCCAGGTAGTCGGCCAGCGTCGGCAGGCCGAGCACGATGTTGCCGCTCGCGCCGTGGCGGTCGGGCACATGCAAAGCGGTGACGATGCCGCCGAGGTTGATGGCGCTGAGGCGCAGGCCGAGGCCGTTGTCGAGCGTGTGTTCGGTGACCGCGCGCCTGTCGGGCAGGCGGCCGAATTCGCGCGAGGTGATGCCGCGGGGGATCGTCGGAGCCATGTCTTTCCTTCTTGTCGCTGAGCCTGCCGCTATTGAAACATCGCCTCGCGCGCGCAGCGCGACGCGGTGCGCAGCGCGATGCGGTCGGTGAGGTCGTGGTACTGCGGCGGCTCGGCCGCATGGGTCTTGATCTCCACGCGGTGGCCCGCCTTGGCGACCGCCTCGGCAAAGCGCTCCTGCAGGTCGAACGGCGTGTTCCGGTCGTCGCGGTTGCCGATCAGCACGATGCGCCGCAGCGGATCGGGCGCGATGCCGTCGACGTGCGCGAGCGGATCGTAGAACCGGGTGCTGCCCGTGGTGTCGCTGAGGCCGCCACGTGATTTGCCGAGCCGGCGCGCGCGCTCGAGCAGGCCGTAGGCGCCCGAGGTCAGCACCGCGCAGGCGATGCGCTGGCGGCCCAGCGTGAGCAGCGCCGCACCCGCGGTGGCGCCGCCGCTGTGGCCGACGATCACGATGCGCTGCAGCCGATGTCGCTGCATCAACGCATCGAGCGCCGCGTCGAGCGCATGGAACTCGGCCGCTTCGCGCCGCTTGCCGTGGTCGCCCGACGAACCGTAGGTGCCCGGCCGCGCCATGAAGACCCAGGGCACACCGGCGCGGTCGCGGCTGCGCTCGGCGTCGAGCGTGCGCAGCGCCCCGGTGTTGCCGGGGATCTGCGCGGGCGGCCGGTTCATGAGGCTGTCGCGGTCGCCCGAGAGCTGAACGATCGCCAGCCGCGCGCCATCGACGTCGCTGCTCGCGAAGTAGCGGACGCAGGCGGGGCCATCGGCGGGCTGCACCCAGAGGTGGCCGAAACGGTCGGGGCAGGTAGCGCGCACCGGCGGCTGATTCCATGCGAGCGGGGCGTCTTCGGCGATGCCCGCGGCGGCTCGGGGCGCGCGGCCGTCGAACTGCGCCCAGGCGGTCTGCGCCAGCGTCAGCGCCACGAGTGCCAGCATGCGCCCCGCCACCGCGGAATGCGATGGCCGACGCGTCGGCCATGCCGGCATCAGACGCACGCCGAAGGCCCTGTCGCGGCAGGCCGTGCCTCCGCGCGCCGGATCACCACCGCTGGCTGTTGTTGCTGCAGCGCCGTCATTGCCCGCACGAGTTCCCACAGCTGCATGCCGTTGGAGCCTTTCAGCAGCAGGAGGTCGCCGTCGGCGATGGCAGCAAGCAACAGCCGCTGAAGCGCTGCGAGCGTAGCGGGTGCGTGCACGATCGTCGTCGGCGGAAGCGCCGCCGCGATCCGATCTCGCAGCGCGTGCATCTGCGGTCCGCGCAGGAAGACGAGTGCGGGCTGGCATCGGACGATCGGCGCGATGAGCGCCTCGTGGTAGCGCGCGCCATCGGCTCCCAGTTCCAGCATGTCACCCAGCACGAGCAGCCTGCGCCCCTCGCGCACAGGCTCCTCGGCGACCATCGCAAGCGCCATCGCCATCGACAGCGGATTGGCGTTGTAGGTCTCGTCGATCGCCCGGAAGCGCCGCCCGTCGAGTGCGAAATCCAGCGTCTGCCCTCGCCCGGCCACGGCCGCGAAGGACGCGAGCTGCGCCGGCACCCGGGCGTCGTCGAGCGCCAGTGCGTGCGCCACCGCAAAACACACGAGGCTGTTGACCGCCATGTGCCGCCCCTTCGCGCCGAGCAGGTACGAGAAGCTTCGCTCGCCGTGGGTGACCGTGGCGCGGCCCGTTGCCGGATCGTGCGCGTCGAGCCGGATGTCCGCCGCTTCGGACATGCCGTACGTAACGACCTGCAGATGCCGCGCCTGCGCACGTCCCAGCAGGTACTCGAAGTGATCGCTGTCGGCGCACAGCACGGCCCAGGCACCGGGGCGCATGCCCTCGAAGATGTTGGCCTTGCGCCGCGCGATGTCCTCGACGGTCCGGCCCTCGTCCAGGTGCGAAGGGCCGATGTTGGTGATGATGGCCAGGTCGGGACGGACCAGCTTGATGTTCTGGTAGTCCGGCGCATTGATGCCGCTGACGGCAGCCTCGAGCACCACGAGGTCGGTGCGCGCCGGAACATTCGCGAGCATGGCCAGCATGCCCACGCGCGAGTTGTAGTTGTCGACGGTCGAGAACACGCGCAGCGAGGCCGAGAACGCATGGTCGAGCATCCGGCAGACCGAGGTCTTGCCAGCGCTGCCGGTGATGGCCACGACCCGGCCCTGCAAGCGCTGCCGCGCCGCAGCGCCCAGCTCGATGAGCGCCTGGATCGGATCGTCTACGTGCAGCACGGGCAGCGCCGGATCGAGCCCGGCCACCGGCTTGCTCAGCATCGCGCCGGCCAGGCGCGGCTGCAGCCGCACCACATGTTCGGACCAGTCCACGGCTCGCGCGCTCTGCGGCGCGGCATAGCGTTCGTGCAGGGCCCGCGTCTGCGCGTCCGAAGCAACGAACAGCGCCGGCGCCGGCAGCAGGCCCAGGAATTTTTCGCCGCGCACCACGGAGCGCACGAACCAGCCCGGGGGCGGTTCGACGAGCCAGGTGCCGCCGGTCGCCACGGCCAGCTGGGCGGCGTTCCATGTCTGTGCCGGGCCATCGGGCAGGTCGGGCGGCAGCGCATCCGGCGGGGTGACGCGGTAGCGCGGCGCAGGCGCCCTGCGTTCGGTGGTGGCGTGCGCTGTGGTTGCACCCGGCCGTGCGGCGAAGGGCACCTGCCGGGGCAGGCGCACGCGTTCGACCCGTGCGCCATGGGGGCCCGCGAGGCCGACCTCGATCTGCAGCAGCGCATCGTGCAGCTGCGCCGAGGGCGGTGGCCGCAGCGAGTGGAAGTCGCGGTAGATGCGGCCAGGCTCCCAGCGGCTCGTGGGCCACATCCAGTCGCACGGGTCATGGTCCATGCCGACACCCCAGACCGGCATGGTGGCCGGCGCGGCGGGCACCGCGCGCACATCGAGCCGCCAGTCGGCATCGGTGGGCTGGTCGAGCTGCCAGAAGGTCTCCACGAAAAGTGGGCGGCGCCCTTCGATGGCCTGCGGCGCCACGCGCACGCCGAGCAGGCGCAGCGGCCCGAGGGAAACCGGCGATTCGAGCGCCGCGTCGGTCGGCACGGCTGCAACCTGCCATTGCGCATGAGGCTGTGCCACCGGCGCGATCGCCACCGGGCGATGGACCACGGCCGGAAGCAGCGGCAGCGCGCGCTCGGGCCGGGGCGGCGGCTGCAGGTCGATCACGCACTGGCCGTTGGCCCAGGGCGTGAACACCGAACCGAGCGATGCGCACTTCCGGACGAAGCGATCGGCCGCTGCGCGCGCGCGCTCCCCTTCGAGCTGCACCGTGGTGCCGAACCCCGTGGCGACGGGTGTGAACATCACGCGGCGCACGCCTTCCGCGCCGAGCTGCAGCGAGAACACCCCGCCCAGGTCATCGTCGCGGCGCATGGCGTCGAACAGCAGATCGCCGGCATCGTGGACGATCGGCCGGCCGTCGTGGATCTCGACGCCCTGCAGGACATGCGCCGAAGCGCCGAGCACCGCATCGGCACCGGCCTCGATGATCGCGTGGCCGACGGCGATCTCGTCGGCGTCGGGTGCGGCCTCCTGGTTCTTTCCCCAATGCACGGCAACCAGCACCACGTGCGCCTTTTCGCGCGCCGCGGCGATCCGCGGTGCCAGGCATGCGATCCATGCGGAAGGCGCGGACAACGGCAGGTAGGCATTGCCCGGCGTTGCCTCGCCGGCCGCGAAACGGTGCTGCGTGGTGTCGATCGCGAACAGCGCCACGTTGAGCGCGCCTGCGCGGCGCAGCACCGGGGCCAGTGCGTCTTCGAGCGTGGGGCCCGAGCCGGCATGCCCGATGCCGGCGGCGTCGAGCAGCGCCGCCTGCTCCGCGAGCGCTTCGGCGCCATAGTCGCCGCTGTGGTTGTTGGCCGTGACGACAAGATCGATGCGCGCGTCGGCCAGGATGCGCAGCATCTCGGGCCTCGCCCGGTAGTAGTGCGGCCCGCCTTCGCCCTTGGCCCTGCCCTGCTCGCCGCGGCTCGCCACCACGCATTCGAGGTTGACGATGCGCAGGTCCGCCTCGCCCAGCGCCGGAACCCCGCCGAGCACGGCAGGCAAGCCCAGCTCCGCGGTGCGATAGTGCTGCCGGCGGCCCAGGTTCACGTCGCCGCCCCAGGCCACGACGGGGCCCGCATCGCGCGACAACCGCGGCGCCGATTCGCGATTGCGCTCGCCACTCTGCAAGAAGCGCAGGTATGCCACATACCCCGACAGGTAATGCTCCACGTCGTCGATGCGCACGCGGAAGCTGTGGTGCTTGATGAAGAACGAGCCCGCGATGCGGTCGGGGTTGCGGAAGAACATCGCCAGCTCGGGCCAGAAGTGGCCGTTGGCGAGATAGCGCGCGCGGTGCTCGAGCGCGCGGTCGAATTTTGCGCGGTCGAAGCCGTCGAGCAGCGGCTGCAATGCGGGATCGGCCGCCATGCGCGCCACCATCTCGCGGGCAGCCATCATCAGCTCGAGCAGCGTCGGAAACGTGGTGATGCGCTCGAGCACGAAGTCGAGGTAGCCGGCCACGTTCTGCAGCCCGAACCGGTAGTAGCGCGTCTCGGGCCGGTAGCGCGTGAGTTCGTTGACGCAGTAGCTGAGCCAGTGGTCGTGCGCCTGCCAGTGCTCGGCCGCGATGAAGTGCACGAAGGCCTTCTCGACCACCGAGATCCAGCGCGCATCGCGCGTGAGGCCGTACAGGCGCATCAGGCCGAAGGCGGCCTCGCCGTCGTAGTAGATGACGCGGAAGGCGCTCTTCACGTCGAGCGCCGGATGGTTCAGCACATGCACGAAGCGCCCCGTCGCCGGGTCCTGCATGGCCTGGATGCCGAGCGCGAGCTGCTCGAGCAGCGGCAGGTACTGCGCATCGCCCGTCAACTCGGTGTACTTCACGAAAGCCAGCAGGCACACCGCGTTGCCGCCGAGCTTGATCTCGTTGCCGATGTCCAGCAGGTAGGCGGCGCGGGTGCCGTCGGGCAGGCTGACCTGGCGGATGAGCCGCTGCGCGAGGAAGGCCAGCGAGCGGTCGATCGCGGCCTTTTGCGTGTCGCTGCGGGTCAGCTCCCAGGCCTCGAGCAGCGCATAGGTCGAACTGGCGTGGCGCAGCGTGTTGTAGGTGGGAATCGCGCGGTCGAAGCACGGGAACCAGCCGTAGTGGAACTCGCCCGAGGGCTTGACCTGCGCCGCGAGGTAGTCGCTGGCGCTGTCGATGAGGCGGTGCACCTGCGGCGCGTCCCAGTCGGACAGCACGCGGTACCCGGCGGCCTGCCCCTCGGCCGTGATCGGCCACGCGCCCTCGGCATCGACGTAGGCACCGCGCGTGGTGAAGCACCAGACGGGCGCATCGTCGTCGGCGGGAAAGTCGAGCTCGCGCCCGAAGCGCCGCTTCGCATGCAGGCGCAGGTTGCCCGGGTTCGGCTCGGCATGTTCCACGCTGCCGTTGTAGAAGACAGCGCTGCCGTGGATCTCGGGCGCGAGCAGTGCCACATCGAAGTGCGCATCGAAGGACACGCCCTGGTGGAAGTAGTTGCGCTTGGTGCCGGCCAGCCGGGCCTTCAGCGCGCTCCATCGCATCGGCTCGACCTGGTCGACCAGTTCCGCGCGCAGGCGCAGGGGCTGCATGCCGATGCGCTTGGCAAGCGCGGTGGCCGCGTCGGTGGCACGTTCCCAGGCCTCGTCGGCCGTGGCGCCGCGGCCGGCGACCACGCGCGCGCGGCTCGTGCCGTCGCCCAACGCAATGAACGCCACGCAGCCAGCCTCGGGCGTGGCGGCTGCGGCCGTGAGCGTGCCATCGGAGCCGGCCAGCACCTGCCGCGCCCGGTCGAGCAGGCTTGCGTCAAATGTAAGTTTTTTGGTCATTCAGCCACGAATGATGACAGGCTGGACCGGGTCAGCAAATCCCTGCGGCGGACCTGCGCGGCCCGAGCGCGCCAGCGTGGCCGAATGACTACAGCAGCATGAACGCCGCGGCCGCCACGGCCGTGGGCCCGAGCGCGCCGAGCAGCAGCCCGCCCGCGCCGATGGTCTCGTCGGTGAAGCCGCGCTTGAGCAGCGCCACGCCCGCGGGATTGGGCGCGTTGGCGATCACCGTCAGGCCGCCGCCCGCCACCGCGCCGGCGACCAGCATGTACTTCGATTCGTCCGAGATGTTGGCGATCAGCGAACCCAGGTAGGTGAGCGCCGCGTTGTCGGTGATCGCGGTGAGGCCCAGCGCGCCGAAGAACAGCGCGACCGGCTCGAGCCCCGAGACGACCGGCTCCAGCCACCAGCGCTGCATGCCGCCGAGCACCACCAGGCCCGCGAGGAAGAAGCCGACGAGCAGGGCCTCCTTGATGATCAGCGGGCTCTGGTGGCGCTCGTACGCCTGCGTGAACCCGAGAAACATGAGGAACAGGCCGAGGAATGCGACCGGGTGGTGCGCGAATAGCACGATGCCCGCAAGCAGCACCAGGTGCGTGGCGGCCACGGTCGCCGGCACCGGCGCACCGGCCAGCTGGTTGCCCGCGGCACCAATCGGCAGGTGGCGGCGCAGCACGAACGTGGCGACGGTCGCATTGATGAGCACGGCCACGGCGGCCTTCCAGCCGAAGGTGGCGAGCATGAAGGCGCTGTCCCATTGCCAGGTGGTGGCGACCATCAGCACGGGCGGTGCGGCATACGAGGTGAGCGTGCCGCCGATCGAGATGTTGACGAACAGCACGCCGAGCGCAAAGTACTTGACGCCCTCGGGCACCTGGGGCCGGAAGATCTGCGGCGCGAGCATGAGCGCCGCGATGGTCATGGCCGCGGGTTCGGTGATGAGCGAGCCCAGCAGCGGCACCGCGGCCAGCCCGAGCCATGCGGTGGCGACAGGCGTGGGCACCGGCACCAGCCGCGCGATATTGTTGACGACCGACATGACGGTGGCCAGCACCGGCCGCGAAGCGGCAACCACCATGACCACGAAGACGAACAGCGGCTCGGTGTAGTTGCGCGATTCGGCATAGTCGAGCGCCGCGTCACCGCCGATCACCACGCCCATCGTGAGCACCAGCACGATGGCCCAGAAACCGAACACCACTTCGACCTCGCCGAGCAGGTGGAACAGCCCCGCATGGCGCGGGTAGCGATGCGACAGCCGCTCGAACTGCTTGGCTGCGAAGGTGTGGATGAGCGCGACGGCGAACAGTGCAGCAGCCATGTACTGCATGGTGGACTCTTGCATGGGTGGCGATGGCGTGATGGATTTGCGTGGCGGCCCGACCAGCGCATGAAACCTGCGTTGCCGCGCTCGCGGCTTCGCACCCGGCCGCGATTTTAGCGGACGCCGCCTTCAGGGCTGCTGCTGCAGACGCTGCAGCAGTTCGAGGCTCGGGTAGCCGTCCGCGGGCAGGCCCACGCTGCGCTGCCAGCGGCGCAGCGCATCGCGCGTCGCGGGCCCCATCACACCATCGGCCGCGCCGGCCGCGAAGCCGCGCTGGTTGAGCGCGGCCTGCAGTTCGACGGTCTGGCTGCGCGACAGCGCCGCAAGATCGCGCGGCCACGCGGCCTGCACGCCCGGCCCACCGGCCAACTGCTGCGCGAGCAGGCCGACCGCGAGCGCGTAGTTGGTCGAGTTGTTGTAGCGCAGGAATGTGCGGAAGTTCGGCCCGACCAGAAAGGCCGGCCCGCGCGCGCCCGCGGGCAGCAGGATCGCACCGTCGGCGAAGGCCGGCAGCGGCTGGCCGTCGATGGCTGCCACGCCCTCGGCCGTCCACTGCGCGGAAGACTGGCGCATCGCCATGTCGGCGCGGCCGGGCTCGAAGCCCGCAGGCAGCCGGACCTCGACACCCCACGGTTGCCCAGCCTGCCAGCCCGAGCGCGAAAGAAAGTTGGCGGTCGAGGCCACGACGTCGGCCATGCTGCCCCAGATGTCGCGCCGCCCATCGCCGTCGGCATCGACCGCGTACGCAAGAAAGTTCGATGGCAGGAACTGGGTCTGGCCCATCGCGCCGGCCCAGGAACCGATCATCCGCTCGCGCGCGATGTCGCCGCCCTCGAGGATCCTGAGCGCGGCGAGCAGTTCGCGGCGGGCCCAGTCGCCACGGCGCCCGTCGAAGCCGAGGGTGGCCAGCGCGTCGATCACCGGCGTGCTGCCGTAGTTGCCGCCGTAGTTGCTTTCCATACCCCAGATGGCGACGACGATGGCCGGCGGTACGCCGTAGCGCGCGGCGGCCGCCTCGGTTTCGGCGCGCACCTGATGCAGCCGCTCCTGGCCCGTGGCCACGCGCTGCGGCGTGACGGCGTTGTCGAGGTAGTCCCAAACCGTGCGCGTGAACTCCGGCTGGGCCCGGTCGAGCTCGACGACGCGCGGCAGGTACTGCACGCTGGCGAATGCAGACTGCAGCGTGGCTTCGCCGATGCCCGCGGCGCGCGCCGTGGCGCGGAAATCGGCCACCCACTGGGCGAACTGCTGCTCGACGGCAGCGCCGTCCTGTGGCACTGGCAATGGCGCTGGTGCTGCGACCCGGTTCGCAGGCGCTGGTGCCGATGCCTGTGGTTCCTTTGCCGCGGGGCTGGCAGCGCAGCCGGCAAGGCCCACCGCGGTGGCCGCGAGCAGTGACGAGAGCAGATGGGAGCGGGCGAAAGATGGGCGTGCGGAATGGTGCATGGCTCGATTCTCAGGCCTGTGCCTGGGCCTGCACCGGGACCTGCACCGCGGACCGCCGCGCCCGCCGTGCGGGCACCGGCCGCACGAACTCGGGCCGGAAGCAGCGCTCACTGCCGTCGGCGAATTCGATCGTGACCGAGATCGCGTCGGCGCTGGCGACCGAGCCGACGCCGTAGCGTGCGACCCGAACCGATTCGCCCGGCGCGAAGGCGGTGCGCGGCGATGCGGCCTGCTTCTGCGCCTTGGCCGCTGCCGCTTCGGCCTCGGCGTCCCGCTGCGCGCGCTCGTGCCTGGCAAGGCGCGCGCAGTTGTCGCAGGCGCCGCAGCGCTGCAGCAGTTCGTCTTCGCTGCCCAGGCCCGAGAGCAGCACCTGCCAGCGGCACATGCCGGTGGTTGCGTAGAAGGTCATGCGCTCGAGCGCCGCGCGCTCCTGCTCGCGCTTGTCGCGGTGGCCGCGCAGCAGCGCCTCGAGCCCGGCGTCGTCGAGCGCGGCCTTGCGGCCCCAGCGCAGCAGGCCTTCGTCGTCCTGCGCGAGCAGCTGCGCCTGCCGCAGCAGGTTCAGCAACACGCGCAGCTTGCCACGCGGCAGGCCCGCGCGCTGCGGCAGATCGGCGAAGGCATGCCGCGCATCGCGCGCCTCCGAGAAGACCTGCTGCACGCGGCGCAGCTCGGCCAGGTCGGGCAGCCATCCGGCCAGAAAGAACTGCTGCACGGCCTTGTCGCGTCGCAGGTACAGCAGCACGCAGTCGGCGCGCTCGCCGTCACGGCCGGCCCGGCCCGACTCCTGGTAGTAGGCATCGAGGCTCGCGGGCACCTGGTAGTGCAGCACGAAGCGGATGTCGGGCTTGTCGATGCCCATGCCGAACGCGTTGGTCGCCACCATCACGCGAAGGTCGCCGGCCATGAAGCGCTCCTGCGCTGCGCGGCGCTCGTTGGCGGGCTGCCGGCCGTGGTATAGGCCGACGGACGCGCCCAGGGCTTCGGACAGCGCGGCGAAGAGCGCCTCCGCCGCCTTCACGGTGGCGGTGTAGACGATGCCGCCGCCCTGCAGCCCGGTCGCGAGCGCCAGCGCACGCTGCAGCTTGTCTTCCTCGCGCTCGAAGGTTTCGACGGCATAGTGCAGGTTGGTGCGGTAGGCGCCGGTGTCAACATGGCCGGCGCGCGGGATGCGGAGCTTTTCCATGATCTCGGCGGCCACGTCGTCGTTGGCGGTGGCCGTGAGCGCCAGCACCACAGGGTTGCCCAGCACACGCACCGCCACGCCGATCTCGAGGAACGCGGGCCGGAAGTCGTGCCCCCACTGCGAGATGCAATGCGCCTCGTCGACCACCAGCAGCGACACCGGCCGCTGCCGCAGCAGCTTGACGAACGCCGCATCGGCCAGCCGCTCGGGCGTGCAGAAGACCACGCGCGCACGGCCATCGGCGATCGCCTGCTCGGCATCCGCGATGGCCTCGGCGCTGCACTGGCTGTTGAACTGCACCGCGGTGACGCCGAGCGCATCGAGCTTGTCGCACTGGTCCTTCATGAGCGCGATCAGCGGCGAGACAACGACGGTCTGCCCCGCCGCCAGCACCGCGGGCACCTGGTAGCAGAGCGACTTGCCGGCGCCCGTGGGCATGACCGCGAGCGTCGATTCGCCTGCCACCACGCGGTCGATCACGCGGCGCTGCCCCGGCCGCAACTGCCGCAGGCAGAACACCTCGCGCAGCACGCGGTCGACGCGGGATTGGGCCCGCGGCCTCATCCGCGCAGGCGCCGGGCCCGCTTGCGCGGCTTGAGCACCACGCAGAGCAGCACCACGGCCGCGATGCCGATCGCGGCCTTGCGTGCGGCGCCCCTCGGGTTGTGCCGGAGTTCGGCGCGTCCGCCCATCTCGGCATAGATGTTCGGCACGTGGCCGCGCGCGAGATCGCCGACCAGTGCCTCGCCCATCTGCAAGCGGTCGGCCATGAGCAGCATCATCCAGTGGCGCAGGTCGTTCTCGGAATGGCGAAAGGCCGCGCGGCGCAGCCAGCCGCTGAGACCCGAGGGCGGCAGCGTGGAGCCGAAGATCGGCGTGATGCCGGGGCGTTCGGTCGAGTGCAGCACCTCGACGTGGGCGTGCTGCTGCGGCGGCTCGATCGGGTGGTGCGGCAGGCGCGGCGGCGTGCGCTCCTTCGGCACGGCGGGGCGCATGGCGCGGTCGAGGTCCGCGCCCCAACCCACGATGTGTGCATGGCGCGGGGAGACTGGTGCCTCGCTCTCGGCGTTGTTCGTGTTGTCCGATGGGTTCGGGGTGTGGTTCATGGGCGGCTCCCTGGTGTCAAAGTGCTGCCGCGGTGGCCAACGTGGCGCCGCCGTCGCGTGCGGCGCCGGGCGGCACCAGCACGGTCTTGATGCAGTTGTCGAGCTTGCTCGAGAACAGGTGGTAGGCGTCGGCCACGTCCTCGAGGTCGATGTGGTGCGTGATCACGCGCCGCGGCTCGATGCGCCCGGCCTGGATGTGCTCGATGAGCCGCGGCAGGTGCCGCTTCACGCTGGCCTGGTTCATGCGCAGCGTGAGGCCCTTGTTGATGGCATTGCCGATCGGCACCGCGTTGAAGGTGGGGCCATAGACGCCCACGATCGAGACGGTTCCGCCCTTGCGTACCGAGTTGATGCACCAGTGAAGCACCGTGGCCGCGCCGCCCTGCAGCTTGAGCTTGACGCCCAGCAGCGTCTGCGCGAAGTTGCCGGCGGCCTCGCAGCCCACGCAGTCGATGCACACGTCGGCGCCGAGGCCGTCGGTCATCTTCTTGATGTGGATCGCCATGTCGCCGACCTGCTTGAAGTCGATGGTTTCGCATTGCGCGTAGTCGCGCACGAAGTCGAGCCGGTATTCGAGATGGTCGACCACGATCACGCGTCCCGCGCCCATCAGCCATGCCGACTTGGCTGCGAAGATGCCGATCGGTCCGGCGCCGAAGATCACCACCGTGTCGCCCTCGTCGATGCCGCCCATCTCCGCGGCCTGGTAGCCGGTGGGGAGCGCGTCGGTCAGCAGCACGGCGTCGTCGACGTGCATGTCGGGCGGAATGATCGTGGGGCCCACGTCGGCCATCGGCACGCGCACGTATTCGGCCTGGCCGCCGTCGTAGCCGCCGGCCGTGTGCGAATAGCCGAAGATGCCACCCACCGCGGTGGCTTCGGGATTGGTCGAATGGCAGTTGCTGTAGAGCTCCTTCTGGCAGAAGTAGCAGCTGCCGCAGAAGATGTTGAAGGGCACGAGCACGTGGTCGCCGGGCTTCAGGTGCTGCACCGCCGGCCCGACCGCTTCGACCACCCCCGTGAACTCGTGCCCGAAGGTCGAGCCGATGCGCGTGTCGGGCACCAGGCCGTGGTAAAGGTGCAGGTCCGATCCGCAGATGCACGAACGCGTGACCCGCACGATCGCATCGCCGGGATGCTCGATCTCGGGCTCCTGCTTGTGCACCGTGCGGATCCGGTAGGGACCGCGGTAGTTCATTGCCAGCATCGCTTGCTCCTTGCTTGTGTGCAGCCGAAAAAGGTCGACAGAGGAAGCCAAGCATCTGCAGCGCGCACAGGCGCCGCGCAAGCACAGGCCGACGCGGTCCGTCGGACAGCGCCCCTACTGCGCCTACTGATGAGCAGATGCGGTGCGCCTGCATGCCAAGCGCATCGCACGGACCAATACGCCACGCTCCTACACGGGTGCACCGCTGTCGCGCGAGCATGTTGGATTTGAAGGAGAACGCCATGCCGCATGACAGCACCTATGCCGCCTGCATCGAGGCGTGCAACGATTGCGCCACCGCGTGCAACCACTGCGCCGCCGCCTGCCTGAAGGAAGACGACGTGAAGATGATGGCGCGCTGCATCGCGCTCGACATCGACTGCACCGCCGCCTGCCACTTTGCCGCCGCTGCCATGGCGCGCGGCAGCGAACATGCCAAGGCCATCTGCGCGCTGTGCGCCAGCGTCTGCGATGCCTGCGCCGAGGAATGCGCGAAACACACGCACGACCATTGCCAGGCCTGCGCCAAGGCCTGCCGCGACTGCGCGGCCGCGTGCCGAAGCATGGCCGGCTGAGCGCGCTGCACTGCCGGTGAAGACCCCTCCTCGTGCCGCGCGCACGGATGCTACAAAGCGTGTGCGGCGCACCCGCGCCGCGCGAGGCATCGAGGAGGGTTTGAATGACGACGAGCGAAAACGAGAGCCGGAAGGTGGTGCTCATCACGGGCGCGAGCCGCGGCATCGGGGCCGCGACCGCGCTCGGGGCGGCCCGGGCCGGCTATGCGGTGGCGGTCAACTACGCCTCGGACACGGCAGCCGCCGAGTCGGTGGTCGATCGCATCCGCAACGCGGGCGGCCGCGCGGCCGCCCTGCGCGGCGATGTCGCGAGCGAGTCGGAGGTGCGCGCGCTGTTCGACCGGACCGAGGCCGAGCTCGGGCCGGTCGCCGCCCTGGTCAACAACGCGGGCATCACCGGTCCGATCGGCCGCTTCGAGGACGTGGCCACCGACAACCTGCGGCGCATCCTCGATATCAACGTGCTCGGCACCTTTCTCTGCGCGCGCGAGGCGCTGGTGCGGCACGGCCGGAATGGCGCGCTCGAGGTTATCGTGAACGTGTCCTCGGTGGCCTCCACCACCGGCAGCCCGGGCGAGTACGTGCACTACGCCGCAAGCAAGGCCGCGGTCGAGAGCTTCACCATCGGCCTCGGCCGCGAAGTGGCGGCGCGCGGCATCCGCGTGTGCGCTGTCGCGCCGGGATCGACGCTGACCGAGATCCATGCCAAGGCAGGCGAGCCCGGCCGGCCCGCACGCATCGCACCGAAGATCCCGCTCGGCCGGCTCGCCGAGCCCGAGGAGATCGCGGAAGCGATCGTGTGGGCCATGACGCCGGCCGCCTCGTACGTGACGGCGACGGTGATCCGCGCGACGGGCGGGCTCTGACGCGGGAAGCCCGGCTCAGAGCCTGAAGGCGCTCACCGCCTGCGAGAGGCTGCCGGCCTGCGCCTGCAGCGAGCCGGCCGCCGCGCCCGCCTGCTGCACCAGCGCGGCGTTCTGCTGCGTGACCTGGTCGATCTGCGCGATCGCCTGGTTCACCTGCTCGATGCCGTCGGTCTGCTCCCGGCTGGCGACGGTGATCTGGCCCATGATCTCGGTCACGCGCTGCACGCTGGCGACGATCTCCCGCATGGTGCGACCGGCCTGGTCGACCAGCGCGCTGCCCGCCTCGACGCGGCCGACCGAGTCGCCGATCAGGTCCTTGATCTCCTTGGCCGCCGCGGCCGAACGCTGCGCCAGGCTGCGCACCTCCGAGGCCACCACCGCGAAGCCGCGGCCTTGCTCGCCGGCGCGCGCCGCCTCGACCGCCGCGTTGAGCGCGAGAATGTTGGTCTGGAACGCGATGCCGTCGATCACGCCGATGATGTCGACGATCTTTCTCGACGAGCCGTTGATCGCCGCCATGGTGTCGATCACTTCGCCGACGATCGTTCCGCCCTGGGCCGCCACCGACGACGCGGAGACCGCGAGCTGGTTGGCCTGGCGCGCGTTCTCGGCGTTCTGCTTGACGGTGGAGGTGAGCTCTTCCATCGAGGCCGCCGTCTGCTCGAGCGAACTGGCCTGTTCCTCGGTGCGCGACGAGAGGTCGCGGTTGCCGGCCGTGATCTGGGCGGAGGCTTCGCCGATGCCCGCGGTGCCGCGGTGCACCTCGCCGACGAGGCGCGCGAGGCTGGTGTTCATCTCGTGCAGCGCCTGCATCAGCAGCCCGGTCTCGTCGCGCCCAGACGGCTGCACGACGGTGGCGAGGTTGCCGCCGGCCACCGCCTGCGCCACTCGCACCGCGTCGTTGAGCGGACGCGTGATCGAACGGGTGAGCCAGAGAGCGGCGGCGATGCCCAGCGCGAGCGAGAAGCCGCAAAGCAGCAGCATCCACCCGCGTGCGGCGCGGTAGGCCTCGGCCGCGTCGGCCGCGGTGCGGTCGGCGCCTTGCTTGAGTGCCTGCTCGAACGTGCCGACGTGGGCGATCACCTGGGTCAGCAGCGGCATGCATTCCTGCGTCAGCGCGCGCACGGCCTCGTCGGTGCGGCCGCCGGTCGCGAGCGACACCACCTTGCCCGCGATCACCAGATAGCGCGTCTCGAGCGCCTGCAGCTGATCGAGCAGGCGCCGCTCCTCCTCGGCGCCCGCACCGGCCTGCTTCAACAAAGTGGCCAGCGATGCCATGCCCTGGTCGATCTCGGCCTGCGAGGTGCGCACGAGGTCGAGGTCCTTCTTCTGCAGCGGCGCATCGGTCACCAGTGCGAGGTTGCGCGCTGCGATGGCGCGCGTGCCGATCGCAAAGCGCACCCGATTGAGAGCGTAGAGCTTGCCGCCCGCCACCTCGTTGACCACCCGGATCTGGTCCGAGAGCCTGGCCATCTGCTGCAGGCCGATGGCGCCGATGGCGAGCAGCAGAAGCAGCAGCAAGGTGAAGCCTGCCCCGAGACGGGTGCCGATCTTGAGGTGTCGCATGGAATCCTGGGAAAAAGCGAACGAATGTCCGATTTTCCCGGGGCGCCGGGCCGCTGCATTCGGCGAACAAGGGGCGCAAGGCCCCTCAGTTCCGGGCATCGGCGTCCGGGTCTTTCCCTATTCAAGCAAGCCCGGCAACCACAGCGAAATGGCGGGAAAGGCGCAAAGGATCACCAGGCGCACGATGTCGACCCCGATGAACGGCATGGTGCCCCGGTAGATGCGCCCCAGCGTGATGTCGCGCGCAATCGAGTTGATCACGAAGACATTGATCCCCACCGGCGGACAGATCATGCCGAAGGTGACCGCCATCACCACGATGACGCCGAACCACACCGGGTCGAAGCCGAGCTGCATCATGGCCGGGAAGACGATCGGCACGGTCAGCAGGATCATTGCCAGTTCGTCCATCACCGCGCCAAGAATGAGGTAGCCGACCATCACCAGCGCCAGCACGCCGTAGGCACCCACGGGCAGAGTCACCAGGAACTCCACGGCCTTCTGCGTGAACTGCGTGATGGTGAGGAAGTAGCCGAACAGGAACGCACCGATCACGATCGTGAGGATGGCCGACGAGACGCGCAGCGTGTCGATCAGCGCCGCCTTGATCTCGCCCGGGCCGAGCCGGCGGCGCAGCACGCCGATCACGAGCGTGCCGACCGCGCCGACGCCCGCGCCCTCTTCCACTGTGAACAGGCCGCCGTAGATGCCGCCCAGCACGAACACGAACAGCAGCACCACGGCCCAGAGGCTGCGCAGCGAACCGAAGCGCTCGCCCCATGTGTGCGCCTCGCCGCGCGGCATCGCGTCGGGCCGCACGCGCGCGATGATCTGAACCACCAGGAAGTAGAAGGCCACGGCCATCAGGCCCGGCAGGACGCCGGCCGCGAACAGCTTCTTGATGTCGGTCTCGGTCATGATCCCGTAGAGCACGAAGATCACCGACGGCGGGATCATGATGCCCAGCGTGCCGCCGGCCGCGATGAGCCCTGCGGACAGTCCCGGGTGGTAGCCGGCGCGGCGCATCTCGGGCAGCGCCACCTGCGACATCGTGGCCGCGGTGGCCACCGACGATCCGTTGATGGCCGCGAACCCCGCGCACGCGGCGACCGAGGCCATCGCGACACCGCCGCGCAGGTGGCCGAGCCACGCGCGGCCGGCCTGGAACAGCTCGCGGCTCATGCCCGAGCGCGATGCGAACGCGCCCATCAGGATGAACATCGGGATGACGCTGAGGTTGTAGTCGGTCACCACCGACAGCGGCACGTTGGCCAGCAGGTTCAGGCCCGCATTCCAGCTGGTCAGCGCCGCGAAGCCGCACACGCCCGCAATGCCCATCGCGATGCCGATCGGCACGCGCACCGCCATCAGCACGAACATGCCGATGAAGCCCAGCAGGGCGACGAGGTCACGGTCCACGGTCGGCGGCCTCTTCCATGTCTTGCACGCCCGCGATGGGCGCCGGCTGGAGTTCGGCCTCGCGCCCGCGCCACAGGTAGACGACGCGCACCACGCCCAGCAGCGCCGCGACCGTGGCCCCGAGCGAAGCGACCGCGTAGAACATCCACAGCGGCATGCGCAGGTCCATCGTGCCTTGCGTACCGGTTCCCGCGACCTTGACCCACGCCATCCACGCGAGCGGCACCAGGAACGCCAGCACGACGAGCGTGGCGACGATGTCGAGCCAGCGGCGCCCAGGCACCTTCAGGTGCTCCCAGAGCAGGTCGACGCAGATGTGGCTGCCATAGAAGGTGGCCAGGGCAATGCCCCAGAACAGCGCAATGCCCTGCAGCATGCGCGAGCCGTCGTACCAGTCGGGAATCTGGACTGCGAACAGGTCGCGCAGCAGCACGTTGCTGGCCGTGAGCAAAGCGATGGCGAGCAGGAAGAAAGCGGCCACCGCTTCGGTGGCCGACAGGATGCGCTTCATCGCGTCAGTTGGCGTTGCGCGCTGCGATTTCCTTGCGGAGTTCTTCCAGCGCCTGCTTGCCGTTCACGCCCGACTTGTCGACCGCGGCCTGCCACTGCGTGTAGACCGGCTCGGCGGCCTTGCGCCACATGTCGAGCTGCGCGGGCGAGACTGCGACGATCGTGTGGCCGGCGGCCTTCTCGAGCTTGGCCTTGCCCGAATCCTCGAAGTCGCCCCAGGCGGCCCCCACCTTGGCGGCCCATTCGTTGCTGCAGTGGTCGTCCATCACCTTCTTCTGCGTGGCCGAGAGCCTGTCGTACCAGCCCTTGTTCATGACCCAGGCGAAGTCGGACGCGTACAGCCGCATGTCGGAGTGGTACTTCACGGCCTTGTCGATGCCGAAGCTGATGACCGAATCCCACGGGAAGGCCAGCGCGTCGGCCACGCCCTTCTCGAGCGCGTCGCGCGCCTCTGGGGCCGACACCTGCACGTTGGTGGCGCCCAGCGCCGACATGAAGGTGGCGTTGGTGCCATTCGACGAGCGGATCTTCATGCCGCTGAGCTGGCTCGGCTCGCTAATCGGCTTCTTGGCATGCATGGTGCCCACGTGCAGGTGCGCAAAGCAGAACTTCACGTCCTTCATCTCGGCGGCCGCGTACTTGCGGTACCACGCGTCGAGCGCTGCCGACCCCGGGCCGGGCTTGCCCACCAGGAACGGCAGTTCGCCAGCGGCGAACACCGGGAAACGGCCGGCCTGGTAGCCCGGGTTGGCCCAGGTCACGTCGGCGATACCGTCGCGCGCCATGTCGTAGTGGTCGGCGGCCTTGCCCAGCTGCTGGGCCGGGAACATCGCCACCTTGATGCTGCCCTTGGAGGCCGCCTCCACCGACTTGGCCCACGGCTCGAAGCCGGTCTTCGCGAGCGAGTGCGACGGCGGCAGCCAGTGCGCGAACTTGAGTTCGACCGGCTTGTCCTGTGCGCTGGCGCCTGACGCTGCGACGATCACCACGATGGCGGCGACGCCGCGGAGGTGGCGGGATGGGTGGCGGGACATCGGAACTCCTTTGTTATGCGGGATAACCAATAGTGTCAACAAATCTACTCAATGCGCACGGTATTTTCCCGGGCGCGGCGGCCGGGAGGACCGAAAGCGACCATCGCCCGACTGCCGGATGCGCGCAATAGGGTTAGTACCTTCTGATTCACTTTCCTGACACACGGCCCCGATAGCGTCGCGCTTCTTTCACTTGGAGCAACGGTATGCGTGGATCGAAGAAGAGTGCGGGCGCGTTGTCGCTGGCGGCGTTGTTGGCCCTGGCCGCCTGCGGCGGGGGCAGCGGCGGTGGCGGGATCGCGTTTCCCATCGTGCCGCCGGGCACCGCCCCCACGGCGCCGCCCACCACCTCCCCCGACACGCCAGCGCCGCCGGCCACGCCGGTTGCCACCACCTTGCGCATCGGCATCCTTCCCGACACCCAGGGTAGCGATTCGGGCGTCGCGTTGCATCCGATGAAGGCCATCCTCGACCTGTACGAGAAGTCCGGCGTCAACGTCGTGCTGGCCGTGGGCGACCTGGTCGAGAACGGCACGGCGAGCGAATACAAGCTCTGGCGCGACATGGCCGAGAAGTACCGCAGCAAGATGACGATCCTGCCGATCATGGGCAACCATGAGCCCAAGGGCATCGACCAGGACTGGTACGACACCGTGGAGTCGTTCATTCCCGCCGATGCCGAGCACATGCCGGGCTCGCGCAACAAGAACTACGTGGTGGCGCGCGAGAACGTGCTGCTGATCAACATATCGTACGGCTGGCTCGAGCGCTCCTACGACTTCGTGGAGGCCATGGTGGGCAAGCACGGGCCGAAGGTCGACCACATCATCCTGCAGACCCACAACTCGTTCGCGGGCAACCGCTACGGGCTCGTGCGCGAGAACATCGTCGACGGCAGCATCTCGATCGTGAACGACGTGAAGTTCCGCGATGTCTACGACAAGTACCGCCAACTCTTCGCCGCGCACGACGTGATCTACGTCTCGGGCCACGAGCACCACTACTCGCGCAGCGTGGTGCGCGACGACAACGACCTGGCCTTCACGCAGATCGTTTCGGGCAATGCGGCCTACAAGGGCTACGAAAGCCGCTTCGGCGAGCACGAGCGCATCCAGAGCATGCTGATGCTGAAGGTGCGCAACGAGGCCACCGGCAGCATCGACGCCAACGCTTCGATCTTCGAGATCACCGGCCCTGCGATCGACTACCGCTCATACTTCGTGACGCACTCGGTGTTCCGCAACACCGACGAACCCCAGCAGCTGGCGGCGCCCGACTGGCAGATGATGGACCGGTTCGTGCGCACCAAGGACCGCTGCGAAAAGGTGGTGTACCCCTCGAGCGTGCCGGCGCACGTGCAGCGCTACAGCGTCTACGACCCCTCGTACCGCACCAGCGCCTGCGTCTCCGCCGGCGGCAGCCGCGCCCGCCTGCTCGATGGCCGCAACGACACCTTCAACCGGCACGACACGCGCACGCGCACCATGAGCGCCACGCCGGGCTACTCGTTCGCCGCCAGCAACCGCGAGATGGAGTCGATGATGTATCGCTACATGTTCGTGCGCGACGCGAGCTTCAGCCCCAACCTGAACAACAGCCAGCGCGCACGCGTCGTCAACGAAGGCACGCCCGACGAGGAAGTCGAGGTGCGCGGCACCACCATCGACCTGAAGAAGCTGGTGGCGCTGAACTGGAAGGCGGCCGTTGCCGGCACCCTGTCCGACGAGCTCGTCGTCAGCGGGATCGCCGGCCAGGACGGCACCTACATCGACGCCTACGGCCGTGTGAAGAACATCCAGACCGACACCGGCCTTGCCGGCAGCATGGGCGACAGCACCGAGGCCGGCAAGGCCCCGGTGGTGCTGCCCGCGCTTGCCAAGGGCGGATGGGCGCTGACCGACGACAAGGCCGGCGACAGCTACGTGCTCGAGTTCTCCGTGCCCGAGGGCCGCTCGGCCGCCGACACGGTGCTGGCCCGGTACGACAACGCATCGGGCAAGTGGGTACCGCTGGCCACCCCGGCGTGCGTGAGCAGGACGGCCTATCGCAGCGCCTACCTCGGCGCGGCGCCGGGCGATGTGGATGCGTCGTGCGCCGCAGGCACGGTCGTCGGCTACGACGTGCAGGCCTCGGCGTATTGGGCGCGACTGAACCAGGACGGACGTTTCGCGCTGATCCCTGCCAATTGAGTGCGGCGGACGCCCCCGCCGACGCGCAAGCGGATTGGGCCGGCCTACGCCGCCGGTCCCGCGCCGCCCGCCGACGCATCGGCGCCTGCCAGCACCCACGCATCGACAAGCGCCAGCAGCGCCTCGAAATCCATCGGCTTCACCACGTGGTGGTCGAACCCGACCTCGTGCGCGCGGGCACGATGGTCGGGCCCGTCGTAGCCGGTCAGCGCGACCATCAGCACGGGCCTGCCATTGCGCAGGCCATGGATGCGCTCGGCCACGTCGTACCCGTTCATGCCCGGCAGGCCGATGTCGCACAGCACGATGTTCGGCTGCAGCCGAGCGAACAGCGCCAGCGCGCCCGTCCCCTCGAGGGCGACCTCGACCTCGTGCCCGGACATGCGCAGCAGCATGGCGAGCAGCAGCCCGGCATCGACGTTGTCGTCGACGAGCAGGATGCGCGCACCCGCGGGCGCGAGCGCAGGCGCCACCGTCGGCACGTGCACCGGCTCGACGGGCCGGAGCAAACGCGGAAGCGTGATGACGAACTCGCAGCCTTGGCCAGGCCCGTCGCTGTGCACCTCGATGCGGCCGCCATGCAGTTCGACCATGCCGCGCGCCACCGTCAGACCGATGCCGAGTCCTCCCTGGCTGCGGCTCAGCGACCGGTCCTCCTGCCTGAACAGGTCGAAGATATGGGGCAACACATCGTCCGGGATGCCTGCACCGTCGTCGCTCACCGTGATGGCCACCGTATCGCCGACCGGCCGGACGCTGAGCGCGATCCGGCCGCCTTCGGGGGTGTACTTCGCCGCGTTGTGCAGCAGGTTGCCGACGGCCTGCGCGAGGCGCTGCGAATCGCCATCGACATAGACCGGCTCCGGCGGCAGGTCGACCGTGAGCTGCTGGCGCTGCAGGTCGATCAAGCCCCGGCAGGTTTCGACCGCCTGGTCGACGAAGTCGCCGACCGCCGTCGGCTGGCGCTGCAGGTTGACCTTGCCGCTCGTGACGCGCGACGCATCGAGCAGATCGTCGAGCAACCGTGCCATGTGCGCCACCTGCCGCTGGAGGACATCCTGGATGAGTTTCAGCCGGGGGTCGTCGATGTCCAGCCGTGCCAGGAGCGCCCCAGCGCTGCGGATCGGCGCCAGTGGGTTGCGCAGTTCATGGGCCAGCATCGCAAGGAACTCGTCCTGCCGCCGTTTCGTCTGCTGCGCGACCTCGTTCAGTTCCTCGGCCGCGAGTGTGGCGATGACCAGATGGGTGTTGGCCTCCCGAACGTCCGACATGCGCACTTCGGCCAGCGACTGTTCGTCGGCGACGTCACGCTGTGTCTGCTCGCGAACCGCGGCGGCGTCCTCGCGAATACCGACCGCGGATTCGCGCGCGGTGACAACCCGGTCGCGCTTGCCACGGTGGTCGGGGTCCATGTCCGTCACCTGCCGGTGGCGGAATGCGGCGCGTCCGACGCCACCCGCGGATGGCCGGTCAGCAATGCGTCCATCTCGGGCCGGCGTTCGCCAATCACGATACCGCTGTCGTCGATCTCGAACAGGCGCAGCTCGTGGCTGTGGGCGCTGTTTCGCAGCTTCACGACGGCCATGACACGCTTGAGTTCACCCCGCAGTTCGACATAGCGCTGCACGATGATGGCGTCGGTCAGGAACGCAGCGCCGTAGGGGCTGAAGCGCAGGTCGTTGTAGCGGTCTTCGAGCTCGGAGATCATCAGCACCGCCACGCCCATGCCGGTGAGCACCGCCACCATCCGATGCAGCGATTCGCGAAAGTCCTCGCGAAAGGTCGGCGCCAGCGCCAGCTCGAGGCCCGAGAGCGAATCGATGACCACCCGCGTGGCACCGGTGCGCCGGATCGTTTCGGTCAGCGCGTACAGCGTCTCGTCGATGGACAGGTCGAGCGCACGCGTGTCGATAACCGCGACGCTTCCGCTGGCAACCAGTTGACCCAACCGGAGCCTGAGCGACTGGCTGGGGCTTTTCTCGAAAGCCGCGATCACGCCCTTCTCGCCGGCGCGCGCGCCCGCCGCGAGGAAGGCCGTCGCGAGCAGCGACTTTCCCGAACCGGAGGGACCGGCGACAAGCAGCGAATAGCCCGCAGGCAGGCCGCCGCACAGCATCTCGTCCAGGGCCGGCACGCCGATCGACAGACGCCGTGGCGCCTGCGCCTCGCCACCGTCGTCCCTGGAGGCCGGCTGCGCCTGCCCGAGGGTTCGCGGGAAAATCTGGATGCCATCGCCATCGATGCGAAAGGTGTGCAGGCCTGCGATGGTCGCTTGCCCGCGCATCTTCATCACCTGGATCTTGCGAACCATCGAATTGCGCTGCACGCTCTGCGCCATCCACAGGATGCCGTCGGCCACCGTGAAGACCGGGTTGGCCTCACCTTCGAGATTCATGTACTCGCCGATCAGGAAGGTGGTGGCCTGCCATGTCGTGAGGTGCATGCCGAGCCGCTGCACGAACTGCTGCAGATCGGTCTCGCCGGGGCGCACGCCATGCACCGCCTGCACCACCGAGCGAAACGAATCGACGAGCACCAGCCCGGGTTCGAAGGCTTCGACTTCCTCGATCATGCGTGCCAGCACGCGATCGTAGTTACCGGTCATCACGTCGTCGGCCAGGTTGACGAAGCGGATCGAGTCGTTGACCTTGTCGGTGTCGAAGAAGCTGTATTGCTGCTGGTAGCGCAGCATCTTCAACGCCGGTTCGCCGAGCACGGTGAAGAACAGGGCCTTGCGCTGCGGATTGGCGAGCGCGAACATGATCTGGTGGGCAAGCGTCGTCTTGCCCGACCCAGGTGCCCCCGCGATCAGGTTGAACGAGAACTCCGCGAGCCCGCCGCCGAGCAGCGCATCGAGGCCCGGCACGCCGGTCGGCAATCGCCGGATGACGACCTTGTCATTCATTGCGCTTTCTCCTGATGGGGCTCGTCGGCACCGGGATGGCCCCAGGCTGAATGCAACAAGCGGTAGGTCAATGGCTCGCCGATCAGCGAAATCAGCAGATCGACAAAGGTGAGGAGCAAGGATTCGCCGGCCAGGCCCGCGTCGGGCGCCGTGCGCGCCGAAAGATCGCGGTGCAACAAGGCCGGCAGTTCGCCGAGCGGCCCCGCTGCCATTTCCGCTGGCCATCCGCACGAGGCGTGCGTCAGGTGGAGGCTGCGCGCGTACAAGGCGCGCGCGCCCGGCACGCCGACCAGCGGCTGCAGTTCGGCCAGCAGTGTGCGCAAGGCGCGCGCGATCGCATCGGGGAGGGTGCGTTGATGGGCGCCCACCGCGGTTTCCTCGGCGAGAAAGCGCTGGATGATCTCGTGGCGCATGGCCCTTTGGGTTGAGATCTCGTCGGAGGGGTCCGGCGGCGAGATGGGGATCGGTCCGCGCGAGTATCCCTCACATTGGTCAACAAGGCGCCAGATGCCCTGATTGCAGCAAGAGAATCACGGCCACGCCGAGCGCGAGCCGGTAGCAGACGAAGACGCCAACGCTGCGGCGCACGATGAACCGCATCTAGCCGATGGTCACCACATACCCGGCGCCGATCAATGCGCTGCGGCGCCGTGCGCGGCCTGGCGGCCCGCCATCGCCTGCTCTTCGCTCTCGCTCAGTTGCGGACCGTCCAGGGTCACGCGCGTGTGGTCGTGGCGGAACTTCTGGATGATCGGCCGGAGCTCTTCCTTGACGTGCCGTTCGCTGTAGCCATTGAAGAGGTGGCCCAGCAGCCCACGCCGCAGGTCCGAGGTGCCCATGACCCAGTCAGCAATGGGGAACGTGAGGTTCATGTTGTATTTCATCATGATGCCCATGTTGTGGTGGGCCGTGTGATGGCGGCGGATGGTGTTGATGAACGGCATGTTGCGCACGAACCAGTTGTCGTGCACATGGCAGCAGTAGTGGAAGGTCTCGTACACCAGGTACTGCGCCACCATCGTGAGAAAGACGATGTAGCCGACGTTCGGATTGAATACGAGCGATGCGAGGTAGCCCAGCGTCAGCCCGCCGACGCCCAGCGTCGCGAGCACGCGCCACGGAAAGAACACGATGCGGAACTCGCGCGTCGTGTCGATGGTCGGCTCCAGGTCGGTGAAGTACTGATGGTGTTGGCGGGTGTGGCGCTCGTAGATGGCCCTTAGCGCGAACACGTCGATGCGCTTGTGCATCACGTAGCGGTGCATGAACCATTCGACGAAGTTGCCCGCCAGGAACACCGGAATGACCATGAGCCACTCCCACTGCGCGCCCTGGATCCTGCTCAGGCAGTACCAGATGGCGGCAATGCCGACGGCGTACATCACGCCAATGTGGAGCAGGCCGTTGTACAGCGGGCTGATCTCGGCCTTGTACTGCTCGCGAAATTTCCGTTGGCGCTCGGTCATCATGGCAAAGTCTCCTGTCTATATCTGATGTATGACTAGTATATCAGTTGAGTACAGACGGTCAATGGTGCTGCGTGCCGCCGGGTCAGAAGTCGCGCCCGCCGGCACCTTCGGCACGGAGATAGCCGGCAAAGGCATTGCGCACGATGGCGCGATAGCGCGCCGCGACGTCGGGCACCGGAAACGCCTTGGCAAGCCGCGCGACGCCCAGCGCGTCGTCGACCAGCCCGCTCAGATCGCCGTCCCCGATGCCCATCGCGGCCAGATCGGTAGGAATGCCGAGGCGACCGATCAGATCGCGCACTGCCACCGGGACGGCCAGGCTCGCTTCACGCGCGGTCGACACCTGCAGCGACATGAGCCCGGCGACCTCGAGCATCTCGTCGCCTCGCACGTCGCCCAGCGCATCCAGCACGTACGGCAGCATCACGGCATTGGTGGTGCCATGGCTCCTGTGCGTCTTGCCCGCGACGGCATAGGCGATGCCGTGCACGGCGTTGAGGCCGGCGCTGCCATAGGAGAGCGCCGCATAGACACTGGCATGGGCCATGCCGATGCGCGCCTGCCGGTCGGCACCATCGTTGAACGCGCGCTCCAGGCAGTCGATGCAAAGGCGCATCGACTCCCGCGCGAACATCATCGTCAGCGCCGACCGGCCGCTGTAGCCCGGATCCGGATCGCCGCTGCGGTCGTAGGCGCTCGAGTCCATGGTGAGGAACGATTCGATCGCGTGCGTGAACGCGTCGATGCCGGCATCGGCCGTGACACGCGGCGGGCAGGTGTAGGTGAACTCCGGATCGATCAGAGCCACCTGGGGACGCAGCGCGTTGTCCATGACCGCGACCTTCGTTGCGTTCTCCGGGTCGAGAAGAATCGCCCCCGGCGTGGCCTCGGAACCTGTGCCGGCCGTGGTCGGCATCGCGATCATCGGCAATGGGCGGCAGGCTCCGATGTCGCCCACGAACGCCCGGACCGGAAGGCCCATCGGCAGCGTGAGGCACAGCGCTTTGGCCAGGTCGATGTTGCTCCCTCCTCCGAGCGCGATGACGTGGTCGAAGGTGCCGCCAGGGCACTGTTGCCGCAGCACGCGGGTGGCCGTGTCGCACAGGTCGGTGGTCGGGTCGGGTGCACCGCCGTCGTACACCACGGTCTCGACGCCCAGAGCCTGCGCCGCGTCGACGTATTCGCGCACCCAGGGCGTCGATCCGGAAAAGTACCGGTCGGTGACCAGCACGCCATGCTTCCAGCCGAGCTTCTGCACCAGGCGGGGCAACTGCGCGCGCGCTCCGCAGCCGAGGATCAGGCGCGCCGGGGCGCAGAAGTGGATCAGGTCGTCAGGTCTCATCGGGGTTGTCCAAAGGATCGAGGAATCGGAGCAGTTCGTCGGCGACGCGCGCCGTGTGCGAAGACAGCAGGCCGTGGCCGGCACCTTCGATCGGCACCAGCGTCGCGTCGGGCAGAGCCGACGAAAGCGCGCCGGCGTGGTCCCAGGGAGAGTCTTCGTCCTGCACGCCGTGCAACACCAGCGTCGGCTGCCTGACCCGCCCCAGCAATGGCCGCTGGTCCGACGCGCGAATGGCTTGCCAGGTCCACGCGACCGCGTCATGGTCCGCCGCATGCCGCAACCCGAGCCGGGCCTCGCGCGCCGCGATCTCGCGCAGCAGCACTTCGCCTTCGCCGCGGAACCAATCGGCCGCGCAGAGTTGGGGCGTACCTGAAAGAAGCGCCAGCTTCCCGGGCTGAGGCCCTTTCGCTTCCGCGACATATTCGAGCGCGACTGAAACGCCCATGCTCCAGCCGGCCAACGCGAAGGGCGCGTCGGCCAGGTGCGCTTGCGCCACCTCCCGCACGTCGGACGCAAACGCCTGCAAGGCATGCGCCCCTGCACCGCTGCAGCGTCGCGCGACACCCCGCCCGCGCAGGTTGGGCAGCACGAAGCGGAAGCGGGCGGAGAGCCGCTCGGCGACGGGAAGCCATGCGTCGCGGGTTCCCTGTATGCCGTGCAATGCGAGCACAGTGGTCGGGCCGTCGCCCACGAAGACAACATCCATTGTGAACACCTGATATGTCAGACGGATTCCATGCGCCACCGGAGGCAGTACGATGGATGCCTGTTTCGAAAGTCAAGAAGATGGTTACCAAGACGACGAGCCGCACGCGCAAGGCCCCTCCCCGTGCGGCACCCAAGCCGATGGACTTCGCCGAGCCGAAGACGCGCCTGACCGACCTCGCCTACGAACGCATCGAAGAGGCCATCGTCACGCTCGTCATTCCCCCGGGCGCCGCCGTTTCGGAGCAGGGCCTCGCAGACATGACCGGCATCGGACGCACGCCCATCCGGGAGGCCATCCAGCGGCTCGCCCGCGAGCACCTGGTGATCGTGCTGCCGCAACGCGGGCTGTTGGTGGCCGAAGTCGATGTGGGCAAGCAATTGAAGCTCCTTGAAACGCGACGCGAGATCGAGCGGCTGGTTTGCCGCAGTGCCGCGAAGCGGGCATCGAAGGAAGAACGGCAGCGCTTCGAGCAGTTGGCCGAAGAGTTCAGGCGTTCGTCTACGAAGAACGATTCGGTGGCGTTCATTCGCGCCGACCGCGACTTCAACGAGCTGTGCCTTGCGGCGGCGCGCAACGAGTTCGCCGAAGGCGCGATGCGCATGCTTCACGGCCTTTCGCGCAGGTTCTGGTATCTCCACTACAAGCAGTCGCCCGACATGCCCCAGATGGCCAAGCTGCATGGCGACGTGGCCGTGGCCATCTCCAAGGCCGACGTGCAGGGCGCCGGAGAAGCGCTGGACCGCCTCATCGACTTCATCGAGAACTACACGCGCGCGACCGTCATGTCGGATCGCTAAGGCCTGGGTCAATGCGACAGCGCTTCGAGCGATTGGCCCTTGGTCTCGATCCCGAAGAGCATCACGATGAGGGCCGCCACCACGAAGCAGGCCGCGCCCAGCGTGAACACGCCGGCTTGCCCGGTGAACGGCAGCACGATGCCCACGACGTACGGGCCCACGAGCGAGCCGATCCGCCCCACCGACGACGCAAAGCCCGCACCGGTGGCACGCGAACGCGTGGGGTACAGCTCGGGGGTGTACGCATAGAGCACCGACCACATGCCGAACATGAAGAACTGCATGAACAGCCCGGCGGTGATCAACTGCGCCACCGGCGCCTGGGTCGCGGCGGCCTGCCCGTACATGAAGGCCGCGGCCGCACTGCCGACGAGCATCAGCATGCAGGTCGGCTTGCGGCCCCATTTCTCGAGCAGCCACGCGGCGAAGATGAAGCCCGGGATGCCCGCGAGCGAGATATAAACCGTGTAGAGGACCGACTTCGTGACGGCGTAGCCGGCCTGCTGGAGCAGCGCCCCGAGCCACGTCGTCAGCCCGTAGTAGCCGAGGAGCGCGAAGAACCACAACGCCCAGATCATCAGGGTTCGTTTCGCGTAGACGCCCTTCCAGAGTTCCTTGAAGGCCGCACTGCGAGCCATCGGCGGCCTGGCGGTCTCGCCCGGCTTCACTTCCACGGCAGGCAGCTTGCTCATGCCCGAGGCCCGCAGCACATGCCCTTCGAAGCCGGTCATGACCTTGTCGGCCTCGTCGAGCCGGCCGGCGTCTTCGAGCCAGCGCGGCGACTCCGGAATGTTGCGCCGAACGACGAACACGAACACCGCCGGAACCGCCAGCGCGATGAAGATGCCGCGCCATCCGATGACGGGAAGCAGGAAGTAGGCGGTGATGCCCGCGGCAATGAAGCCCAATGGCCAGAAGCCCTCGAGGATGGCGACGTACCGGCCCCGGCTCTTGGCGGGAACGATCTCCGACACCATCGCGAGGCCGATCGGGAACTCCATGCCCATGCCGAACCCCAGCAGCACGCGGTAGGCCATCAGCTCATTGGCGCTGTCCGACAGGCCGCACATGAGGCTGCCGACCCCCCAGAAGATCATGCTGAGCTGGAAGACCGGCTTGCGCCCGAAGCGGTCGGCGAGCATGCCCGCAGTGGCTGCGCCCAGGAACATGCCCAGGAAGCTCGAGCTCGCCAGCAGGCCGGTCTGCATCGCTGAGAGGCCGAACTCTGCTTTGATCGAGCCGAGCACGAAGGTCATGATCCCCAGGTCCATCGAGTCGAAGAACCAGGCGGTGGCAATGATGGCGAACAGGCGGCGCTGGTAGCCCGTCATGGGCAGGCGTTCGAGGCGATGGCCGATGGTGGCGCGCCGTCCCGAGACGGGCGCGGTCGTGGGCAGGTCCACGAGGGGAATCTCGCCGGATACGGTGCTCATGGTGTCTCCTTAATACATCTAGTAGTCAACTGACATATTACTGGTATTCTTTCTAGCCCAGGACTAGGGCGCACCCTAATCCTTACTGGGGAACGGCGTGCGACTTGTCGCAACTTTGGCGCGAGCAGCGCTTCTGTGTCGTGAGCTTCGTGTGGGGCCCCCGCCAACAGACACCGATTCACGACCACATGGTCTGGGGCGTGATCGGCGTGCTGCGGGGATCGGCGCTGTCACAGCGCTACCGACGCCTGCCCAAGGGCTTGGTGCCCGAGGGCACGCCCGAGCGACTAGCGCCTGGAGATGTGACTGCCGTGTCACCCGCGATCGGGGACATCCCCGATCCGTTGATCGGTGCGCAGAAGGCGTTTGTATCCGGCTATTCCAACGCGCGAAGCCGCGCCGCATGAACTGTCCCCGTTCTCAGCGCGAGCTCCGTAGATTGACTAGTGTTGTGGATATTTCGGACTAAGGTGTTGCGAAATACGGATACTTCCCAGTTTCGGCACCACAGACTTCGCTTCACATTCAGGGCGGTGGTTGATCAGAAATTCGCTTGCGAATCGATAGCGCGAACAGTGTCAGCGCCGACCCGTGTTCTTCTGCAAACCTCCGGCGGCGCACCCTCAGCAGCCCGAACTGAGATGCACATGCCGCACGCGGCGGGACCTTCCTGACGCGTACCGGGCGTAGAGAGCGAGCCGATCTGCAAGGTCTTGCAGATCGCCCCGTCGGGCTACCGGCGGCACGCGGCGCTGCTGCGTGAGCCGCACAAGCGCTGCGCCAGAGCACACCGCGACGATGTCCTCATGCCGGCGATACAGCGCGTCTGGCAGGCCAACATGCAGGTCTATGGGGCCGGCAAGGTCTGGAGGCAACTGGCACGCGAGGGCACTGCGGTGGCGCGCTGCACAGTCGAACGGCTGATGCGGCGCCTGGGCTGCGAGGCGTGATGCGCGGCAAGGTGGTGAAGACCACGATCAACGATGCCAGGGCGCCATGCCCTGTGGATCGGGTCAACCGGCAGTTCCGAGCGCAGCGCCCGAACCAGCTATGGGTTTCGGATTTCACGTACGTGTCGACATGGCAGGGCTGGCCGTACGTCGCCTTCGTGATCGATGTGTTCGCCCGACGCATCGTGGGTTGGTGAGTCAGCAGTTAATGCGCACGGACTTCGTGCTCGATGCTTTGGAGCAAGCGCTGTACGACCGTCAACCCGAACGCGACGGCAGCTTGACTTGTCACTCCGATCGCGGCTCGCAATACGTCGTAAGCGGTCAATAAACCACGCCCTTGCCCGCGGCGCCGGAATCGATGCGCGCGCAGAGGTCTACGGCTCGACGAGT
>NZ_JBDGJQ010000011.1:0-147858 GCF_057656815.1 Variovorax sp. Soil_C_39
CGGGTTCCCGTGTGAAAGTAGGTCATCGTCAGGCTCTTACAGCCAAGAAAAGCCCAGCCCCGAAAGGGTTGGGCTTTTTCTTTTGTCAGTTTAATAAAGCGCATTGTCTCCGACGGGCGCTTTTCTGTTGACCAAACATCGCTTGGTCTGTATCAGACGTTTCGGATGTATTCGCCGTCCACTGCAGCGGCGCCCGATGCGGCCAATTCCTTCAGAATCTCGCCGGCCAGCGCATCCAATGCCATCGCGGCAAAAAACCGCGATCGGATGCTTTCGAGATAAGGGGTACCGGTGATCCAACCGGCCCACTCCGTCCTGTCGACTGACTGGAGTTCCAGCAGCTTGAACTTCATCAGCACCTTGATGGCGTGTCGCGCGTGTTTGACAGGATCCCGCTGGAAGCCCTCGAGCCGCCGCCTCGCGGCGGCCAGCGCGCCCGCCACCTCCGAGAAGACTGCGCCATGGCCCGGAATGACCTGCTGCGGGCCCAGGCGCTCGATGCTGTCCAGCGTGGCCGCCATATCGTCGAACGACGGTTCGCCGACCAGCTCGGGAAAGGCGACGCCGAAGCCGTTGGCCCAGAGCGCGTCGGCAGAAATCAAGGTTCGTGAAAGCGGCTCGAACAGAATGACCGAATGCGGATCGTGGCCTGGTGCACCGTGCACCTGCCAGGGCGTTCCGCCCAACACGCATTCGGTCCCGGGCCGAAGCAGCCCGGTGAATCCAAAACGTGCGCAGCGCTGGCCGGTTGCCCTGAAGCTCAGGGCCTCTTCGTCCCATGCCGAGACCAGCCCAGCATCGCCGGGCGGGATGTCCGTGAGGAGCGCCGGATAGCGTTTCTGCAGGGCGGCGTTGCCGCCGCAGTGGTCGCTGTGCAGATGGGTATTGAGCACGCGGTCGAGCGGCCTGCCGCCGAGTACGCCTTCCACCAACGCGAGCGTCTGCCCGGCATGCGCCACATAGCCGGTGTCGACCAGCGTGGTCTCGTCCGCGCCGGTGAACAGCACGTTGTTCGACGACAGCCAGCCGCGCTCGAAAACGACGAGGTTCGCCGGCAATCCGGCCGCGGCAGGGTGGTCGCTCATTCAGGCATGCGTGTTGGTTCGAAGCTCGCGTCGAAGGATCTTGCCGACGTTGGTCTTCGGCAGCGCGTCGCGGAATTCGATGTGCTTGGGCCGCTTGTAGCCGGTCAGCTGGCTGTGGCAGTACTGCATGACGGCCTCTTCGGTCAGTGCGGGATCACGGCGGACCACGAAGACCTTGATCGCCTCGCCTTGCCTTTCGTCGGGCACGCCGATCGCCGCGCACTCGATCACGCCAGGACACAGAGAGATGACGTTCTCGAGCTCGTTGGGAAAGACGTTGAAGCCGCTCACCAGGATCATGTCCTTCTTGCGGTCGACGATGCGGGTGTAGCCGTCGTCCTGCATGACGGCGATGTCGCCCGTGCGCATGAACCCGTCCGCAGTGAACGCCGCGGCAGTCTCCTCGGGCTGGTTGTAGTAGCCCCGCATCACGTTCGGTCCCCTGATGCAAAGTTCGCCCGGCGTGCCCGCAGGCAGCGAGTTGCCCTCGTCGTCCTTGATGGCGATCGCTATGCTCGGCAGCGGCAGGCCGATCGTGCCGGTGAACGTGGTGTTCGACACCGGGTTGTTGGTGCCGATGGCGCAAGTCTCGCTCATGCCCCAGCCTTCGATCATCGGGCAGCCGGTGACCTCGAACCAGCGCCGGGCCGTGCCTTCCGACGCTGCCATGCCGCCGGCCTGCGAAACGAAAAGGGTCGAGAAATCGATCGACTTGAACTCCGGATGCATGAGCAGCGCGTTGAACAGCGTGTTCACCGCGGGCAGCATGTGGAAAGGCCGCTTCTTGAGTACCGCGACGAATTTGTCGAAGTCGCGCGGGTTCGGAATCAGCGTCATGTGCGAGCCCTGCCGGATCACCAGCAGGCACAGCGTGAGCGCAAAGATGTGATAGAGCGGCAGCGCCGCAATGCTGTTGACCTTGGCAAGGTCGCCGGCGCGCGCCAGGGCGGGGGTGAACCAGGCCTCCGCCTGCAGGGTGGCGGCAACGATGTTGCGGTGGGTCAGCACCGCGCCCTTCGAAAGGCCCGTGGTTCCGCCGGTGTACTGGAGGAATGCGATCGAGTCGAGCGTGGTCTGGTCGGGCCCGAGCGTGCGTCCGCGCCCCTCTGTGATCGCTTCGGAAAACGGCGTCACGGTGCGCCCGTCGCCGATGGGCAGCTTGAAAGGCGGAACCATCTTCGCCAGATGCCGGACCGCCACTGTGATCCAGGTGCCGTACAGCCCGCCGAGCAGGTCGCCCATCGACGTGATGGCCACATGCCGTATCGGCGTGCGGTCGATCACCTGCTCGAGTGTCGCAGCGAAGTTCTCGAGGATGACGATCGCCGTGGCGCCCGAGTCCTTGAGCTGGTGCTCGAGTTCACGCGCCGTGTAGAGCGGATTCACGTTCACGCAGGTGTAGCCCGCGCGCAGCACGCCGCACATCGTGACGGCGAACTGGGGAATGTTGGGCAGCATGATCGCCACGCGGGCGCCTGGCTCGAGCCCGAGCGACTGCAGCCACGCACCCAACGCCTTCGACAGCGTGTCGAGCTCGCCATACGACATCCAGCGCTCCATGCAGACCGAGAACGGCCGATCGGCGTAGCGGCCGAAGGCCTCGTCGAACATGTGGGGTAGGGACCGGTACGTGTCCGGGTCGATCTCGTGCGGCACGTCGGCCGGATAGTTCTGTCGTTGCGCGGATGTCTGCATGCGAGCTCCTTTGCGCGAATTGTGAGAGCCGCGTAGGCCCGCACGCCAGCGGGCTTGTCCTAGGAGTCTTGCGCCCGCTGTCGCCTGAGCGATAGCGAGCGAAGAAGAAAGAAACCAGAGCCGCCGGGATCAGGCCTTGCCGGTTTCGCCCGGCAGCAGCACCCCGGCGGGAACGTCCGGCTCGACTTCGAGCGCGCGATAAAGCGGCGTGAAGTCCGGCGCCGTGAGCTCGAAGAGCTGCGCGAAGCTCTCGATGACGAAGTAGTTGCTCTGGTAGGTGTCGATCTTGTATTGCGTGCGCATGGTGCGCATCAGGTCAAGCGGCAGCCGATGCGGCTCGCTGCTGCGCACCGCGTGCTGCAGTTCCCCGACCGAGCTCAGGATGCCGGCCCCATAGGCGCGCAGCCCGTCGGTCTGGCGGATCAGGCCGAATTCGACCGTATACCAGTACAGCCGCGCCAGCTTCTCGCCTGCACCGAGTTCGTGCGCCTTGATGCCGCCCTGGCCATAGCGCTGCACGTAGTCGGCGAACACCGGGTCGAACAGCATCGGCACATGGCCGAAGAGGTCGTGGAACACGTCGGGCTCGACGATGTAGTTGAACTCCTCGGGCTTGCGGATCCAGTCGGTCACCGGAAACTTGCGGTTGGCCAGCAGGGTGAAGAACGGCAGCTCCGGGATCAGCCCCGGCACTGCGACGATCTCCCAGCCCGTGGCCTTGTGCAGGCGCTCGTTGATCTCCTCGAAGCGCGGGATCCGGTCTTTCACGCCCAGCAGGGGCAGCGCCTGGATGAACGCATCGCAGGCAAGGCCCGGCAGCTGCGCCGCTTGGCGCTCGTAGAGGCGCTTGTAGGTGTCGTGATCCGCCGCCGTGTAGCTGGCCCAGTCCTGCGGGCAGGTGTAGTCGGCATGAACGGCGCCGCCGCGCGAATAGTCGCCGCGCGGCGGGCGGTCCGAAGCGCCGTAGACGGCCGGCGCCACGACAGCAGCAGTGGCAGGAATTTCCATGGAAGTGCTCTTCTCGGGTTAGGTGGGCCAGCGGTTCATCGCGGCCGCCTACTTTGTGGCGGTCAGCACGCCCCGACGCATCTGGTCGAGCTCGATGCTCTCGAACAGTGCCTTGAAGTTGCCGTTGCCGAAGCCGTCGTCGCCCTTGCGCTGGATGAACTCGAAGAAGATCGGCCCGAGCTGGTTCTCGCTGAAGATCTGCAGCAGCAGCGCATCCTTCTTGCCGTCGATCAGGATCTTGCGCTTGTGCAGCTCGGCCACGTCCTCGCCGTGGTCCGGAATCCGCTTGTCCACCAATTCGTAGTAGGTGTCGATGGTGTCGAGCAGCGTCACGCCCTTTGCGCGCAGCGCATCGACCGTCTCGTAGAGGTTGTCCGAGCCCATCGCGATGTGCTGGATGCCTTCGCCGCGGTACATGTCCAGGTACTCCTGGATCTGGCCGGCCTGTTCCTTGCCTTCTTCGTTGATCGGGATGCGGATCTTGCCGCAGGGGCTGGTCATGGCTTTGCTCTTCACACCAGTGACCTGGCCCTCGATGTCGAAGTACTTGACCTCTCGGAAGTTGAAGAGCTTCTCGTAGAACGCCGCCCAGGTGTTCATGCGGCCGCGGTAGACGTTGTGCGTCAGGTGGTCGATGTAGGTCAGTCCGTTGCCCTTGGGCGCGAGCGCTTCCTGCGAGGACACGCCGGCCAGCGGCTCGAAGTCCACGTCGTAGAAGCCGATGTTGCCGATGTCGCCGGGCTTCGCCCCGTTCTTGCCGGGCCAGCGGTCGACGAGATAGATCAGACTGTCGCCGATGCCCTTGATCGCAGGAATGTTCAGCTCGCCCGGGCCGGCCTTGTCGGCAAAGCCCCAGGCACCGAGCGAGATGGCGCGCTCATAGGCCTGCTTGGCGTCCTGGACGCGGAAGGCGATGGCGCAGACGCTCGGGCCGTGCTCGCGCGCGAAGCGCTGCGCGAACGAATCGGGTTCGGCATTGACGATGAAATTGATCCCGCCCTGGCGGTACAGCAGCACGTTCTTGTGACGGTGCTTGGCCACGGCGGTGAAGCCCATGCGCTCGAACACCTGGCCCATGGCGACCGGGTCCGGCGCCGCGTACTCGATGAATTCGAAACCGTCGGTGCCCATGGGATTCTCCCAGGGGGTGAAGGCGGGGGCGTCGGTGTGGCTCATGGGCAGTCTCCGAAAGAGGAATGTGGGGGCTGAAATGAAAGGTGGCAGCGAAAGGCCAGTCCCCACAATGTAGGCTGGAAGGCGTTCATGATTTCAGCGTTGTCGGGCGCTGAAGCAAGCCGCAGCGCAGGAAACCTGCAAAAATGCGTCCATGGAAGCACTGGACAAGATCGATCGGCTGATTCTGCGCACGCTCCAGGCAGACGGCCGCGCCACCTACGACCAGATCGCGGAGCAGGTCAGCCTCTCGCCGAGCGCGGTGCTGCGGCGAGTCAAGCGTCTCGAAGAAAGCGGGGTGATCGACCGCTACGTCGCACTCGTGCGCCCCGAAGTCGTGGGCCTCGGACTCACGGCCTACCTGAACGTCAGGCTCGAAAAGCACACCGAAAGCCACAAGCGCAATCCTATGGACCTGTTCCGCGCCAGCGTCCAGACCTGGCCCGAGGTGGTCGAATGCGCGGCGCTCACGGGCGAGATGGACTATCTGCTGCGCGTGGTGGTGGCCGACATGGGCCACTACAGCCGTTTCATCATGGACACCCTGCTCAAGCACCCCAGCGTCGAGGACTGCAAGACCAGCTTCGTGCTCGATCGTGTAAAGGCGACCACGGCTGTACCCGTCTAGCCACGGATCGGTGGCGCCAATGCCATGGGCGATCCACAATTGGTTCACAAATGAAGCCGGAAAGTACCCCTGTGGACTTGGAAGTTAAGGGAAAACCCTTATATTCGAAGCATGCTTACCGCCAAGACCCTTCTGCAGGCGTCTCTCGGCCTCGGCTCATTCCTGAAGGCGCCGATGGTTGAGGTGCAACCGCGCGCGACACCCGCGCCCGCCCCCGTCATGGTGCCGATCCGCTCGATCGGCCCACGCGAGCGCGACCGCATCGCGCGCCACCTGCTGGCGCTTTCGCCGCACGATCGCTACCTGCGCTTCGGCTATGCCGCGGGCGACGCCCAGGTCCAGCGCTACGTCGACGGGCTCGATTTCGACCGCGACGAACTCTTCGGCATCTACAACCGCCGGCTCGACCTGATCGCCATGGCGCACCTCGCGTTCGCGCCTGCGGGCCAGCACAGCGACTGTGCCGAGTTCGGCGTCTCGGTGGCGGCGCATGCGCGCGGCCGCGGCTACGGCGCCCGCCTGTTCGAGCGCGCCGTGGTCGTTGCACGCAACGAAGGCGTCGGGATGCTCTTCATCCATGCACTGAGCGAAAACGCCGCGATGCTGAAGATCGCCCGCAACGCCGGTGCGACCGTGGTGCGCAGCGGTTCGGAGTCCGAGGCACATTTGCAACTGCCCGGCGCCACCCTCGACAGCCGCATGAGCGAAATCGCGCTCGAGCACTTCGCCGCGGTCGACTACCACCTCAAGAGCCGCGCCAAACAGTTCTGGGCCTTTCTCGCGAGCCTGCAGGAAGTGCGCAGCGGCATCCGCGATGCGCGCGGCAAGTCGGCCCAGTAGGCTGGTCAGCCGGGCTGCGCCGCAAGCGGCTGCATCCTCCCTTGGCGCCAGGGATTTGACGGGGGTAGAGCCTGTCACACGCAATCCGGTATCCTTGTGCCTCTTCAACTACGCCTCCCGCAGTGGCCGAACCTCACCCTGAACGCGCTCCCGTCGAACGGGAAGACAAGCGCGGATTCCTCCAGAAACTGGCCGAATTCATCCATCCCGGACCCGACTCGCGCGACGAGTTGATCGAGACTCTCGCGGACGCCGAGGACAACGAGGTGATCGGCGCCGAGTCGCGCGTGATGCTCGAAGGCGTGCTGCGCATGGCCGACATGACCGCGGGCGACGTGATGGTGGCCGCGCCGCGCATGGATCTGGTGAACATCGACGCACCCTACGACGCGTTGCTGCACCTCGTCATCGACACCGCGCACTCGCGCTTTCCGGTGTACGAAGGCGAGAAGGAAAACATCATCGGCATCCTGCTCGCGAAGGACCTGCTCAAGCTCCAGCGCGCGCCGGGCCTGAACATCCGCGCGCTGCTGCGCCCCGCCACCTTCGTGCCCGAGAGCAAGGGCCTGAATGACCTGCTGCGCGAGTTCCGCGGCAACCGCAACCACCTTGCGATCGTGATCGACGAGTTCGGCCGCGTGGCCGGCCTCATCACCATCGAAGACGTGCTCGAGCAGATCGTCGGCGAGATCGAGGACGAGTTCGACATTGCCGAGGACGAAGGCGACATCTTCGGCCTGGCCGACCACACCTATCGCGTCTCGGGCGACACGCCGATCGAACGCGTGGGCGAGGCCTTCGGCATCGTCTTCGACGAAGAGCAGCTCGGCGAAGACTTCGACACCATCGGCGGCCTGATCGCACACGAGATGGGCCGCGTGCCCAAGCGCGGCGAGCACCACGCGATCGGCGGCTTCGACTTCGTCGTGCTGCACACCAAGGGCGGCGCGGTGCGCTGGTTCAAGGTGTCGCCGGCCCGCGGCGCCGACGCTTCCGATTGATGCGGCCCGCCGTCGGCCTGCTGCGCGTCTTCGGCTTTGCTTTCGCGGGCCTCGCACAGGCCGCGGCCATCGCCTGGCCCGGCAACGGCCGTCCGCTTTGGTGGCTGCAGCTCGTCTCGCTCGCCGTGCTCGTGGGCCTGCTCGGGTGGCTCCGCGCCGAGGGTGCGGGCTGGCGCCGCGCGGGCCTGCATGGCTGGCTCTTCGCCACCGCCTGGCTCACCGGCACCTTCTGGTGGCTTTTCATCTCGATGCACACCTATGGCGGGCTGCCGGCACCGCTGGCGGCCATCGCGGTGCTGTCGCTCGCGGCGGCGCTCGGGCTCTACTACGCGGTGGCCTGCGCCTGGTTCGTGGTGCGCGGCCCGCGCCGCGCCCTGGCCGGCGCGCTGGTGTTCGCGGCGCTCTGGACCCTGGCCGAACTCGTGCGCGGCAGCTGGTTCACCGGTTTTCCGTGGGGCGCTGGCGGCTATGCTCATGTCGACGGGCCGCTGGCCGCCTGGGCGCCGTGGATCGGTGTCTACGGCATCGGCGCGGTCGCGGCATTCGTGGCCGCGCTCGCGGGCCTGCTGCGGCCCGCGCGCACCAGGGCGGTGTTGGGCGCCGTGCTCGTCGTCGCGGCGGCGCTCGCCGCGCCGCACCTCGTGACCGCGCAGGGCGCCAAGGCATCGAGCGGAACACTGCAGGTCGCGCTGCTGCAGGGCAACATCCCCCAGGACGAAAAGTTCATCCCCGGCGGCGGCATCGACCTCGCGCTGCGCTGGTATGGCGAGCAGCTGCGCGATGCGACGGCCTCGCTGGTCGTCACGCCCGAGACGGCACTGCCGCTGCTGCCGCAGCAGTTGCCCGCCGGCTACCTCGACGCCATCCAGGCGCGCTACAGCCAGGGCGAACAGGCCGCGATCGTCGGCCTGCCGCTCGGCGGGCAGGGCACCTACCGCAATGCCGTGCTCGGGTTTCGGCCTGGTGTGGCCGAGCCCTACAGCTACGGCAAGCACCACCTCGTGCCGTTCGGCGAGTTCATCCCACCGGGCTTCCGCTGGTTCATCGACATGATGAACATACCGCTCGGCGACTTCGCCCGCGGCGGCCTCGCGCAGGCGCCGTTCGCCTGGCAGGGCCAGCGCATCGCGCCGAACATCTGCTACGAAGATTTGTTCGGCGACGAGATCGGCGCCAACTTCAAGAATGAGGCGAGCGCGCCCACGATCCTGCTCAACGTGAGCAACATCGCCTGGTTCGGCAACACCGTGGCCATCGACCAGCATCTGGCGATCTCGCGCATGCGCGCGCTTGAGTTCGCGCGCCCGATGGTGCGCGCCACCAACACCGGCGCCACGGTCGTCATCGACGCCGAAGGCCGCGTCACGCATGCGCTGCCGCGGCTCACGCGCGGCGTGCTCGAGGCGACGGTCGAAGGCCGTACCGGCCTCACGCCGTTCGCACGCTGGGTGGCGCCGTTCGGGCTCTGGCCGCTGTGGGGCCTTGCCTTCGCCGTCGTGGCGATCGCCTTCGCGCTGCGCCGCAAGAACTGAAGCAACGCGAAGCCGACGTGCGGCTCAGGCCGCGAGCGGCTCGGCTTTCTTCACCGGCCAGTCGCGCAGCTTGCCGGGGTTCAGGAGCCCCAGCGGATCGAAGCGCTGCTTCATTGCGATGACCTCGGGCGGTAGCGGGCCGCCCGCCTTGCCGTCCTCGACGATGTTCACATGCGGGTTGTTGATGTGCACCTTGTGCGCGCGGTGGATCTCGATGATCTCGGCAAGCCGCTCCTCGGTGCTGAAGCGCACCAGCTGGAGACCGCTGCAGGTCATGAGCCCCGCCACGTTGCGGATGAACTCGATGTGCATCATGACCTCGCCGCCAAGCAGCTGCTCCATCTCGGTGACCTGCGCCACATGCTGCCCCGGCACGAAGCCGCTCTGCAGGTAGGTCAGCGTGGGGTCGACCTTCAGCGCATGCAGCGTGGTGTGGTTCCAGGTGAACTCCGCCAGTGTGCGGTTGCTCTTCTGCACCTCGGCGGCCGTCCTGCGGTAGCTCACGTTGCCGCCGTGCGCCTCGGCCAGCTGCAGCATCGCGGCCTCGCACGACTCGGCCACCAGCGACAGTACCGTGTGGCAGCCCTTGGGCAGGTGCGCTGCGAGCTGCGCCAGGTGGTCCGCAATCGGTGCGGCGAAGAAGGCGATCTCGCGCTTGACGATGCCCGGCGCGTTCGCGAGCTTGTCGGCGAAGTGCAGCGCGTCGGCAAAGCTGGCGAATGTCACGAGCGTCTCGAGCCACGGATGCGCGGGTGCGAGCGCGATCTCGATTTCAAGCACCAGCCCGTTGGTGCCCCAGAGATGGTGCATGCGCATCGCCTCGGCGCCGCGCAGCTCGACCACCTGCGGCTCGGGCTCGATGGTCATGGCGCGGATGCCGAGCACATTGCCGGGCGCGCCGATCGGCCCGTAGTTGATCGAGCCCACACCGCCGAATCCGCCGCCGAACAGGCCGCCGAGCGTGGCGCTGCGGTAGGTCGAAGGCACGCTGCGCATCTCCTGCCCCGAGGGCCGGGTCTGCTTCTCGAGTTCGCCCAGGCGGATGCCGGCCTGCGCGCGGGCCACGCCGGGCTGCACCCAGAGGAACGCGTTGTAGCCGGTCATGTCGAGCACCACGCCGCCCGCGAGCGGTGTGGTCTGGCCGTAGTTGCCGGTGCCGCTGCCGCGGATCGTGATCGGTATGCCGCGCCGTGCGCAGGCGCCGACCACGGCGCGGATCTCGTCCTCGGTGCGCGGCCGCACGACGGCGTCGGCGCGCTTGTCCTTGAGCTGGCGGTTCAGCACCGGGCTGAACCAGGAGAAGTCCTGCGACAGGCGTGCCACGCGGCTTTCGTCGGTGATCCAGTCGAGGTTCGGCAGCTCGAACAGAAGTTGTTCGATGGCGGAGATGGAAGCGTTCATGGTCAAGGTCAGTCCTGAGAAAGTTCGCTCGCGTGCCACGATCCGAGCGCGAGCTTGGTGAGCCAGGCCATCAGCACGAAGAGCGCGACGCCGGTCAGTGAGATCAGGAGCAGGGCCGCGAACATGCGCGGGATGTTCAGTTGAAAGCCGGCCTGCAGGATCTGGTAGGCCAGCCCGGCGCCCGCGCCGCCGGTGCCGGCCACGAACTCGGCCACCACCGCGCCGATCAGCGCCAGGCCGCTCGAGATGCGCAGCCCGCCGAAGAAATACGGCAGCGCGCTCGGAATGCGCAGCCGCACCAACTGCTGCCAGCGCGTCGCGCGGTTGAGCTTGAAGTAGCTCTGCAGGTCGGGGTCGATGCTGCGCAGCCCGAGCGTGGTGTTGCTGATGATCGGGAACAGCGCCACGAGCGCCGCGCACACGGTCATTGCCGCTACAGGGTTCTTCACCCAGATGATGATCAGCGGCGCCACCGCGACGATCGGTGTCACCTGCAGCAGCACGGCATACGGAAACAGGGCCGTCTCGATGCCCTTGCTCTGCACGAACAGGAACGACACCAGCACACCCGCCACCGTGGCGAGCGCGAACGACAGCAGCGTGATCTTCAGCGTGACCCAGAGCGCACTGCCGAGCGGCGCCCAGTCGGTGACGAGCGTCTGCACCATCAGGATCGGCGAGGGCACCAGGTAGGGCGGCAGCTCCATGGCCACCACCATCCATTGCCACAGCGCGACCAGCACCACGCCGATGAGAAGGGGATAGACAACGCGCTGCACGCGCGGCCGGGCCAGCAGCGGCGGGTTCTTTCGGGCGGTCGTCGTCATCGTGCGTGCTCCTCGTCGGCGCGGCTCGCGCGCAGCAGGCTTTCCTGCAGGCCGCGCGCATGGCGGGCGAATTCGGGTGTCACCATGAAGTCGGGGCTGCGCGGATATGGCTCGTCGATCACGAACTGCTCCACCACCCGGCCGGGCCGCGCAGCCATCATCACCACCCGGGTCGACAGAAACACCGCCTCGTGGATCGAATGCGTCACGAAGACCACCGTGAGCTTCTTCTTGCGCCAGAGATCGAGCAGGTCGGCGTCGAGCTTGTGGCGCGTGATTTCGTCGAGCGCGCCGAAGGGCTCGTCCATCAGCAGCAGGTCGGGCTCGGTGACGAGCCCGCGCGCGATCGACACGCGCATCTGCATCCCGCCCGACAACGCACGCGGCAGCGCGTCGGCGAACTTCTCGAGGCCCACCAGCGCGAGCGAGTCCATCACCCGTGCCTCAGCCTCCCTGCGCGGCACGCCGGCCAGGTCGAGCGGCAGCCGCACGTTGGTCTTCACGCTGGCCCACGGCATCAGTGTGGCCGACTGGAACACGAACGACAGCTTGCGCGGGCAGCTGTGGATTTCCGCCACGGGCTTGCGCCACACCAGCAGCCGCCCGTCGCTTGGCTCGAGCATGCCCGCCACCATCTTGAGCAGCGTGCTCTTGCCGCAGCCCGAAGGGCCGAGCAGCGTGACGAACTCGCCTTCGGCGATCGACAGGTCCACCGGCAGCAGCGCCTGCGTGCCGTTGGGGTAGGTCTTCTCGGCCGAGAGCACTTCGACCGCCGGCACGGTGGGCGCGAGGCCGGCCGGCGGCGCAAGCGTGTGGGGTTCGATGCGGTTCATGCGCGGGCCTCCAGCAGCGTCGGCTTCAAGGCAGGACCTTGGCGTCCTTCACGAACTCGGTCGTGTAGGTCCTGGCGAGTTCGACCTTCGCAGGATCGAGCAGCTTGGCGCTTACGAGGAAGTCGTAGCTCGCCTTGGCGCGTGCATCGGTGATCACGCCGATGCCGAGTTGGCCCGCATCGCCGCCGGTGATCATGCCCATCTCCTTGAGCTTGGCCACGCTGTAGGCGAGCTGGTCGTCGGTCATGTTGGGGTTGTCCTTCTTGATCAGCGCGTTGGCGGGTGCGGGATTGGCGAGGTAGCTCTTCCAGCCTTCGGCCGAGGCCTTGATGAAGGCCGCCACCTGCTTGCTGCGCTCCTTCACTGTCTTCTCCATGCACGAGACCGTGGTTGCATAGGCGGGGAAGCCGTGGTCGCTGAACATCAGCACGGTGCTCTTCACCCCGGCCTTCTGGATCGCATACGGCTCCGAAGTCAGGTAGCCCTGCTGCGCGGTGTTCTTGTCGGCCACGAAGGGCTGGATGTTGAAGGTGTAGGGACGCGTCTGCTCGTCCTTGAGGCCGAAGCGGGCCTTGAGCCAGGGCCAGTAGCCGCGGTTGGCCTGGGCGCCGATCAGGAGCGTCTTGCCTTTCAGGTCCTCGAACTTCTTCACGTCGTCGTGCGCGATCAGCACCTGCGGATCCTTCTGGAAGAAGGCCGCCACGTTGACCACCGGCACGCCGCCTTCGCGCACCTGCATCATCTGGATGTCGCTCGAGCCCATGATGCAGTCGGCCTGGCCCGCGGCCATCATTTGCGTGATGTTGACTTGCGGGCCACCCATCCGGATGGTCACGTCGAGCCCGTGCTTCTTGTAGATGCCTTCGGCCACCGCCTGGTAGAAGCCGCCGTGCTCGGCCTGCGCGTACCAGTTGGTCATGTAGGTGAACTTGTCTTCGGCGTGCGCGGGAGCGGCTGCAGCGAGGAAGACGATGGCGGCGGCGCCGGCCAGGGAGCGTGCGAAGGAGCGCATGGGAGTCGACCTTTCGAGAGTGCGTGAGGTTGGGAAGAGAGAGAGCTACGGAAATGCCGGATGCAAGAAGCAGGCTCAGGCCGGCGCGAAATGCTGCTGGACGAAGCCCTGCTGGTGACCGCGCTCCCAGGTGGCTTCCTCGCGCACCAGCCAGCGCAGCGCATGCAGTTCGGTCAGCGCCTGCACCCAGCTGTCGGAGAGCGTCTCGAGGATCTGCTCGCCCTGTTCGCGGGTGGCGGTGGTCGGGTCGCCGATCACGCCGCTCGGGCCGAAGTCGCGCGCGGTCCAGGCGCAGGCCGGCCGGCCGTCGGGCGACAGCAGCTTGATCGGGAACGGAGGCGGAAAGTTGGCCACGGCGCGCGCCATGTGCACCGTGTCGGGTGCGAGCGCGAGCATCAATGCGGTCTCCGAATGGCCTGCGTGCATCGCGAGCTTCTTCTCCTGCTCGCTCACCTGCTGGCTGGCCGCGCTCGGCAGCCGCGAGACGCCGTGCGGCACCACCACGAAGTCGCCATGGCGCAGCCGCAGCTCGCGCGCCGCCATCTCGAGCACCTGCGGCTGGCCGCCGTGCCCATTGGCGAAAAGCAGCTTGCGAAAGCCCGAGCGGTACACCGATTCGCCGATCTCGATCACGGTCGACAGCAGCGTGGTGCCGGTCAGCGTCATGGTGCCCGGAAAGTGCAGGTGCTCTTCCGACTTGCCGTAGGTGATGGTCGGCAGCGCGAAGGCGCGCACCTCCGCGGGCAGCTTCTCGAGCGCCTTGCCCATCACGCCCGAGCAGATCACGCTGTCGACCGAGCACGGCAGGTGCGGGCCGTGCTGTTCGATTGCGCCGCAGGGCAGCACGATGACGGTGTTCTCGCGGTCCGGCAGGGCCGCGATCTCGGTCCAGCTGAGGTAAGGCAGGAAGCGGTGGGGTGGAATGTAGCCGTGGAGCATGGGCGCCTTGTGGGTTCTCTACGTGGGAAGAAACGGGGTCGGGTCGCCTTGCGTCACCTGGCCGTCGCGCAGCACCACGCGCTGAGCGCTGCGCGAGGGCCAGCCGTGGCGGTCGGCTTGCGTGAACAGCACCAGGTCGCCGCTGGCGCCGACCAGCGTGGGCACTGTGGCCGGCTCGCGCCGCAGCCAGTCCGCGCGGCACAGCGCCTCGGACCAGGTGTCGAAAGGGTCGTCGAGCTGTGCCACGAGTGCGGCCGTGCCCAGCGCCTCGACCGGATCGAAGCTGCCGAGCCGGCAGAAGGGGTCCTGCACGTTGTCGCTCGCGAACAGCACCGGGATGCCGCGCTCGCGCGCCTCCTTCACCAGCGTGATGCCGCGCAGGCGCGGCGTGCGGCCGGTCACTGCGTCCTGCAGCAGCAGGTTCGTGGCGGGCAGCGAGACCACGGTGATCGGGGCGCGCGCCACCGCGTCGAGCGTGGCGAGCGCCTGCGCTTCCGGCTGCACCGCCAGTGCGCAGACATGGCCGCAGACCACGCGGCCGCCATAGCCGATTTCGCGCAGGATGCGGGCCGTCGTCTCGAGGCCGACCGCCTGCGCGTTGAGTTCCTCGTCCACGTGCAGGTCCACGTCGAGCTCGCAGGCCTGGGCCGACAGCAGCAGGTTGCGCAGCGCGGTGTTGCTCCAGTTGGTGGAGTGCACGAAGCCGCCGAGCAGCGCATGCGGCCCGGTGGCCTTCACCTGCTGCGCGAGCCGCAGCGCCTGCGCGGCATCCTCGAACAGCGGCAGCTTGATCAGGCCGACCTGCTCCAGCCGCACGCGGCCGCGCCATTCCTGTGCAAGCTCGGCCAACACCGACCAGGCCATCGGCAACGCATCGGGCTCCCACCAGTCGACGTGCGTGCGCACCTGCGTGGTGCCGCATTCCCAGGCCCATTGCAGCGCGCGGGCCGCTCGCTCGCGCACATCGGCAGGCGTCCAGTGGGCGCGATCGGCCAGCATTGCATCGATGGCGCCAAGCAACCCCGGCTGCACCTGCTGCATGCGCGGCAGCGTGAAGGCCTTGTCGAGGTGCGTGTGGGCGTCCACGAAGCCCGGCAGTGCGAGCGCGCCGTCGAGGTTCCACCCTGCGGCAGAGCGGGCCGCATCGGTGGCAGGGCGCACCGACTGCACGCGGCCGGCCTCGAGCGCGATGCGTGCGAGCACGGGCACGCTCTCGCGCCCCGGCCAGTCGGCCGGCAGCAGCCAGCGCGGCAGCCGCACGTTGTCGAGCAGAGCGGGCGACGCGGTCATGCGAAGCGCCCCATCGCCCGGCCCACGCGCGCCATGAAGCGCTTCAATTGAGGCTCGGTCGCCACGTTCATGTGGTAGTGGGCGTGGTAGTCCACCGTTGCGCGCCGGCCGGTCAGCCGCAGCATGTAGCGGGTGACGATCTTGCGCGGCGGGTCGCCCATGTACCAGGCGACCCAGCGCGGCCGGCCGTAGGTCACCACGGCGCTGATGCGCTTGATGTGCGTCAGCATCGGCTTCACGTTGGCCGGATCGCTGATGTCGAAAGCCACGCCTGGCATGAACAGCCTGTCGAAGTAGCCCTTGAGCATGGCCGGCAGCCCGAAGCACCAGGTCGGGAAGCAGAAGACGATGCCCTCGGCCCATTGCAGCCGGGCGACATGGGATGCCAGCGGCAACCGGTTTTGCGGCACGTCGTGGTAGCCCAGGCGCTCCGCGCGCGAAAGCACCGGGTCGAAGCCCTCAGCGTAAAGGTCGCAGTCGTCCACCTCGTGCCCGGCCGCACGCAGATTCCTGAGCACCTCCTGGTGCAGTGCAGCGTGGAAGCTGGTTTCAACCGGATGGCAGTAGACGACGAGCACGCGCATGGTGTTTGACCGCTTAATCAGAGCAAGTGGTCAGGTTATGCAAGCGACGTGCCAGCGCGGAGGCACCGGCTTGGGGCGCAGAGGCGCCGATTCAGCGGAAAACTAGGCTTCGATACCGCAGCCGCTCAACACGAAGCCGACGAGCTCGCGCGCGATCGGCTCGCGCTCGATGGGCGCGTCGGGCGGCAGGCCGAGCATCACGCGCGTCTGTATCGCGTAGTCGGCATAGCTCTGGGTCATGGCCCAGATGTGCATCAAGAGCAGCCGCGCGTCGAGCGGGCGCATCTGCCCGCGCGCGATCCAGCCGTTGATGATGTCGACCTTCTTCTGCGTCCAGGCGCGCGCGTTCGGCCAGTAGCGGTCGAGGTTGCGGCCGCCGTCGAGCACTTCGCGCGTGAAGATGCGCGAGATCTCGGGGTTGTCGAAGGCATGGTCGAGCTTCTTGCGGATGTAGTCGCCGAGCACCGTGGCCGGGTCGCTCGCGTCCTCGAACGAGAACACCACCTTCCAGGCATGCAGCACCTGCATCAGCAGCTCTTCGTAGAGCTCCTCCTTGCCGGCGATGTAGTAGTGCAGCTGCGGCTTGGTGAGGCCGGCGCGCGCGGCGATGGCCTGGGTCGACGTGCCCTTCAGGCCGTTGAGGCTGAATTCGGCGATGGCCGCTGCCCGGATCGCCGCCATGATGCGCTCGCGCCCGGGCCGCGCCCGCGACAGCGGACCCTCGGGCGCGGGCATCTCCAGGGCAGGGGCGGGGGGGAGGGCGGCGGAATCGGCGTTCATGGGCGGGTGGCGGCAGTGCGCCGGCCCGATGGTAATCCCACGCGCATGGCCGCATGCCATGGCGGCATGGCCGGGGGCGGCATGCCGCCATGGTTCATGTATCTTCTCGCCGCTTCGCAGAATTGTTAACGCAAGGAGTTGTGCATGTACCTTTCATCCCGCCTTCGGGCCTTCGCGGCCGGTGCCGCATTGCTTGCCGCCAGCGCCATCGCCCAGGCGCAGCAGGCGCTTCCCAATGTGGTGATCCTGGCCACCGGTGGCACCATCGCAGGGGCCGGTGCCTCGGCCGTCAACAGCGCCACCTATGCGGCCGCCAAGGTGGGCGTCGACAAGCTGATCGCCGGCCTGCCCGAGCTGACGAAGATCGCCAACGTGCGCGGCGAGCAGGTGTTCCAGGTCGCGTCGGAGAGCATGACCAACGACCACCTGCTGACGCTCGCCAAGCGCGTGTCGGCGCTTTCGAAGCAGGCCGACGTGGACGGCATCGTCATCACCCACGGCACCGACACGCTCGAGGAGACCGCGTACTTCCTGACGCTCACCGTGCACACCAGCAAGCCGATCGTGGTGGTCGGCTCCATGCGCCCCGGCACCGCGCTCTCGGCCGACGGCGCACTCAACCTGTACGACGCCGTCAGCGTGGCCGGCAGCAAGGACGCGGCCGGCAAGGGCGTGCTCGTCACCATGGCCGACAACATCGACAGCGGCCGCGACGTGAGCAAGAACGTCAACATCAAGACCAGTGCGTTCTCGAGCCAGTGGGGCCCGCTCGGCATGGTGGTCGAAGGCCGCAACTACTGGTTCCGCGCGCCCGTGAAACGCCACACCACGACTTCGGAGTTCAACATCGACAGCATCGATGCGCTGCCGCCGGTGGAAATCGCGCTGGGCTACGAAGGGGTCTCGCCGATCGCCGTCGATGCCTATGCCAAGGCCGGCGTGAAGGCGATCGTCCATGGCGGCACGGGCAACGGCTCGGTGGCAGCGCGCGTGGTGCCGAACCTGCAGAAGGCGCGCGCCGATGGCGTGGTCGTGATCCGTGCCTCGCGCGTGGCCGACGGCTTCGTGCTGCGCAATGCCGAGCAGCCCGACGACAAGTACGACTGGGTGGTGGCGCACGACCTGCGTCCGCAGAAGGCGCGCGTCCTTGCAATGGTGGCGCTCACTAGAACGAGTGACACCAAGGAACTGCAGCGCATCTTCTGGGAGTATTGAGGCACGAAGCGGTGCAGCTCAGCGGAGGCGCCGGCGCCTGCGGTGCCGCGCGAATTCGAGGCTGCCCACGCACACGAGGAGCCAGGCCAGGCCGGTCGCCAGCCCGGCAAGCACATCGCTCGCGAAGTGCACCTGCAGAAACACGCGGCTGGAGCCGATGGTGACGATGGCGGCCGTGCCGGCCATGGCCGCGGGCACATGCCAGCGCGGCGGCAGCAGGCGCAACGCCAAGTACATCAGCATGCCGTAGCTCACGATCGCGCCGGCGGCGTGGCCGCTCGGGAAGCTGAAGCTGGTCTCGACCGTGAGGCCGTGGTCGTGCAGCGGCCGCGCGCGCTCGAAGATGCGCTTGAGCGCCGGGTTCAGCAGCACGATGCCGCCGAGCGCCATCACCCATCCGAGCGCGAGCCCGCGGTGCGCATGGCGCCACAGCAGCCAGGCCACAGCGATGCAGACCGGCGCCAGCAGTTCGAAGTCGCCGAGGTGCGTGAGCCAGCTGAAAACTACCAGCGCTCCCCAGGGCACGTGCGCCGCGATAGCATCGGCGAGCGCCTGGTCGGCCAGTCCCAGCAGGCGCCCGTCGCCGAGCTTCGAGGCGATGTAGGCCACCAGGCTCGCCGCCGCGAGGATGCCGCCGAAGCCGACGGCCAGCGCACCCGCGAGCCGCGGCTCGTCGGGTTCGCCGTCCGCTGCGGTGCGGGCGCGGCGCCGCTGCAGGCTCGCGCAGACCGCGCCCGTACCGAGCACCGAGACGATGAAGGCGGCCGCAAACCAGGCCAGGGCATGCTCGCCGAACTGGTGCGCGAGAAGAACGAGAGCGGGGGCATCCATGGGCATGCGCCTGACTTTAGCCCGGTCCCTTGAAACCCTCCGCCAGCGGCAGCTGCCATGTCTTGGCGCAGACGAACGCCTTTTCGATCGCCGAATGGTCCCAGCGCTCGGCCTGGCAGATGCGGCTGCCGTCTGCATCCGTCGTGCGCACCACATTCACCGAGTTGGGGTGCCCGCCGCGCACGCGCGACGACACGGCCGTGCCGGCCTGGACTGCCCACGCCGTGGGCGGGCAGGCGGTGCAGGCCGCGGCGAGCGGACGCACGAAAGGCAAGTGGATATGGCCGCCGAGGATCAGGTCCATGCCGGCCGCGCACCAGCGCGCAATGGCTGCTTCATGCCCGTGCACCCGGTTGCGCAGGTCTTCGGGCCGTGTCACCAGCACCGGCTGGTGCGTGACCACCACGCGCAGCTGCGTGGGGCGCGCACGCGCCAGCCGATCCGCCACGCGCCCGACCTGCGCGGGCGACACTTCGCCGTCCTCGTGCCGGTACCAACGCGTGGTGTTGACCGCGATGACCAGCCAGTCGGCGGACTCGAACACCGGCTCCAGCTCGGCGCCGAAGGCCTCGGCATACCGGCCGTAGGGCGAAAGCAGGCGTGCGCCCAACTGGAACAGCGGAATGTCGTGGTTGCCCGGAATCGCCACCACCGCCGGTGCCGCGATCCGGTCGACGAAGGTGCGCGCCGCCGCGAACTGGCGCCGCGTGGCCCTCTGCGTGATGTCGCCCGAGAGCACCACCACCTGCGGCGCGAGTTCGCGCGCGAAGCGTTCCAGCGCGGACAGCACCTCGGGCTGCTCGGTGCCGAAATGCGGATCGGAAATCTGCAGCAGGCCGCTCATTGCTTGGCGGCCTCCAGTTCCGGTGCCACCTCGGGCCGTACCAGCCACAGCGGCTCGGGCGAGACACGGAAAAGGAGCGGCATCTCGGCCCAGGCGATCTCGCCGTCCGTCGCCACCTTCACGCGCCGCGGGCCGCGCGAGCGGCCGGCATTCACCGTCAACGATTCGAACGGAAAGCTCAGCACCTCGTCGGCGCTGCCCAAGCGGCCCAGCGCGCCGCGCACCAGCAGACCCGGCATCGCGAGCATGCCCAGGGGCTTCAGCGTGACGGCGGCCAGCTGGCCGTTCTCGGGGGCGTCGGCATGCTCGATGCCGACCTGCAGCAGTTGCAGCGGGTTGTTGCCGACGAACAGTGTCGGTGTGCGGATCGACCGTTCCTGCCCGCGCCAGGCCATGCGCAGGTTCCAGTGGCGGCGGCCGCGCATCACCGTGAGCAGCCCGGCGAAGAAGGCGACCCAGCGCTTGCGGCCATAGCGCACCTTGTAACTCTCGCGGTCCTCGAGCAGCTCGGCATACAGGCCCATGCTGGCATTCACCAGGAAGGCGCGGTCGTTGACCAGCCCCACCTGCGCGGGCCGGGGCCGCTGGGTCAGCAGCACCTGCAGCGCCTCGGCGGTATCGCGCGGAATGCCATGGGCGCGGCTGAAGTAGTTGAAAGTGCCCTGCGGCAGCACGCCGAAGGCCAGTCCGCTGCCGAGCGTGGCCTGGGCCACCGCATTGATCGTGCCGTCGCCGCCCGCCGCCACCACGATCCCGCCCGCCGCGCGCGCCCGCTCGACCGCCTCGCGCGCCAGCGCCTGGACCGTCACGCGCCCGTCGATCTCGAAGATGCGGTGGCGGCGACCGGCCGCGGCGCAGCCTTCTTCGATAGTGCGGCGGGCCTCGGCGGCGTCCTCGCTGCCGGAGCTGGTGTTGAGGACGATGAACAGGGGGGATTCGGGGCCGATGTGGGGCGGTTGCATGTCTGTCTGTGAAGCGGTGGCACGCGGCCGGCCCTCGTTTGTCGCACACGCTGCGCGCCCGGCGCGGCAGCGACCATGCCGGACGGCTGTGGGAGAGTTGCCCTCCGACCGTAAAATCGCCTGCTTTCGCGGTGCTTCTTCACCGCGCTACCGTCCAATGTCCGGTCACGCCGGCCTGCTTCATGTTGACCTTCCAGCAAATCATTCTCAAATTGCAGTCGTACTGGGCCGACAAGGGCTGTGCGCTGCTGCAACCGTACGACATGGAGGTGGGCGCGGGCACCTCGCACACCGCCACCTTCCTGCGCGCGCTCGGCCCCGAACCCTGGAAGGCGGCCTACGTGCAGCCCAGCCGCCGGCCCAAGGACGGCCGCTACGGCGAGAACCCGAACCGGCTGCAGCACTACTACCAGTACCAGGTCGTGCTCAAGCCCGCGCCGTCCAACATCCTCGAGCTCTACCTCGGCTCGCTCGAAGCGCTGGGCTTCGATCTCAAGAAGAACGACATCCGCTTCGTCGAGGACGACTGGGAGAATCCCACGCTCGGCGCCTGGGGCCTGGGCTGGGAGGTCTGGCTCAACGGCATGGAAGTGACGCAGTTCACCTATTTCCAGCAGGTCGGCGGCATCGACTGCAAGCCGATCACCGGCGAGATCACCTACGGCCTCGAGCGCCTGGCCATGTACCTGCAGGGCGTGGACAACGTCTACAACCTGACCTGGACCGAAGGCCTGAGCTATGGCGACGTCTACAAGCAGAACGAGGTCGAGCAGTCGACCTACAACTTCGAGCACAGCGACGCCGAGTTCCTCTTCACCGCCTTCGCCGCACACGAGAAGCAGGCCAAGCACCTCATGGCCGAACAACTCGCGCTGCCGGCCTACGAGCAGGTGCTCAAGGCCGCGCACAGCTTCAACCTGCTCGACGCGCGCGGCGCGATCAGCGTGACCGAACGCGCCGCCTACATCGGCCGCATCCGCAACCTCGCGCGCAGCGTGGCGCAGAGCTATTACGAGAGCCGCGAGCGGCTGGGCTTCCCGATGGCGCCGCGCGAATGGGTCGCGCAGATCGCACCCAAAAAGGCAGCCTGAGCGATGACCATCCCCATGAACAACAAGAATTCCCTGCTGGTTGAACTGTTCGTCGAAGAACTGCCGCCCAAGGCATTGAAGAAGCTCGGCGAGGCCTTTGCCGGCGTGCTGCGCGACCAGCTCGTGGCGCAGGGCCTGGCCGAAGCCGGCTCGGTGCTCACCGCCTATGCCTCGCCGCGCCGCCTCGCCGCGCACCTCACGCTCGTGGCCGATCGCGCCGCCGACCGGGCCGTGTCGCAGAAGCTCATGCCGGTGTCGGTGGGGCTCGATGCCTCGGGCCAGCCGACGCCCGCGCTGCTGAAGCGCCTGGGCGCGCTCGGTGCCGATGCGTCGGCCGTTGCGGGCCTGAAGCGCGCGATGGACGGCAAGGCCGAGGCCCTGTTCTACGAAAGCACCGCCAAGGGCGCGACGCTCGCCGAAGGCCTGCAGAAGGCGCTGGCCGAAGCCATCGCCAAGCTGCCGATCCCCAAGGTCATGAGCTACCAGCTCGAAAGCGGATGCGAACTGCCGGGCTGGAGCAGCGTGAGCTTCGTGCGGCCCGCGCACGGCCTCGTGGCGCTGCATGGCGACGCCATCGTGCCAGTCGAGGCGCTCGGCCTGAAGGCCGGCCGCGAGACCCGCGGGCACCGCTTCGAGGCGGCTGTCGACCCGGTGGTGCTGCGCGATGCCAACAGCTATGCGCTGCAGTTGCAGGAAGAAGGCGCCGTCATCGCGGGCTTCGAGACGCGCCGCGCCGAGATCGCGCGCCAGCTCGCGGCCGCGGCGGTGCGCGTGGGCGGCGGCACCGTGCCGATTCACGACGACGCGCTGCTCGACGAAGTGACCGCGCTGGTCGAGCGCCCCAACGTCCTGGTCTGCAGCTTCGAGCGCGAATTCCTGGAAGTGCCGCAGGAATGCCTCATCCTCACGATGAAGGCCAACCAGAAGTACTTTCCGCTGCTCGACGCGCAGAACCGGCTCACCCACCAGTTCCTGGTCGTCAGCAACATCAGCCCCGACGACGCCAGCGCGGTCGTCGGCGGCAACGAGCGCGTGGTGCGGCCGCGGCTGGCCGACGCGAAGTTCTTCTTCGACCAGGACCGCAAGAAGTCGCTGGCTTCGCGCGTGGAATCGCTGGCCAAGGTGGTCTACCACAACAAGCTCGGCACCCAGGGCGAGCGCGTCGAGCGCGTCATGCGCATTGCACGCGGCATCGCCCAGGCGCTGGCCGGCAAGCTCGGCGACGCCACGCTCGCGGCCCACGCCACCCAGGCCGCGCAGCTCGCCAAGGCCGATCTCGTGACCGACATGGTCGGCGAGTTTCCCGAGCTGCAGGGCATCATGGGCCGCTACTACGCGCTGCACGACGGCCTCGATGCCGCGGTGGCCGACGCCATCGAAGACCACTACAAGCCGCGTTTCGCGGGCGACGAGCTGCCGCGCAATCCCGTCGGCCTCGTGGTCGCACTGGCCGACAAGCTCGAGACCCTGGTCGGCATGTTCGGCATCGGCAACCTGCCCACCGGCGACCGCGACCCGTTCGCGCTGCGCCGCCATGCGCTCGGCGTGATCCGCATGTTGATCGAGAAGAACCTGCCGCTCGACCTCGACGCGCTGCTGGCCGAGGCCTCTGCGCAGTTCGACGGAATCGAGGGCTTCGAGCGCCAGCGCGCCACCGCCGAGCTGCAGGACTTCGTGCTCGACCGGCTCGCCGGCAGCCTGCGCGAACAGGGCGCCAGCGCGCAGGAGGTCGACGCCGTGCTCGCGCCCCGCCCGCAGCGCCTGGGCGAAGTGCCGCGCCTGCTCGCGGCCGTGCGCGCCTTTGCCGCGCTGCCGGCCGCCGCCGCGCTGGCCGCCGCCAACAAGCGCATCGGCAACATTCTCAAGAAGGCGCCCGAGGCCGATGCGCACGTGAGCGAACTGCTGCTGCAGGAACCCGCCGAGCGGGCGCTGCACGCCGCCATGGCCGAGGTCGTGCCGGCCGCCAATGCGCAGTTCGACGCTGGCGACTACACCGGATCGCTGCAGACCCTGGCAGCCCTTCGCGAGCCGGTCGATGCCTTCTTCGACGGCGTGATGGTCAACGCCGAGCAGGCCGACCTGCGGCTCAACCGGCTCGGCCTGCTGATGTCGCTGCACGTGGCGATGAACCGCGTGGCGCAGCTCGAGCGGCTGGCGGCTTGAGGTTTGGCGTTCGCGCGGCGTCATCAGGAGTCTGAAGGGACAACCCCATGAAACTCGTCATCCTCGACCGCAACGGCACGATCAACGTGCACCGTGAAGACTTCGTGAAGAGCGACGTCGAGTGGACGCCGCTGCCCGGCGCGCTCGAAGCCGTGGCCCGGCTCAACCATGCGGGATGGCACGTGGTGATCGCATCCAACCAGTCGGGGCTCGGGCGCGGCCTGTTCGACATGGCCTCGCTCAATGCCATGCACGCCAAGATGCACAAGATGCTCGCGGCCGTGGGCGGGCGGGTCGAGGCGGTCTTCTATTGCCCGCACAGCCCCGACGAGGGCTGCGCCTGCCGCAAGCCGGCGCCCGGGCTGTTCCGCCAGATCGCCGACCGCTTCGGCTTCGATCTCAAGGGCGTGCCGACCGCGGGCGACAGCCTGCGCGACCTGCAGGCCGGCGCTGCGGCCGGATGCGAACCGCACCTGCTGCTCACCGGCATGGGCGCCGCCTGCCGCGGCGTCGATCCGCTGCCTTCCGAATACCCGGCGAACACCATGGTCCACAACGACCTGGCCGCCTTTGTCGACTTTCTGCTTGCGCGCGAAGCGCAGGCCGCACTGCAGGTGGCTGTCTGATGGCTTTTCTCCGTTCCGTGGTCCATGCCCTCTGGATGCTCGTCACCGTGGTGCCCTGGGGCATCATCATGTGCGTCAGCTCGCTCTGGAAGCGCGGCATCCCGCTCTACTGGATGGCCGCGCGCTGGCTCGGCTGGGCAATCGACGGTGCGCGGGTGCTGCTGGGCATCCGCACCCGCGTGAGCGGCATGGAGAACCTGCCCACCGACCAGCTCGCAGGCGCGATCCTGCTGGTCAAGCACCAGTCCACCTTCGAGACCTTCCTCATGCCCACGCTGATGCCGCACCCGCTGGCCTACGTGTTCAAGAAGGAGCTGATCTACGTGCCCTTCTTCGGCTGGGCGATGGCCCGGCTCGACATGATCCACATCGATCGCAGTCAGCGCGCCCAGGCCTTCAACAAGGTGGTGAACCAGGGCCGCAAGCTGCTCGCGCAGGGCATCTGGATCATCATGTTCCCCGAGGGCACGCGCATTCCGCGCGGGCAAAAAGGCACCTACAAGAATGGCGGCACCCGGCTCGCCTGCGAAACAGGCGTGCCGGTCATTCCGATCGCGGTCACCTCGGCCAAGGTCTGGCCGCGCAAGGCCTTCATCAAACGCCCCGGCGTGGTGGACGTGTCGATCGGCCCGGCCATTTCCAGCGTCGGACGCAAGCCCGACGAACTGATGCGCGAGGTCGAGGCCTGGATCGAAGCCGAGATGCACCGGCTCGATCCCGAGGCCTATCGCGACAGCAGCCCGCCCGTCGAGGCGCAGCAGGCGCACGGGCGCTGAAGAGAGCGCAGGCGGCGCAGGCAGGAAAGAGCCGGACGATGCAGGCACTGCTGCAGTTCACCATGGACCTGTTCGAGAAGCTCGGCAGCGAGTTCGCCGCGCCTGCACCGCCCGAGCACCGTCCGCGCACGCCGCGCAAGAAGAAAGCGCCGCAGGTGCCGCCGGCCGTGTCGCCTGCGCCCGCGCCTTCCGCGACCGACGAGGCTGCGCCGCATGCCGGCGCCGCGCCCGCAGTGCCCGCGATTCCGCTGCGCGACACGTTGGCGCTCGCGAGCTTCGTCCATCCGCAGGCCACGCGCGAAGTGGTCCTGGGCTCGGCGCGCGTGGGCTACGAGTTCAAACGCGGCAAGCGCAAGACCATCGGTTTTCTCGTCGGTGCCGAGGGACTGTCGGTGCGCGCCCCGCGCTGGGTCACGCTGCGCGACGTCGATGCGGCCGTGCAGGAGAAAGCCGACTGGATCCTGCGCAAGCTGCGCGAGACGCAGCAGCGCCAGGCGCGCGTCGAGGCCACGCGCATCGAGTGGAAGGACGGCGCCGAATTTCCGTTCATGGGCGAGCCGGTCGTGATCCGGCTCGACCCGAAGCACGGCTTCTCGAGCGTCGGCGGCACGCTCGACGAGGCCGGCGCCGAGGGCACGGGAGCGCGCGTCCTGCGCCTTGCGGTGGCGCAGAACGCAGCGCCGTCGCAGATCCGCGATGCCGCCCAGGCCTGGCTCATGCGCAGCGCGCGACGCCTCTTCATCGAGCGCCTCGACCATTTCGCGCCGCGGCTCGGCGTGCAGTGGCAGAAGCTGTCGCTCTCGAACGCCGCCACGCGCTGGGGCAGCGCGAGTGCCGACGGTTCGATCCGGCTCAACTGGCGGCTGATCCATTTCCGCCTGCCGGTGATCGACTATGTGGTGGCGCACGAGCTCGCCCACCTGCGCGTGATGGACCACTCGCACCGCTTCTGGGAAACGGTGGAGAGCGTGGTGCCGGACTACGGTGTTCTGCGCGCGCAGCTCAAGGACGAAGCCGTTCCCCGCTGGCGTTGATCCCGCGACGCGGCGCTGCGGGGCAGCCCGTTGTGCCTAGTCGGTTCCGCGCGTGTGGATCACGCCACCGTCGAGCACCAGCGTCGAGCCCAGCACGTAGTCGCCCGCGCGCGAGGCCAGGAAGATGGCCGCGCCGGCCATGTCCTCGGGGGTGCCGATGCGGCCGGCGGGAATGCGCTTGCCCACCTCTTCGGCGTTGTCGCGTGCATCCTTGTTCATGCTGGAGGCGAACGCGCCCGGTGCGATGGCGCTCACCACGATGCGGTCGCGCGCGAGCCGCGTGGCCATGCGGCGCGTCAGCTGGATCACGCCGGCCTTGCTGGCCGCGTAGGAATAGGTTTCGAGCGGATTGACCGCGATCCCGTCGATCGAGGCAATGTTGATCACCTTCGCCAGGTGGTCGGTGGCGCCGGCGCGCAGCATCGGCGTGAGCATCTGCGTGAGGAAGAAGGGCGTCTTCATGTTGAGGTCGACCACCTTGTCCCAGCCGCTCTCTGGAAATTCGTCGTAGGGCGCGCCCCAGGCGGCGCCGGCGTTGTTGACGAGGATGTCGAGCGTCTTTTCGTGGCCGGCATAGGCCTCGACCAGCGCCTTCATGCCCTCCTGCGTCGACACGTCGGCCGGCAGCGACACGCAGTGGCCGAAGGCCGAGAGCTCCTTGGCGGCGGCGTCGCAGGCATCGGCCTTGCGCGCCGAGATGTACACGCGCGCGCCCTGGGCCAGAAAGCCTTCGGCGATCATGCGGCCGATGCCGCGCGAGCCGCCGGTGATGAGGGCGCTGCGGCCCTCGAGCGAGAAGAGTCGGGTGGTGTCCATGTAGGTGTCTCCGGAGTCTTGAAAGATGCCGGAGGGAAGCTTAGTGCGCCGCGCGCCCGCGCGCCGTCACCTTGGCGGCAGCGCCAGGCTTCGGGGGCTGGTGAAAGTGCGCGCTTCGCCGCTCAGCGGGTCTTCGAATGCCACCGACTTGGCGAGCAGCTGCAGCGGTCGGTCGAAATCGTCGGCACCCTGCGGCAGCAGCGTGGGGTAGATCGGGTCGTTGACGATCGGCATGCCGAGCGCCATGCAGTGCACGCGCAACTGGTGGCGCCGCCCTGTGACCGGCGAGAGCCGGAGCAGCGCGTGGCCTCCCGCCTGCTGCGCGACCTCGATGTGCGTCTCGGAATTGGGCTCGCCGCCTTGTTCCTCCCTGACGCGCATGAAGTGCGCTTCGTCGTCGACGAGCCGGCTGCGGTAGATGGCCGGCACCGCCGACACCCCGGGCTGCCAGGGGACGACCGCCTCGTAGTGCTTGTCGATGCGGCGCTCCGGGAACAGCACCTGGTAGGCGCCGCGCGTTTCGCGGCGCACCGAGAACAGCACCAGCCCGGCCGTGCCGCGATCGATGCGGTGCATCGGCACCAGGCCGTCGATGCCGAGCTTGCGCTTCAGCCGCACCAGCAGGCTCTCGTGCAGGTACTTGCCGGTGGGAATGACGGGCACGAAGGGCGGCTTGTCGACCACCAGCAGGTCGGCATCGCGGTAGACGATTTGCTCCTCGAACGGGATGCGTGCCTCGCCGTCGAGCGTGCGGTAGTAATAGACCCTGAGCGGCGCCTCGTAGCGGCGCGACGCGGTCACGGGCACGCCGTACTCGTCGACCACGTCGTTGGCCGCCATGCGTTCGAGCCAGGCCTCGCGCGTGATCGCGGTGAAGCGCTCGACCAGGAACTCGGCGATGGTCGGCCACGGGCCTTGCGGCAGGCCGACGCAGCTCGGGCCGACGCCGTCGCGCGTGGGCAGCGGCAGTTGCGGTGGCGGGCGGCGCGTCATGGAGACGACAGCGCGCGTTCGATGAGCGGCAGTGCCTCGTCGAACGACGGGCGTGCGGCCGCATCGGGCTGCAGGCAGCGCGCCGCGAGCGCGGCGACCGCGGGCCCCGGCGCATCGGTGCAGCGTGCCAGCAGCTCTTCGAGCAGGCAGCCGAAGGCACGCATCTCGACGGCCTGGAAGGCGCGTGCCTGGGCCGCGCCGAGCGTGCCGGGCATCCAGGCCGCGCCGAAATCGCCGAGCCGCGCGCCGCCCTCCGGCCGCCACAGGATGTTGTGCGCGTAGAGGTCCCCGTGGACGATGCCGCGCGCATGCAGGTGCCGCATCGCAGAGGCGATGTCGCGTGCGATGCGGAGCGCCACCGCCGAAGGCCAGCGCGCGTCCTCGGCGTACACGTCGCGGGTGCACGAGTCGAAGCTCGGCGGGCTCGCGAGCGTGGCGAACGCCGGATCGACGAGCGCCATCACCAGGCCGTCGCACCCTTTGGGATGCCCGCCGATGCGGCCCTGCGCCGCGACCAGCGTGGGATGCTCGCCCGCCGCGACGCTGGCCGCCATCTCGCTGTGCGGCCAGCCGTCGCTCGTGACCGCCCCCTTGAACAGCTTGACCGCCACCGGCTGCACGCCGCGCAGCACGGCTTCATGGATCACGCCCGAGGCGCCCTGGCCGATCTTCTTGCCGAGCGCCAGCTCGTGCCACGGCACGCTCGGCACCGAAGGCGCGGCGATGGCCGCGTCTTCCGCGGCGGCATCGAAGGGATTGCCGGCCGCCGCGAGCCATGCGAGCCGGGGCATCGATGCCAGCCAGGCGGGCAACTGCTCGAAGCGGTTGGCCGCAATGCGCAGCAGCTCGAGCTGCCCGCAGGCCGCGAGCGATGCCGGCAGCGCCTGCAGGCGGTTGCCCGCGAGCATGAGCTTCTGCAACCGTGCGCAGCGCCCGAGCGCATCAGGCAGCGAATCGATCTGGTTGTCGGTGAGGATCAGCCAGCGCAGCAGCGGCAGTTCGAGCGCCGCCGCGGGCACGCTGCGGATGCGGTTGGCCTTGAAGCCGACCATCTCGAGCGAGCGGCATTGCCCGAGCGAGGCGGGCAGTTCGGTGAAGCGGTTGTCGGAGCAGAACAGCACGCGCAGCCGGTGCAGCCGGCTCAGGTCGTCAGGCAGCGCCTCGAGCGCATTGCCCGACAGGTTCAGTATTTCGAGCGAATCGGCGAGCGCGAAGATCTCGCGCGGAAACTCGGTCAGCCCGCACGAGAGATCGAGCCGCCGCGCGCCCGCCAGCCGGCCGGCGCGCAGCGCGGCGAGCGTGTGCGGCATGTTCATGGCCGCCAAGTCTATGCGGCCCCGGCTGCGGCGCGCACGGCGGCGGCTTCTTCTGCTTCGTCAGGCCGCCCTGAAGCGGTAGACGCCGTCCTCGCCCAGCTCGCGCCGCACCTGCCCTGCGAACCACAGCAGGTGCAGGTGCGCGACCGTCTCGCCCATCGCGAAGGTCATCTGGTGCAGGTCGAGCGCGCGCTTGAACAGGATCGGCAGGCCCTCGGCGGCCGTCAGCGGCCCTGCGATGCAGGCCTCGAGCAGCTCGGCCAGGCGGTCGCGGTGGTGTTCCTGCAGTTGGTCGACGCGGCGGTGGATGCCCGTGAAGGGCTTGCCGTGCGACGGCAGGCCGAGCGTGTCGGCCGGCAGCGCCTTGAACTTGTCGATGCTGTCCAAAAACAGCCGCAGCGAGTTGGCATCGGGTTCGCTGGCGTGCACGCTCACGTTGGTCGAGATGCGCGGCAGCATCATGTCGCCGCCGAGCAGCAGCTTCAGTTCGTCGCAGTAGAGCGCAATGTGCTCGGGCGCGTGGCCGTAGCCGCTGATGCAGCGCCATGCATGGCCGTCGATCATGACGGTGTCGCCGTCCATCATGCGCACGAAGCGGTCGGGCACCGCAGGCACCATGTTCGCGTAGTAGCTGGTACGCGCGCGGATCTTGGCCATCGCCTCCGGGTCGCTGAGGCCGTGCGAGGCGAAGAAGCGCGCCGCCGCCTCGCCGCCCGCGAGCGTGTCGCCGCTGGTGGTGAGCACACGTGCCACGTGGTAGTCGGTCGAACTGATCCACAACGGCGCGTTCCAGCGCGTGCAGAGCCATTCGGCCAGGCCGATGTGGTCCGGATGCATGTGGGTGACGATCACGCGCAGGATCGGCAGGCCCTGCAGTTGGGTCTCGAAGACCTGTTCCCATTGGGCGCGGGATTCGTCGTGCGCGATGCAGCAGTCGACCACCGTCCAGCCCTCGACGCCGCCGATGCTGTCGCGCAGCAGCCAGAGGTTGATGTGGTCGAGCGCGAAGGGCAGCCGCATGCGGATCCATCGCACGCCCGGTGCGACTTCCAATGCTTCGCCGGGGACGGGCAGGGTGTCGCCCAGGGGGTAGTGGAGTTCGCGTTCGAGGAGGTTCATGTAAGATTGACGTTTACGTAAACGTCATAGGTTGAGGGCACCATTGTAGGGACGGCGGCACAAACCTGCTGTCGCCACCGCAACGCCCTTCCGGACGTATTCCGCCCTTACCTTTCGCCACATGTCCGCGCAGACCTTCACCATCAGCCAGCTCGCGAAGGAGTTCGACCTCACGACGCGCGCCATCCGCTTCTACGAGGACATGGGGCTGCTCACGCCGGAGCGCTCGGGCATGCAGCGCATCTACAGCGCGCGCGACCGGGCGCGGCTCACGCTCACGCTGCGCGCGAAGCGCCTCGGCCTGAGCCTGACCGAGGCCAAGGACATCCTCGACATGTACGACAGCCCGCGCGACACCGTGGCGCAGCTGCAGAAGTTCCTTGGCGTGCTCGGCGCGCACCGCGCGCAGCTCGAGGCGCAGCTCGTCGAGCTGCAGGCCAATCTGGCCGAAGTGCGCGAGCAGGAGAAAAAAGGCCGCGCGGCGCTGGCCCGCGCGCAGAAAGCCGCCAGGCCGGCCTGAGATGCCGACATCGACCTTCGACCGAACCACGACTCATCGACAATCACCGCCATGACCGAAACACTCGACGACCTCTTCGCCCACAACCGTGCCTGGTCCGCACAGATGGAACGCGACCGGCCCGGCTTCTTCACCGGCCTGGTGAAGCAGCAGACGCCGCGCTACATGTGGATCGGCTGCTCCGACAGCCGCGTGCCCGCCAACCAGATCACCGGCCTCGAGCCCGGCGAGGTGTTCGTGCACCGCAACGTCGCGAACATCGTGGTGCACTCCGACCTCAATGCGCTGTCGGCGATCCAGTTCGCCGTGGAGCACCTGAAGGTCAAGCACATCATGGTGGTGGGCCACTACGGCTGCGCCGGCGTGGCGGCCGCTCTCAGCGGCAAGCGCATCGGCCTGGCCGACAACTGGATCCGCCACATTCAGGACGTGCGCGACCGGCACAACGTGATGCTCGACAGCCTGCCCGAGGACGTGCGCGCCGATGCGCTGTGCGAACTCAACGTGGCCGAGCAGGTGGTCAACGTGGCGGTGAGCACGGTCATGGTCGACGCCTGGAGCCGCGACCAGCAGGTCACGATCCATGGCTGGACCTTCGGCGTGCACGACGGCCTGCTGCAGGACCTGGGCCTGAGCGTGGACGGCGCCAAGCCGCTCGACGCGGTGTACAAGGCCGCGGTGCAGCGCATCCGCTTCAAGTGGAGCACGCCGTCCGAAGCCACGCCGCTGCCGCGTGCCGCCGTGGCGGCCGCCGACGAAGCCGGCCAGAACGCGACACCCACAAGCGCCGGCTGAACGCATGTTCCCGCAGCGTCTCGATTCCCCGCTGGCCTACGATATCGCCAAGGCGATGATCGACGGCTTCAACCGCCACTACACGCTGTTTCGCGCCGAGTCGGCGCGCGCCAAGCACCGGTTCGAAACAGCCGATTGGCATGGCCAGCAGCGCGCGCAGCGCGAGCGCATCGAGTTCTACGACCTGCGGGTGAACGAGGCGGTGGCCCGCCTCGAGAAGGAGTTCAAGGCCGGCGAGCAGCCCATGGAGGTGTGGCACCAGGTCAAGCTGCACTTCATCGGCCTGCTTGTGGACCACCACCAGCCCGAGCTGGCCGAGAGCTTCTTCAACTCGGTGACAACGAAGATCCTGCACCGCGCCTACTTCCAGAACGATTTCATCTTCGTGCGCCCGGCGATCAGCACCGAATACATCGAGCCGCGCGGTGCGCCCACATACCGGCCCTACTACCCGAGCGACGAGGCGCTGGCCGACACCATCGAACAGATGATCGACGACTATGCGCTGCAGGGCAGCTTCGCCGACAAGCGGCGCGACGCCGAGCGCGTGGCCAATGCCATGATGGGGCGCTTCGACCAGGTGAAGCTGCGCGCCAACTTTCAGCTGCAGGTGCTCTCGGGCCTGTTCTACCGCAACAAGGGTGCCTACGTGGTTGGCAAGATCATGAACGGCTTCACCGAGCTGCCGTTCTCGCTGCCGATCCTGCACGACAGCCGAGACCATTTCTACGTGGACGCGGTGCTGTTCGGCGAAGACGACCTGCAGATGCTCTTCAGCTTTGCGCGCGCGTACTTCATGGTCGACATGGAAGTGCCCTCGGCCTGCGTGCAGTTCCTGCGTTCGCTGATGCCGCGCAAGCCGCGCGCCGAGATCTACAACGCACTCGGCCTCGCTAAGCAGGGCAAGACGCTCTTCTACCGCGACTTTCTTTCGCACCTGAACTATTCGAGCGACCGCTTCCGCATCGCGCCCGGCATCAAGGGCATGGTCATGCTGGTGTTCGACCTGCCTTCCTTCCCGTTCGTGTTCAAGGTCATCAAAGACTTCTATCCGCCGCAGAAGGACACCACGCGCGAGCAGATCAAGGGCAAGTACCTGCTCGTGAAGCAGCACGACCGCGTCGGGCGCATGGCCGACACGCTCGAATACAGCGACGTGGGCTTTCCGCTCGACCGATTCGAGCCCGAACTCATCGAGGAGATCAAGAAATTCGCACCCAGCCAGCTCGAGATCGCCGACCGCGACGGCAACGGGGAGATGGAGCTGGTGCTCAAGCACGTCTACATCGAGCGCCGCATGATCCCGCTCAACATCTACCTGCAGGAGGCCTTCGACACGCTGGCCGACCCCGAAACCCCGGCGCACGCACGGCGCGCCAGGGAGCAGCTCGAGCATGCGGTCGTCGAGTACGGCAATGCCATCAAGGACATGGTCGCCGCCAACATCTTTCCCGGTGACATGCTGTGGAAGAACTTCGGCGTCACGCGTGGCGGCAAGGTCGTCTTCTACGACTACGACGAGATCGAATACATCACCGACTGCAAATTCCGCAAGGTGCCCGCGCCGCGCAACGAGGAGGACGAGATGAGCGGCGAGGTCTGGTATTCGGTGGGCCCGAAGGACGTGTTCCCCGAGACCTTCGGCCCGTTCCTGCTCGGCAACGACGCCGTGCGCGAGGCCTTCATGGCGCACCATGCCGACCTGCTCGACGCCGCCTTCTGGCAGCACCACAAGCAGCGCATCGAGGCCGGGCAGATGCTCGACGTCTTCCCGTACGAGGAATCGCAGCGTTTCCCGCACGAGGGGCATGCGACCCACTTCTGAACATCCATCCACAAGGAGATCTGAAATGTCCGAATCCATCGTCATCGTCGGTGCTGCACGCACTCCCATGGGCAGCTTCCAGGGCGACTTCGCGTCGCTCGCGGCGCACGACCTCGGCGGCGCTGCCATCAAGGCCGCCGTGGAGCGCGCCGGCATTGCGCCCGACAGCGTCGGCGAAGTGCTGTTCGGCAACTGCCTGATGGCGGGCCAGGGCCAGGCGCCGGCGCGCCAGGCGGCCTACAAGGGCGGCCTGCCCGACAGCGCCGGCGCGGTCACGCTCAGCAAGATGTGCGGCTCGGCCATGAAGGCGGCCATGCTCGCGCACGACCTGCTGCTTGTGGGCACCCACGAGGTGATGGTGGCGGGCGGCATGGAAAGCATGACCAACGCGCCGTATCTCATGCTCAAGGGCCGCGGCGGCTACCGCATGGGCCACGACCGCATCTTCGACCACATGATGCTCGACGGCCTCGAGGACGCCTATCAGCCGGGCCGTTCCATGGGCACCTTCGGCGAAGACTGCGCGGCCAAGTACAAGTTCACGCGCGAGCAGCAGGACGCCTTCGCGATCGCCAGCGTGCAGCGGGCCAAGGCCGCCACCGAATCCGGCGCGTTCAAGGACGAGATCGTGCCCGTCACCGTGAAGGGCCGCGGCGGCGATACCGTGGTCTCGATCGACGAGGGCCCGGGCAAGGTCAAGCTCGACAAGATCTCCACGCTCAAGCCCGCGTTCAAGAAAGAGAACGGCACCATCACCGCCGCCTCGAGCTCGTCGATCAACGACGGCGCCGCGGCGCTGGTCATGATGACCGAATCGCACGCCAGGAAGATCGGCGCAACGCCGATCGCCCGCATCGTGGGCCATGCGACGCATGCGCAGCAGCCCGAGTGGTTCTCGACCGCACCGGTCGGCGCTGTCGCCAAGCTGTTCAAGAAGACCGGCTGGAGCGTGCGCGACGTCGACCTGTGGGAAGTCAACGAGGCCTTCGCGGTGGTGCCGATGGCGCTGATGCACGAACTCGACGTTTCGCACGAGATCGTCAATGTGCATGGCGGCGCCTGCGCGCTCGGCCACCCGATCGGCGCGAGCGGCGCACGCATCATGGTCACGCTGCTGCATGCGCTCAAGGCGCGCGGCAAGAAGCGCGGCGTGGCGACGCTGTGCATCGGCGGAGGCGAAGGCACGGCGGTGGCACTCGAATTGCTATGAGCGGACGCCCCCCGGGCGCCCCCAGACCAACATCCAACAATGCGTAGAGCAGGAGTCTTCATGCGCCCTTCCTTTCACCGTACCGCCATGGCCGTCGTGCTGGCCACCGCCTTCGTGGCGAGCGCCGCCTGGGCCCAGAAGCGCGACAACGTGCTGTTTCAGGCCGCCACCGACGAGCAGCCCGCGCTGATCAAGACGCTGGAAAAACTCGTCAACCTCGAGACCGGCACCGGCGATGCCGAAGGCCTCGCGGCCGCCGGCCAGTACCTCGAGGGCGAACTCAAGAACCTCGGCTTCACGGTCACACGGCACAAGTCGGCGGGGCTCGTCGTGGGCGACAACATCGTCGGCAAGCTCAAGGGGCGCGGCGGCAAGAACCTGTTGCTGATGTCGCACATGGACACGGTCTATCCGAAGGGCACGCTCGCGAAGGCCCCGTTCAAGATCGAGGGCGACAAGGCCTACGGTCCCGGCATCGCCGACGACAAGGGCGGCAACGCCGTGATCCTGCACACGCTCAAGCTGCTGATCAAGGACTACGGCGTGCGCGACTTCGGCACCATTACCGTGCTGTTCAACACCGACGAGGAAAAGGGCTCCTTCGGTTCGCGCGACCTGATCCAGGAAGAAGCGAAGCAGGCCGACTACGTGCTGTCGTTCGAACCCACGAGCGCCGGTGACGAGAAGCTCTCCCTCGGCACCTCGGGCATCGCCTACGTGCAGGTCAACATCACCGGCAAGGCCTCGCATGCGGGCGCGGCGCCCGAGCTCGGCGTGAACGCGCTGGTCGAGGCCTCCGATCTCGTGCTGCGCACGATGGACATCGACGACAAGTCGAAGAACCTGCGCTTCAACTGGACCATCGCCAAGGCCGGCAACGTGTCGAACATCATCCCGGCAAGCGCCACGCTGAATGCCGACGTGCGCTACGCGCGCAACGAGGACTTCGACGCCGCGATGAAGACGCTCCAGGAGCGTGCGCAGCAGAAGAAACTGCCCGAAGCGGACGTCAAGGTGCTCATCACGCGCGGCCGTCCGGCCTTCAATGCCGGCGAAGGCGGCCGCAAACTGGTCGACAAGGCCATCGCCTTCTACAAGGAGGCGGGCGGCACGCTCGACATTGCCGAACGCACCGGCGGCGGCACCGATGCGGCCTATGCGGCGCTCTCGGGCAAGCCGGTGATTGAAAGCCTGGGCCTGCCGGGCTTCGGCTACCACAGCGACAAGGCCGAGTACGTCGACACCAGCGCCATCCCGCGCCGCCTGTACATGGCCGCGCGGCTGATCATGGACCTGGGCGCCGGCAAGTAGCCGCTGCAGGCCCGCGCCAAGAAAAAAAACACAGGAGACACAGCCATGCTGCTCAGTGCCGACCAGGAAGCCATCCGCGACGCGGTGCGCGCGTTCTCGCAAGCCGAACTCTGGCCCCACGCCACGCGCTGGGACCGCGAGCACATCTTTTCGAAGGAAGCGCACCAGGGCCTCGCGGCGCTGGGCGCCTACGGCATCTGCGTGCCCGAGGAGCACGGCGGCGCCGGCCTCGACTACCTGACGCTCGCGCTCGTGCTCGAGGAAATCGCCGCCGGCGACGGCGGCACCAGCACCGCCATCAGCGTGACCAACTGCCCGGTCAACGCCATCATGCTGCGTTACGGCAATGCACAGCAGAAGAAGCAGTGGCTGGAGCCGCTGGCGCAAGGACAGATGCTCGGCGCGTTCTGCCTCACCGAGCCGCAGGCCGGCAGCGACGCGTCGAGCCTGCGCACCACCGCGCGCAAGGATGCCGACGGCTGGGTCATCGATGGCGTCAAGCAGTTCATCACCAGCGGCAAGAACGGCCAGGTGGCGATCGTGATCGCGGTCACCGACAAGGCCGCGGGCAAGCGTGGCATGAGCGCGTTCATCGTGCCGACCGATGCGCCGGGCTACAACGTGGCGCGGCTCGAGGACAAGCTCGGCCAGCACAGCAGCGACACCGCGCAGATCAACTTCGACGGCTGCCGCATCCCGGCCGAGAACCTGATCGGGCAGGAGGGCGAGGGCTACAAGATCGCGCTTGGCGCGCTCGAGGGCGGGCGCATCGGCATCGCGGCGCAGAGCGTGGGCATGGCGCGCAGCGCGTTCGAGGTCGCGCTCGCCTATGCGAAGGAACGCCAGGCCTTCGGCGGCGCGATCTTCGACCAGCAGGCCGTGGGCTTCCGCCTTGCGGACTGCGCCACGCAGCTCGAGGCGGCGCGGCAGCTCATCTGGCATGCCGCGAGCCTGCGCGATGCAGGCCGGCCCTGCCTCAAGGAAGCCGCGATGGCCAAGCTGTTCGCGAGCGAGATGGCCGAGCGCGTCTGCAGTGCCGCCATCCAGACGCTCGGCGGCTACGGCTATGTGAACGACTTTCCGCTTGAGCGCATCTACCGCGACGTGCGGGTGTGCCAGATCTACGAAGGCACGTCGGACATCCAGAAGCTTCTTATTCAGCGCGCACTGGCCTGAGCGCCCGCCGCGCTTTCTGTCATCGGTTTCGACGACAGACAGCACCGCGGCGCCGGTGCAGCATGGCGGCCTCTTCATCGGAGGTTCTGTCGTGCCAAAGTCGTCCAAGAAAGCCGTTTCCCTTTCCCTTCTCCTGTGCAGCGCCGCCGCAGCCGCGCAGCCTGCCGCCGGCGACATCGCCGTGCTCACCGCCAGCGAAGCGGTCCGGCAGCTTTGCGCCGGCACGCTCTCCAGCGAGCAACTGGTGACGGCCTCGATCGCGCGGGCCAAGGCCCGGCCGGAGCTGAATGCCTTCGTCACGCTCGACGAAGCGGGCGCGCTGAAGGCCGCGCGCGCCGCCGATGCGCAGCAACGCCAGCGCCAGCGCGGCGGCGCTGCGTGCAAGCCGCTGGCCGGGCTGCCGGTGGTCATCAAGGACAACATCCAGGTGCAGGGCCTGCCCGCCACGGCCGGCACGCCCGCGCTCAAGGGTTTCGTGCCCGCCGCCGATGCGCCGGTGGTCGCGAAGCTTCGCGCGGCCGGCGCCGTGATCCTCGGCAAGACGAGCATGCACGAGCTGGCCTTCGGCGTGACGGGATGGAATCCGGCGTTCCAGAGCGGGCCCGAGGTGGGCGTGCGCAATGCCTACGACGCAAGCCGCGTCGCGGGCGGTTCGTCGTCCGGCAATGGCGCGGCGCTGGGCGCGCGGATCGTGACGGCCGCACTGGGCACCGACACCGGCGGCTCGGTGCGCATCCCGTGCGCGTTCAACGGCTGCGCCGCATTGCGGCCGAGCATCGGGCGCTATCCGCAGCAGGGCATCGCGCCCATTTCGCACACCCGGGACACCGCAGGGCCGATGGCCGCGTCGGTGGCCGACCTCGCGCTGCTCGACCGCGTGATCGCCGGTGGTGCGGCGGTCCGCCCGGTCGACCTGAAGCGCGTGCGGCTCGGCGTGGTGCCGGCCTTCCACGAGAACCTCGACGCCGACACGCGCGCGGCCACCGACGCGGCACTCGCCAGGTTGCGCGAAGCCGGCGCAACGCTGGTCGAGGTGGAGATGCCGAAGCTCATGGAACTCAACGGCGCCATCGGCTTTCCGCTGGCGCTCTACGAGGCGCACGACGACATGGTGGCCTATCTTGCGAAGTACCGCACCGGCGTCGACATGGCGCAGCTGGTCGCCGGCATCGCGAGCGCCGACGTCAAGGGCACCTTCGAAACCTTCGTCGTGCCGCGCAAGCTGCCCGCGCCGAATGGCGTGATCGATGCGAAGCCGGCCTACGACAACGCCATGAAGGTCGCGCGGCCGGCGCTGCAGAAGCTCTATCGCGACACCTTCGCGACGCACCGCCTCGATGCGCTGGTGTTCGCCACCGTGCCGCGCGTGGCGCTCGCGGCCGGGCCGGAGTCGAGCAGTCCCGAGAACTTCGGCGCGCTGATCCAGAACACCGACCCGGGGAGCAATGCCGGCATTCCGGGCCTGCAACTGCCATCGGGGATCGGCGCGGCGAGCGGGTTGCCGATCGGGCTGGAGTTCGACGGCCCCGCCGGCAGCGATCGCCGGTTGCTGGCGCTGGGGCTCGCGGTGGAAGCCGTGCTCGGGCGCATCGCCGCGCCGAAGTAGCGCGGCAGGGGGCGGCTCATTCAGCGCGTGGCCGGTGCTTCCGCGCCCATGCGTGCCGCCAGCGCCGAGCGCCGTTCGATGCCGAGCTTGTCGAAGGTGCGGCGCAGGTAGGTCCGCACCGTCGGCACGCCCACGCCCATGCGCCGCGCGATCTCCTTGTCGGTCAGGCCCTGCCGCACCGCGTCGGCCACCTGCTGCTCGCGCGCACTCAGCAGCGATGCGGCCGGCGCGCGATGCTGCTGCGCGCGCCTGAGCGCGCCGGCGAATGCCGGCTCCACCAGGTCGAGCAGTGCCTTCTCGTGGTCGCCGAAGTCGCTGCGGCCCTTGCGGCGCCAGATGCGCAGGTCGCCCAACGCATGCGCGCCTTCGAACGCATGAAGGTTCATGCCCCAGTGCAGGCCGTCGCGCGCGAGGAAGTCGCCGAAGAACGGCGTGCGCATCAGCGCGCGCTGCGGCATCACTTCGGTCACGCGCGTCGCTCGCCGCCGCGACTGCAGCACGAAGGTGATCGGGTCGTGGTGCTGGTGCCATTCGGCATAGCGGTCGAGGTTGGCCGGGTCCATGTTGAGGGCCACGCGCTCGCCGAAGCTGCCGTGCTCGGCGTGCCAGACGTACGAGGCGAACTGGTCGGCCCGCAGCAGGTCGAGCAGCGCCCAGCCAAGGCGCTCGCGGATCTCGCGCTCGCCGCGGTCTTCTGCCAACAGCGTGAAGACGCCGCGCAGCGCTTTGTGCTCGGAGGCCGTGAGGTACATCGCATCATCTCCTCGTGCCGGAAGCCTAGCTTGTAGCAAGCGCCGCGCCAACGGTGGATGCACCCATCCGGCGCGCTGCGGGGGGCCCCGCGCGGAAATGTTCCAATAGCGGTCTCCATGAGCGCCACCGATCCCACCTCCGGACCCTGCCCCTGCGGCCGCACCGACCGCCGCGACAAGCCCATCGGCTACACGATGTGCTGCGGCCGCTACGTCGACGACTTCGAGCACACGCCCGCGCCCGACGCCGAGTCGCTGATGCGCTCGCGCTATACCGCCTTCGTGCTGGAGCGCGCCCCCTACCTGCTCGCCACCTGGCATCCGACGAAGCGGCCGGCGTCGATCGACTTCGAGCCGGGCGTGAAATGGCTGGGGCTCGATGTGCGTTCGCGCTCGGTGCTCGACGCCGACCATGCCGAAGTCGAATTCGTCGCGCGCCAGCGCAGCGCTTCCAGCGGTGCCGCCACGCGCCTGCACGAGCGCAGCCGCTTCGTGCGCGAGGGCGAGCGCTGGTACTACCTCGACGGCGACCTGCAGCAGCCTGCCGGTTGACGCCCCGTGCGGCGGCCCGCACAATAGGCACCGCTCCGGGGTGCACGCATGTGGCGTGCTGAGATGGCAAGCTGCCGACCCGCGAACTTGATCCGGGTCATACCGGCGTAAGAAGAGCTGCACTCCCTGACTTCGGTCCGCCACACCATCTTGTGGCGGGCATCTGCCGAAGGCCACCGAGCGATTGCGGAGCACCCTGTCTTTCCACAAGGAGTGCCCGATCGATGAATGCCCCCGATAAGTTCACCTCGCTGCTGTCGCTGACGCGCGAGCCGTTCCCCGCATCGCACAAGTGCGTCATTCCCGGCAGCCGGCCCGACCTCGCCGTGCCCGTGCGTGACGTTCAGCTCACCAACGGCGAGACCGTCTCGCTCTACGACACCTCGGGCCCGTACACCGACCCGAAGGTGGAGATCGACGTGCGCCGCGGCCTGCCGGACGTGCGCGGCGCATGGGTCGCCGAACGCAACGACACCGAAAGCTACGAAGGCCGCATGCACCATGCGCTCGACGATGGCGCCAAGAACGAAGACCGCGATGCCCAGCGCCTGGCCGAACTGCGCGCCGGCGCCTCGGCATTGCAGCGCACGCCGCGCCGCGCCAAGTCGGGTGCCAACGTGACGCAGATGCACTATGCGCGCCGTGGCATCGTCACGCCCGAGATGGAGTACGTGGCGCTGCGCGAGAACGGCAAGCGCGAGTGGATGGCCGAGTACCTCGCCAACGAGGAGCGGGCGAAGCGCGTGGCCGGCAACCCGATGGGTGCGCAGATTCCGCGCATCATCACGCCCGAGTTCGTGCGCGACGAAGTGGCGCGCGGCCGCGCGATCATTCCCGCCAACATCAACCACCCCGAAGTCGAGCCGATGGCCATCGGCCGCAACTTCAAGGTCAAGATCAACGCCAACATCGGCAACTCGGCCGTCACCTCGAGCATCGAGGAAGAGGTGGAGAAGCTCGTCTGGGCCATCCGCTGGGGCGCCGACAACGTGATGGACCTGTCGACCGGCAGGAACATCCACACCACGCGCGACTGGATCGTGCGCAACAGCCCCGTGCCGATCGGCACCGTGCCGATCTACCAGGCGCTCGAGAAGGTCGGTGGCGTGGCCGAGGACCTGACCTGGGATATCTACCGCGACACGCTGATCGAGCAGGCCGAGCAGGGCGTGGACTACTTCACCATCCACGCCGGCCTGCGCCTGGCGTTCATCCACCTGACGGCCGACCGCATGACCGGCATCGTCTCGCGCGGTGGCTCGATCATGGCCAAGTGGTGCATCGCGCACCACAAGGAGAGCTTCCTCTACACGCACTTCGAGGACATCTGCGACATCATGAAGGCCTACGACGTGAGCTTCTCGCTCGGCGACGGCCTGCGCCCCGGCTCGGGTGCCGACGCCAATGACGAGGCGCAGTTCGCCGAACTGCGCACGCTCGGAGAGCTCACGCAGATCGCCTGGAAGCACGACGTGCAGACCATGATCGAAGGGCCGGGCCATGTGCCGATGCACATGATCCAGGCCAACATGGACGAGCAGCTCAAGCACTGCCACGAGGCGCCGTTCTACACGCTCGGGCCGCTGACGATCGACATCGCGCCAGGCTACGACCACATCTCCAGCGCGATCGGCGCCGCGATGATCGGCTGGGCCGGCACCGCGATGCTCTGCTACGTGACGCCGAAGGAGCACCTCGGCCTGCCGGACCGCGACGACGTGAAGCAGGGGATCATTGCGTACAAGATCGCCGCGCACGCGGCCGACGTGGCGAAGGGGCATCCGGGGGCGCGCTCGCGCGACGATGCGCTGAGCAAGGCGCGCTTCGAGTTCCGCTGGCAGGACCAGTTCAACCTCGGGCTCGACCCCGACACCGCGCGTGAATTCCACGACGAGACCCTGCCGAAGGATTCGAGCAAGGTGGCGCACTTCTGCTCGATGTGCGGGCCGAAGTTCTGCTCGATGAAGATCACGCAGGAGGTGCGGGAGTACGCGGCGAAGAAGGGGGTGGCCGAGGCGGAGGCTGCTTCGGCGGGGATGGCTGAGAAGTCGCGGGAGTTCGTGGCGGGGGGTGGGGAGATGTACATACCGATTCGGGCTGTGTCTTCTTCCTGATTCTTTTGGGTTCGGGGCCGGGGCGAAACCCGGCTCCGGAAAACAAACCTAGCTCACGCGTTGCTACCATCCCCAAAGCCCAAGATCCCCAAAAAGACACCTCAATGCCCACCTTCCCCTTCGCCGCAGTCCTCTTCGACTGCGACGGTGTACTCGTCGACTCCGAGCCCATCACCAACCGCGTGCTCGCCGAAATGCTCGGCGAGCTCGGCTGGCATCTCAGCACCGAAGAGGCGATGAACGCCTTCACCGGCAAGGCCGTGAAGGACGAGGCCGCGCTCATCGAATCGAAGACCGGCGTGCGGATCACCGAGGACTGGCTCAAGACCTTCCGCGGCCGCCGCAACGAAGCGCTCGAACGCGACCTCGAGGCCATTCCCCATGCGCTCGACGCGATCCGCAAGATCCACGCCACGCTAGACGGGCGCATCGCCTGCGCCTCGGGCGCGGATCGCCACAAGGTCGAGCTGCAGCTGGCCAAGACGGGCCTGATCGAGTTCTTCGAGGGCCGCATCTTCAGCGGCCACGAGATGCCGCGCTCCAAGCCGCATCCCGACGTCTACCTCGCAGCAGCGGCAGCGCTGGGCGTCGATCCGAAGCGCTGCGCGGTGGTCGAAGACACCGTGACGGGCGCCGCCGCCGGCGTGGCCGCAGGCGCCACGGTGTTCGGCTACAGCACCGGCGAATCAGGCCACAGCGGACCCGAGGCACTGCGCAGCGTCGGTGCGCTGCAGGTGTTCAGCGACATGCGCGAACTGCCCGCATTGCTCGCCGCGCACGGCATGCAGCAGGCCTGAAACCCCTGCGGCGAACAGGCCCGCGCGCTTTCTGCTGCAATGGCAACGAGCACGTTCACAAGGAGCCAGACCCCGATGACTTCCGAATACCAGACGGCGCAGCCCGAGCGCGCCGAGATCGATGCCCTCGAAGGCCCCGCCGTGGTCGAGTTCGGCACCAACTGGTGCGGCATCTGCAAGGCCGCGCAGCCGAACATCGCCGAGGCCTTTGCCCAGTACCCGCACATCCGCCGCATCAAGGTCGAGGACGGCAGCGGGCGGCCGCTCGGCCGCTCGTTCGGCGTGCGCCTCTGGCCCACGCTGGTGTTCATGCGCGACGGCAAGGAAGTCGCCAAGCTCGTGCGCCCCGAGGACAGCGCTTCCATCGCCGCGGCGCTGGCGCGCATCGACGCACCTGCGGCCGCCTGAGCGCTACTTCTACTTCTTCACCTGCTGGCGGAAATCGCTCGGCGCCTGCCCGGTCCATTGCAGGAAGGCGCGCGCGAAGCTCTTCTCGTTGCGAAAGCCCACCGCCAGCGCCACCTGCTTGATGGGGCGCGCCGTGCGGCGCAGCAGGTCCACGGCCATCTCGTGGCGCACCTCGTTCTTCAGCGCCTGGAGCGAGGTTCCTTCCTCGTGCAACTGCCGGTGCAGCGTGCGGCTCGACACATTGAGCCATGCGGACAGCCCCTCGGCGGTGGTGGCTTCGCCGGCGTGCGAGCGCAGCAGTTCGCGCACGCGCTGGCCCAGCAGCCGGTCGCGCCGGTACTGCAGGATCGTGAGGGGTAGCGCCCGCTTGAGCATGGTGCGCAGCGCGCGCTCGTCGCGCTGCAAGGGCAGGGCGAGGTAGCGCTCGTCGAACGCGATGCTCGCGCAGGCCGCGTCGAAGCGCGTGTCGGGCGTGAACATCGACGCATAGGCATCGCGGTGTGCCGGCGCCGCGAACGGAAAGCTGGCCTGGCGCAGCGAGATGCGCGAGTCGATGGCCCAGCACATGTAGCCGTGCATGAAGCGCAGGCTCGTCACCAGGCAGAACTCGCGGAATGCGTCGTCGAGCGCGCGGCGTTCGGCCACGCGCAGCGTGGCGACACCGCCCGCCATCTCGAGCGACAGGCCGATGTCGTCGGTCAGCAGGTGGTGGTGGCGGCACCAGCGCTTGATCGCCACGCCCAGGTCGGGCGCGGTCAGCGAGGCGCGGCACAGCATGCCGTAACTGCCCCAGGGCAGCCGGCGCGAGAACCAGCCGAGCGCTTCGTCGTCGAGTTCCCGCATGGCGTGATCCGACAGCACCTCGAACTGCGCGGCCGTGACCCGGGCGTCGGGCCGGGCCAGTTCGCGCGGCGTGATCTGTGCCGCGCGCAGCGCCTCGGACGGATCGATGCCATAGCGCTGGTAGCCGCGCACGATGGCTCGCACGAAGGCCATTGGCGTGACGGCGCGGGCGGGTCTGAGAAAGGCAGGAGACGACATCGGATGGCAGGCGCGGCGTGGCGCATTTTGCAACCATTGTGGCGCCAATTGCGGCGCGGCCAGGCGTAAGCTGCGTGGTTCCAAGCGCCAATCCGCGTGGGACCGCCTGCGCGCCGACCCCTCAGAGGAGACAAGACACATGCACGATCCCGGCCTGAACTTCGACCTGGGCGAGACCATCGACTCGCTGCGCAGCGCCATCCAGGACTTCGCGGCCCATGAAATCGCGCCGCGCGCGGCCGACATCGACAGCGACAACCTGTTCCCGCACGACCTCTGGAAGAAGCTCGGCGACCTCGGCCTGCACGGCATGACGGTGAAGGAAGAGTTCGGCGGCACCGAGCTCGGCTACCTCGCGCACATCGTCGCGATGGAAGAGGTCTCGCGCGCCTCGGCGTCGGTGGGGCTTTCGTACGGCGCGCACTCCAACCTGTGCGTGAACCAGATCCACCGCAACGGCAGCGACGCGCAAAAGAAGAAATACCTGCCCAAGCTGGTGAGCGGCGAGCATGTGGGCGCACTGGCCATGAGCGAGCCGAACGCCGGCTCCGACGTGGTCAGCATGAAGCTCAAGGCCGAGAAGAAGAACGGCCACTACGTGCTCAACGGCGGCAAGATGTGGATCACCAACGGCGGCGACGCCGACACCTTGGTGATCTACGCCAAGACCGAGCCCGAGATGGGCGCGCGCGGCATGACGGCCTTCATCGTCGAGAAGGGCTTCAAGGGCTTCTCGGCCGGCACCAAGCTCGACAAGCTCGGCATGCGCGGCTCCAACACCTATCCGCTGTTCTTCGACAACTGCGAAGTGCCCGAGGAGAACGTGCTCGGCGGCGAAGGCCAGGGCGCCAAGGTGCTGATGAGCGGCCTCGACTACGAGCGCGCGGTGCTCTCGGGCGGCCCGCTCGGGATCATGGCCGCCTGCATGGACGCGGTGCTGCCCTTCGTGCACGAGCGCAAGCAGTTCGGCCAGAGCATCGGCGAGTTCCAGCTCATGCAGGGCAAGCTGGCCGACATGTACTCGACCTGGCAGGCCACGCGCGCCTACGTCTACGCGGTGGGCAAGGCCTGCGACCGCAATGACCACGCCCGCACCTTCCGCAAGGACGCGGCCGGCGCGATCCTCTATTCGGCCGAGAAGGCGACCTGGATGGCCGGCGAGGCGATCCAGGCGCTGGGCGGCGTGGGCTACACGAAGGACTTTCCGGTCGAGCGGCTCTGGCGCGATGCCAAGCTGTACGAGATCGGTGCGGGCACGAGCGAGATCCGGCGCATGCTGATCGGGCGCGAGCTGTTCTCGGAAACCGCCTGAGCGGGTTTTCTCCCTCCCCTTCCGGGGGCGCCCATCCCAAAGGACATGGACATGACTTCTGCGTTGGACAAGAGCTACGCCAAGGGCGCCACCGACGTCCCGCTGATCGAACAGACCCTCGGCGATTTCTTCGACGGCATGGTCGAGAAGCAACCCGAGCGCGAAGCCCTGGTCAGTCGCCATGAAGGCCTGCGCTTCACCTACCGCGAACTGCAGGCCGAAGCCAACCGCCTCGCGAGCGCGCTGCTGAAACTCGGCCTGGCACCCGGCGACCGCGTCGGCATCTGGTCGCACAACAATGCGCCGTGGGTGCTGATGCAGATCGCCACCGCCAAGGTCGGCCTTGTCCTCGTCAACATCAACCCGGCCTACCGCACCGCCGAGCTCGAATACGCACTCAACAAGGTCGGCTGCAAGGCGCTGGTGACCATGGCCCGCTTCAAGACCAGCGACTACCTGGCGATGCTGCGCGAACTCGGACCCGAACGCCTGCCGCAGCTTGCGCACACCTTCTGGATCGACGGCAAGGAAGCGCCCGACGAGCCCGGCATGCAGCGCTTCAGCACGCTGCTCGCGAGCGGCGATGCGGCCGATGCGAAGGTGCAGCAGGTCCAGAAGACGCTGAAGGCGACCGACCCGATCAACATCCAGTTCACCAGCGGCACGACGGGCTTTCCCAAGGGCGCGACGCTGACGCACTGCAACATCCTCAACAACGGCTTCTTCATCGGCGAATGCATGAAGCTCACGCCGGCCGACCGGTTGTGCATTCCGGTGCCGCTGTACCACTGCTTCGGCATGGTGCTCGGCAACCTGGCCTGCCTCACGCATGGCGCGGCCATCGTGTACCCGAACGACGGCTTCGATCCGCTCACCGTGCTCGAGACCGTGGAGGCCGAGAAGTGCACCGGGCTGCACGGCGTGCCCACGATGTTCATCGCCGAACTCGACCATCCGCGTTTCAAGGACTTCGACCTGTCCACGCTGCGCACCGGCATCATGGCCGGCTCGCCGTGCCCGACCGAGGTGATGAAGCGCGTGGTCAACGAGATGCACCTCGGCGAGATCACCATCGCCTACGGCATGACCGAAACCAGCCCCGTGAGCTGCCAGAGCAGCACCGACACGCCGCTCGACCGGCGCGTGTCCACGGTCGGCACGGTGCAGCCGCACGTCGAGGTGAAGATCGTCGATCCCGAGACCGGCGCCATCGTCGCGCCCGGGCAGTCGGGCGAGCTGTGCACGCGCGGCTACCTCGTGATGCATGGCTACTGGGACGACGAGCCCAAGACGCGCGAGGCCATCGATGCCGAGCGCTGGATGCACACCGGCGACCTCGCCACCATGGACGCCGAGGGCTACGTCAACATCGTCGGGCGCATCAAGGACATGGTGATCCGCGGCGGCGAGAACATCTATCCGCGCGAGATCGAAGAGTTTCTCTACCGGCATCCGAAGGTGCAGGACGTGCAGGTGGTCGGCCTGCCCGACCGCAAGTACGGCGAGGAGCTCTGCGCGTGGATCATTCCCAAGCCCGGCCAGATGCTCGAAGAGGCCGAGGTGCGCGATTTCTGCAAAGGCCAGATCGCGCATTACAAGGTGCCGAAGTACATCCGCTTCGTCGAAGCTTTCCCGATGACCGTGACCGGCAAGATCCAGAAATTCAAGATCCGCGAAGCGATGGCCGAACAGCTCGGCCTCGAACAAGAAAAGACAGCATGAGCGCCGCGCAGAACCGCTTCAAGCAAGCTCGCTCCCCCTTGGGGGGAAGTGAGGACACGACAGTGCCGAACAAAGGGGCCCAATGAGCAAGATCGAAACCAAACTGAATGCGCGTTCGGCCGACTTCCAGGCCAATGCCGCCGCCATGCGCGCGCTGGTCGACGACCTTCGCGCGCAGTTCGCCAAGGTGGAGCAGGGCGGCGGCGAGGCCGCGCGCGCCAAGCACACCGCACGCGGCAAGCTGCTGCCGCGCGACCGCGTGGCCGAGCTGCTCGACCCGGGCACGCCGTTCCTCGAGATCTCGCCGCTCGCCGCGCACGGCATGTACAAGGGCGACGCGCCCGGCGCCGGGCTGATCGCGGGCATCGGCCGCGTCAACGGCGTCGACTGCATGGTGGTGTGCAACGACGCCACCGTGAAGGGCGGCACCTACTACCCGATGACGGTCAAGAAGCACCTGCGCGCACAGGAGATCGCCGAGCAGAACCGCCTGCCGTGCATCTACCTCGTCGACTCGGGCGGCGCCAACCTGCCGAACCAGGACGAGGTGTTTCCCGACCGCGACCACTTCGGCCGCATCTTCTACAACCAGGCCAACATGAGCGCCCAGGGCATCCCGCAGATCGCGGTCGTCATGGGCTCGTGCACGGCCGGCGGCGCCTATGTGCCGGCCATGAGCGACGAGTCGATCATCGTCAAGAACCAGGGCACCATCTTTCTCGGCGGCCCGCCGCTCGTGAAGGCGGCCACGGGCGAGGTCGTGACGGCCGAAGACCTCGGCGGCGGCGACGTGCACACCCGCCTGTCGGGCGTGGTCGACCACCTGGCGCAGAACGACCTGCATGCGCTCGCGCTGGCGCGCTCGGCGGTGGCGAACCTCAATGCGCAGCGGGGCGAAGAACAACGCGCCGCCCCGGCGGCCGACGAGGTGCGCGCACCCCTGTTCCCGCGCGAGGAACTCTACGGCGTGATCCCCACCGACACGCGCAAGCCCTTCGACGTGCGCGAGATCATTGCGCGCATCGTCGACGGCAGCGAGTTCCACGAGTTCAAGGCCCGATTCGGCGCCACGCTGGTCTGCGGCTTTGCCGAGATCGAAGGCATGCCGGTCGGCATCGTCGCGAACAACGGCATCCTGTTCAGCGAATCGGCGCAGAAGGGTGCGCACTTCATCGAGTTGTGCTGCCACCGCAAGATCCCGCTGGTGTTCCTGCAGAACATCACGGGCTTCATGGTCGGGCGCAAGTACGAGAACGAAGGCATCGCACGGCATGGCGCCAAGATGGTGACCGCCGTGGCCACCGCCAACGTGCCCAAGTTCACCATCATCATCGGCGGCAGCTTCGGTGCCGGCAACTACGGCATGTGCGGCCGGGCCTACAGCCCGCGCTTCCTCTGGATGTGGCCCAACGCGCGCATCAGCGTGATGGGCGGCGAGCAGGCCGCGAGCGTGCTGGCCACGGTCAAGCGCGACGGCATCGAACTGAAGGGCGGCAGCTGGAGCAAGGAAGAGGAAGAAGCCTTCAAGGCGCCGATCCGCCAGCAGTACGAAGACCAGGGCCATCCCTATTACGCCAGCGCGCGGCTCTGGGACGACGGCATCATCGATCCGGCCGACACGCGCCGCGTGCTCGCGCTCGGCCTTGCCGCTGCGCGCCATGCGCCCATTCCCGAACCCCGCTTCGGCATCTTCCGGATGTGACATGACCACCTTCACCAAGCTCAAGCTCGAATCCGGCGACGGCCCGGTCGCGCGCATCTGGCTCGACCAGCCCGACGCGCGCAATGCCTTCGACGACACGGTGATCGCCGAGCTCGCGCAGGCCTTCACCGAAGCCGGCGCCGCGCCGCAGGTCAGGGCCATCGTGCTCGGCGCCAACGGCCCGGCGTTCTGCGCGGGCGCCAACCTGCACTGGATGCGCCGCATGGCCGACTACACGCGCGACGAGAACATTGCCGACGCTGGCAAGCTCGCCGCCATGCTGCGCACCATCGCCGAATGCCCCAAGCCCACCATCGCGCGGGTACAGGGCGACGTGTACGCCGGCGGCATGGGCCTGGTGGCCGCGTGCGACATGGCCGTGAGCGTCGACAGCGCCTGGTACTGCCTCAGCGAAGTGAAGATCGGCCTCGTGCCCGCGACCATCAGCCCGTACGTGCTGCGCGCGATGGGCACGCGGGCTTCGCAGCGCTACTTCCTCACGGCCGAGCGCTTCAGCGCCGCCGAGGCGCACCGCATCGGCTTCGTGCACGAGGTGGTCGCGGCCGAGGCGCTCGATGCCAAGGTCGACGAACTGCTGAAGGCGCTCACCGGCGCGAGCCCCGCTGCGGTGCGTGCCTGCAAGCAGCTGATCGCCGACGTGGACGGCCGCCAGATCGACGACGCGCTGGTCGCGAAGACGGTCGAGGGCATCGCCGACATCCGCGCCAGCGACGAAGGCCGCGAGGGCGTGCAGGCCTTCCTGCAGAAACGCAAGCCTTCGTGGCTGGGCCGCTGAGCGCGCACGCATGACCGCGCTCGACATGCCCCAGCTGCTCGCACTGGCCGCCGCCATCGGCTGGGCCAGCGGCGTGCGCCTCTACCTCGTGGTGCTGCTGACGGGCCTCGTCGGCTATTTCGGCTGGGTGCCGCTGCCGGGCGGGCTGCAAATGCTCGCGCATCCGGTCGTCATCGCGGCGAGCGGCTTCATGGTCTTCATCGAGTTCTTCGCCGACAAGATCCCGGGGCTCGATTCGCTTTGGGACATGGTGCACACCGCGATCCGCATCCCGGCCGGCGCAGCGCTCGCGGCCAGCGTGTTCGGCGCCGACCATGGCGTGATGGCGATCGTCGCGGCGCTGCTCGGCGGCGGCTTCGCTGCGACGGCGCATGCGGCCAAGGCCACCACGCGCGCCGCGATCAACACCTCGCCCGAGCCGTTCTCGAACGTGGGCGCCTCGCTGGTCGAGGACACGATGGTGCCCGCGGGGCTGTGGCTGGCGGTGGCGCACCCGTTCGTGTTCCTCGTGCTGTTCGTGCTGGTGCTGGTCGCGAGCGTGTGGCTCATTCGAAAGAGCTGGCGCTTTCTCAGGGCGCTGTTCAGCCGCGTGGCCCGCATCTTCAGCGGCCGATCCGATCCGGGCGTCGTGCCGGCGTTCCAACTGAAAAAGAATCCTCCGGGAGACTCGTCCAATGTTCAAGAAAATCCTCATCGCTAACCGTGGCGAGATCGCGTGCCGGGTGGCGGCCACGGCGCGCCGCATGGCCATCCGCACCGTCGCCGTGTATTCCGACGCCGACGCGCACGCGAACCATGTGCGCGCCTGCGACGAGTCGGTGCACCTCGGCGGCAGCGCGCCCAAGGACAGCTACCTGCGCTGGCAGAAGATCCTCGAAGCCGCCAAGGCCACGGGCGCCGAAGCGGTGCATCCGGGCTACGGCTTCCTGAGCGAGAACGAGGAGTTCGCCCAGGCCTGCGCCGACGCGGGACTGGTCTTCATCGGCCCGCCGCCCTCGGCCATCAAGGCGATGGGGCTCAAGGCCGAGTCGAAGCAGCTGATGGAAAAGGCCGGCGTGCCGCTGGTGCCCGGCTACCACGGCCATGACCAGGACCCGGCGCTGCTGCAGCGCGAGGCCGACCGCATCGGCTATCCGGTGCTCATCAAGGCCAGCGCGGGCGGCGGCGGCAAGGGCATGCGCGCGGTCGACAAGGCGGCCGACTTCGAGGCCGCGCTCGCCTCGTGCAAGCGCGAGGCGATCAACAGCTTCGGCGACGATGCGGTGCTGATCGAGAAATACGTGCAGCGCCCGCGCCACATCGAGATCCAGGTGTTCGGCGATGCGCACGGCAACTACGTCTACCTGTTCGAGCGCGACTGCTCGGTGCAGCGGCGCCACCAGAAGGTGCTCGAGGAAGCGCCCGCGCCCGGCATGACCGAGGCGATGCGCAAGCAGATGGGCGAGGCGGCCGTGGCTGCGGCGCGCGCGGTGAACTACGTCGGCGCGGGCACGGTGGAGTTCATCGTGGAGCAGCGGGACGGCGGTGAGATGAATTTTTTCTTCATGGAGATGAACACCCGCTTGCAGGTGGAACATCCCGTCACCGAAGCGATCACCGGGCTCGACCTCGTCGAATGGCAATTGCGCGTGGCGTCGGGCGAGCTGCTGCCGGCGCAGCAAGCCGAGTTGCAGATCCACGGCCACGCGATCGAGGCCCGCATCTGCGCCGAGAACCCCGACAACAACTTCCTGCCCGCGACCGGCACGCTGCGCGTCTACCGCAAGCCACAGGCCACGGCGTTCCAACGCAGCCGCGTGCGCATCGACGACGGCGTGCGCGAGGGCGGCGAGATCTCGCCCTACTACGACTCGATGATCGCCAAGCTGATCGTGCACGGCGCCACGCGCGGCGAGGCGCTCGCGCGGCTCGATGCGGCGCTGGCGCAGGTGCACATCGTCGGCGTCGCGACCAACGTGCAGTTCCTGCGCGGCGTGCTCGCGACCGAATCGTTCGCCAAGGCAAATCTCGACACGGCGCTGATCGAGCGCGAGCGCGCCGTGCTGTTCGACCGCGAGCCGCTGGGCCTGCCGCTCGCGGCTGCCGCGGCGATCACGCGCACGCTGGTGGCCGAGGGCGCCGCGGCCGGCGCGTCCGACCCGTTTGCGCGCCGCGACGGCTGGCGTGCACTGGGCGCCTACACGCGCCGCTTCGATGTCGAGTTCCGCGGCGAGGCGCAGACCGCCTTGCTCACGTTCCGGCACGACGGCAGCCTCTGGCTCGAAGTCGGCGGTGTCGCGGGCCCGCTGACCGTCGGGCGTTTTCCTTCGGGCGAGTTCGAACTCGACTTCGCGGGCAACCGGCAGACGGTGAACGTCTACCTCGACGACGCGACGGCGCATGTCTTCGCAGCGAAGGGCGCCACGAAGATCACTGCCGTCGATCGCCTCGCGCATGCCGGTGACACGCAGGCCGAAGGCGGCCGGCTCACCGCGCCGATGCCGGGCAAGGTCGTGTCGTTCGCGGTGAAGGCCGGCGACAAGGTCAGCCGCGGCCAGCCGCTGGCAGTGATGGAAGCCATGAAGATGGAGCACACCATCGCCGCGCCGGCCGACGGCACGGTTGAAGAGCTGCTGTTCGCGCCGGGCGAGCAGGTGGGCGAGGGCGACGAACTGCTGCGGATGGCGACCGCGGCGGCCTGAAGAAAAAAATTAACCCCGCTGCAGGCGCCGGCGCGTAACAGCCGAGGTCGTCATCACTCAAGGAACGCCATGACCGCCTCTCGCCTGCCTTCGGGCTCCCCCCGCCTTCTTGCCGACCGCCTGCGCGCGGGCGGCCTGCTGCTTGCACTGGCCGCCGCGCTGTCGCTGGCCGGCTGCGGCCGCGACAGGGACGCCAACAACCACAGCAGCGAGCCGGTCGCACCGCCGGCCATGGCCTCGGCCCCGGCCGGCGGCATGGCGATGAAGGCACAGCGCATGCAGCCCGCCGCGGAATCCAGCGCGTCGTCGAACATGCGGCAGGACGTACAGCAGGATGCGCCGCTGCAGCGCTTCCTCGCGGTGCGGCAGGAGCTCGTCGTCGAGGTGCCGCCCGACCAGCTCGCGGCGGCCTTTGAAAAGATGCGCGATCTCTGCGGCACGCTGCAGTGCGAGCTGCTCTCGGCCTCGCTGCTGCGCGAAACGCCGCGGCAGCCCGGCAGCGCCATGCTCGAAGTGCGTGTTGCGCCGGCCGAGGTCGACAAGCTGCTCGGCGGGCTGGCGGGCGTCGCGAGCGTGGTCTCGCACACCACCACCAGCGAGGACAAGACCGCCGAGGTGATCGACGTCGAGGCCCGCATCAAGAACCGCACCGAGTTTCGCGACAGCCTGCGCGCGATGCTGGGCGATACCGTCACCAAGCGCACCATGGCAGACCTGCTGGCGATCCAGCGCACGCTGTCGAACACGCAGGCCGAACTCGACGCCACCGCCACGCAGCGCAAGGTGCTGGCGCAGCAGACCAGCAAGCAGCACATCCAGATCCAGTTCACGCCGAAGCGCGTGTTGGTGGCGGGCGGCGATGATGGCTACAGCCCGATGAGGGAGGCGCTGCGCAACGCGGGTGCGGTGCTGGCCGAAAGCGTCGGCGCGCTGATCACCTTCGTGGCGGCGGCGCTGCCATGGCTGGTGATCGTGGTGCTGCCGGTGGCGTGGCTCGCGCGCGTGCTGTGGCGCCGCCGCAGCCGCCGCGCGCGCTCGAGCTGACTCAGCCCACCACGACTTCGCTGACCTGCATCACCGGTGTGATGTCGGTGTAATTCTGGATGTCGGCCCGGATTTCCTTGGCGTGCGGGCCGAACGCCGCCTGGAACGCCTCGGCCGACTCGCAGAACACGTGGCACATGCCGACGTAGGCCGGCGGCGAGCCCGGCGCGCCGCCGCCGAGACCCTTGTCGATGGTGTACGAGAGGCACGCATCGCCCATGCGCTCTTTCAACAGAGGCATGTGCTTGTCGCGGTAGTAGGCATGGTCGAACCGTGCGCCTTCGGTGTAGGGATACATCACGCTGACTTTGATCATGGGGTCTCCTGGTGGATGTTGCGCCGAGCATAGCCAACCGCCCACGTCGCGTCAGCGCCCTCACTAAGATCCGTTCCATGAAAATAATCGTCTCCCTCACCGACAACCGCCCCGAACCCTGGATCGAAGGCCTGCGAGCCGAACTGCCCGGCGCGCAGATCGAAGCCTGGAAGCCCGGCGCGCCGCAGGCCGACCATGCCGTGGTCTGGGCCCCGCCGCAGCAACTGCTCGACGAGCAGCCGCAATTGCGCGGCCTGTTCAACATCGGCGCCGGCGTCGATGCGTTGCTCAAGCTCGAGGTTCCCGCCCACACGCGCATCGTGCGGCTCGACGACGCGGGGATGTCGGTGCAGATGGCCGAGTACGTCTGCCACACGCTGATCCGCCACTTTCGCGAGTTCGACGTCTACGAGGCCGATGCGCGCGAAGGCCGCTGGAGCTACCGCAAGCCGAAGCTGCGGCGCGACTTTCCGGTCGGCATCATGGGCCTGGGCGTGCTCGGCGAGCGCGTGGCGAAGGCGGTGGCGCACTTCGAGTTTCCGGTGCTGGGCTGGAGCCGCTCGCCCAAGGCGATCGACGGCGTGAAGGTGTTCAGCGGCGAGGCGCAGTTCGACGAATTCCTCGCGTCCACGCGCGTGCTGGTCAACCTGCTGCCGCTGACCGATGCCACGCGCGGCATCCTCAACCGCGACACGCTCGGCCGGCTCCGGCCCGAGGGCTACCTGATCAGCATCGCGCGCGGCGCCCACCTGGTCGAGGACGACCTGATCCCGCTGCTCGACAGCGGCAAACTCGCGGGCGCGACGCTCGACGTGTTCCAGGTCGAGCCGCTGCCCGCCGACCATGCGTTCTGGCGCCATCCGAAGATCACCGTGACGCCGCACGGCTCGGCGCGCACGCTGCGCGAGGAATCGATCACCCAGATCGCCGGGAAGATCCGCGCGATGGAACAAGGCCAGTCCATCACGGGTGTGGTCGACCCGACGCGCGGGTACTGACCTTCACCCGGCCGAGGCCGGGGCCGCAGGTGACGCCGAAGGCAGGGGAATCCCCAGGGCGCATTTTTCTTCATGTATGTGAAAATATTTTCATGACTGTGAAGACTGCCTTCCGCGTGATCGAGATCGTCGAGCTCTTCGCGCGCGAGAAGCAGCCGCTCGCGCTCTCGGAAATGGCGCGTCTGCTCGAGATGCCGGTGTCGAGCTGCCTCGGCCTGATCCGCACGCTCGAGGCGCAGGGCTACATGTACGAGACCGGCCGCCGCCAGGGCTATTACCCGACCGGCCGGCTGCTCGCGATGGCACAGGTGATCGCGGCGCACGATCCCGTGCTCGACCGCGTGCGCGCCACGCTTGAGGAGCTGCGCGACAGTGCGCGCGAGACCGTGCTGCTCGGCAAGTTCCGCGAGCCCGGCACCGTGATCTACCTCGAGGTGCTGAGCGCGCCGCAGCGCATCCGCTACACCGCCGAGTCGGGCGAAACCCGGCCTGCCTATGCCAATTCGATGGGGCGCGCGCTGCTGTCCACGCTGGCGCCCGAGGCGCGCCGCACACTGCTCGCGGCCAGCCCGCTCGCGCCGCTCACCGAGGCCACGCTGACCACGCCCGAGGCCATCGAGCAGGAGCTCGTGCGCGGCGCTGCGCGCGGCTGGTACGGCAACCTGGGCGAAAGCATCCCCGACCTCGCCGGCCTCGCATGGCCACTGCGCCTGGGCGGCGAGGCGTATGCGATCTCGATCGCCGGCCCGCGCTACCGCGTCGAGCCGCGCCTCGAGGAGATCGCCGCGATGCTGCGCGCGGCCTGCCTGTCGCTCGAACCCCAGACGCAGACCCCGAACCCGACCGAAAGCCCCCGATGACCGACAAGCCCACGCCCCGCTACTTCGTGCGAGAACAAGAGATTGCCGGCTACCACCCCGCCAACCACGTCGGCACGCTCAACAAGCGCCTGATCGGCCCTGAGACCGTGGGCGCGAAGCAGCTCGAGGTGCTGGTCGGCCACATCCAGAACGGCAAGGGCGCGCTGCCGCATGCGCATCCCGGCATCGAGCAGGTCTGCTACATGCTCGAAGGCCGCGCCGTCGCCGAGGTCGGCGGCCAGCGGCAGGAACTGCAGCCGGGCGACTGCTGCTTCTTTCCGGCCGATGCGATGCACACCTTCACGGTGGTGAGCGACGAGCCCGTGCGCGTGCTGGTGATCTACAGCCCGCCCTACGAAGAATCGCCGGAGCGCGTGATCCGGCCCTGACAACCCCAACCGGAGACAACCCCATGCAGACGACGAAGAAGAACGCGACAGAATCCCAACGGACGGTCGCGGTGGCCAGCCGCCGCCGTTTCATTTCCATCGGCGCCGCGGCGGGCCTGGCAGGCGCCGCGCCGTGGGCCTTTGCGCAAGAGGGCTACCCCAAGCAGCCGATCAAGCTCATCGTGCCGTTCGCGGCCGGCAGCGGCACCGATGCGGTGGCGCGCATCACCGCGCAGATGCTCGGCGAGGCGCTCAAGGGCTCGGTCATCGTCGACAACAAGGCGGGCGCCAGCGGCGTGATCGCGGCCGAGTTCGTGGCGAAGGCGCCGCCCGACGGCTACACGCTGTTCATGACCACCAACACCACGCACTCGGCCAACCCGAGCCTCATGAAGTCGCTGCCCTACGACCCGGTGAAGGACTTCGCGCCCGTGAGCCGCATGGGCAACCTGCCGTTCATGCTGGTGGTCAACAACGACCTGCCCGTGAAGAGCGTGGCCGAGCTGCTGGCCTGGGGCCGCGCGAACCCCGGCAAGCTGACCTATGCGAGCGGCAACAGCACGGGCATCGTGAGCGGCGCCACGCTGTCGCGCATGAGCGGCGTGCCGATGCTCCACGTGCCCTACAAGAGCACGCCGCCCGCCATCGCCGACCTGATCGGCGGGCAGGTGTCGATGATGGTGGTCGACCTCGCCGCGGGGCTCGCGACGGTCAAGGCCGGCAGGATGCGCGCGATCGCGGTCACCACGCAGGAGCGCACCCAGCTCTTTCCCGAGCTGCCGCCGCTGGCCGACACGCCCGAGCTCAAGGGCTTCGACATCACCTCGTGGAACGGCGTCTTCGCGCCCGCGGGCACGCCGAAGGACATCGTGCTGAAGCTCAACAAGGCGCTCGCGGAGATGGCGAACGGCCCGGTGTTTCGCGAGCGCGTGAGCAAGCTGGGCTTCGATGCGTTCGGCAGCACGCCGGAAGCGCTGGGCGCCTTCACAGTGTCCGAACTGACCAAGTGGAAGAAGCTGATCGAGGCCGCGGGCATTCAACCCGAATGAGCACGCCATCGTATTTCTCCCTCCCGCTCCGGGGGAGGGCAGGGGTGGGGGCAAGCGGCGCGGGGGAAGGAGCCAAGGCATGAACATCACCGGCCCCCTCCAGGGCATCCGCATCCTCGACCTCACGGCCGTGGTGATGGGCCCCTACGCCACCCAGACGCTCGGCGATCTCGGTGCCGACATCGTGAAGGTCGAACCGCCCTCGGGCGACAACCTGCGCGCCGTCGGGCCGATGCGCCATGCGGGCATGGGCGCCATGGCGCTGCACCTGAACCGCAACAAGCGCTCGATCGTGCTCGACCTCAAGCAGCCCGAAGGCCGCGAGGCCTGCCTGCGGCTGGCGGCGGGCTGCGATGCGCTGATCTACAACACGCGGCCGCAGGCGATGGCGCGGCTCGGCCTGGGCTACGAGGCGGTCGCGGCGGCCAATCCGAAGATCGTCTATCTCGGCGCCTTCGGCTACGGCGAGCAGGGCCCCTATGCCGGCAAGCCCGCCTACGACGACCTGATCCAGGGCGCGGCTGGCGTGGCCTCGCTGTTCGCGCAGCAAAGCGGCGGCGCGCCGCGCTATGCGCCGGTCACCCTCGCCGACCGCGCGGTCGGGCTGCAGGCCGCCATCGCGCTGCTGGCCGCGGTGCTGCATGCGCAACGCACCGGCCAGGGCCAGGCGGTGGAAGTCCCGATGTTCGAGGCGCTCTCGCAGTTCGTGATGGGCGACCACCTCGGCGGCCAGAGCTTCGAGCCGCCGCTCGGCCCGACGGGCTATGCGCGTCTGCTCGCGCCCCACCGTAAGCCCTACGCCACGGCCGACGGCCACCTGAGCGTGCTGATCTACAACGACAAGCACTGGCAGGCCTTCTTCGACGTGATCGGCCGGCCCGAGCTGCGCCACTCGCCGATGTTCGGCACCCACACCGCGCGCGCGGCGCACATCGCCGAGGTCTATGCCTTCGTGGCCGAGGTCATGGCCACGCGCAGCAGCGACGAATGGTTCGCGCTGCTCGAAGCGGCCGACATTCCCGTCGCACGGCTGCACAGCACCGAGAGCCTGCTCGGCGATCCGCACCTGCGCGCGGTCGGCTTCTTTCCCGAGGTCGACCATCCCACCGAAGGCCGCATCCGCACCATGGCGCCGGTGGGGCGCTACAGCGCCACGCCCGCCTCGCTGCACCGCCCCGCGCCGCGCATTGGCGAGCACAGCGTCGAGCTGCTGCGTGAAGCCGGCTACAACGAAGCGGCCATCGATGCGATGCGCGCGCGCGGCATCACGCTGCAGCCCGATCCACCCGAGAAAGAAGGCAAATGAATTTTTCCCTGAACGAAGACCAGCGCTCGCTGGTCGCGGCCATCGAACGGCTGTGCGAAGACTTTCCGATCGAGTATTGGCGCGACCACGACGAACGCGCCGCGTTCCCGCACGAATTCCACCGCGCCGTGGCCCAGAGCGGCTGGCTCGGCATCGCAATGCCCGAGGCCCAGGGCGGCGCGGGGCTCGGCATCACCGAGGCCGCGCTGATGATGCGCGCCATCAGCGCCTCGGGCGCGGGCATGTCGGGCGCCTCCGCGGTGCACATGAACATTTTCGGGCTCAACCCGGTGGTGGTGTTCGGCAGCGACGCGCAGCGCCAGCGCTTCCTGCCGCCGCTCATCGCGGGCACCGAAAAGGCCTGCTTCGCGGTGACCGAACCCGACGCGGGGCTCGACACCACGCACCTCAAGACGCAGGCCGTGCGCCAGCCCGGCGGCGGCTACCTGCTGCACGGGCGCAAGATCTGGATCTCGACCGCGCAGGTGGCCGACCGCATGCTGATCCTTACGCGCACCACGCCGCTCGACCAGGTGAAGAAGCCCACGCAGGGGCTCACGCTCTTCTACACGGCGCTGGACCGCAGCAAGGTCGAGGTGCGCGAGATCCACAAGCTCGGCCGCGCGGCGGTCGACTCGAACATGCTCTTCATCGACGGGCTTGCGGTGCCGGAGGAAGACCGCATCGGCGAGGAAGGGCGCGGCTTCGAGTACATCCTGCACGGGCTCAACCCCGAGCGCATCCTGATCGCCGCCGAAGCCATCGGCATCGGCCGCGCCGCGCTGCGCATCGCCGCGCAGTACGCGCAGGAGCGCGTGGTGTTCGGGCGGCCCATCGGGCAGAACCAGGGCGTGGCGCATCCGCTCGCGCGGGCCTGGGCCAACCTCGAGGCGGCCGACCTGATGATGCTCAAGGCCGCCACGCTGTACGACGCCGGCGCGCCCTGCGGCATCGAGGCCAACGCCGCCAAGTACCTGGCGGCCGAAGCCGCGCACGACGCCTGCCAGAACGCGGTGCTCACGCTCGGCGGCATGGGCTACGCGAAGGAATACCACGTCGAGCGGCTGCTGCGCGAGAGCTACATCCCGCGCATCGCGCCCGTGAGCCCGCAGATGATCCTGAACTTCATTGCGGAAAAGGCGCTGGGGCTGCCCAAGTCGTACTGAGCGCCGCGGCCCGACTGGCGCGATCTGCAACCCCGCTGGCGCGCATTGCAACCCCTCGCGCCGCACGTGCGGTGCAGGTGGCCGACAATCGCCGAACGGTTTTTTCTTCTTCAGAGACACGCCATGAAACTCCCCGCCAAGGTCCAGCTCGTCGATGTCGGCCCGCGCGACGGATTGCAGAACGAGAAGCAGCCCGTCGCCGCCGAAGTCAAGATCGCCCTCGTGCACCGCCTGCAGGAGGCCGGCCTGACGGAGATCGAGGTCACCAGCTTCGTGTCGCCCAAGTGGGTGCCGCAGATGGCCGACAACGCCGAGGTGATGCATGGCATCCGGCGCAAGCCCGGCGTGCGCTACTCGGTGCTCACGCCCAACATGAAGGGCTTCGAGGCCGCCATCGCCGCGCCGCGCGAAGAGTGGCCCGACGAGATCGTGGTGTTCGGCGCCGCGAGCGAGGCCTTCAGCCAGAAGAACATCAACTGCTCGATCGCCGAGAGCATCGAACGCTTCGCGCCCGTGGTGGCCGCGGCGCGCGCGAAGGGCATCGGCGTGCGCGGCGCCATGTCGTGCACCGTGGGCTGCCCGTACGAGGGCGACATCGCACCCGAACGCGTGGGCATGCTGGCCGGGCTGATGAAGGACATCGGCGTGCAGCGCGTTGACGTGGCCGACACCATCGGCGTGGGCACGCCGCGCAAGGTGCAGGCCGCGATCGAGGCGACGCTGGCGCATTTCGGCGTCGACCAGATATCGGGCCATTTCCACGACACCTACGGCCAGGCGCTGGTCAACACGCTGGCCTCGCTGGAGATGGGGGTCTGGAACTTCCAGTCGTCCTCCGCCGGGCTGGGCGGCTGCCCCTACGCCAAGGGCGCGACCGGCAACGTCGCGACCGAGGACGTGGTCTACATGCTGCACGGCATGGGCATCGAGACCGGCATCGACCTCGACCGGCTGATCGACGCGGGCGTGTACATCAGCGAGGCGCTCGGGCGCGAGCCGAACTCGCGCGCGTCGAAGGCGATCCGCACCAAACGCGCGGGATAGGCGGGGGGCGCGCGCCTCCGCTTCAGGCGCTGCCGTCGGGCGCGGCCGCCGCCGTGCCCGGGAGGCTCGCGAACTCACGCCGCAAGGCGCCGCGCGCCGAGTCGGCGAAGGTCTGCACCAGCCGGTGCTGCTCCATTTGCGTCGGGTACAGCAGCGCCACCGACATCGAGGTCTCCGGCAGGAACGGCCGCACCTGCAGCCGCGCCTCGCGCAGTTCGTCCTGCGCGGCCAGCGGGTTGATCAGCCCGATGCCGATGCCCGCCGCCACCAGCGCGCAAACCGTCGAACCGAGATTGGCCTCGGCCGTGATGGTGCAGCTGGCGCCGGCCTCGGCCAGCAGCCGGTCGCAGCGCTGGCGCAGGCTGCTGCCCTGGGCCGCGGCGACGAGCGCGTGGCCGTCGAGGTCGCGCGCGTGCACCACCCGAAGCTGCGTCAGCGGATGGTCGGGCGGCAGCACCACCACGAAGTTCGCGCGGTGCAGCACCTCGACCTGCAGGTCCTGCGCATCGGCCTCTTCGTCGTACAGCATGGCGAGACCGGCATCGCAGAAGCCCGAATGAACCCAGCGGTGCACCGCCTGCGCATCGCCTGAGTGAATGGCCACCAGCACCCGCGGATGGGCCAGCTTGAAGCTGGCCACGGCGCGGGCCATCGGCCCACCGGCCAGCCGCGGCATGGCGGCGACGCTGAGGCGCTGCGTGCCGAATGCGCGGATGTGGGTGGCCGCCGCTTCCAGGCTGGTCAGCCCGTCGAAGGTCTTGCGCACCTCGTTGTGAAAGCGCAGGCCCTCCAGCGTCGGCTTCAGCCGGCTGCCACTGCGCTCGAACAGCTTGAACTGGACGATCGCCTCCAGCTGGCCGATCAGCCGGCTGATCTGCGGCTGGGAGGTGTGCAGCGCCACCGCGGCACCGGTCATGGTGCCCAGGCGGATCACGCTGTTGAAGGCTTCGATGTGGCGCAAGGCCATGCGGTTAGTCATATCAGATCTGTATGGAAGACTGGTGAAGCGGCATTGGCCGCCATGGCGCAGACCGAGCATACTTTCGTTACACGCCGCCTACAGCGAACAGTTCGCGGGGGCAGCAGCCTCGGGCGAGCCGCCGGAAGCGGTCCGCCCGCCATACCAAACCGAAGGGGTAGAAGACATGAAATTCGGTCCATCGATCGTTCTCGGCGTCACCTTGCTGGTCGTCGCCGCCCAGGCTCAGGCCGGCCGCCTCGAGAAGATCCGCGAAACCGGCGCCATCGTGCTGGGGCATCCCGAAACCTCGGTGCCCTTTGCCTACCTCGACGGCGACCAGAAGCCGGTCGGCTACATGGTCGAGATCTGCGAGAACGTGGCGCGCGCGGTGCAGAAGTCGCTCAAGCTCGAGACGCTGCAGGTGCGCTACAACCCGACCACCTCGGCCACCCGCCTGCCGCTCCTGGCCAACGGCACGATCGACCTGGAGTGCGGCAACACCACCAACAAGCCCGAGCGCCACAAGATGGTCTCGTTCGCACCGACCACTTTCGTGGCGCAGGTGGTGCTGGTGGCGCGCAAGGATGCGGGCGTGGACGTGAACAACCCGGCCTCGTTCCGCGGCAAGACCATTGCCGCGCAGGCCGGCGGCCAGACCTTCAAGCTGATCTCGCAGATCAATGCGCGCGAGAACCTGGGCATCACGGTGGCGCCCGCCAAGAACACGGCCGAAGGCTTCCTGATGGTGGAAACCGGGCGCGCCGCCGGCTCCATCAGCGACGACGGGCTGGCCTACGGCGCGGTGGCCTCGGCGCGCAACCCGGCCGACTTCGTGGTCGGCACCCGCGGCCTCGAACTCGCGCCCTACGGGATCGTGGAGCCGAAGGACGACCCTGCTTTCAAGAAGGTGGTCGACGACGCCGTGGTGGCGCTGATCAAGGACGGCACTGTCGCCAAGCTGTACGACAAGTACTTCAACGCGCCGATCCCGCCCAAGCAGATCAACCTGCAGTTTCCGATGAGCGACGCGCTCAAGCGGGCGCTGGCCAAGCCCACCGATTCGGGCGACCCGAAGGCCTACGAGTAAGGCTCCCGCTGGGCACGGCGCACGCGCATGAACTACGACTGGAGCTGGGCGGTCTTCCAGGAGCTGTCGCTGGACGGGGTGAACCCCTACTGGGAGATGCTGCTGGTCGGCGTGGGCTGGACGCTGGCCCTGGCGCTGGTGGCCTGGGTGCTGGCGCTGCTGGGCGGCAGCCTGCTGGGCGTGATGCGCACGACCAGCGGGCGCGGCTGGCGGTTCGGCGTGACGATCTACGTCGAGGCGTTCCGCAGCGTGCCTTTGCTGGTGCAGATGTTCCTCTGGTACTTCGTGCTGCCCGAACTGCTGCCGAAGGCGTGGGGCGACGCGATGAAACAGATGCCGCAACCCTGGGGCCAGTTTCTGCCCGCCCTGGCCTGCCTGACCTTCTACGGGTCGGCGCGCGTGGCCGAGCAGGTGCGCTCGGGCATCCAGTCGCTGCCGCGCGGGCAGTTCAACGCCGCCACCGCGATGGGGCTGACCGAGTTCCAGCTCTACCGCCACGTCATCGTGCCGCAGGCCATGCGCATCGTGATCCCGCCGTTGACCTCTGAGTTCACCGGCATCATCAAGTATTCGTCGGTGGCCTTGACGATCGGCCTGCTGGAGCTCACCGGCCAGGCGCGCTCGATGCAGGAATACACCTTCCACATCTTCGAGGCCTTCAGCGCCGCGACAGCGGGCTACCTGGTCATCAACGGCGTGGTGGTGCTCGGCATGCGCAGCATGGAGCGCCGGCTTGCGGTGCCGGGGCTGATCGGCGCGGGCGACCGCAAGGCCTGACCGCACATGGCCTATTCCTTCGACTGGTCGGTCATTCTCGACGCGGCCCCCTACCTCTTCGCCGAGGGCATGCGCTTCTCGCTCACCCTGGCCGGGCTCTCCGCCGTGATGGGGCTGGCGCTCGGCACGGTGCTGGCGATCGCGCGGCTGTCGCCGCGCCGGCTGATCTCCTGGCCGGCGGGCATCTACGTCAACACGCTGCGCTCGGTGCCGCTGCTGCTGGTGATCTTCTGGTTCTATTTCCTCATGCCCTACCTGGGCGCGTGGATCACCGGCGCCTCGCGGCCGGTGGCGGTGGGGGCGTTCAAGTCGGCGGTGATCACCTTCACGCTGTTCGAGGCCGCCTACTTCTGCGAGATCATGCGCGCCGGCATCCAGTCGATCGCGCGCGGCCAGTCCGCCGCGGCGCAGGCCCTCGGGCTCACGCACTGGCAGAGCCTGCGCCACATCGTGCTGCCCCAGGCCGTGCGCAACATGATGCCGGCGCTGGTGACGCGGCTGATCATCCTTTTCCAGGACACCTCGCTGGTCTATGTGCTGTCGCTGACGGACTTTCTCGGTGCCGCCGCGAAGGTCGGCCAGCGCGACGGCCGGCTGGTCGAGATGTACCTGTTCGTCGCAGTCGTCTACATGGTGATCTGCGGCACCGCTTCGCAGATCGTTCGACTGCTGGAACAACGCAAGACCGTCATCCGATGAGCACCCAGACAATCCTTTCCGAAGCCGCTGACGCCGTCGATCTGCGCAGCGACACCGTCACCCGGCCGACCGATGCCATGTTCGAACGGGCGCGCAGCACGGCGCTCGGCGACGACGGCCTCGACGGCGACCCCACGGCCGTCGAGCTCGAGGCCTTTGCCGCCGTCGAGCTCGGCAAGGAGGCCGGCCTGTTCGTCCCCACCTGCACCATGGGCAACCTGCTCGCGGTGCTGGCGCAGGTGCCGCGCCATGGCCAGGTGGTGACGGAGGCCAGCGCCCACATGATCACGGCCGAGCGCGGCAGCGCCACGCTGACGGGCGCTTTCTATGTCGGCATTCCCGGCAGCGACGGCGCCATGGACGCGAACCAGCTGGAAGAGAACCTCTCGGCCGGCGGCCATCGGCTGCGCACGTCGCTGGTGGCCATGGAAACCTCGCACAACAACGCCGGCGGCGCGGTGCTGCCGCTCGCGCACATGGCGCAGGTGCATGCGCTGGCGCAGCGCCACGGGGCGGCGGTGCACCTCGACGGCGCCCGCCTGTACAACGCCGCAGTGGCGCTGCAGGCGCCGGTGGCGCACCTGGCACAGCATGTCGACAGCGTTTCGCTGTGCCTGTCGAAGGGATTGAGTGCACCGGCCGGCGCGGTGCTGGTGGGCAGCCGCGCACTGGTCGACCGGGCGCGCACGCTGCGGCGCATGCTCGGCGGCACGCAGCGGCAGATCGGCGTGCTGGCGGCCTTCGGCCTGGAAGCGCTGCAGACCATGGGCCAGCGGCTCGGCGAAGACCACGCGCGTGCGCAGCGCCTGAGCGAAGCACTGCGCGCCCTCGGATCGGCACTGGAGATTTCGCGGCCGATGACCAACATCGTGCTGGTCGATGTCTCGGCCACCGGCCGCAGCAGCGGCGACTGGGTGGCGGCATTGGGCGCTGCCGGCCTGCAGGTGCGGCCGTGGGGGCCGCGCGCGCTGCGCTGCGTGACGCACCGCCACATCGACGATGCGGCGATCGCACGGGCCGTGAACGCCTTCGAGCGCGTGCTGGCCGGGTAGGCCCCGCAGCGCGCCAGCGCGGCACCGCCGCATGGCCGACAATCGGCGCCGTCTTTCTTCATTTCCGTTGAACCACGATGTGCGGCGCTGAACTCCACTCCCTTCCCGATTCCGTCCAGCGCGTGGCGCGCGCCCTGCAGGACGCGGGCCATCCACACGCGCCGCGCATGCTCGACGACGCCTGCCGCACCGCGCAGCAGGCGGCCGATGCGCTCGGCATCGCGGTCGGACAGATCGCCAAGAGCATCATCTTCCGGCGCAAGAGCGACGACGCGGCGGTGCTGGTCATCACCTCGGGCGACAAGCGCGTGGACGAGAAGAAGGTCGATGCGCTGGTCGGCAAGACCGGCCGCGCCGACGCCGAGTTCGTGAAGGCGCGCACGGGCTTCACGATCGGCGGCGTGTCGCCGGTGGCGCATGCAACGAAGCCGGTGGTGCTGATCGACCGCGAGCTGTTCCGCTTCGACGAGATCTGGGCCGCGGCCGGCCATCCGCATGCGGTGTTCCAGCTGCGGCCGCACGACCTCGAGAAGCTCACCGACGGCGCGCCCGTGGCAGACGTCGTGTGACGTGAACCTCGACGCGGCGCGAACACTGGCCGAACGTGCGGCCGCCGTGCAGCAGTCGGCGGACGCCACGCCGTCGCCGTGCACCTCGGTCTGCCGCATGGACCGCCTGAGCGGCTTGTGCGAAGGGTGCCTGCGCACCATCCCCGAGATCGCCGGCTGGAGCCGCATGGACGACGATGGCCGGCGCGGCGTGTGGCGCGCGATAGAGTGGCGGGCACGCGCCGGCATCTGGCGCATGCCGGACCCATCTGGAGACAACGACACATGAAGCACATCGACTTCTATCTCGACTTCATCTCGCCCTACGCGCACCTGGCGTTCGAGCACCTGCCGCAGGCGCTCGAAGGCCTGAGCTACAGCGTGGCCTACAAGCCCGTGCTGCTCGGTGCGATCCTCAAGCACCACGGCCAGCTCGGCCCGGCCGAGATCCCGGCCAAGCGCGCCTGGACCTACCGCCATGTGCTCTGGCTCGGCCATGCCAACGGCATCCCGATCGAGATGCCGGCCTCGCACCCGTACAACCCACTCGCGCACCTGCGGCTCGCGCTGGCGACGTCGAGCGACGGCAGCATCAGCCGCCTCGCCGCGGAGACCCTGTTTCGCCATGTATGGCGCGGTGGCGAGGAAGCCGCCGATCCCGCGCGCCTGGCCGCGGCGGCGGCGCAACTCGGCACGCCGCTGCGCGACGCCAACGGCGACGAGAACAAGGCGCTGCTCAAGCGCAACACCGACGAGGCGATCCAGGCCGGGGTGTTCGGCACGCCGGCCTGCGTGGTCGACGGCCGGTTGTTCTGGGGCTTCGACGGCCTCTCGATGCTGCGCGGCTACCTTGCGGGCGATCCGTGGTTTGCTGGCGCGCAATGGGACGGCGCCGCCCAGCGCCCGTCCATGTTGCGCAGCAGCAAAGGCTGACAAAACGACGATTTCTTACAAGCTGAAACGTGCCCCGCGGGTTTCACCCTAATTCGTAAGCGTCGATTCAGTTTCGCGAAAGGCTCGGGTCAGTCGCGGCTCCAAGAATGCGTCACGGTCCCGGATGCCGGGGTCGAACGTACGCATTACACAGGAGACGACGCAAATGGCAACGACACTGGATTCGAAGGGGGTGCCGCATCCGGCCCCCCGGCCCATGTCCGCGGAGGAAAAGAAGGTCATCTTCGCTTCCTCCCTGGGCACGGTGTTCGAGTGGTACGACTTCTATCTCTATGGCTCGCTCGCCGCGATCATCGCCAAGCAGTTCTTTAGCGGCCTGGATGCGGGCGCGGCCTTCATCTTCGCGCTGCTGGCCTTTGCCGCGGGCTTCCTGGTGCGTCCGTTCGGCGCCATCGTGTTCGGCCGCCTCGGCGACATGATCGGGCGCAAGTACACCTTCCTGGTCACGATCCTGATCATGGGCCTGTCGACCTTCATCGTCGGCCTGCTGCCCAGCTACGCGACCATCGGCGTCGCCGCACCCGTGATCCTCATCGCGCTGCGCATGCTGCAGGGCCTGGCGCTCGGCGGCGAGTACGGCGGTGCGGCCACCTACGTGGCCGAGCACTCCCCGCACGGCAAGCGCGGCGCCTACACCTCGTGGATCCAGACCACCGCCACGCTCGGGCTGTTCCTGAGCCTGCTGGTGATCCTGGGCGTGCGCACCTGGCTCGGCGAACAGGCGTTCGGCGATTGGGGCTGGCGCATTCCGTTCCTGGTGTCGATCGCACTGCTCGGCATCTCGGTGTGGATCCGGCTGTCGCTGAGCGAATCGCCGGCTTTCCAGAAGATGAAGGCCGAAGGCAAGACCTCGAAGGCGCCGCTGGCTGAATCCTTCGGCGAATGGAAGAACCTCAAGATCGTGATCCTGGCGCTCGTCGGCCTGACCGCCGGCCAGGCCGTGGTCTGGTACACGGGCCAGTTCTATGCGCTGTTCTTCCTCACGCAGCAGCTCAAGGTCGACCCCACCACCGCCAACCTGATGATCGCCGCCTCGCTGCTGCTGGGCACGCCGTTCTTCGTGCTGTTCGGCATCCTGTCGGACAAGATCGGCCGCAAGCCGATCATCATGGCGGGCTGCCTGCTGGCCGTGGTGACCTACTTCCCGGTCTTCAAGATGATCACCGAGTACGCCAACCCCGACCTGGCCCGCGCCCAGGCGACGGCTGGCGTCACGGTCACGGCGGATCCGAAGTCCTGCTCGTTCCAGGGCAACCCGGTGGCACGCGAGATCGACTTCCGCAGCTCGTGCGACATAGCCAAGCGCTACCTGGTGCAGAACTCGGTGAGCTACGACAACGTCGAGGGCGCGCCGGGCTCCAAGGCCATCGTCAAGATCGGCGACAAGACCATCGAGGCGCCCGTGGGCAACGTGGTCAACCTGAAGTTCGACGAGGGCTCCGCCAAGGAGATCGCCGCCTTCAAGAAGGCCGTGGCCGACGACCTGAAGGTCGCGGGCTACCCGGCCAAGGCCGACCCCGTCAAGATGAACAAGGCCGTGGTCATCGCGCTGCTGTTCTGGTTGGTGCTGCTGGTCACCATGGTGTACGGCCCGATCGCCGCCATGCTGGTCGAGCTGTTCCCCACGCGCATCCGCTACACCTCGATGAGCCTGCCGTACCACATCGGCAACGGCTGGTTCGGCGGCCTGCTGCCGACTACCGCGTTCGCGATCGTGGCGACCACCGGCAACATGTACAACGGCCTCTGGTACCCGATCATCATCGCGGCCATGACGCTCGTCATCGGCACGCTGTTCATCCGCGAAACGAAGGACGTCGACATCTACGCCAATGATTGAGACGCCCCCCGAAGCGCCTTCGGCGCCTCCCCCCACTGGGGGGCGCACCCAGCGGCCTGGCAAAGCCAGTTCCGCGGGTGCACTTGGCTGAGCTGCTTGCGGCGCATGCGCCGGCGGGCTTCGGGAATTCTCAGGAAGGCGTAGGCCTTCCGTTCAACAAAGGGGCTTCATGCCGGTCCGGCACGAGGCCCTTTTCTTGAACCCCAGACATCACCAGGAGACAGCACCCATGTGGAAGATCGCCATCGGCTTCGTCATCTTTGCCGCCATCGCCCTTTACGTGATCTCGCAGGCCGGCGACAAGATCGACATGTCCGGCGAGAAGCACGGCGGCGACGTCATGCACGAGCCTGCGCCCGCGGGCCAGAAATAGGTCGGCAGGCGAGCGGCGCGGGGCGCGCCCGGCTCAGCGCTTGAAGCGGCCGTCGCTGATGATCGAAAGATCGGCGAAGTCGATGCCCGAATGGTCCTGGGGCGAATAGCTCACCTCCAGCCCGCCGAGATCGTAGGCACGCAGGCCGTCGAGTGCCGCCAGCACCTTCGCGCGCGTGGGCTTGGGCCCGGCGCGGCGCAGCGCCTCGACCAGCACCTTGCCGGCGGCAAAGCCCTCGAGCGCGGCCGGCGACAGCTCGGCCTGCCCCTTGGTGCGCGCCAGCGACAGGGCTTCCTTGACCATCGGGTAGCTGATCGAGCGCTCGTTCGGGAAGACCTGCGTCACGATCACGCCCTTGCTCGCTTCGCCGAGCTGCTTGACGAAACCCGAGGACGCATTGTTCGACAGCGTCACCACCTGCGCGGCGGAACCGGCCGCGCGCAGTGCCTTGATGCCTTCGACCACCACCGTGCCCGATCCGATCCACAGCACCGCCTGGGCATTGGCGCCCTTCACGGCCGCAATGATGGCCGGGTAGTCGGGCTTGTCGCGGTCGGCCGGCAGCGTCACCGTGGGCTTGGATTGGCCCTTGGCAAAGCCGGCCATCGCGCCCTCGAGCGCATCGAGACCGAACGAATCAGTGACATGGACCACGGCGATGCGCGAGATGCCAGTGGTCAGCAGGTGCTGCACCGCCTTCTCCGCCTCGCGCTGGTAGGTGGAACGCACGTTGAACACATGCTTCTGCACGGGCTTGTGCAGCACCATCGCGCCGGTGGAGGGCGCGATCAGCGCCACCTCGTGCCGGTCGAGCCAGGGCACGATGGCCTGCGAATGCGGCGTGCCGCGGCTCAGGAACAGCGCGACCACCTTTTTCTCTTCGATCAGCACGCGGGCGTTCTCGCCGGCGCGCTTGACGTCGAAGGCATCGTCCATGCGGATCACCTCGATCTTCTCGCCGTGGATGCCGCCCGCGGCATTGGCCGCGTCGATCACCAGTTGGGCACCGCCGATCGTCTCGTTCACGCTGGCGGCGACCGAGCCGGTCAGGCCCGCGGTCTGGCCGATCAGGATCTGCGCCGGGACGGCGGTGGCGGCCCCGGCCATCAGGGCGGCGCAGAGCAGGTGCAGCTTGTTCATGAAGTCACTTTCGGATGCCTGGCTTAGACGTAAGCAAAAGTCCTATTTGTTAATAAATTGTCACAACATGCATCCGTAGAAACCCCTGCGCGGGCGCGGAGCATCTGGCGCGGGGCGCATGAGCGTCATGGTTGGCTCCCTAGAATGTTTGCCCCACCCCCCAAGGCACTCATGACACAGGGCTCCATCCGGATTCGCGGCGCGCGCCAGCACAATCTCCAGAACCTCGACCTCGACATCCGCACCGGCGAGATGACGGTCGTCACCGGGCCCAGCGGCTCGGGCAAGTCGAGCCTCGTTTTCGACACCCTCTATGCCGAAGGCCAGCGGCGCTACGTGGAGACCTTCTCGGCCTACGCGCGCCAGTTCCTGGACCGCATGGACAAGCCGGCGGTCGACAAGGTGGAAGGCGTGCCGCCCGCCATTGCCATCGACCAGACCAACCCGGTGCGCTCCTCGCGCTCGACGGTCGGCACGATGACCGAGCTCAACGACCACCTGAAGCTGCTCTACGCACGGGCGGCGCAGCTCTTCGATCGCGAGACCGCGCTGCCGGTGCGCCACGATTCCCCCGACAGCATCTACGCCCGGATCGCCGAGCGCGCGGCGGCGGCGGGCGATCCGCGCATCCTGGTCACGTTTCCGGTCGAGCTGCCCGCGGGCACGTCGGCCGAGGAAGTCACGCAGTGGCTCTCGGCCAGCGGCTTCACGCGCGTGCAGTCGGAGCGCGAGGTGGCCACGCCCACGGGGCCGCGCAAGGTGCTCGACGTGGTGGCCGACCGCTTTCGCGTGTCGAGCGCCGAGCGCGCGCGCGTGGTCGAGGCGATCGAGGTGGCGCTCAAGCGCGGCAGCGGGCGCGTCACCGTGCACGCGCTGGCAGCGGACGAGAACGTGCCCGCCGAAGTCTGGAAGTTCTCGACCGGCCTGCATTGCCCCGAGAGCGACGTCCGCTACACCGACCCGATCCCGTCGATGTTCTCGTTCAACTCGGCCGTGGGCGCCTGCGAGACCTGCCGCGGCTTCGGCCGCGTGATCGGCGTCGACCTGGGACTGGTGATCCCGAACGACAAGCTCACGCTGCGCGCCGGTGCCATCAAGACCATCCAGACGCCGGCCTGGAAAGAGGCGCAGGACGACCTCATGCGCCACGCCGAGGCGGCCGGAATTCCGCGCGACACGCCCTGGTACAAGCTCACCGACGAGCAGAAGCACTGGGTGATCGAGGGCACGCCCAACTTCAAGCAGGGCAACTGGAACAAGCAGTGGTACGGCGTGCGCCGCTTCTTCGGCTACCTGGAAAGCAAGGCGTACAAGATGCACATCCGCGTGCTCTTGTCGAAGTACCGCAGCTACACGCCGTGCCCGGTGTGCAGCGGCGCGCGGCTCAAGCTCGAGAGCCTGCTCTGGCGCATCGGCAGCAACGAAGACGCCGACGCGGTGCTGCCGCCCGAGAAGCGCTTCATGCCGCAGGGCGTGAAGTGGACGCGCGCGCAGCTCGAGGCGCTGCCCGGCCTCTGCCTGCACGACCTGATGCTGCTGCCGATCGAGCGGCTGCGGCGGTTCTTCGACCGGGTCGAGCACCACGGCAACGGCACACCCGCGAGCGAAGGCGAGGCGCAGGCGCTGAAGCTGCTGTTCGAGGAAATCACCACCCGGCTGCGCTACCTGCACGACGTGGGCATCGGCTACCTCACGCTCGACCGCCAGAGCCGCACGCTGAGCGGCGGCGAGGTGCAGCGCATCAACCTGACGACCGCGCTCGGTACCTCGCTGGTCAACACGCTGTTCGTGCTCGACGAGCCCAGCATCGGCCTGCACCCGCGCGACATGAACCGCATCACCGAAGCGATGCTGCGTCTGCGCGATGCCGGCAACACGCTGGTGGTGGTCGAGCACGACCCGGCCGTGATGCTCGCGGCCGACCGCGTGATCGACATGGGGCCCGGGCCCGGCATCCGCGGCGGGCAGATCGTGTTCGACGGCAGCACCGACCAACTGCGCGATGCCGACACGCTCACTGGCCAGTATCTCGGCGGGCGCAAGAAGATCGGCATGGGCTTCAAGCGGCTGGTGAGCGAGAACACGCACCGGCTCATCCTCGAGGGCGTGCGCGAGCACAACCTGCAGAACATCACCGTGGAGTTTCCGCTCGCGCGCCTGGTGTGCGTGACCGGCGTCAGCGGCTCGGGCAAGTCGACGCTGGTGCAGGACGTGCTCGCGCCGGCGCTGATGCGCCACTTCGGCAAGGCCACCGAGACGCCGGGTGCGCACGACCGGATGCTCGGCGCCGATCACCTCGGCGACGTGGTCTTCGTCGACCAGTCGCCGATCGGCAAGACCGCGCGCTCCAACCCGGCAAGCTACGTCGGCGCCTGGGACGCGATCCGCGAGATCTTCGCCACCGCCGCACTCTCGCGCCAGCGCGGCTACACCGCGAGCAAGTTCAGCTTCAACTCGGGCGACGGACGTTGCCCGACCTGCGGCGGCTCGGGCTTCGAGCATGTGGAGATGCAGTTCCTGTCGGACGTGTACCTGCGCTGCCCCGACTGCGACGGCCGGCGCTACCGGCCCGAGATCCTCGAGGTCAAGGTCGAGCGCAAGGGCAGGAGCTACAGCGTGGCCGACGTGCTCGAGCTCACCGTGGCCGAGGCGGCCGCGGTGTTCGAGGCCGACCGCGACGTGGTGCGCGTGCTGCAGCCGATCTCCGACGTGGGGCTCGACTACGTCAAGCTCGGCCAGCCGGTGCCCACGCTGAGCGGCGGCGAGGCGCAGCGCCTCAAGCTCGCGGGCTTCCTGGCCGACGCCGCCAAGAGCGCGACGGCCAGCAGGCAATCGGTCGCGCGCCGGGGCACGCTGTTCCTGTTCGACGAGCCGACCACGGGCCTGCACTTCGACGACATCGCGCGGCTGATGCGCGCGCTGCGCAAGCTGCTCGACGCGGGCCATTCGCTGATCGTGATCGAGCACAACCTCGACGTGATCCGCGCCAGCGACTGGTGCATCGACCTCGGCCCCGAAGGCGGGGAGGGCGGCGGCCGGGTGGTGGCCGAGGGCACACCCGAGCAGCTGCGCGAGAACCGCGCCTCGCTCACCGGCGCGGCGCTGGCCGACTACGAGCTCGCGGTCGGGCCCGAGGCCTACAAGGTGGCCGAGCGCGCCGCGCGGCGCTACGTCGCCAATGCCAAGGCGGCGCCCGGCGGCAAGGCGATCGAGATCGTCAATGCGCGCGAGCACAACCTGAAGAACCTCAGCGTCCAGATCCCGCGCGGCAAGTTCAGCGTGGTGACCGGCGTCAGCGGCTCGGGCAAGTCCACGCTGGCCTTCGACATCCTGTTCAACGAAGGGCAGCGCCGCTACCTCGAATCGCTCAATGCGTATGCGCGCAGCATCGTGCAGCCCGCGGGCCGGCCCGAGGTCGACGCGGTCTACGGCATTCCGCCGACGGTGGCGATCGAGCAGCGCCTGTCTCGCGGCGGCCGCAAGAGCACGGTGGGCACCACCACCGAGGTCTGGCATTTCCTGCGCCTGCTCTACGTGAAGCTCGGCGTGCAGCACTGCACGCGCGACGGCGCGGCGGTGCAGCCGCAAACGCCCGACAGCATCGCCGCGCAGCTGATGCGCAACTTCAAGGGCCAGCACATCGGCCTGCTCGCGCCGCTGGTGAGCAACCGCAAGGGCGTCTACACCGAGCTGGCCGACTGGGCGCGCCCGCGCGGGTTCACGCACCTGCGCGTGGACGGCGAGTTCCTGCCCACCGCCGGCTTTCCGCGCATCGACCGTTTCAAGGAGCACAGCATCGAGCTGCCGGTGGCCAGCCTCGACGTGCTGCCGTCGCAGGAGACCGAGCTGCGCGAGGCACTGGCCCGGGCGCTCGAGCACGGCAAGGGCGTGGTGCATGTGCTGAGCGAACTCGACGGCCTCAGGGCCGCCATGATGGCCGGCGCGCCGGCCGCGGGCATAGGCCGCGTCCATGTGTTCTCGACGCTGCGCGCGTGCCCGGTCTGCAGCACCAGCTATGCCGAGCTCGACCCGCGCCTGTTCAGCTACAACAGCAAGCACGGCTGGTGCCCCGACTGCGTGGGCACCGGCGTCAAGCTCAGCAAGGACCAGCGCAAGGTCTTCGACGATTCGATCCGTGACGACGACAACAAGGGCCGCGAGCAGACCTTTGCCGAACCCGAGGTGGAGGACTTGGCCGACACCGCCTGCCCGACCTGCGAAGGCACGCGCCTCAATGCCACCGCGCGCGCGGTGAGCTTCGGCGTCTCGCAGGGCGACGGCTCGGGCGGCATCGGCATCACCGAGCTCGCACGCATGAGCGTGACCGAGGTGCGGCAGTGGTTCGAAGGCCTGGCGCTCACGGGGCGCGAAGCCGAGATCGCCCGCGACCTGGTGCCAGAGATCAAGAGCCGGCTCGAGTTCCTCGAGGAGGTGGGCCTCGGCTACCTCACGCTCGACCGCGGCGCGCCCACGCTCTCGGGCGGCGAAGCGCAGCGCATCCGCCTGGCGGCGCAGCTCGGCAGCAACCTGCAGGGCGTGTGCTACGTGCTCGACGAGCCGACCATCGGCTTGCATGCGCGCGACAACCAGATCCTGCTGAACGCGCTGCACAAGCTCGGCGAAAAGGGCAACACGCTGGTGGTGGTGGAGCACGACGAAGACACCATCCGCCGCGCCGACCACATCATCGACATCGGCCCGAGTGCCGGCAAGCGCGGCGGCCGCCTCGTGGCCGAAGGCTCGGTGGCCGACGTGCAGGCCGCGCCCGAGTCGCAGACCGGCCGCTACCTGCGCGATGCCATCAAGCATCCGCTGCAGGCCCGGCGCCTGATTCCCTCGCCCGATCCGAAGGCTGAGGACAGCGGCAACTGGCTCACCGTGCACGGCGCCGACCTGCACAACCTGCAGGACGTGACGGCCACGCTGCCGCTGCACCGCCTCGTGGTGGTGACCGGCGTCAGCGGCTCGGGCAAGTCGACGCTCGCGCGCGATGTGCTGCTGGCCAGCGTGCAGGGCATCGTGATCCAGCGCATGACCAAGGCCGGTCGCGACGCCGATGCCGCGGGCAAGCGCGCGGCCTGGTCCGGCTGCCGCAAGGTCGAGGGCTACGAGACCGTCGACCGCGTGCTCGAGGTCGACCAGACCCCGATCGGCAAGACGCCGCGCAGCTGCCCCGCCACCTACATCGGCTTCTGGGACACCATTCGAAAGCTCTTCGCCGACACGCTGGAAGCCAAGGCGCGCGGCTACGGCCCGGCGCGCTTCAGCTTCAACACCGGCGAAGGCCGCTGCCCCGGCTGCGACGGTGCCGGCGTGCGCACCATCGAGATGAGCTTTCTGCCCGACGTGAAGGTGCCCTGCGAGGTCTGCCACGGCGCGCGCTTCAACCCCGAGACGCTGGCCGTGAGCTGGCGCGGCAAGAGCATCGGCGAGGTGCTGCAGATGGAAGTGGACGAGGCGGTCGAGTTCTTCGCCGCCATGCCCAACATCGCCCATCCGCTGCAATTGCTGAAGGATGTCGGCCTCGGGTATCTCACGCTCGGCCAGCCGTCGCCCACGCTGTCGGGCGGCGAGGCGCAGCGCATCAAGCTCGTGACCGAGCTCAGCAAGGTGCGCGACGACGTGACCCGGCGCGGCCAGAAGGCGCCGCACACGCTGTACGTGCTCGACGAGCCGACGGTGGGGCTGCACATGGCCGACGTCGAACGGCTGATCCATGTGCTGCACCGGCTGGTGAACGGCGGCCACAGCGTGGTCGTGATCGAGCACGACCTCGACCTGATCGCCGAGGCCGACTGGATCATCGACCTCGGCCCCGAAGGCGGCAACGCCGGCGGCCGCATCGTGGCGGCGGCGCCGCCCGAGGAAGTCGTGCGCCTGGGCACCCATACCGGCGTGGCCCTCGCGCCGGTGCTGGCGCGGTGAACGGGATGCTCACCATCTACAACGACCGCCATGCGCTGCACCAGGGCAAGGTGGAGATGTTCCGCGGCGAACTGGTGCCCTGCTTCGAGGTGCCCGCGCGCGTCGACCATGTGAAGGACGAGCTGCTGCGCCGCGGCCTCGGCCCGCTCGCGGCGCCCGACGATGCCTTCGACGAAGCGCTGCTGGCCCGCGTGCATGCGCCGCGCTACCTCGACTTCATCGCCCATGCGTGGGACGAGTGGGTGGCGCTCGATCCGTCGAACGCCGCGCGCGATGCGCTGCCTTCGTACTGGCCCACGCGTGGCATGCGCACCGACGTGCTGCCAAAGAGCTTTCCGGCGCGCATGGGCCTGTTCGCCTTCGACGCGGGCACGCCGCTCATGGCCGGCAGCTGGGCCGCCGCGCGCCACGGCGTCGCCTGCGCCTGGACCGCGGCGCAGCGGGTGGGCGCCGGCGCGGGCGCGTCCTTCGCGCTCACGCGGCCGCCGGGTCACCATGCGGGCGCCGACTTCTTCGGCGGCTACTGCTTTCTCAACAATGCCGCGGTTGCGGCGCAGGCGCTGCGCGATGCGGGCGTGGAGCGCGTGGCCGTGCTCGACGTCGACTACCACCATGGCAACGGCACGCAGGCCATCTTCTACGAACGCGGCGACGTGCATTTCGCCAGCCTGCACGGCGATCCGTTGACCGACTACCCGTACTACCTCGGTCATGCCGACGAGCGCGGCGCCGGCGCGGGCGAGGGCTTCAACCACAACCTGCCGCTGCCGCGAGGCACCGACTTCGCGGGCTGGCGTGCGGCGCTCAAAACCGCGCTCGAACGGATCGCCGCTGTGAAGGCCGGCGCGCTCGTGGTCTCGCTCGGCGTCGACACCTTCGAAGGCGATCCCGTCGCGGGCTTTCGCCTTCGAAGCGACGACTACCTGCGCATGGGCGAAGACCTCGCGCGCGCCGGCCTGCCGACGGTCTTCGTCTTCGAAGGCGGCTATGCGGTGGACGAGGTCGGCGTGAATGCGGTCAACGTGCTGCAGGGCTTCGCGCAGGCCGCGAGAAAATAGGCCCCCTGCCGCGCACGCGACAGTCATCGGGTTGCCCCGATTGCCTCCGGCCCCGGCGCAGGGCCCAATGCGCGCTTTCGTTTTATTTTCATCCGTTTCTTCTTCAGGAATCTGCCATGTCCCGCCGCTCCCTTCTCTGTTGTGCCGCAACGCTCGCCGCTTGCGGAATCCTTTCGCCGCTGTCGGCGCTGGCGCAGGCTTTTCCCGCCAAGCCGATCAAGCTGGTGATCGCTTTCCCCGCCGGTGGCCCCACCGACATCACGATGCGCCAGCTCGCCGAGAACGCCAGCAAGATCCTCGGCCAGCCCGTCATCATCGACAACAAGCCCGGCGCCGGCGGCACCCTGCCCGCGCAGGCGCTGCAGACCGCGCAGCCCGACGGCTACACCGTCGCGCAGATCCCGCTCGGCGTGTTCCGCCTCGGCTACACCACCAAGCTGACCTGGGACCCGCTCAAGGACATCAGCTACGTGCTCAACGTCACCGGCTATGCCTTCGGCATCGTGGTGCCGACCGACAGCCCGTTCAAGAAGTGGGCTGACTTCGTCGCCTACGCCAAGGCCAACCCCGGCAAGCTCACCTACGGCTCCACCGGCAACCTCACGAGCCCGCACCTCACGACCGAGATCCTTGCGCAGCAGGCCGGCATCGAACTGCAGCACGTGCCCTACAAGGGCAGCGCCGACCTGATGCTCGCCGTACTCAGCGGCCAGCTCATGGCCGCCGCCGACAGCACCGGCTTTGCGCCGCAGGTCGAGGCCGGCAAGCTGCGCGTACTGAACACCTGGGGCGAGAAGCGCCTGGCCAAGTTCCCAGATGCGCCCACGCTGAAGGAGCTGGGCTACAACATCGTGCAGAACTCGCCGTTCGGCATCGGCGCCCCCAAGGGCACACCGCCCGAGGTGGTGAAGAAGCTGCATGATGCGTTCAAGCAGGCGATGGAAGAGCCAAGCTACGTCGCGTCGCTGGACCGCTACGACATGCTGCCCAACTACATGAGCTCGGCCACGTACACCAAGTTCGCGCAGGACACGGTCGTGCGCGAGAAGGCGGTGATCGACAAGCTGGGGCTGGCGAAGCAGAAGTAAGAAGACGGGCAAGAAGGCCGTGGAGCCTTCTTGCCAACGTTTTGGAGTTGCATGCGCGACAGGGCAAGGGCGAGCCCTGATTGCCGCGGCAGTGGCAGGCGAGCCCAATGCGCTTTCTCATACTTCAGGAGGAAGCCATGTCTCGCCGAACGTCTCTTCTGTGTGCCGCAGCGCTCGCGCTTTGCGGGATCGCCTCGCCTTTGTCAGCGCTGGCGCAGAACTTTCCCGCCAAGCCCATCAAGCTGATCATCGCCTTCTCGGCCGGCGGTCCGACCGACGTCACGATGCGCCAGCTCGCCGACAACGCGAGCAAGATCCTCGGCCAGCCGGTCCTCATCGAGAACAAGCCCGGCGCTGGCGGCACCCTGCCGGCGCAGACGCTGCAGATCGCGCAGCCCGACGGCTACACCCTGGCGCAGATCCCGCTCGGCGTGTTCCGGATTGGCTACACCACCAAGATCAACTGGGACCCGCTCCAGGACATCAGCTACGTGCTCAACGTCACCGGCTATGCCTTCGGCATCGTGGTGCCGACCGACAGTCCGCTCAAGACCTGGGCCGATTTCGTCGCCTACGCCAAGGCCAACCCCGGCAAGCTCACCTACGGTTCCACCGGCAACCTCACGAGCCCGCACCTCACGACCGAGATCCTTGCGCAGCAGGCCGGCATCGAGCTGCAGCACGTGCCGTACAAAGGCAATTCCGAGGCGATGTTCGCCATCCTCAGCGGTCAGATCATGGCGGTGTCCGACAGCACGGGCTTTGCACCGCACGTGGAGTCGGGCAAGCTGCGCGTGCTGAACACCTGGGGCGAGAAGCGCCTCGACAAGTTCCCGAATGCACCCACGCTGAAGGAGCTGGGCTACAACATCGTGCAGACCTCGCCGTTCGGCATCGGCGCCCCCAAGGGCACACCGCCCGAGGTGGTGAAGAAGCTGCACGATGCCTTCAAGCAGGCAATGGAAGAGCCGAGCTACGTGGCCGCGCTCGCCCGCTACGACATGCTGCCCGACTACAAGAGCTCGGCGGACTACACCCAGTTCGCGCGGGACACGGTGAAGCGCGAGAAGGCGGTGATCGACAAGCTGGGGCTCGCGAAGGAGAAGTGATCCACGCGGCGCGCGGAATGCCGAAATTCCGCCGCTTGTAAACCCGTTGACATACGGCACTGCGCGGTCTTCCTAGACTCGCCCGCAGTTCGACGCGCGCACGCCATCACATCAGGTGGCGCGCCGTCGCAGCCCCTCGATGTCACGGATGACGCAATGCGCATTGATTCTGTCGGTCAGACCCTGCTCCTGAAGCTGGATCAGCACGTTCGAGACCATGACGCGGCTCAGGCCGGTGATGTTGGCCATTTCCTGGTGGGTGAAGGCGATGCCGATCACCGTGCCGACCGTCGACGGCTCGCCGTAGGTGTCGGCAAGCTGCACCAGGTGATGGATCACGCGCTGCGCGGCAGTGGCCTGGCTCAGCAGCAGGTTCTGGTTGGCGAGTATGCGCAGCTTGACGTTGGCCAGCCACAGCACCTGGCGCAGGCAGGCAGCGTCGCGTTCCATGCATTGGAGCAACTGCGCTCGCCCGACCTGGCGCGCCACCACGTCCGACGAGGCCACGGCCGTCACCGAATGCCTGCCGTCCAGGAAGGCACTGCATTCGCCCACCATGCCGTGCGTTCCCACGATCGCCATGTGCTTCTCATGCCCCGCGGCCGACAACAGCACCAGCCGCACGCGGCCTTCTTCCACCACGTAGACGTGGCGCACGGCGTCGCCCTGGAAGAACAGCGTCTCGCCCTTGCCGAAGCGCACGACCGGCGCGTCGTCGGTGGCCAGCAGCGCGTCCCAGCAGAAATGCGGCAGTTCGATCCACGCAGAGGGAAACCCGGCGGGGTCGGCAGTCTTGTTCATCGCTCCAACGCCTTGTCGTCATGCAAGGCAGATTCATGAAACATCCATTCTCGTCCTACCGAAAGCTCTTTCCCATCCTGGCGCACACGGCCCAGCTCTCCAGTTGCTCGCAGAGCGCCTTGAGCCTGCCGGTGCGCCAGGCGATCGACGACTATCTCGATGTCTGGGTCCGCCGCGGCGCGGACTGGGGCTACTGGATGGAGCAGGTGGCGCTGGCGCGCGCCGAGTTCGCGCGGATGATCGGCGCGGACGCGAACGACGTGGCGGTGCTCGGCAGCGTCTCGGATGCGGCCTCGAGCATTGCTTCGACGCTGCGTTTCGAACCGGGGCGCGACACCGTTGTGACCACCACGCTGGACTTTCCGTCGCTGTGCCACGTGTGGCTCGCGCAGCAGCCGCGCGGCGCGCAGGTGCGCCTCGTGCAGGCGCAGGCCGGCGAGGCTCGCGCCGCCGACCGGATCGTCGAGGCGATCGATGCGCGGACCGCGCTGGTCTCGGTATCGCAGGCCTGCTACTACGACGGGCAGATCGTCGACATCGCCGCCACCGGCCGCGCCGCGCGCGCCGCCGGCGCCATCCAGTTCGTGGATGCGTACCAGTCGGCGGGAGCTATCGACATCGATGTCCGCGCGCAAGACGTCGACGTGCTCGCCGCCGGTGCGCAGAAGTACCTGCTCGGCATTCCCGGCATCGCTTTTCTCTACGTGCGGCCCGCACTCGCGCGGCAGCTCACGCCGACGGTCACGGGCTGGTTCGGCCGCGTGGACCCGTTCGCCTTCGATCCCGCGGGGCTCGACTTTGCCGACGGCGCGGCGCGCTTCAACACCGGCACGCCGCCCATGATGTGCGCCAGCGTGGCGCGCGCGAGCATGGCGTTGCTCAACGAGATCGGCATTCCGGCCATCGAGTCCTATCTGGCCGGGCTCTCGGCCGTGGCGCTCGAGGAAGCCGCGCAGCTCGGGCTGTCGGTCGCGAGCCCGGCGCTGCCGGCCGTGAAGGGCGCCAACACGGCCATTCGCGTGCCCGGCAACTCGGCCGCGCTCGAAGCGCAGATGCTGAAGGCCGGCTACGTGGTCTCGGCGCGCAACGACGTGGTGCGCATCGCGCCGCACTTCTACAACACGGCCGACGAAGTGGTCGGCGCACTGCGCGCGCTGGCGCAGCTGACCCGATGACGACCACGGCCCATTGCGCGTCGGTACGGTGCAGCGTGACGGCAGGGCGCGCGCAGGCGTACCTCGCCGACGGGCTGCGGCTCGGCCGCTGGGCGCTGGGCTGCTGGCAGGCGGAGCCGGTCGGCGACGGCGTGGTGCGCGGCCATTCGCTGTTCGATGGGCAGCCCGCGTGGGTCCGGCCCGTGGCCGATGCGCAGGGCTTCGGCGTGACCTACCACGTCGGCGATTCGGCGGCCACGCTGGTCCCGCGCATCCGCGCCACGGTCGAGCCCACCTCCAACGGAACCGCCTGCCACATCGGCCTGCACGCGGAGCGCACACCTGGCATGGACGATGCACGCTGGCTGCGGCTGGTGCGCTGCCACGAGGTGGAGGTCTTGCTGATCGAAGCGCAATTGATGGCGCTGCAGGCTTTGCCACCTCCCGCCGCCCCTCTTTGACAACCCTGGAGAAGACATCATGCAACGACGAACATTCGGTCCGGCCCTCGCGGCCACCCTGCTGGCGCCCTGGTTGTCGGCGCCGCTGCCGGCGCGTGCGAAGCGCCCGGGCGGACCCATCCGCGTGCTCGTGGGCTTCTCGCCTGGCGGCGCCACCGACGTGGTGGCGCGTGCGCTGATCGAGCGCCTTGGCAAGGCCATGGACGGGCAGCTCTTCATCGTCGAAAACCGGCCCGGCGCTGGCGGACAGATCGCGGCGCAGCTGCTGAAGGCGGCACCGCCCGACGGTGGCACGATCATGCTGTCGATCGACCACACCCAGGTGATCGTGCCGCTCACCATCGCCGCGGCGGGCTACGACCCCGTGGCCGACTTCACCGCGATGGCCGGCGTGGCCACCTACTACAACGTGATCGCTGTGAGCTCGCGCATCGGCGTCAAGACGCTGCCCGAACTCGGCGCCTGGATGAAGGCCAACCCGAAGGAGGCCAACTACGGCATCCCCGCTGCCGGCAGCGTGCCGCAGTTCATCGGCCAGATCGTCGGCCGCTCCTTCGGCGTGGCGGTGAACCCCGTGCCTTACAAGGGCGGCGCACCGATGGTGCAGGATCTGCTGGCCGGCCAGGTGCCGATCGGCATCGCGTCCATGACCGAGCTGATCGAACACCACCGCGCGGGCAAGGTGCGCATCCTCGCCAGCTCCGGCACTGAGCGCAGCCGTACCGCGCCGGACATCCCCACTTTTCTGGAGCTCGGCTTCAAGGGGGTCGACAAGAATCCCTGGCTGGCCTTCTTCGGTCCGAAGGGGCTGCCGCAGGAATTCGTGCTGCAGTTCGACGGCGCGGTCAAGGCGGTGCTCGCGCAGCCTGATCTGCAGGAGAAGCTGGCCCGCATGGGCAACGAAGTAATGGCCGCGCCCGCGCGCGAGGTGCAGCAATGGGTGGTCGATGCCACGGCGCACTGGGGCCGCGTGATCCGCGAGACCGGATTCAAGCCGGTATGAAAAGCATCGACGAACCCGGCACCGGCCGCCGTTTCATCCAGAGCGGATCGCCGTACGAGGAACTCGCCGGCTATTCGCGCGCCGTGGTCGACGGCGACTGGATCATGGTGTCCGGCACCATCGGGCAGGACTTCGCGAGCGGCGAATTTCCGGACTCGGCCGAAGCGCAATGCGAGTTGGCACTCGACACCATCGAAGCGGCGCTGGCCGAGGCGCAGTCCGATCTCGGCGACGTGCTGCGCGTGCGCGTCTACGTGCCCGACCGCGGCGACGTGGTGGCCGTCAGCCAGGTGCTGCGCCGCCGGCTCGGCGCGAACCGTCCCGCCAACACCACCGTGTGCTGCCCGCTCGCGGTGGCGCAGGCGAAGGTCGAGCTCGAGGTGACTGCGCGGCGGCGCCGAGGCGCGCCGGATTCCGCCTGAAGCGGCGGTCAGGCGATCCATTTGTTGTTCTTGTTCACTGTTCTTGCCAAGGATCCTTCGATGAGCCTTCTCACGCAACTCGCCCAGGCCATGGGCAACCGTTCGGTCCGCACCATCGACCTCACGCACACCCTGAGCGAGGATTTCCCCGCGCTGCAGCTGCCGCCGCAGTTCGGCCAGGTGGCAGGCTTCAAGATGGAGCGTATCTCCCATTACGACGAGGCGGGACCGGGCTGGTACTGGAACAACTTTTCGTGCGGCGAGCACACCGGCACCCACTTTGATGCGCCCGCGCACTGGATCACCGGCAAGGACCATCCGCACAACACGGTCGACACCATCGAGCCGGGCGCCTTCATCGCGCCCGCGGTGGTGATCGACGCCAGCGCCGAGGTGGCGCAGAACGACGACTGGCTGCTCGATGTCCCGTTCCTGCAGGCCTGGGCATCGCGGCATGGCCACATCCCCGAAGGCGCATGGGTGCTTCTTCGCACCGATTGGTCCCGCCGCGTCGGCGACCCGGCGGCCTTCGTCAATATGCGCGAGGACGGCGCGCACACGCCGGGGCCCACGCAGCAGGCTGTCGAATGGCTGATCGGCGAGCGACGGGTGCACGGCTTCGGCGTCGAGACCATCAACACCGATGCGGGCCAGTCCTATGGCTGGCCGATCGCGTATCCGTGCCACACGCTGATGCACGGCGCCAACAAGTACGGGCTGCAATGTCTCCGGAACCTCGACCAGCTGCCGCCGACCGGCGCGCTGATCGTGTCGGCACCGCTGAAGATCCAGGGCGGGTCGGGGAGTCCGCTGCGGGTGCTGGCGTTGGTGGAAGACTGAGGCTGGGGAAAATTCCTGAGGACTTTTTCCTCGGTGTCGCGCCGGCTCCGGCGGGGCGTTTTACTGGCTGACCGATCAATTAAAGAATGCTTTAGTGCCCCGGTCCGCCGTTCAAGAACGCTTTCATCCATGCGCAGACGGGGTCCTGCGGACGGCGACTGAGAGGGTACCGTCTGTTCGAGCTGTTGCCCCTGATGCCGCGCTTCACCATCGAGCGGGTGCGCCAGAAGCTCGATACCACTTTTCCGACGGCCACTGCGGCCGTGAAGACGCTCGAAGATCTGGGCATCGTGGCGGAGCTGACCGGCCAAAAGACGAACCGCAGATTCAGCTATCAGCGGTACATCGCACTGCTGACGGGTTGAAACCGAAGATCAATTGGAAGAGGAAACGGGCGGCTGGTTGCGCGCGGCCAGCACCGCCCGCACCGCCTCCGCAAACCCCGCCCCCCTCTCGCCCTGCGTCACATAGCGCGGCAGGTGCTCCAGCTGCGGCACGAAGCGCGCCACGTTCGCCACGCCGATGCTGTGCGCGAAGCTGCGGAACATCAGCTGGTCGTTCGTCGAATCGCCCACGTAGGCCCAGCGGTCGATCTCGTCGTCGAGCGTGCGGCCCCAGAGCTCGCGCGTGATCCAGCGGGCGCCCTCGAGCTTGTCGTTGTCGCCGTACCAGCCATTGACGTGGATGCTGCTCACGGTGGCGTGCATCCCTTCGCTGCGCATCAGGGCGACCACCTGCGCGATGGTGTCGTCGCCGAGCTGCACGAACTCGCTGTGGTCGATGGCGATGTCGGTCTCGCGGCCGGCCGAGTCGGTGGCGCGCCGGGCGCCGGGGATCTCGCGCTCGATGCGTGCGAGCACGGCCTGCATGCGCGCGAAGTTGGCGGCGCGGGTCGCCGCGTCCTGCTGGTAGCGCTTCTGCAGCTTGCCGCCCGGAAGCGGCAGCAGCGCCACCGCGCCGTTCTCGGCCACGATCGAATCCACGGGCCAGGCCGAGACGAAGGGCTCGCTCCAGCCCACGGGGCGGCCGGTGATGGCCACCACGTGCAGCCCGGCGGCCTTGAGGTCGGCAAGCGCCTGCAGCGCGTCGGGCGTGATCGCACCGTCGGTTGTCAGCGTGTCGTCGATGTCGGTGAACACGCCCATCAGGTTGGCGCGCGCGGCGGTCGGCCACTGCCTGAGCGACAGCAGGTGATGGGGCGAAGGGGGCAGGGGAGGCGACGGTTGCATGGCGGTGAATCGGTGGGGAGCCGTGATCCTACGGCGCTTTCGTGGTGTAGCATCCCGCCCCCGCAGCGCCATCGGGCGGTGCGCCGCCTGCTTCCATGTCCCACATCGCCGTCGACCGACTCCGCAAGACCTACCGCATCTCCGAGCGCGACCCGGGCGTGATGGGCGCGTTGCGCGGGCTGGTGCAGCGCCGGTACCGCACGGTCGAGGCGCTCTCGGGCGTGTCGTTCTCGCTGGAGCGCGGAGAGCTGCTGGGCTTCATCGGACCGAACGGCGCGGGCAAGTCGACCACCATCAAGATCCTCGCCGGCATCCTCCGGCCCGACGGGGGCAGCGTGACGGTCGACGGGCGCGATCCTTTTGCCGACCGCGAACGCCACGTGGCGCGCATCGGCGTGGTGTTCGGCCAGCGCACCCAACTCTGGTGGGACCTGCCCGTGGGCGACGGCTTCGACCTGCTGCGCGACATCTACCGCGTGGACGCCGCGCGCTACCGCCGCACGCGCGACGAACTGGTTGCACTGCTGCAGCTCGAGCGCGTGCTCGACCAGCCGGTGCGGCAGCTGTCGCTCGGCCAGCGCATGCGCGCGGAGATCGCGGCGGCGCTGCTGCACGAGCCCGAGATCCTGTTCCTCGACGAGCCCACCATCGGCCTCGACGCGCCCTCGAAGCTCGCGGTGCGCGACTTCGTGCGCCGCGCCAACCGCGAGCGCGGCACCACGGTGCTCCTGACCACGCACGACATGCACGACATCGAGGCGCTGGCGCGGCGCGTGATCGTGATCGGCCATGGCCGCGTGCTGGCCGACAGCCCGGTGGAGGCGCTGCGCGCGCAGGTACTGGCCGAGCGGCGCCTGGTGGTCGATTTCGCGCCAGGTGCGGAACTGCCCGCGCAAGTGGACGGCGCGCGGGTGCATTCGCGCGACGGCCAGACGCTGGTGCTCGACTTCGATCCGGCCAAGACCGCCGCGCCCGCGCTGATTTCGCGCATCGCGGCCGCGCATGCCGTGGAAGACATCCGCCTCGAGGGCCTGCCGATCGAGGCCGTGATCGCGCGCTTCTATGCCATGCACGGAGCGGCCGAAGCGTGAACCTCCGGACCCGCGCGCGTCCCTACGCGGCCGCTTTTGCGTCGCGCTTCCTGCAGATGCTGCAGTACCGCACCGCCGCGCTCGCGGGCTTTGCCACGCAGTGCTGGTGGGGCGGCATCAAGGTGATGGTGCTCGCTGCGTTCTATGGCGGCGCGGCAGTCGCAGGCTCGCCGATGTCGCTGGCCCAGGCCGTGACCTACACCTGGCTCGCGCAGGGCCTGCTCGCGCTGCTGCCGTGGCTCGGCGACCCCGAAGTGGCGCAGGCGGTGCGCACCGGCGCCGTGGCCTATGACCGGTTGCGCCCGGTCGATGCCTATGCGCTGTGGTTCGCGCGCAGCGCTGGCTGGATCGCCGCGCGCGTGCTGCCGCGCGTGGCGCTGATGGCCGCCTTCGCGGCCGTCGCGCTGCCTCTGGCCGGGTTTGACAACTGGGCCTGGCAGCCGCCCGCGAGCCTGGCCGCCGCGGCCGCGTTCCTCGCGTCGGCGGTGCTGGCGCTGCTGCTGTCGACGTCGATGGTGATGCTGCTCAACATCGCGGCAGCGGCGGCGCTCAACGAACGCGGCATCAATGCGCTGACGGCACCGGTGGTCATCGTGTTCTCGGGCAACCTGCTGCCGCTGGCGCTGCTGCCCGATGCGTGGCAGCTGGCATTGCTGCTGCAGCCCTTTGCGGGCATCGTCGACATTCCCGCGCGGCTGTATTTCGGTATGGTGCAAGGGCCGCAGGCGTTGGCCGCGCTCGGCCTGCAGTGCTTCTGGATCGCGGCGGTGGTCGCGATCGGCCACCGGGCGATGCACCGCACGATGCGCAGCCTTGAAGTGCAGGGCGGCTGAGGGGCGTTGAAGCGATGGGATCGACCGCGCTCTTCCTGCGCCTCGTGCGCGCCTCGCTCGCCGGGCAGGCCCGCTATCCGGCGTCGGCGCTGATGCTGACGCTGGGGCAGTTCCTCGCGACCGGCATCGAGGTGGTCGCGGTCTGGGCGCTGTTCCACCGCTTCGGCGACGTGCAGGGCTGGACCCTCGGCGAAGTCGCCGTGTTCTACGGCTTGGTCAACTGCATGTTCGCCGTGGCCGATGCGCTGGGGCGCGGCTTCGACGTGCTGGGCACCGAGTTCTTGCGCACCGGCGCCTTCGACCGGCTGCTGCTGCGCCCGCGGCCGCTGGTGCTGCAACTGATGGGCCACGACTTCCGCATCAGCCGCCTGGGACGCCTGCTGCAGGGCGTGCTGGTGCTGGGTCTCGGCACCGCGCAGACGGGCATCGGCTGGACGCCCGATGCGGTGGCGGTGGCGCTGTTTGCGCTGGCCGGCGGCGTGGCGCTGTTCCTCGGCATCCTCGTGCTGCAGGGCACGCTGTCGTTCTGGACCGTCGAAAGCCTGGAGCTCGCCAACGTGCTGACCTATGGCGGTGTGCAGGCGGCGCAATATCCGTTGGCGCTCTATGCGCAGTGGTTCCGCCGCGTGCTGACCTTCATCGTGCCGCTGGCCTGCGTCGCCTACTACCCGGTGCTCGCGATCCTCGGCAAGCCCGATCCGCTCGGCGCGCCGCCGTGGCTGGGCTGGGTCTCGCCGCTCGCGGGCTTCGTGTTCCTTGCGGCGGCGTTCGGCGCGTGGCGCGTGGGCCTGCGCCGCTACGCTTCCACCGGCAGCTGAACAAAGAGCAGGCTACCCGGCGTTCTGCAGCGCCAACCCCGCATGCTCGCGCAGCGGATGGAAGTGGATCTTCGGAAAGCGCTCCTGCGCCAGCCGCACGTCGTAGGGCGAGGTGCACAGGAAGGCCAGCGTGTCGGCCGCGTCCTTCGCCATGCGCTGCGGGTACGCGTTGACGAACTCGCGCAGCTCGGGCGGCGCGTCGGCCGTGATCCAGCGCGCGCCGGTGTACTGGCAGCCTTCGAGCCGCACGTCGGCGTCGTACTCGGCCTTCAGGCGGTGCTGCACCACTTCGAACTGCAGCTGGCCCACGGCGCCGAGCAGCATCGGTCCGCCGATCTCGGGGCGGAACACCTGGATCGCGCCTTCCTCGCCGAGCTGGGCCAGGCCCTGCTGCAGCTGCTTGGTGCGCAGCGGGTTCTTCAGGATCACGGTCATGAAGAGCTCGGGCGCGAAGAACGGCAGGCCGGTGAACTGGAGCGACGCGCCGTCGGTGATGGTGTCGCCGAGCTGCACGCCGCCGTGCGTGGTGAAGCCGACGATGTCGCCCGCGTAGGCTTCTTCCACCGCCTCGCGGCGCTGGCTCATGAAGGTGACGACGCTGGTCGGCCGCAGCTCCTTGGCGGTGCGCTGCACCTTGAGCTTCATGCCCGGCGTGTACTTGCCCGAGGCCATGCGCACGAAGGCGATGCGGTCGCGGTGGTTGGCGTCCATGTTGGCCTGCACCTTGAAGACCACGCCCGCGAAGTCGCGGTCCTCGGGCTGGATCTCCTTGACGACCGGCTGCCGGTTGACCAGCGTGGTGCTGGTGCGCGACTGCGGCGAGGGCGCGAGGTCGACCAGCGCCTCGAGCACTTCCATCACGCCGAAGTTGTTGACGCCGGAGCCGAAGAACACCGGTGTCTGCTTGCCTGCCAGGAAAGCCTCGCGGTCCCAGGTGGGGGAGGCGCCGGTGGCGAGCTCCATGCTTTCCATCGCCGACTCGAAATCGGCGCCGAAGCGCTTGGTGAGCGTGTCGCGTTCACTCAAAGGGATGGTTTCGAAGTCGTGCGGCAGCCGCTCGCTGCCCGATTCGAACACCGTCATCGCCTGCGTGCGCAGGTTCATGATGCCGCGGAAGCTCTTGCCCTGGCCCACGGGCCAGGTCATCGGCACGCAGGGCATGCCGAGCTCGCGCTCCACCTCGTCGAGGATGTCGAGCGGCTCGCGCACCTCGCGGTCCATCTTGTTGACGAAAGTGATGATCGGCGTGTCGCGCTGGCGGCAGACCTCGATCAGCCGCCGCGTCTGCGCCTCCACGCCGTTGGCCGCGTCGATCACCATGAGCGCGGAGTCGACGGCCGTGAGCACGCGGTAGGTGTCTTCGGAGAAGTCCTTGTGGCCGGGCGTGTCGAGCAGGTTGATCACGTGGTCGCGGTACAGCATCTGCATGACCGACGAGGCCACCGAGATGCCGCGCTGCTTCTCGATTTCCATCCAGTCGGAGGTGGCGTGGCGCGAGGCCTTGCGCGCCTTCACCGAACCGGCGATCTGGATCGCGCCCGAGAACAGCAGCAGCTTCTCGGTCAGCGTGGTCTTGCCGGCGTCGGGGTGGGAAATGATGGCAAACGTCCGTCTGCGCCTGACTTCATCAGTGAATGGGCCGTGAGCCATTGATCACTCTCTTGTCTGTGTGCACACAGTTGTGCGCGTTTTCAAAGCTGCTCCAGGGGAGCAATGCAGCATAATAACCTAAAAATTACTTGACATCAAAACCTAGAATTCGTGCAACAATAAAACCTAATTATCACGAAGCAGAATTCCCTAACAATGGCAACGCCCGCAGACAAGCTCGCCCAGTCCCTCGCTGCCTTGAAGGCACTACAGGACACGCGGGCGGTCGCCATTCGAGCCTCCGACCTGACGCGCGTTCATCGGGAGCGCCTGCTCAGGAATGGCTTCATCCGTGAAGTGATGAAGGGCTGGTATGTCCCGGCCAGGCCTGACGGCGCGGCCGGCGAGAGCACCGACTGGTATGCCTCGTTCTGGCCCTTCTGCGCAGCCTACCTGACGGAGCGGTTCGGGGAGGACTGGTGCCTCGGCGCAGAGCATTCCGTCGCGCTGCATACCGGCAACTGGGACGTGCCGCGTCAGCTCCTCGTGCGCGCGACACGCGGCGGCAACAAGCCGACCGGGCTGCTGCACGACACGTCGATCTTCGACCTGCGCCTCGAAGTTCCCGCTGCCCGAGACATCGAGGTGGTGGACGGCCTGCGTCTCATGCGCCTGCCCACGGCGCTGGTGGCCTGCGCGCCCGGGCACTTCGCGGCGCACGCGGTCGAGATGCGGGCAGCACTCGCCATGATTGCCGATGCCTCCGACGTTCTGGCGCGCCTGCTCGACGGGGGACACAGCAGCATCGCCGGACGGCTCGCCGGCGCCTTCCGCAACATCGGCCGCGACCCGATTGCGGAGACGATCACCGCGACGATGCGCACGGCTGGCTACACCGTCAACGAAACCGATCCCTTCAACGACCGCCCGTCGGTCGCGATCGGACAGCGGGAAACATCTCCCTCCGTCAACCGGCTGCGCATGTCCTGGGCAGAAATGCGCGGGCCCGTGCTGGAGCGCTTTCCGCGTGCGCCCGGCCTGCCCGTCGACGCCGCGGCGTATCTGCGCCAGGTGGAAGACGTCTACGTGGCCGACGCCTACAACTCCCTCTCCATCGAGGGCTACCGGGTCAGCGCCGAACTGATCGAGCGCGTGCGTTCCGGCAGCTGGAACCCCGACACCGCGGCAGACCGCGCGCATCGGGACGCACTGGCGGCCCGTGGCTACTGGCAGGCCTTCCAGAAGATCAAGGAAACGCTGGGCCGGATTCTGCAAGGGCTGAACGCAGGGGAGGCCGCGCGAGCCGACCACGGCACCTGGTACAGGGAGATGTTCGGCCCCAGCGTCGCGGCAGGCATCCTGAAGCCTGCGGATCTCGCGGGCTATCGCAGCGGGCCCGTGTTCATTCGCCAGTCCATGCATGTGCCGCCGCGCAGCGAAGCCGTGCGGGCGTTGATGCCCGCCTTCTTCGATCTCCTGCGCGAGGAGCCGGAAGCTTCGGTGCGGGTCGTGCTCGGCCACTTCTTCTTCGTGAACATCCATCCGTACTTCGACGGCAATGGACGCATGGGCCGCTTCCTCATGAATGCGATGCTGGCATCGGGCGGGTATCCATGGGCCATCATTCCGCTGGCGCAACGGTCCCGTTACATGGCCGCGCTCGAGGCGGCGAGCGTCGGCCGGGACATCCGGCCTTTCGCTGAGCTTCTGGCCGAGCTGGTGGCCGCCGGCAAGACGCCTTAGGCCATCGGCGCAGCGCCCGCTTCAATGCTGCAGGATCTTCGACAGGAACTGCTGCGCCCGGTCCGACCGCGCCGCCGGGTTGCCGAAGAACTCCTCCTTCGGGCAGTCCTCCACGATGTGGCCCTGGTCCATGAAGATCACGCGGTGCGCGACCTTGCGCGCGAAGCCCATCTCGTGGGTGACGCACATCATCGTCATGCCCTCGCGCGCGAGCTCGACCATGACGTCGAGCACCTCGTTGACCATTTCCGGGTCGAGCGCCGAGGTGGGCTCGTCGAACAGCATCGCGACCGGGTTCATCGCAAGCGCGCGCGCAATGGCCACGCGCTGCTGCTGGCCGCCGGAGAGCTGGCCGGGGTATTTGTGCGCATGGGCGCGCATGCCGACGCGCTCGAGCAGCGCCATGGTGGCGGTGCGCGCCTCGCCGGCCGAGCGCTTCAGCACCTTCTGCTGCGCGATCGAGAGGTTCTCCTCGATCGACAGGTGCGGAAAGAGCTCGAAGTGCTGGAACACCATGCCCACGCGCGCGCGCAGCTTGTTGAGGTCGGTCTTGGGGTGGCCCACCGAGACGCCGTCGACGGTGATGCTGCCGCTCTGGAACGGCTCCAGCGCGTTGACGCATTTGATGAGCGTGGACTTGCCCGAGCCCGAAGGCCCGCAGACCACCACCACTTCGCCCTTGCGGACCTGGGTGGTGCAGTCGGTCAGCACCTGGAAGGCGCCGTAGTGCTTGTTGACGTGGCTGATGTCGATCATGGCGGGTTCCTGCGCAGTGCTTCAGCGCGCGAGCAGTTGATGGAGAACGTTGGCGACCACGCAGGTGGCGCGGCGCAGGTCGTCGAGCGGCACGCGCTCGTCGGCACGGTGGCCGTTGGCCTCGAGCAGCGACTCGGGGCCGGCGCCGTACATCACGGTCGGGATGCCGGCCTCGCTGTAGAGGCGCGCGTCGGTGTAGAGCGGCACGCCGATCGGCGTGACCGGCTTGCCCATCACCTCGCTGGCCTCGCGGCACACCAACGCGGCAAAAGCGTCGGCGCCAGGCGCGGGCGCGAACGGCCGCGCCAGCAGGATCTGGCGGATCTCCACCGAGATGCCGGGCAGGCCGCGGCAGGCGACCTCGATCACCTCACGCAGCGCGGCCTCGACGGCCTCGGGCGATTCCTCCGGAACGATGCGGCGGTCGATGCGCAGGCTCAGCTTGTCGGCCACCACGTTGGTGTTGATGCCGCCCTCGATCAGGCCGACCACCATCGTGGGATGGCCGATGCCGGGCGTGCGCGAGGGGTGTGCGGCGAGGCCGTCGCGGTAGCGGTAGAGCGCGGGCAGCAGCGTGGCCGCGGCTTCGATCGCGTCATGGCCGGTGTCGGGCCGCGCGGCATGCGCCGAGGTGCCGCGCAGCGTCACCTCGAGGTGCAGGCAGCCGTTGTGCGCCACCACCACGTGGTGCGAGAAGGCGGCCGACAGCACGTAGTCGGGCCGGCTCAGGCCTTTCGACAGGATCCAGCCGGGGCCGGTCATGCCGCCGGTTTCCTCGTCGTAGGTCAGGTGCAACTCGACCGCGCCGGCCAGCGCGGTGCCCGAGGCGGCCAGAGGTGCGCTCCGCCAGCCTCGCGGAGCAGGCCTACGAACGGCTGCGCATGCTGATCCTCGACCGCCAGATCTCTCCGGGCAGCCCACTGCAGGAGGCCAGGCTGGCCGAAGACCTGCGCATTTCGCGCACGCCCATGCGCGAGGCGCTGGTGCGGCTCGCGGGCGAAGGCCTGCTGGTGCGGCGCGATGCGCGCTCGTATGCGGTGCGGGCGCTCGGCACCAAGGAGTACTTCGACTGCATGCGCGCACGCGAGGTGATCGATGCGAGGCCATCGCGCTTGCAGTCGGCAAGATCACCGACGCCGAGATCGAAACGCTCGAAGCCGAGATCCACGCACTGGGCGAGGGCGAGCACAGCGAGACGGAGCACTGGCATTTCGACGACCGCTTCCACCTGCTGATCGCCAACGCCAGCGGCAACGTGGTGTTTCCGCGGCTGGTGGAAGAGCTGCGGGTCAACGCGCGCCTGTTCCGGCTTCACAGCCCGCTGCACCGCCACAGCGAAAACCACGACGAGCACCGCGAGATCGTGGGCGCGCTGCGCACCCGCAACGCTGAAAGTGCCCGCACGGCCATGCGCGAGCACCTGCGCAGCCTCCAGGAAGACGTCCGGCGCGCGCTGATCGACTGAGCGGCGCCCAAGCGCCTACTTGCGCTTGAGCATCTGCGTCACTTCGTCGACGTTGGCCTGGATGCGCTGGCGCACAACCTCGAACGCGTCGGCCTGCGACTTGGCGGCGAGGCCGGCGAGTTCCTGGATGTCGTCCACCGCGCGCTGAAACGACTGCCGACCGAGCTCGTCGAGCTTGGCGAGATTCTCCTTCGCATCCTTGCCGGGCATGCCCTTGGCCGCGGTCTGCCATTCGCCGATGGCCTGCTTGATCATCTCGGTCTGCCGCTGCACCACCGTCTGCAGGCCCTGGAACGACTTCTCGTTGGCCTGCATCAGCGCCTGCAGGTCCTTGCGGCTGCTTTCCAGCACCTTGCCGGCACCGCCCGTGAGGTCGAGGTCCTGCAGGCGGTCGGCCATGGCCTTGAGGGGGTTGAACATCTCCGCGGCGCCGGGGGGCGTCTTCTTCGTGTCGGTGGCGCTTGCGTTGCTGCTCGCGGTGGTCTTGCGGGGGGCGGCTTTCCTGGCAGTGGCCATGGTGACATCTCCTGTTGCGTCGTGTGAGGAAGAGAGAGAAAGGCTTGGCCGCCCGGGCGGCGAAGTGCCGCCGCCACGATACGCCGGCTGCCCGTTTTTCTCAATGTGGGAAGTCCCGCCGATTGGCCCCGGAAGGCCTCACGCTTACAATCCCCGATTCCGAGGAGCGTTGCAGCGCCATCAGGCGTGAGGCTCGGACCACATCGCAACCACGCTCATCCGCTGTTCTCGCGGTGAGTCTTTTTTCCCCGAACGCAGTGGCATCTTTCAAACCAGCTTTGTTGGAGTTCTCATGAGCGCTGTTCTCAAGCCCACCCCCGTCTCCTCCGCCGACCAGGCAATCGCCGACCTCTCGCTCGCTGCCTGGGGCCGCAAGGAAATCAGGATCGCCGAAACCGAAATGCCCGGCCTGATGGCCATCCGCGAGGAGTTCTCGAAGGCGCAGCCGCTCAAGGGTGCGCGCATCACGGGCTCGCTGCACATGACGATCCAGACCGCGGTGCTGATCGAGACGCTGCAGGCGCTCGGTGCCGAGGTGCGCTGGGCCTCGTGCAACATCTTCTCGACGCAGGACCATGCCGCCGCCGCGATCGCCGCCGCAGGCACGCCGGTGTTCGCGATCAAGGGCGAGTCGCTGAAGGACTACTGGGACTACACCCACGCGATCTTCGACTTCGGTCCCAAGGGCTCGAAGGGCGAAGGCCCGAACATGATCCTCGACGACGGCGGCGACGCCACGCTGCTGATGCACCTGGGCCAGCGCGCCGAGAAGGATCTCGGCGTGCTCGCCAACCCGGGCAGCGAGGAAGAGCGCATCCTCTACGCGGCCATCAAGGCCAAGCTCGCGGTCGATGCGACCTGGTACACGCGCAAGTCGGCAGAGATCATCGGCGTGACCGAGGAAACCACCACCGGCGTGCACCGCCTCAACGAGATGAGCGCCAAGGGCACGCTGCTGTTCCGCGCCATCAACGTGAACGACTCGGTCACCAAGAGCAAGTTCGACAACCTGTACGGCTGCCGCGAGTCGCTGGTCGACGGCATCAAGCGCGCGACCGACGTGATGATCGCCGGCAAGGTCGCCTGCGTGGCCGGCTACGGCGACGTGGGCAAGGGCTCGGCCCAGGCACTGCGCGCGCTGAGCGCCCAGGTGTGGGTGACCGAGATCGACCCGATCAACGCCCTGCAAGCCGCGATGGAAGGCTACAAGGTCGTCACCATGGAATATGCCGCCGACAAGGCCGACATATTCGTGACGACCACGGGCAACAAGGACGTCATCACGCACGACACGATGGTGAAGATGAAGGACCAGGCCATCGTCTGCAACATCGGCCACTTCGACAACGAAATCGATGTCGCGTCGATCGAGAAGTACGAGTGGGAAGAGATCAAGCCGCAGGTCGACCACATCACCTTCCCCGACGGCAAGAAGATCATCCTCTTGGCCAAGGGCCGGCTCGTGAACCTGGGCTGCGGCACGGGCCACCCGAGCTTCGTGATGTCGTCGTCGTTCGCCAACCAGACCATCGCGCAGATCGAGCTCTTCACCAAGCCCGACGCCTACCAGGCCGGCAAGGTCTACGTGCTGCCCAAGCACCTCGACGAGAAGGTCGCGCGCCTGCACCTGAAGAAGGTCGGCGCCATGCTCACCGAGCTGACCGACGCGCAGGCCGCCTACATCGGCGTGGACAAGAACGGCCCCTACAAGCCGGACACGTACCGCTACTGATGCGCGCCGACCAGCTGCTGGTGGAACGCGGCCTTGCCGCCTCGCGCTCGCAGGCCGTGCGGCTCATTGCCGGCGGCATGCGCTGGCGCGATGCGGGCACGGCCGACGCATGGCGCACCGTCGTGAAGAACCGCGACGAGGTGCCGGAGTCCGCCGAGCTCGCGCTCGACGATGCGGCCGAGGCGCGCTACGTCTCGCGCGGCGGGCTCAAGCTCGAAGGCGCACTGGCCGTGAGCGGGGTGGACCCGGCCGGCCTGCTGTGCCTCGACGTCGGCCAGTCGACCGGCGGTTTTACCGACTGCCTGCTGCAGCGCGGCGCGGCCCGGGTGGTGGGCGTCGATGTCGGCCACGGGCAGCTGCATGCGAAGCTGCGCGAGGACGAGCGCGTGCTCGCCATCGAGGGTGTCAATGCGCGTGCGCTGTCGGCGGAGGACCTGCAGGACAAGGGCGAGGATGAGGAAGAGGGCGCCGCAGAGACCGACGCGCCAGCCGAACCGCGCTTCGACCTGATCGTCGGCGACCTGTCCTTCATCTCGCTCACGCTGGTGCTGCCGGCCGTGGTGCAGTTCCTGGCCGCAGACGGCCGCCTGCTGATGCTCGTCAAGCCGCAGTTCGAGCTGCAGCCCGGGCAGGTCGGCAAGGGCGGTATCGTGCGCGATCCGGCGATGTACGAGATCGTCGAGAAGCGCCTGCGCGACGCCTGCGAGGCGCTCGGCCTGCGCGTGGTGCAGTGGTTCGAGAGCCCGATCGCCGGTGGCGACGGCAACCGCGAGTTTTTCATCCATGCCGTCCCTGCGGACGGCGCCTGAGGGGACGCCTGTGCGCCTTCCGCTGAGTTTCGAATTCTTTCCGACCAAGACGCCCGAGGGCGCGGTCAAGCTGCGCGCGGTGCGCCAGCAGCTCTATGCGCGCAAGCCCGAGTTCTGCTCGGTGACCTACGGCGCCGGCGGCTCCACGCACCAGGGCACCTTCGGTGCGGTGCAGGAGATCCTGTCCGAAGGCGTCGACGCCGCCAGCCATTTCTCGTGCATCGGCGCCACGCGCGCCACCGTGCGCGAGCAGCTGGCCGAGCTCAAGGCCATGGGCGTCAAGCGCCTCGTGGCGCTGCGCGGCGACCTGCCGAGCGGCTACGGCGTCGGCGGCGAGTTCATGTACGCGAGCGACCTCGTGGCCTTCATCCGCGAGGAGACCGGCCGCGACTTCCACATCGAGGTGGCCTGCTACCCCGAAGTGCATCCGCAGGCGCGCTCGCCCGAAGCCGACCTTCAAGCCTTCGCCGCCAAGGTGAAGGCCGGCGCCGATTCGGCGATCACGCAGTACTTCTTCAGCCCCGAGGCGTACTTCCGCTTCGTCGACGACGTGCGCAAGTTCGGTCTCGATACGCCGATCGTGCCCGGCATCATGCCGATCACCAGCTCGACGCAGCTCATGCGTTTTTCCGATGCGTGCGGCGCCGAGATCCCGCGCTGGATCCGCTTGCGGCTGCAAGGCTTCGGCGACGACACCGCATCGATCAAGGCCTTCGGCCTCGATGTGGTGACCGAACTCTGCGCGCGCCTGCGCGATGCCGGCGCGCCGGCGCTGCACTTCTACACGATGAACCAGTCGGCGGCGACGCTGGCCGTGCTGGAGCGCCTCGACTGATGGCGTGGGGCGTGCGATCGGGAAACCCGTTGCGCGTCGCGCTCGTCGCCGTGACCTGCGCGCTGGCCGGCTGCGCCATGCCGCCTGCGACAGAAGGCGCGGCAACGACGGGCGAAAAGAGTGAAAGCGAAGTCCGCCTGCTGCCGCTCCAGCGCAAGCTGTCGGTCCCGGCGGGCGCCGCGCCGCGCTCGAACGTGCCGTCGGTTCGGTACGACCTGGCGGTGTCCGAGATGGACGGGCCCGAGGACGACGGCGTGCCGGGCGACAGCGCGCCGCGCAAGATCTTCGAGCGCGGCGGAGCCTCGTGGTACGGCATTCAGTTCCATCGGCGCAAGACGGCCAGCGGCGAACTCTTCGACATGGGCGCCATGACGGCGGCGCACAAGACGCTGCCGTTCAACACCCGCGTCTGCGTGCGCAGCCTCGTCAATGGCAGCGAGGTGCTGGTGCGCATCACCGACCGCGGGCCCTTCACCCAGGGACGCATCATCGACCTGAGCCGCGCGGCCGCCGAGCGCATCGACCTGATCAGCCTCGGCATCAAGCAGGTGGCGCTGACCATCATCGACCAGCACGGCATGCGCTGCGGCGGCGAGGCTGTGGAGCCGGGGGAGACCACGATGGCGCAGGCGCCAGGAACCGATGCTGAAGCGCCGGCCAAGCCGGCGCGCCGCAAGGTGAGCGCACAGAAACGCCGCCGCCCGTAAGGGGCTGCGAGCGGTGCCTCAGCCGCCCGCGTCGAGCGAGAACCCCGCGTTTCGGTCCTGCGCGAGCCGTTCCGCGAGCTGCGGCAGGGCAGCGGCCAGCTGCGGTTTCAGCGTGTACGGCGGGTTGATCAGGAACATGCCGCTGGCAGGCAGCCCAGGACGTTGGGTCTCGCCCGTGGGCGTGACGCTCAGCTTGCTCGACTTGACCGTGAGCGTGGCGTGCAGCCACGGCTTGCCGGCCTTGGTTGCCAGGGTCTTGAGCCGGCGCGGCAGATCGTGCGCCTCGGGGCGCGGAATGATCGGATACCAGATCGCGTAAGTTCCCGTCGCGAAGCGCTTGAGCGCCTCGGCCGTGAAGTCGAGCACGCGACCGTAGTCGGTCTTCATCTCGTAGCTCGGGTCCATCAGCACCAGCGCGCGGCGCGACGGCGGCGGCAGGAACTTGGTGGCGCTGCCGAAGCCGTCTTCGGGCAGCACCGCGATCTGCCGGCCCGCCTCGAGCTGCGCGATGTTGGCGTCGAGCGTGCGGGCATCGGTCGGATGCAGTTCGAACAGCTTGAGCCGGTCGTGGTCGCGCAGCAGGTGCTGCACGATGAACGGCGAGCCGGGGTAGACGCGCGCGCCGCCCTTGGGGTTGAAGTCGTGGATCACGCCGAGGTAGCGCGCGATCGCATCGGCGAGCGGGGCTTCGGCCGCGGCGGCCGGCTTCTTTTTGGCCTCCGCCGCAGGCGCGGCCGCCGGCTTGTCGTTCGGCACCAGCCGCAGGATGCCTTCGGCCGCCTCGCCGCTGGTGCCGGCATAGTCGCCGTCGAGCCGGTACAGGCCGGCGCCGGCATGGGTGTCGACCACGGTGAGCGCGGTCTCTTTCTCGAGCAGGTGCTCGAGCGTGGCAATCAGCACCGTGTGCTTGAGCACGTCGGCGTGGTTGCCGGCATGGAAGGCGTGGCGGTAACTGAACATGGGTCGATGGTAACGGCAAGGCGGTCGCAGGGCAGGTATTTGCCCGCATTGGCCGGTTCTTCGTATAATGGCAGGCTTCGCAGCGTTTCAGCAGTCCCGCGGCGAAGGCGCATTCTCCGCTCTGCGGGCATTGTGCAACCCACCTAAGAGATTCCCATCAGAGGAACGCCGACCGTGGAAAAGGGCTCGCCAAACCCTCTTTTCAAGAGAAAACTCATGACCAAAACGTTCAGCGCCAAGCCCGCTGACGTGACGCACGAGTGGTTTGTGATTGACGCGACCGACAAGGTCCTCGGACGAGTAGCCAGCGAAGTTGCTCTCCGTTTGCGCGGCAAACACAAGGCCATTTACACGCCTCACGTCGATACCGGTGACTTCATCGTCATCATCAACGCCGCGCAACTGCGCGTCACCGGCGCCAAGTCCATCGACAAGGTGTACTACCGTCACTCGGGCTACCCGGGCGGCATCAGTGCCACCAACTTCCGCGACATGCAATCCAAATTCCCGGGCCGCGCCCTGGAAAAGGCCGTCAAGGGCATGCTGCCCAAGGGTCCGCTTGGCTACGCGATGATCAAGAAACTCAAGGTGTACGGTGGTGCAGAGCACCCGCATACCGCCCAACAGCCCAAAGTGCTGGAACTGTAAGGAGCCTTGAGAATGATTGGTGAATGGAACAATGGCACCGGCCGTCGCAAATCGAGCGTCGCCCGTGTGTTTCTGAAGAAGGGCACCGGCAAGATCACGGTCAACGGCAAGGACATCCAAGAGTTCTTCGGCCGCGAAACCTCGATCATGATTGCCAAGCAGCCCCTGGTGCTGACCAACAACACCGAAGCGTTCGACGTCATGGTCAACGTGGCGGGCGGCGGCGAATCGGGCCAGGCCGGCGCCACGCGCCACGGCATCACCCGTGCGCTGATCGACTACGACGCAAGCCTCAAGCCGGTGCTGAGCCAGGCCGGCTACGTCACGCGCGATGCACGTGAAGTCGAGCGTAAGAAGGTCGGCCTGCACTCTGCACGCCGCCGCAAGCAGTTCAGCAAGCGCTGATTCTGTTCGCTGCGAACAAGAACGAGCCGCCTCCGGGCGGCTTTTCTTTTTCTACCGCGCCTTGGTCCGGCGGCGTTCGACCCCACTTCCAATGGGTGCTCGGTGCCGCCGTCCACCCAGGAATGCGGCATTGCAGTAGCATTGGTTCATTGGCCGCATGTACGGCCCCCAAGGAGTTACCCCCATGAGCGCTGTTGCCGAAAACATCCAGACCCAAATGCCCGAGCCGATCGTCTTCACCGACAGCGCGGCCGCCAAGGTGGCCGACCTGATCGCCGAAGAGGGCAATCCCGAGCTCAAGCTGCGCGTGTTCGTGCAGGGTGGAGGCTGCTCGGGCTTCCAGTACGGTTTCACCTTCGATGAAATCACCAACGAAGACGACACGACCATGACCAAGAACGGCGTGTCGCTGTTGATCGACGCCATGAGCTACCAGTACCTGCTCGGCGCCGAGATCGACTACAAGGAAGACCTGCAGGGCGCCCAGTTCGTGATCAAGAATCCGAACGCCACCAGCACCTGCGGCTGCGGCTCGAGTTTCTCGGCCTGATCGGCCTTCCGCCGCCTTTCGAAGCCGCCTTCGGGCGGCTTTTTGCTGCGCGGCCTGTGTCAGGCCGGGGCTGAGTGCCCGCGCGGCTCAGGCCGCCGGATAGACCGCGCCGAGCACGCGCGGGCCGCGCGCGCCGGTCACGCTCGCCAGGTTGCCGGGCTCCCGCCGCAGCGTGCAGCGCGCGAGCCAGGCGAAAGCCGCGGCTTCGACCTGCAGCGGCGGCAGGCCGTGCGCCGCGGAGGTGTCGATCGTCACCGCCGGCAGCAGGCCGCGCAGCCGGGCCAGCAGATGATCGTTCAACGCGCCGCCGCCGCAGACGATCAGCAATCTGGTGCCACTGGCGTGGCGAAGCAGGTCGGCGGCGCAGGCGCTCGCGGTGAACGCCGCGAGCGTGGCCTGCACGTCGGCCGGGGCGGCGTCCGCGGCGGCATCGCCGAGGGCCGCGGCGAGCCAGGTGGGGTTGAACAGGTCGCGGCCGGTGCTCTTGGGCGGCGGCTTGGCGAAATAAGGGTCCGATTGCAGGCGTGCGAGCAAGTCCGGCAGCAGCCGTCCGCTCGCCGCCCAGTGGCCGGCGCGATCGAAAGCCTCGCCGGTATGGCGCTGGCACCAGTGGTCCATCAGGGCATTGCCGGGGCCGCAATCGAAGCCGAGCACCGCAGGGCCGGCCGCTGCCGCACGGCTCGCCGGCAGCAGGCTCAGGTTCGAGATGCCGCCGATGTTGAGCACTGCGACCGCTTCGCCGGCGCGACCGAACAGCGCGCGGTGGAACGCCGGCACAAGGGGCGCGCCTTGCCCGCCGGCCGCGAGGTCGCGGCTGCGAAAGTCCGCGACCACGTCGATGCCGGTCAGCTCGGCCAGAAGCGAGGGGTTGTTGATCTGCAGCGTGTAGCCGACGCCATCGAACTCGGTCGGCCGGTGGCGCACGGTCTGTCCGTGGGCACCGACAGCAACGACGGCGCTGGCGGGCGTTGCGCTGTCCGCGAGCAGCCGGTCGACGACTTCGGCGTAAATGCGCGCCAGGCCGCTGCCGGCGAGCGCGGCGCGATGGAGTTCGTTGTCACCGGGGGTGTTGAGCGCCATCAGTTCGGCACGCAACGCGGCATTAAAAGGGGCCGTGGCGTAGGCCCGCACGGCGATGCCGTCGTTCGAGAAATCGGCCAGCACGCCGTCGACCCCGTCGAGCGACGTGCCCGACATCAGGCCGATGAACAGCTCGGCAGGCATGTCTTGCTGCGAAACTCCGGCGGGCGTGGCGCCGCAGCCTAGTAGGCGCCGCCGCTCAGTCGGCGCTGGCCTGGATGACCGAGAACGCGGCGGCCAGTTCGGTGCGGGCACCGACGGCCACGCGCTCGAATGCCGGACGCATGGCGGCGGTGATCGGCGCGCCGCCTTCCTGGGCGATCGACGCAGGGTTCTGGTATTCGCCGTTCACGCGGAACTCGAAATGCAGATGGGGGCCCGTCGCCCAGCCGGTGGAGCCCACGGCGCCGATCTTCTGGCCCTGGCTGATGCTCTCGCCGGTCTTGACCTCGATCCGGCTCAGGTGGGCGTAGGCCGTCTGCTGGTTGTTGCGGTGCTTGATGATGACGATGTTGCCGTAGCCGCTCTGCGTTCCCGCGAAATCGACCATGCCGTCGCCGACGCTGCGCACCGCGGTGCCGGTCGGGGCGGCGTAGTCGACGCCGTTGTGCTGGCGCCAGCTGTTCAGGATCGGATGCATGCGCATCGCAAAGCCGCTCGACACCCGCGTGAACTCGACCGGCGAGCTCAGATAGGCCTTGCGCAGGCTGTCGCCGTTCGGGCGGTAGTAGCTGCCCTTCTGACCCGGGGGCTGGAACCAGACGGCCTGGTGGATCTTGCCGTTGTTCTCGAACTCGGCCGAGAGCACGCGGCCGCTGCGCAGCGCCTGACCGTCGGCTTCGAAGGTCTCGTAGACCACGGCAAAGCGGTCGCCCTTGCGCAGCGCGCGCACGTCGACGTCGCCGGCGAAGATGTCGGCCAGCTGGGTTGCCACGTTGTCGGGAATGCGCGCGTCGTCGGTGGCCGCGAACAGCGAGGAGCGGATCGTGCCGCTCGCGAGGCGCGAGCCCGGGGTCAGCTCGTCGTTTTCGGTGAGCGCGACGAAGCCGGAGGGCGTGCGCTCGATGACGAAGCGCTTGAAGCTGCCGTCACCATCGGGAATCCAGCGCGCGCTGAGCTTCTGGAGCTGGTTTTCCTGCGTGGCCTCGGCCGTGACGGTGCGTCCGGCGCGGGCGAAGAGGGCCTTGCGCGCATCGCCGCTGCTGCGAACGAACGCGGCGGCGGCCGGGTCGGAAATGCCCAGCCGCTTCAGCAGCGCCTCGGCCGTGTCGCTCGAGCGCGTGACGTCGGTGCGAAACAGCGTGAAGCTGAAGCTCTCGAGCGACTCGCTCTGTTCCGCGAAGGACAGGGGCGAGACCGCCTCGAGCACTTGCTGCACGGGAAGGTCGGATGCGTCGGGGCCGAGGGAGGCCACCGCCAGGGTTCCGGCGCTCAGCAAAGCCGCCGCAATGGCCGCGGTGATCTGCTTGGGGTAGGTCCGGAACGTATAGGCCACGCGAGAAGCCAGGAGCTCCTCGGCGGCAAGAATGCCTTTGATCAAACTGTGAATTCCAGCTCAGGTTCTGCAAATCCGTGCTGCAGAAGCCCAGGGCGGACAGGGCGGCAGGACGGTGCGGAAAGCAGCGCCGCTTAGAATTCGGCGCTTGTAAGTCGGGCTGAGTATAGCTTCGGCAGCCAGAAAACCAGCGAAAAAAGCCTATGAAAGCCGAATCTGTTACATCCGCCGACCTCTCTGATGGTGTAAGACGAGCGCTCGAAATCTCCCTCCGGGGCACTGACGAGTTGTTGCCGCAAGACGAGTGGGTGCGCAAGCTGCAGCGCTCGGAGGCCACGGGGACCCCGCTGCGCATCAAGCTGGGCATGGACCCGACCGCCCCGGACATCCACGTCGGCCACACGGTGGTGCTCAACAAGATGCGCCAGCTCCAGGACCTGGGCCATCGGGTGATCTTCCTGATCGGGGATTTCACGACCGCCATCGGTGACCCGTCCGGCCGCAACAGCACGCGGCCCCCGCTGACCCGAGAGCAGATCGAGGCCAACGCCCAGACATACTACAAGCAGGCCAGCCTGGTCCTGGACCCCGAGAAGACCGAGATCCGCTACAACTCCGAATGGAGCGACCCGCTCGGCGCCCGCGGCATGATCCAGCTCGCGGCCAAGTACACCGTGGCGCGCATGATGGAGCGCGACGACTTCAACAAGCGCTTCAAGGCCGGCCAGTCGATCTCGGTGCACGAGTTCCTCTACCCGCTGATGCAGGGCTACGACTCGGTCGCGCTGAAGAGCGACCTCGAGCTCGGTGGCACCGACCAGAAATTCAACCTGCTGGTCGGCAGGCATCTCCAGCAGGAATACGGCCAGGAGCCGCAGTGCATACTTACTATGCCGCTGCTGGAGGGGCTCGATGGCGTCGAGAAGATGTCCAAGAGCAAGAACAACTACATCGGTATCAGCGAAAACGCCAACACCATGTTCGCCAAGGTGCTGTCGATCTCCGATGACCTGATGTGGCGTTGGTACCTCCTGCTGAGCTTCCAGTCGCTGGCGCAGATCGCGGCGCTCAAGGCCGAGGTCGCGGCCGGGCGCAATCCCAAGGAGGCCAAGGTGGCGCTGGCCAAGGAAATCACCACGCGCTTCCACAGCGCGGCGGCAGCCGACGCGGCGGAACAGGATTTCATCAACCGCAGCAAGGGCGGTGTGCCCGACGACATTCCCGAGGTGGCCCTTTCGGGCGCGCCGCTCGGCATTGCGCAACTGCTCAAGCAGGCGGGGCTCGCGCCTTCGACCTCTGAAGGCAACCGGCTGGTCGACGGGGGCGGCGTGCGGGTCGATTCGGTGGTGGTCAGCGACAAGGCGCTGAAGCTGCCCGCGGGCAGCTACGTCGTGCAGGTCGGCAAGCGCAAGTTCGCGCGGGTGACCCTCTCCTAACGAACCTCGATCGTCACGCGCCGGTTGCGCAGTTCGTGCGTCTCGTCGGGCGTGGGAACGGCGAGCTGCCGTTCACCGCGGCCCACGGCCTCGATGCGCGCGGGCGGAAACTGCTTTTCGATGAAGAGCTGCGCCACTTCCTGGGCACGGCGCCGGGAGAGCAGGTCGTTCTGTTCGAGCGGCCCGGTGGTGTCGGTGTGCCCGGTCACCACGATATCGCTTCCGCTGCGGGTCTGGGCCGCGATCAGCGCTTGGTTGATGACGTGCTGCGAGTCGGCCGTGAGCGTGGTGCCCCCGAGCTCGAAGTACACCGTGTAGTGCTGCGCCGGGGGTGGCCGCATCTCGAAGAGCGGCTTGTACTGGGCCTGCACCTTGGCGGGGTCGGCCTGATCGACAGCCACGGCGCCCGAGGCGCCGCCCGAAGCGGTTGCGCGCTGGTAGGGCTCGGAAAGAACCTGTTCTGCGTCCTTCATCCGCACCACGACGGCCGAAGGCTGGCCGTTCGCCTGGGGCAGCAGCAGCACCCGGGTCTGCGGCGTCGAACACCCCACGATCAGCACGGTGGCCGCCAGCAGGAAAGAAAGGACGACGTTGCGCGCGCCGAACCGCATCATTGCTGGGCGTCGGTCTGCACGATGAAGTCGGTCCCGCGAATCCCGATGGTCGCGGTCTGCGTCTCGACCCGGACCGCTTCGGGGTTCCGCTTGCCGATCAGGCCGGTGATCATTCGCATGGAGCCGCGCAGCAGCGAGACGAGCATGCCGCCTTCGTGCGTGGTGGCGTTGAAATGGAACTCCTTCAGGTCGAGCCGGGACGAGGGGCCGACCACCAGCGTCGTGTCGTCACGCAGCACCACCGAAGCAGAAGAAACGGGTCCGGTCACGATCCGGTCCACCGGCGCGAGCGCATCGCCTGCGCTGGCCGCACGGGTTGCGCCACCGGGGCCGAGCAACTGAACGTCGCCGCGCACCGATTTCACGAAGCCTGCCTGCACCTCCGGGCGGGGGACGGCCGCAGGTGACGGGGCCTGCGCTTGCGACACTGCGGCGATTCCCCACATGGCCAGGGCCCCCAGGGCGTTCACGATTCTGTTCATATCCGCTTCCTGTCGTCGGTTGTTCTTTTGATTTCAGAATGTTAAGCGCATCCACCCCAGGGCGCGGTGCCATCCATCCATAATCCGACGCCGGCTGGCGATCTTTTCCCGCATTTCGTTGATTTTTGTGGCTTCGCTCACTCCCGCCTCCGCATGAACCTCGCCCCGACGACCCTGCTGCGTGTTTCCATCGCCGTGGCGCTGGCCACGATCCTGCTGAAGGGGATGGCGGGGTACCTGACGAACTCGATGGGCCTGATCTCGGACGCCATGGAGTCGTTCGTCAATCTCGCCAGCGCGATGTTCGCCCTGGCGATGGTGACGGTCGCCGCTCGGCCGGCCGATGAAGACCATCCCTACGGCCACCACAAGGCCGAGTACTTCTCGTCGGGATTCGAGGGCATCCTGATCGTCGGCGCGGCGGCCGCGATCCTCTGGGTCTCGGTGGAGCGGCTGCTTTCACCGCAGCCGCTCGAGCAATTGGGATGGGGCCTGGCGCTGTCGGTGCTCAGCTCGGTCTTCAACGCGGCGCTGGCCTTCGTGCTGTTCCGCGCAGCGCGCATGCACCGGTCGATTGCGCTCGAAGCCGATGCGCGGCACCTGATGACCGACGTGTGGACCTCCGCCGCGGTGCTGATCGGCCTCGTCGCGGTGCATTTCAGCGGCTGGCTCTGGCTCGATCCGCTGTTGGCGATCGGCGTGGCGCTCAACATCGTGCGCGAAGGCGTCAAGCTGGTGTGGCGATCGTCGCAGGGGCTGATGGACGAGGCGCTGGACGCCGACACCATCGCCACGCTGCAGGCCACGATCGGCGGGTTCGCCGCACGCCAGCCCGAAGGCGCACGCATGCGCTTCGACGACATGGTGACGCGCCAGGCAGGTCAGCGCCGCTTTGCCGACCTGCACATGCATGTGCCCGGCGAGTGGACGCTGCAGCATGCCGCGGCCATGCGCGACCAGCTCGAGCAGGCGCTGATGGATGCCGTGCCGGGCCTGCGCGTGACCATCCAGCTGCTGCCGCTCGGCATGGAGGCGCGCGCCAACCGACTCGAGGAGAAGAACGCATGAAGGTTGTGGTGCAGCGCGTGGCGCGCGCACGCGTGGAAATCGGCGGCGAGGTCGTGGGTGCGATCGATGCCGGCCTGCTCGTGCTGCTGTGTGCCGAGCGCGGCGACGGCGAGGCGCAGGCCGACCGGCTGCTTGCCAAGCTGCTGAAACTGCGCATCTTCTCCGACGAGACCGGCAAGATGAACCGCAGCGTCCAGGACATCGGCGGCGGCCTGCTTGTGGTGAGCCAGTTCACGCTGGCGGCCGACGTGAGCGGCGGCAACCGCCCCAGCTTCACCCAGGCGGCGGCGCCCGACGAGGGCCGGCGGCTCTATGCGTACTTCGTGGCCCAGGCCCGCGCGGCGCATCCGGTGGTGGCCACGGGCGAGTTCGGCGCCGACATGCAGGTGCACCTGGTCAACGACGGACCGGTGACGATCCCGATCCAGATGAACTGAGGCGCCGGCCGGGCCGGTGTCAGGCGGGTTCCGGTGCGCGCCGCAGCGCCGCTTCCCAGAGCACCTTGGGGAATTCGTAGCGCATGACGGTGCGCTCCTCGAGCCCAATCCATTCCCATCCCGAGGCGAACATCCGTTCCACGGCGTCGCGATCGAAGAAGCGCTTGTCCCAGCCGTCGACGCGCAGGAAATACGGGTCGTCGGGGTCGATGCGCGGATGGTCGCCGCCGGCGCCATGGTGCACGTCCTGCACCGAATTCAGGCGACACAGCAGCAGCCCGCCCGGCCTGAGTACCTGGCGGATGCGCGCGGCGAGCGCGAGCGTCTCGGGCCAGCTGAAATAGTGCAGCGACAGGCTTGCGAGCACGGCACCGACCTCGCCCGGGGCGCGTTCGCCTACGGGGAAGGGCGCGCGCAGGTCCTGCAGATGGAAAGCCGCGCCGGCCGGCACGCGTTCGCGCGCCTGGTCGATCTGCGTGGGCAGCAGTTCGATCGCCACCACGGGCAGTCCGGCCGCCGCCAGCACCTCGGTGTCGCGCCCGGTGCCGCAGCCGAGTTCGAGCACGGGCGCGCCGCCCGCGGCCTGCACGCTCGTCTGCAGCAGCGGCAGCCAGCGCGGCAGCCAGTCGTCGGGCGTGCCCTGCAGCATGCTCAGCGCCCGCCGCGGTAGGGATTGCGGATGCCCAGCCCCGCGAGGATCTCGATCTCGCGTGCTTCCATGGCCTCGGCATCGGCCTCGCCGGTCTCGTGGTCCCAGCCTTGCGCATGCAGCGTGCCGTGCACGAGCAGGTGCGCATAGTGCGCGGCGAGCGTCTTGCGTTCGGCCTTCGCCTCGGCGGCGACCACCGGCGCGCACAGCACCAGATCGGCCATCACCAGGGGGCGCTGGGTGTAGTCGAAGGTCAGCACGTTGGTGGCGTAGTCCTTGCCGCGAAACTCGCGGTTCAGGCGCTGGCCCTCGTCGGCATCGACGACGCGGACCGTGATCTCGCCGTCGGTCTCGAGCGCGTGTCGGATCCAGCGTGTCACCGCATGGCGCGGCAATGCGGCGCGGTGCCGTTCGACACCCTGGAAGCGGCCGAACTGCAGTGACAGCGACAGTGCGGGAAGCGCCATGTCAGCCGCCCGCGCGCTTGCGCTGGCCGTCGTAGGCGTCGACGATCTTGGCCACCAGCGGATGCCGTACCACGTCGACGCTCGTGAAATGCGTGATCGCGATGCCGTTGACGCGCTTGAGCACGCGCTCGGCGTCGATCAGGCCGCTCAGCTGTTGCTTGGGCAGGTCGATCTGGCTCACGTCGCCCGTGACCACGGCCTTGGCGCCGAAGCCGATGCGGGTCAGGAACATCTTCATCTGCTCGGGCGTGGTGTTCTGCGCCTCGTCGAGGATCACGAAGGCGTTGTTGAGCGTGCGCCCGCGCATGAAGGCCAGCGGCGCGATCTCGAGCGCGTTGCGCTCGAAGGCCTTCTGCACCTTCTCGAAGCCCATCAGGTCGTAGAGCGCGTCGTACAGCGGGCGCAGGTAGGGATCGACCTTCTGCGTCAGGTCGCCGGGCAGGAAGCCGAGCCGCTCGCCGGCCTCCACCGCCGGGCGCGTGAGCACGATGCGCTGTACCGCGGCGCGCTCCAGCGCATCGACTGCGCAGGCCACCGCGAGGTAGGTCTTGCCGGTGCCGGCCGGACCGATGCCGAAGGTGATGTCGTGCTTGGCGATGTTGTCGAGGTACAGCGCCTGCGTGGGCGTGCGTGCGCGCAGGTCGGTACGCCGGGTCACGAGCATCGCCGCGTCTTCGTCGCCACCCGTCATCGAGCCGTCGCCGGCCAGCGTGAGCTGCACCACGGCGGGGTCGATCGGGCGCTGGGCGATCTCGTAGAGCGCCTGCAGCACGTCCATCGCACGCTGCGCGGCCGCCTTGGGGCCGTCGATCTTGAACTGCTCGTGGCGGTGCGCGATCTTCACGCCCAAGGCTTCCTCGATGCGGCGCAGGTGCGCGTCGAGCGGGCCGCAGAGGTGGCCGAGGCGCGTGTTGTTGGGCGGGGAGAAGGTGTGTCGCAGAATCACGCCGGACATTTCAAGGAAAAAGGGCTCCCATGATAGGCAAACTCACCGGCATCCTGGCGGAGCGTAATCCGCCCCAGGTGGTCGTGGACTGCAACGGCGTCGGCTACGAGGTCGACGTGCCGATGAGCACGTTCTACAACCTGCCGAACGTCGGCACGAAGGTGTCGCTGCTCACGCATTTCGTGGTGCGCGAGGACGCGCAGATTCTCTACGGTTTCGGCAGCGCCGAGGAGCGTGCGGCGTTTCGGCAACTCATCAAGATCACGGGCGTGGGCCCGCGCACCGCGCTCGGCGTGCTCTCCGGCATGAGCGTGGGCGAGCTGTCGCAGGCCATCACCACGCAGGAGCTCGGCCGGCTCGTGAAGATCCCGGGCATCGGCAAGAAGACCGCCGAGCGGCTGCTGCTCGAGCTCAAGGGCAAGCTCGGCGCCGACATCGGCCTGCCGGCCCACGCGGCGAGCGATGCGCAGGCCGACATCCTGCAGGCGCTGATCGCGCTCGGCTACAGCGACAAGGAGGCGGCGCTGGCGCTCAAGGCGCTGCCCAAGGACGCGAGCGTGAGCGAAGGCATCAAGCTTGCGCTGAAGGCGCTTGCCAAATAGGCTTTGAAGCCTTCAAGGCACCCACCAGTAGCGCAGCGCATGAAAGTACACCGGCGCCGCGAAGATCACCGAATCGAGCCGGTCGAGCATGCCGCCATGGCCCTCGATCATCGATCCCCAGTCCTTCACGCCGCGGTCGCGCTTGATGGCCGACATGACCAGGCCGCCAAAGAAGCCCATGAGGCAGACGGTCAGCGAGATCAGCGCCGCCTGCCACGGGTTGAATGGCGTGGCCCACGAGAGCGCGGCGCCGAGCGCGGTGGCGCTCGCGACGCCGCCGACCAGGCCCTCCCAGGTCTTGGACGGCGACAACTCGGGCGCGACCTTGCGCTTGCCGAAGAGCTTGCCCCACACGTACTGCAGCACGTCGCTGCCCTGCACCACGATCACGAGGAAGGCGATCAAGAGCAGGTTGCGGCCCTCGAAGCCCGGAATCTGCAGCGTGAGCAGCGCGGGCACGTGGCTGATGCAGAACACGCACACCATCAGGCCCCACTGGATTTTCGAGGTGCGTTCGAGAAAGCGCTGCGTGTCGCCGCCCACCGCCGCGAGGATCGGCAGCACCAGGAAGGCATACACCGGAATGAAGATCGAATAGAGGCCGTACCACTCGATCCACACCAGGAAATACTGCACCGGCAGGCCGATGTAGAACGCCGCCGCGATCGCATGGTGGTCGCCGCGGCGCGTGTAGGCAAGGCTGATGAACTCGCGCAGCGCATAGAACGAGATCAGGTAGAACAGCACGATCACGCCGCCCTTGCCGAAGGCGAACGCCAGCCCGATCGCCGCGACCATCACCCACCAGGCGTTGACGCGTGCATTGAGGTTGTCGATCACCGAATGGGGCTGGCCGTGCGCCACGCGCCATTTCAGCGCGGCGCCGATGGCCGAGGCGAGCAGCAGCACGCCGAGCACGCCGCCGAAGAGCTGCATCGTGGTCTGCGCAAAAGGCGGAAGGTCGATCATGCGGCGCTCCCGGTGGCGTTTTCGGTTGTGCTGTTCTCGGCCCGGTCGTATTCGGGCCGCAGGTCGAGCATCGCGGCGCGGGCGCGCGTGAGAAAGCTCGCCTTGTCCTCGTCCTCGCCCAGCACGAGGGGTGCGCCGTAGCGCACGGTGCAGGCCAGCGGGATCGGCACCAGCGTGCCCTTGGGCAACACGCGCTTCAGGTTCTCGATCCAGACCGGCACGAGCCGCACATCGGGACAGGCGCGCGCCAGGTGGTAGAGGCCGCTCTTGAGCGGCAGCAGGATTTCGTCGCCGGTGTTGCGCGTGCCCTCGGGAAACATGATGAGCGAATCGCCGGCATCGAGTGCGGCCTTCATCTGCTCGACCGGGTTCTCGCCCTGGCCCGTGCCGTCGCGCCGGATCATCAGCGCGTTGAACACGTCGCGGCCGATGAACTGCCGCAGCTTCGAGGCCATCCAGTAGTCGAGGCCCGCCACCGGCCGCGTGAGCGCGCGCAGGTCCGGCGGCAGCGTCGCCCACAGCAGCACGAAGTCGCCGTGGCTCGTGTGGTTGGCGAAGTAGAGCGTCTGCTCGGCCCTGGGACTCGTGCCCGACCAGATCGCGCGCACGCCGGTCAAGAGGCCCGCCGCGCCGATGATCAGCTTGCCGGCCACCAGCGCGAGCGCGCGGCGCACGATGCCGCCCGCGGAGGAAGAAGGGGAGGGGATTGCGTCGTCGTTCAAGTGAAGTCCTGTGTCAGGAGGGCGAGCAGGAACAGCGCGCTCTGGCAGGCCACCACGATGGCGTGGCGCTGCAACAACTGGCGGGTGCCTTGCAGACGGTCGGCCAGCGGCCGCGCGGTGGTGGTCGCGGTGGCGGTGCGCAGGCCAAGCCGCTCAAGGGCCTGGTCGAGCGCGTCGAGCGATGCGATGGCGCCGCGCGCGAGGTCGTCGAACAGCGCACGGTCGAGCCGCAGCCGGAACGCGAAATAACGCTCGAGCGCGCCGAGGATCGCCACGGCCCCGAAGGCCAAGCCCGGCGTGGCCGGCAGCGAGCGCAGCGTGAGCGCGAGCACCAGGGCCGAGATCGCGGTCAGTGCAATACCCCATGCCGCGAGCACGCCGCCCGCACGCAGCAGGCCCGCGAGCGCGCTGCAGGTGGCGCGGTCGGCGTCATTCATGGGGCGGTGCGCCCGGGGCGGTGAGGGTGACGGGCGCCGCGTCGAGCGGCGCGAGCGCCACGAACCAGGCCGGCCGCAGCACGATCTGGGGCCGCGCGCGGCGCACCGCGGCCTCGGCTTGCGCCATGCCGCCCGCGTCGCCATGGCCGCCGAGCCAGGCGATCACCGCGGCCGCGCTGCGCGAAAAGCCGAGGGCGCAGCAGACCCACACCGGTGCGCCCGGTTCCGCACGCCGCTGCCCCTCGATGACGGCCGCCGCACGCCGCAGCCGCGCCGTGGGCGGCGCGACGAGGTCGAGCATCGGCACGCAGCGCGCATGCGGCAGCGCCGGTGGCAGTTGCAGCTCGGCGCACAGGCTCACGAGCCGCGGGCGGCCGGCGGCTTCCCATTCGTCCGGCGATGGCACGCGGCCCAGCCAGAGTCCCGGCACCACCTCCGCCGCGGCGGGCAGCCTGCGCGTCCAGAGCCAGGCGTTGACGGCCGCGCCGAGCCGGTAGGGCGCGAACAGCCAGCGTGCGGCCCAGCCCATGCGCCCACGGCCGTCGATCTGGAACCCGCGCGCACCGAAACCGGCGTAGTTGAGCGCCACCAGCGCGAGCGAAGCAGCCGGCCACGCCAGCCACAGCCCGAAGCCGCCGAGCCACAGTGCCAGCACCAGGCACGCCAGTGCGCCCGCGGCATAGAAGCCCGCGAGCTTCCAGCGCTGCGGATCGCGTGCGAGGCGCCAGGCGCGCGGCATCGACACCGTGCGCGAAAGTGGCCACAGCCAGATGCAGAACAGGCCGAGCAGCGCGCCCGTCGGAATGTCGATGAAGTGGTGCTGCCAGGTGGTCAGCACCGAGGCACAGATCGCGAAGGCCCAAAGATGCAGCACCCACCGCGCCCACGTCGCGCGCACGAACTGGCGGTACCAGTCCCAGAGGATCACCGCCAGCGCAATGTGCAGCGACGGCGCCTGGTTGTAGGGCTGGTCGAAGCCGCGCAGCGCCTCGAACAGGAAGGCCGGTGCGCCCGCTACCGCGGGCTGCCCGAAGCTGAAGTGCAGCGGCCAGAGCACGAAGCAGCTGCAGGCCACGAGCGTGGCCGTGAGGAGCCGGGCGCCATGGCGGTCGAGCGTGTGGCGGTCGCGCGCGAGAAACAGCGAGAGCGCGTAGAAAACGTTGATGGTCCAGTACGGAAAGATCGTCCAGGGCCAGAACGGCACCTGCCGCTCCCAGTCGAAGACCATCGACGGCACCTGGGCGCGCGTGGTGGCCCACCAGTTCGCGAGGCCGTAGGTCAGGTAGAACAGCGGACCGAGCACCGCAAGCCATGCGGCGGCCCGCTTCCACGGTCTTGCGGCGAACCAGGCGCGCATGGCGGGTTCAGTGGCCGGTGCGCACCGCGAGCGAGACGGTGAAGATGCCCCACTCGTCCACGCGCTGGTCGATCTTGCGGAAGCCCGCTTCTTCCACCAGCTGGTCCATCTCGGCCTGCGTGCGGCGGCGCATTACCCAAGCCTCACCCTGGCGGTGGCTCGTGAGCGCGCGCGCGATCATCTCGAGCTGCGGATGCCAGGGTTGTCCGGTGTAGACGAGGTAGCCGCCGTCTTCCACCGCATCGCCCACGCCCGCGAGCGAGCGCTGCACCATCTCGTTGTCGGGAAAGAGCTCGTACAGGCCCGACACCACCGCCAGCGTCGGCCGCGGCACCACGCTCGCGAGGCTCAGGCGGTCGAAGGCGTCGGCCTGCACGAACTGCGCTACGTCCTCCAGCCCCTTCTCGGCGATCAGCGCGCGGCCGTCGCGTACGTTGATTTCGCTGTAGTCGCGCAGCAGGACCGACGCGGCCTTGATCGGGCTCGCCAACACCGCGTCGAGCACGTAGCGGCCGTGGCCCGCGGCGATGTCCATCAGGCGCACCTCGCGGTGCATCTCGGCCAGCCGCTCCATCGCGATGCGCAGCAGCTCCTCGACGTGGACCTTGCGCTGGCGGATGCCGCGCCAGCCGATGGCGTCGAGGTAGTTGCGGTCGATCGTGCGGCCCAGCGCGCCCTTGCCGCGCGCCTGGTTGCGGTAGACGTAGTCGAGCGTGCTGCCCGAGTCGAAGCCGGTGTCGTGACCGAGCCGCACGCCATCGGACACCTTGCCGCCAAAGCGCAGTCCCGCGCGCGTGAGCGACCAGTACAGCCCGCGCGGCGAGAGCGGCGGCAGCGGCTCGGCGAGCGCGCGCGACTCGTCGGCGGTCGGGCCGGCGAGGTGCGCGGCGCGCAGGTCGACCGGCGCCGGCGCCTCGTCGAACAGCTGCAGCACGAACGCGCGGATCGCCTGCACCGCCGGCGCGCGGTCGCGCTCGCCCAGCGTGTCGTGAAAGAAGCCGGGCAGCTCCAGCTTGGTCTTGACCGCGCTGCCGAGCTTCTCGAAGAAGCGGTGCTGCGGTTGGTGGTGCACCACCCAGTCGGCGCCCGAGATCAGCAGCTGCACCGGCTGCGTGATCGCCTGCGCGTCGGCCACCACGCGGTCGGCCGCCTCGTACAGCCCGAGCAGGATGTTGACGGCGATCGGCCGCGAGATGAGCGGATCGTTCTCGTAGCTCGCGATGCGCTCCGGGTCGTGCGTGAGGAACTTCGCCTTCACGTAGCTGTTGACGAAGAACAGCCCGCGCAGCTTGTGCATCAGCGCCAGCCCGGGCCGCGCGAACGGCGCGTAGAGCTTGACCTTGAAGGCCGGCGAGGCCAGCGTGAGCCCGCGCACCCTGGGCGCGTAGTCGTGGGCCCAGGTGGCGACGAGCACCGCGCCCACGCTCTGCGCCACCACATGGATGTCGGCCTCGGCCACGCCGTGCGACCGTCCGATGTGCTGGACGAAGGTCTGCACGTCGCGCACCGAGGTGGCGAAGCTCGGGCTGTAGCCGCGCTGGCCGGGCGAGCGGCCGTGGCCGCGCGCGTCCCAGGCGAAGAAGTCGAAATCGGGCAGGTCGAGCTCGTCGACCAGGTGCGCCATGCGCGCGCCGTGCTCGTGGCCGCGGTGGAACAGCACGATCGCGCCGCGCCGCGCACCGCCGCCCGTGGCGGGCCAGTGCCGGTAGAACAGCGTCTCGCCGTCGTGTGTGCGGAACTGGTGCTCGGCCAGTGGCCGGTGCGTCACGGCGAAAGGCGTCGTGTCGTGGAGGGGTTCGGTCATTGATTCCTTGTTGTTTGGGGGGACGGGGCCGTTTCGGCCTCGGCCAGGGCGCGCCGCACGCGGTTGGCCACGGTCCAGGCCACCAGCAGCGCCAGCACCGGCATGAGCCAGGCCGTCCAGCCCGGCAGCGGCCCGCCGAGAGCGACGTAGAGCCCGAGCGCGCCGAACACGAAGGCGCGGTCGCTCTTGCCGAGCGGGCCGTCGTAGCGGCGCGAGGCGCCCACGGTGGGACCGAGCGCGCCGGCGAATTCGCTGAGCCCGGCCAGCACGATCACCGTGCCGACCCAGAACGGGCTGAACGGCACCACCAGCGCGAACGGCAGGTACAGCGCGGCGTCGGAGACCACGTCGGTCAGTTCGTTGAGGAAGGCGCCGAGCCGGCTTTGCTGTCCGTGCTCGCGTGCCAGCATGCCGTCGACGGCATTGAAGGCCATGCGCACGGCCATCCAGGCCGGCACCAGCCCGAAGGCCGCGAGCGAGGGCGCCGCGAAGAAAAGCCAGAGCCCGAGCACGACCGACACCGCGCATGCCGCAAGCGTGACCTGGTTGGCGGTCACGCCCAGCGCGTGCAGCCGTACCACCAGCGGCCGCAGCAGCGCCTGGAAGCGCGGCTTCAGTTCGTAGATCGACACGTGCAGGCTTCTCCTCGCTTGTGATGTGGCCGGAGCATTCTGCCAGTGTGGCAGGCACTAAACTTGACTTCGCAGACCTCTATTCAATGACCATCCAGACCGACGATTTCGCCCCCGCCCCGCCTCGCGTGGTGTCCGCCGCCCCGGCTTCGCCGCAGGAAGAGGCCATCGAGCGCGCGCTGCGCCCGAAGCTGCTGGACGAATACGTCGGCCAGGCCAAGGTGCGCGAGCAGCTCGAAATCTTCATCGGCGCGGCGCGCAAGCGCAAGGAAGCGCTCGACCACGTGCTGCTGTTCGGCCCGCCCGGCCTCGGCAAGACCACGCTGTCGCACATCATCGCGGCCGAACTCGGCGTGAACCTGCGCCAGACCTCCGGCCCGGTGCTCGAGAAGCCCAAGGACCTTGCGGCCCTCTTGACCAACCTCGAGCCCAACGACGTGCTCTTCATCGACGAGATCCACCGCCTGAGCCCCGTGGTCGAGGAAATCCTCTATCCCGCGCTGGAGGACTACCAGATCGACATCATGATCGGCGAGGGCCCCGCGGCGCGCAGCATCAAGCTCGACCTGCAGCCCTTCACGCTGGTGGGCGCCACCACGCGCGCCGGCATGCTCACCAACCCGCTGCGCGACCGCTTCGGCATCGTTGCGCGGCTGGAGTTCTACACGCCCGAGGAACTCGCGCGCATCGTGCGCCGCAGCGCCAGCCTGCTCAAGGTCGAGACCGACGAAACGGGCGGCTTCGAGATCGCACGCCGCTCGCGCGGCACGCCGCGGATCGCCAACCGCCTGCTGCGGCGCGTGCGCGACTATGCCGAGGTGAAGGGCGACGGCCGCATCACCGAAGACATCGCCCACAAGGCGCTCGCCATGCTCGACGTCGATCCGCAGGGCTTCGACCTGATGGACCGCAAGCTGCTCGAGGCCGTCATCCATCGCTTCGACGGCGGCCCGGTGGGGCTGGACAACGTGGCGGCCAGCATCGGCGAGGAGCGCGACACCATCGAGGACGTGATCGAGCCCTACCTGATCCAGCAGGGCTACCTGCAGCGCACGCCGCGCGGGCGCATCGCCACGCTGGCGGCCTACCGCCATCTCGGCGTGACCCCGCCCTCGAGCCGCGCCGAAGGGCAAGACCTGTTTGGCATCTGAGATTTCCCCATGCATACCCATGACCTGAGCGCCTGGCAGCACGATCACCATTTCGGCGCCGGCAACGAATCGGCCGAGCGCAGTACGCGGCTCGTGATGTGGATCACCTTCGCGGCCATGGTGGTCGAGATCGGCGCGGGCTGGTGGTTCAACTCCATGGCGCTGCTGGCCGACGGCTGGCACATGAGCTCGCATGCGCTGGCGATCGGGCTCAGCGCGTTCGCCTATGCGGCCGCGCGGCGCTACGCCCGCGACCCGCGCTTTGCGTTCGGCACCTGGAAGATCGAGGTGCTCGGCGGCTTCGCGAGCGCGCTGATGCTGCTGGGCGTGGCCGCGCTGATGGTCGTGGGCTCGATCGAGCGCCTGCTGTCGCCTTCGGTCATCCACTACCGCGAAGCCGTGGCGGTGGCGGTGCTCGGGCTGGTGGTCAACCTGGTCTGCGCGCGGCTGCTCGGGGCGGCGCACCACCACGGGCATGGCCACGACCATGCGCACGGCCACGATCACGGCCATGAACATGGCCACGACCTGAACCTGCGCTCCGCCTACCTGCATGTGGTGGCCGATGCCGCCACCTCGGTGCTGGCGATCGCGGCGCTGCTCGGCGGATGGTTCTTCGGCTGGTCCTGGCTCGACCCGCTGATGGGCATCGTCGGCGCGGTGCTGGTGTCCATCTGGGCCAGGGGCCTGCTGAAGGAGACCGGCAAGGTGCTGCTCGACCGCGAGATGGACCATCCGGTCACCGCGGAGATCCGCGACGGCGTGGAGACGATGCTGGCCGATTCGCACACCCGCGTGGCCGACCTGCACGTCTGGCGCGTCGGCCGCGAGGCCTATGCCTGCGCGCTCACCGTGGTGACGCACTCGCCCACGCTCTCGGCCGACGAGGTGCGGGCCTGCTTCTCGATGCACGAGGAAATCCGTCACTCCACCGTCGAGATCCAGCGCTGCAAAAGCTAGCTGAGCGCGGCGGCGTTGCCGCCAGCACACACGTCACCAAAACGTCACGCCAGCGCCATCGCGCGGTCACGCCGCGGTGGGAGCCTACCCGTCCATGCAACGCGACGACGCTTTCCTTCGCGCATGGCGCGACACCGCGACCCTGGGCCCCGAGCCGGAGGACGACGATCCCGCGCGGGCGCCGCTGCGCTATCGCACGCTCTGGATCTCCGACCTGCACCTGGGCACGCCCGGCTGCCAGGCCCGGGCGCTGCTCGACTTCCTGAAGCACACCGAGTGCGAGACGCTGTTCCTGGTCGGCGACATCATCGACGGCTGGCAGCTCAAGCGGAACTGGTACTGGCCGCAGGCACACAACGACGTGATCCAGAAGCTCCTGCGCAAGGCGCGCAAGGGCACGCGCGTCATCTTCATTCCGGGCAACCATGACGAGTTCGCGCGCAAGTACCTGAACCACAACTTCGGCGGCATCGACGTGGCCGAGGAGTGGATCCACGAGACCGCCGACGGCCGCAAGCTCTGGATCATCCACGGCGACCTGTTCGACGGCGTGATCCAGTGCGCCAAGTGGCTCGCGCACGTGGGCGATTCGCTCTACGAGTTCACGCTCAAGCTCAACCGCTATCTCAATTCGCTGCGCGCGCGAATGGGGCTGCCGTACTGGTCGCTGTCGAAATACCTCAAGGGCAAGGTCAAGCGCGCCGTGAGCTACGTCGGCGACTTCGAAAGCGCCGTCGCGCGCGAGGCCCGCAAGCGCGGCGTGCAGGGCGTGGTCTGCGGCCACATCCACCATGCCGAGATGCGTGACATCGACGGCATCCTCTACTGCAATGACGGCGACTGGGTCGAGAGCCTCACCGCACTGGCCGAGCATGCCGACGGCACGCTCGAGATCATCGACTGGGCACAGCACATGCCGGTGCCGGTGAAGGCCGGCGCACCGCGCGAGCCGGCGGTGGCCTGAAGCCAACAAAGAGCTGCGCTCAGCGTCGCATCGTGTCGAGCTGGGTCACTGGGGCGCTGTCGTTGCCCCACGATCCGCGGATGAAGGTCAGCACCGCCGCCACGTCCGATGCATCGAGTTCCTGCCCGAACGGCGGCATGCCGTAGGGGCGCGGATTGCCCGTCGTGGCCGGCAGGTAGCCGCCATGGGCGATCACCTGGATCAGGTTCGTCGGCTGTGCCATGTTCACCGCGCGGTTGCCTGCGAGCGCCGGAAACGCGCCCGGCGAACCCTGGCCCTGGTCGCCGTGGCAATACGCGCAGCGCTGGTCGTAGATGCGCTCGCCGCGCGCCATCGTCGTGGCGTCGCGGCGCACGGAGGCGGTTGCGGCGGGCGCGGTGGCGGGCTGTGCCGGCGCGCCGGGCAGGTCCTTGAGGTAGCTGGCCATCGCGGCCAGGTCGGCATCGTTCAGGTGCTGCGTGCTGCGGAACACCACCTCGGCCATCGGTCCCATCACCGAGCCGCGCGGCGCCACGCCGGTCTTGAGCAGCGCGACCACGTCGGCCGCCGGCCAGTCGGTAACGCCGGCTTCGTGCGGATCGGTGAGCGACGGCGCATACCAGCCTTCGCCCGCGATCAGCCCGCCCGACAGCCCCAGCGCCGTCTGCGTGGCGCCGAGCGAATCGCGCGGGCCGTGGCAGGCGATGCAGTGGCCCAGGCCGCCCACCAGGTAGGCACCGCGGTTCCACTCGGCGGGCTTGCCCGCATCGGGCACGAAGGTCTCGGGCTTGAACGAGAGCGCCCGCCACACCGCCAGCGCCGCCTGCGTGTCGTACGGAAAGCGCAGCCTGTGGGGCCGGTTCGGCACCGCGGCGGGCGGCAGGCTCTGCAGGTAGGCGTAGATCGCATCCGAGTCCTCGCGCGTGACCTGCGTGAAGTTCGGGTACGGAAACGCGGGATACAGCAGCCGGCCGTCCTTGCTGCGGCCGTTGTGCATCGCGCGCCAGAAATGCGCGCTGCTCCAGCCGCCGATGCCGGCTTCGGCGTCGGGCGTGAGGTTGCTCGAATAGATCGCGCCGAACGGCGTCTCGATCGCCAGCCCGCCCGCATAGGCCTGGCCGCCGGCCGTCGTGTGGCAGCCGGCGCAGTTGCCTGCCAGCGTCAGGTAGCGCCCGCGCTCCACGCGTTGCGGTGTCGCCTGGAAATTCTCTTCGGCCTGCGCCGGCAGCGGGTCTTCGCCGCGCAGGTTCAGCGCCACGATGCCGCCGGCCGCAGCGCCGGCCAGCAAGGCCAGCACCAGCAGCGCCCATCCCAGGTGGCGCCACTTCATGGGTGCCTCGCTTCGGCACCGCCGCAGGCCATCGGCAGCGGGGCGGGCAGCGCGGCGGCGGGCTTCGGATCGGCTGGCATGGGCTGCACCGCGAGCCAGCTTGCGACGGCATTGACGTCAGCCGTCGTCATGCGCCGGCCGATCTCTGCCATGCAGTCGGGCGCGAGCGCATGCCGATCGCTCGTGAGCCAGGCGCCGAGCTGCGACGACACATAGAGCCGCGGCAGGCCGAGCAGGCCCGGGATGGCCGGCTGCACGCCCGTGAGCGCCGCGCCGTGGCATTGCACGCAAGCCGGGATGCGGCGCGCCGCATCGCCCTCGAGCGCCAGCTGCCGGCCGCGTTCGAGCTGTGCGGGCGTGGCGTCGCTCGTCGGAGGCACCGGCGGATAGGGCAGGTCGAGGTTGGCGAAGTAGGTCGCCATTTCCATCAGGTAGTCGTCGGTGAGGTGCTGCACCATGTAGCGCATGTCGGCATTGAAGCGCCGGCCGTCGCGGAAGCTGCGCAGCTGGTTGAACAGGTAGCCCGCGGGCTTGCCCGCCAGGCGCGGAAAGTAGCCGGCGTTGCTCGTGGCGCCGACGCGGCCGTGGCAGGCGATGCAGGCGGCCACGCGGCGTTCCATGTCGTTGAGAGGGGGGCTTTCGAGGGGTGCTGCGCCAGCGCTGCCATGCCCGAGCAGCAGCACGAGAGCCGCGCTTGCCGCGCGCATGAAATAGGACATGCATCGACTGTGCACCAAGCCGGCGTGAAAAAACAGATGCAGATCCGGCGCAAATCACCGGCGCAGATAAAGTCGTGGCCCAAGCCCCATCTTTTCCATGAAGCGCTACGAAGCCCTTGCCGCCGACATCGAGGCCTCGATCCGCGGCGGCACCCTCAAGACCGGCGACCGCCTGCCCTCGGTGCGGCACACCGGCGAAAGCCGCGGCGTGAGCGCGTCGACCGTGTTCCAGGCCTACTACCTGCTCGAGGCGCGCGGCCTCGTGCGTGCGCGCGACCGCTCAGGCTACTACGTCACCGGCGGCGGCGCGCGCGACGTTCCGCCCGAGGCCAACCTCACCTCGCGCCCCGCGGGCGGACCGAGATCGCTCGACGTGAGCGACCAGGTGTTCGAGATCCTCGAAGCCAGCATGTCGCGCCAGGTGGTGCCGTTCGGTTCGGCGTTCCCGAGCCCGCTGCTGTTTCCGCTCGCGCGGCTGGGGCAGTTCATGGCCGCGAGCGCCAAGTCGCTCGACCCCTGGCGCACCGTCGATGACCTCACGCCCGGCAGCGCGGCCCTGCGCCGCCAGATCGCGCTGCGCTACCTGGGCGACGGCATGCAGGTGCCGGTCGACGAGATCGTCGTCACCAACGGCGCGCTCGAGGCGCTGAATCTCTGCCTCGCGGCCGTCACGCGGCCCGGCGATGCAGTCGTCGTCGAATCGCCGACCTTCTATGCGGCGCTGCAGGCCCTCGAGCGCATGGGCCTGCGCGCCATCGAGGTGCCCACGCACCCGGGCGAGGGCATCGACCTGGACGCGCTCGAACTCGCCATCGCGGCGCACCGGCCCAGCGCCTGCTGGCTCATGACCACCTTCCAGAATCCGCTCGGCAGCCTCATGCCCGATGCGAAGAAGAAAGCGCTGGTCGAACTGCTCGCGCGGCATGCGGTGCCGCTGATCGAGGACGACGTCTATGCCGAGCTCTACTTTGGCGACCGCCGCCCGCCGCCGGCCAAGGCCTTCGACACCGAGGGCTTGGTGCTGCATTGCAGCTCGTTCTCGAAATGCCTCGCACCGGGCTACCGCATCGGCTGGGCGTCGGCCGGCCGCTTCGCGCGCGCGGTGGCGCGGCTCAAGCTCACGACCACGCTCAGCACCTCGGTGCCCTCGCAGCTCGCGCTGGCCGGCTACCTCGAGAAGGGCGGCCTCGACAAGCACCTGCGCAAGCTCCGCCAGGTGCTGGCCGTGCAGCAGGCGAGCTTCTCGCAAGCGCTGGGCCGCTACTTTCCCGCGGGCACGCGCGCCACGCGGCCGCTCGGCGGCTACTTCCTGTGGGTCGAGCTGCCGGCCCAGGTCGATGCGCTCGCGATCCACCGGCAGGCGCTCGAGCTCGGCATCAGCGTCGCGCCGGGGCCGATCTTCTCGGCCACGCGCGGCTTCGCGCATTGCCTGCGCCTCAATTACGGCCATGCGTGGAATGCGCAGAGCGAGAAGGCGATGCAAACGCTCGGCCGCCTCGTGACCGAAGCCGCCGGCAAGGCGGCGCCCTGACATGAGCACGCGCGATCTTTTCGACGACGCGCCCGAAGCCGAACCACCGCGCGGGAAACAGGCGCTCGGCCCCGGTGCCTTCGTGCTGCGCGGGTTTGCGCTGCCGTTCGTGGACGAACTGCTCCCTGCGCTGGAGGCCGTCGCGCAGCGCGCCCCGTTCCGCCACCTCGTGACCCCCGGCGGCTTCACCATGTCGGTGGCCATGACCAACTGCGGCCGGCTCGGCTGGATCTCGGACCGGCGCGGCTACCGCTACGGCGAGCACGATCCGCAGACCGGCGAACCCTGGCCGCCGATGCCCGAGCCCTTCGAGCGGCTCGCCACCGCGGCGGCCGCCGAGGCGGGCTTCGACGGCTTTGCGCCCGACGCCTGCCTGGTCAACCGCTACGAACCCGGCACGCGGTTGTCGCTGCACCAGGACAAGGACGAGCGCGACTACGCCGCGCCCATCGTCTCGGTCTCGCTCGGCATGCCAGCCGTCTTTCTCTTCGGCGGCCTCGCGCGCGGCGACAAGCCCGCGCGCGTTCCGCTCGCGCACGGCGACGTGGTGGTCTGGGGCGGCCCCGACCGGCTGCGCTACCACGGCGTGCTGCCGCTGGCCGACCGGCCGCATCCGCTGCTGGGCAGCCGGCGCATCAATTTGACGTTTCGCAAGGCCGGGTGAAGCGGCGGTTTCGACTTGGATGAGTTGTTCCGGTTTTCTGTGCACAACTCTGTGGGTTGTCTGAGGAACGGGGTGCCCAATGCCAGCACTGGCGCGGGTTCGCACCACATTGCCTGCGGAACAGGCAGCCGGCGGAGCAGGGGAAAACTGCCGGCCGGCGGGCATGAAAAAAGCCCTAAGTAGTTGATCTACTTAGGGCTTTTGGGTGTTGGTGGCTCTTCACGGATTCGAACCGCGGACCTGTGGATTATGATTCCATCGCTCTAACCGACTGAGCTAAAGAGCCGTTCGGCACAGTGCTGCACCGAGCCCAAGATTATAGCGCAGGCTGCAGCCCCCTGATCAAGCCCTCCCACGCACCGCGGCGTCTTTTTTGAGCCGCCCAACCCCGTTGCCCGGCGTGGCCCGTAGAAGCCCGGGTGACAATCCGCCCATGTCCGCGCTACCCCGCGCCCCTTCCGCCCAAGCCGCCAACGAGCGCGAAGCCATGCCCGACGACCAGTTGATGCTGGCCTACGCGCGCGGCGACGGCGCGGCCTTCGACGTGCTCTATGCGCGCCACGAGGCCGGGCTGTTCCGCTTCGTCAAGCGGCTGCTCGGTGCACGGCTGGCGTCGCAGGCGGACGAGGTGTTCCAGGACACCTGGGTGCGGATCATTGGCGCGCGCGAGAGCTTCTCGCCACAGGGCGCGGCCTGGCGCACGTGGGCCTTCACGATTGCGCACAACCTCGCCATGGACCGGCTGCGCGTGAGCGGGCGCGAAGTGGCGCTCGACGATGCGCACGGTGGCGACGACGACAGCGACCACGGCGCGGTGCGGATGCTCGACCGGGGCGTGCGCGCCGCGGCCGGCCACGCCGGGGCGCATCCCTCGGCCGAGGAGCTCGCGTTCTGGCGCGCCGCGGGCCGGCGCCTGTTGGCCTGCCTCGACGAACTGCCGGCCGAGCAACGCGCCGCCTTCCTGCTGCACCACGAGGACGGCATGACGGTCGAAGCGCTCGCGGCCAGCCTGCAGATCGGCTTCGAGACCGTGCGCAGCCGGCTGCGCTACGGCTTGCAGAAACTGCGCACCTGTATGGCGCGCTACCTGTCGGTGCTGGAGCAGGGCGCATGACCACCACCGGCCCCCGCGACGACGACGACGCACTGCGCGATCCCGCGTTGCGCCGCGCGCTCGACCATGCGCCCGATCGCGAGGCATTGCCCGACCCCCGCACCCGCGATGCGATCCGCAAGATGGCGCACAACCTTGCGCCTGCTCCGTCGGCGGCAGCAGCGGCTGCCATCCCCTGGTGGCGCCGCTGGTTCGGTGGTGCTGGCGGCGCGAAGAACCGAATGCCCTGGAATGCGGCCTTCGCCACGGTGCTCGTGGCGACCTTCGTCACGGTGCTCTGGCAGCGCGAGCCGGTGCCCGATGCGCGGCTGGACGGGGAGGCGCGTGTCGCGCAGGCCCCTGCGCCGGCACCAACACCTGCACCTGCACCTGCACCGGAGGCCGCGCGCAGCCGGCTCGAAACAGAGGCAGCGCAGCGACGGACCGAGCCAGCACATGAGCCAGCACCTTCCGCGGCAGCGTCGGACCGCGCTGCGATCGAGCCGGAGCGCAGCACGTCGCCCGCGCGGCAATCCGCCCCGGCGCCCGCGCAAGCGCCAGAACAGGCGATGCAGGCCGAGGCTTCAGGCGCTTCGCGCCAGGCCCTGGTCGCACGCAAAGCCGCACCAGCGCCGGCCGCCGCGCCGGCGCGTGCGCCTTCGTTCGCAGCGCTCGACCGCTGGACCTCGCTGAACTGGATGGCCGGCGGTCAGGCCGTGCGAGAGGCACGCGGTGACACCGAAGGTCTGGCGGCACTGGTGAACGCTGTCGCGCGCTCGGCCATCCTGCCGGGCAGCGCGCTGGCTGCGCCGGTCGAGGCGCAGATCGAGCTGCACGCGGACGCGCAGCTGCTCGCGGTGCTCGAGATCGCGGGCGACCAGGTGCGCTGGACGGCCCCGCAGGGCGGCGCCAGCTTCGTCGGCACGCCGCCCGCGCCGGCGCTCGCGGTGCTGCGCGCAGCGCTCAGGCGTTCTTGAAGTCGGGCTGGCGCTTGGCCAGGAAGGCGTCCATGCCTTCCTTCTGGTCCTGCGTGGCGAACAGCGCGTGGAACAGCCGGCGCTCGAACATCACGCCGTCGGAGAGGCCGCTCTCGAAGGCGCGGTTGACCGATTCCTTGGCCGCCATCACCGCGATCTGCGAATAGCCGGCAATGACCAGCGCGGCGCCCAGCGCTTCGTCGGCGAGCTTGTCGTAGGGCACCACACGGCTCACGAGCCCGGCGCGCTCGGCCTCGGCCGCGTCCATCATGCGAGCGGTGAGCGCCATGTCCATCGCCTTGCTCTTGCCCACTGCGCGCGGCAGGCGCTGCGTGCCGCCCGCGCCGGGGATCACGCCGATCTTGATCTCGGGCTGGCCGAACTTGGCGTTGTCGGCCGCGATGATGAAGTCGCACATCATCGCGAGCTCGCAGCCGCCGCCCAGCGCGAAACCGCTCACCGCGGCGATCACCGGCTTGCGGATCGAGCGGATGGTTTCCCAGTTGCGCGTGATGTAGTCGCCCTTGTAGGTGTCGATGAAGCTGTACTTGGCCATGGCCGCGATGTCGGCGCCGGCCGCGAACGCGCGCTCGCTGCCCGTGATGATGATGCAGCCGATCGCGTCGTCGGCATCGAAGGCCTTGAGCGCGTGGCCCAGCTCGGTCATCAGCGCGTCGTTCAGCGCATTGAGCGCCTTCGGACGGTTGAGGGTGACGATGCCGACCTTGCCTGCTTCGGTCCGCACGTCGATGTTTTCGTAGCTCATGGTGTCTCCGGAAAAGGGGAAGAAAACGCGCTTCACTATACCCAGCATCGCTGTGCGGCCGTGGCTGCGGCAGGGCTTCATTTGAGAATTATTCTCATCTAGAATGCCCGCCATGGAATCCCCCATGCAAGAACATGCCGTGCTGCTGCGGGCCTATGCCCGCGCCCAGGAGCGCTGCTCGCGCCTCCTGGCGGAGCAGGCCGCCCGGATCGAGCGGCTCGAGGCGCAGGTCGTGCGATTGCGCGGTGCGCTGGTGGCGCGCGATTCGGCCATCGCGCTCGTGCGCGAGGAGCTTTCGGCGCGTGCGGCTGCGGGCGGTGCATTGCCGAAGCGGCTGCATGGCCTGCTGGCGCCGGTGCGCCGGCGCGCGCCGTTGCCGTTGCCATCTGCGGACCTGCGCGAGAAAGCTGTGCTGTGCGTCGGCCGCACGGAAGAGGCCGAAGCGCCTTCGCTCGCTCGCCAGCTGGTCGAGATCGCCGGCGGGCGCTACCTGCACCATGGTGGCGGCGATGCCGATGCGCATGCGCTCGAAGCAGGGCTGCGTGCGGCCGACCTCGTGATCTGCCAGACCGGCTGCGTGAGCCACGGCGCCTACTGGCGCGTGCAGGACCACTGTCGTCGCACCGGCAAGCCCTGCGTGCTCGTGGGCGATGCGCAGCCGGTCCAGTTCATGCGCCAGCAGCCGGCCAACGCCGCCGCTGCCGAAGAACAGGCACACGGCCTGCGCTGATGCTGATGCGTGCGGCTCAGCCGCCTTCGCTGGGCGCAAGCCAGACCGACACCTTGGCCGGATCGTGCGCGAACAGCCGCCAGGTGGTGGCACCGACCGGCAGCACGAGCGGCAACCTGAGCAGCTTGCGGTCGCGCGCGACGATGGCGGTGCAGCGCGTGGCACCGCCGAGGTAGAGCGCCAGATCGTCGAGCTTGGCGATACGCCAGGCCTGGCCGGTGCGCTGCTGCTGTCCCTTGCGGCCGGTGGCGGGCAGCTCGATGCCGATCCATTCGTCATTCGCCGAGAAGCCGGCCTTCTCGGCCGCGCCGCCGCGCAGCACCACCTTGACCTGCACGTTGCCGTTGCTTTCGGCCACACGCAGGCCCAGGGCCTGGGCCTGCTGCGACGGATCTTCGAGCGCGGCCACGCCGTGCGCGCGCAGCAGCGCGGACAGCGGCAGCTCGTCGGTCGAATGCACCCATTGCGCCAGCTCCGCGGCATACGGGCGGCCGCCCACGGCCTCGAGTGCGGCGGCAATGCCGGCTTCGTCGATCGGCCCGCCGCCGCTGTGCGTCCAGAGGTGCCGCATCACGTCGTCGAGCGTGCCCTTGCCTTCGCGGCGCAGCGTGAGGTCGAAGCACAGCGCGACCAGCGCGCCCTTGGTGTAGTAGCTGACGGTGCTGTTGGGCGTCTGCTCGTCCTGCCGGTAGTACTTGACCCAGGCGTCGAAGCTCGCGTCGGCCACCGGCTGTACGAGGCGGCCCGGGGTCTGCAGCACCTGGTTGATGGTCTTGTTGAGCAGGCGCAGGTAGCCGGCGTCGTCGATGCGCCCGGCCCGGCGCAGCAGCAGGTCGTCGTAGTAGCTCGTGAAGCCTTCGAAGAACCACAGCAGTTGCGTGTAGTTCTCGCGGCCGTAGTCGTAGCGCGCGAACTCGGCCGGGCGCATGCGCTTGACGTTCCAGGTATGGAAGTACTCATGGCTGATGAGGCCCATCAGCGTGGTGTAGCCCTCGGGCTGCTTCTTCGCGCCGCGCTGCGGCAGGTCGCGCCGGTTGCAGATCAGCGCCGTGGAATGCCGGTGCTCGAGCCCGCCGTAGCCGTCGTCCACCGCGTTGAGCATGAAGACGTAGCGGTCGATCGGCAGCGCCGGACCGCCGCCCCTCTTGCCGGTCTTTCCGGCCTTGTCGCCGTGCCAGAAGCGCAGCTCGGCCTCGCAGATGGCCTGGGTGTCGGCGATCAGCCGCTCGCCGTCGAACGAGGCCGCGGCGCCCGCGACCACGAAGCGGTGCGACACGCCGCAGGCTTCGAACTCGGCGCTCCAGAAGGCGCCCATCTCGACCGGGCTGTCGGCGAGTTCGTCGTAGTCGGCGGCCAGGTAGCGACCGAAGCCCTGCCTGTCGATCTTCGCGGGCCGCAGCGCGGTGGCGCACGACCAGCGTGCGGCATCGGGCGTGGGCAGTGCGGGTGCGACGACCTCGAGCGCATGCGGCGCCTCGGTGTGGCCCTCGACGCGCAAGCACAGGCTGGTGCCGTTGAAGAAGCCACGTGCGGCATCGAGCCAGGCGGTGCGCACCGAGTTGTCGTAGGCGCACACCTGGTAGTGCAGCACCAGAGGCTGGCCCGGCGCGCAGTCGATCTGCCAGTTGCATTTGTCGAGCTGCACGAGCAGGGGCTTGCGGCGCCCCTGCGTGGCCCGCAGGCCCTGCAGGTTCTTGGCGAATTCGCGCACCAGGTAGCTGCCCGGAATCCACACCGGCAGCGAGACACGCTGTTGCGCCGCGGGCGCGGCAATGGTCAGGGTGACGGCGTAGAGATGCGCATGCAGGTCGGCGCATTCGATGCGGTAGTGCACCGCCGCCTCCGGCACCGCCTTGCCGGCGCGCCGGGATGGAGTCTGCGCGGCCATCAGTTGGTGGACGCGGCGAGTTGCTTCTCGACCTGCTCCGCGGGAATGGCGCCCGGCGTGCGCGTGCCGTCGGCAAAGATGAGCGTGGGCGTCCCGGTGATGTTGTACTTGCGGCCGAACTCCACGTTGCGCTGCAGGGCGGTCACGTCGCAGCCGGCGGCTGCGGCGGTGGGCTTGACGTTGGCTTCCATCCAGTCGCTCCAGGCCTTGCCCTTGTCCTTGCTGCACCAGATGTCGCGCGACTTGGTGGCCGAGTCGGCACCGAGCACCGGGTAGAGGAACAGGTACATCGTGATGTTGTCGACCGACTTCATGTCCTTCTCGAAGCGCTTGCAGTAACCGCAGTTCGGGTCTTCGAACACCGCGAGCTTGCGCTTGCCGTTGCCGCGCACGATCTTGATCGCGTCCTTCACGGGCAGCTTGTCGAACGACACCTGGCTGAGCTTCTCGAGGCGCTCCTCGGTCAGGTTCTTGCGCGCGTTCACGTCGATCAGGTTGCCCTGGAGCAGGTAGTTGCCCATCTCGTCGGTGTAGTAGATCTGGAAGCCGTTCACGCGCACTTCGTAGAGGCCGGGCATCGGCGACTTGGTGACTTCGTCGATCGTCGGGAACTGCGGGATCCGCGCGGGCAGGTTCTTGCGGATCTCGGCCTCGCCGGCCAGGGCCGTGGCGGCCGATGCGAGCATGCAGGCGGCGAGAATTACGTGGCGTGCGAATGTCTTCATTGGGGCTCTCTTGGATGGATTCATGCCTTCAAGCCCATCGCCTGGTTGGCGATCCATTGCTTGAGAAGGCGCGTGCGGTCGAAGCCGCGCATGCCCCAGTTGCGCAGCGCGGGCAGCGGATCGGTGCTGTGCGAAAAAAGCTGCTGCAGGCCGTCGGTGGCGAGGCTCATCTGCAGCACGCCGGCGCGGCGCGCGCGCTCGTAGCGGCGCAGCAGGCGGAGGTCGCCCACGCTGCGCCAGTAGTCGCGGTGAGTGATCAGGTCGGCCAGCATGGCTGCATCGGCCAGGCCGAGATTGAGGCCTTGGCCCGCGAGCGGATGCACGGTATGCGCGGCATCGCCCGCCAGCGCCCACGACTGCGGCGCGCCCTGCGCCGCCGGCATGGTGCCGGTCCAGCGGTCGGCCATCGCGCGTGAGAGCGGCCAGGCGCTGCGCTCGCTCGCGAGCTGCAGCGCGCCCAGGGCGCCGTGGCTGGCTTCGGTCACGGCCGTGCTGAATTCGTCGGGGCCGAGCGCGAGCAGGTCGGGCGCGCGGAACTGGTCGACCGACCACACCAGCGCGAGCGAGCGCCCCTGCGCACCGCCCATGGGCAGCAGCGCGAGCACTTCGCCCTTGTCGTTGAACCACTGGCGCGCCGTGCCGTCGTGCGGCTGCGCGGACTCGAGCCGTGCCGCGATCGCATGCTGGGGATAGCGCGTGACTTCGTAGCTCACGCCCAGCGCTTCGCGCGTGGCGCTTGCCTTGCCTTCGCACACCACGGTGAGCGGAGCGGGAACGGGTTCGGCCACCACCTCGACCTGCGGCTGGAAGCGCACCGCATCGGCGAGCTGTTGCTCGAGCGCGGGCACGTCGACGATCCAGGCCAGCGCCTCGACCTCCTGCCGCGCGGCGCTGAACTGCACGCGGCCGCCCTCGTCGCCGTTCACGCGCATCTCGCGCACCGGCGTGGCATGGGCGGCATCGGGCCAGGCGCGCAGCGATTCGAGCAGCGTCTTCGAAGCCGTGTTGAGCGCATAGGCCCGGATGTCCGGCTTGCCCGCCGCGGCGGGCGGAACCACCAGCGCGACCCGCACGCGTTCGCGCGCGAGCAACAGGGCCAGCGTCCGGCCGACGATGCCGGCGCCGCGTATGCAAACTTCAGGGGGAAGGGCCATTCGGCCATTGTAAGAACATGCCCGGCGCCGGCCGGGGCGCGACCCAATGCGGGACAATCGCCGCGAATTTCAAGGAACCCCACGTGCCACAGCCCGACTTCGACTTTCAAGCCACCATCTCGCGCCTGTTCGTCTACCCCGTCAAATCGTGCTCGGGGGTCGAGCTCCCCGAGGCGCTGCTGACCGAGACGGGGCTCGAGTTCGACCGGGCCTGGATGGTGGTCGATGCCGAAGGCGAATTCGTCACGCAGCGGCAGCTCCCGCGCATGGCGCTGATCCGGCCGCAGATGAAGCACACCGAGGCGGTGCTGCGCGCGCCGGGCATGCTGGCGCTGCACCTGGCGTTCGACCGGGTCGAGAAGCCGGTGCGCGTGCGGGTCTGGAAGGACGAGGTCGCCGCCTACGACATGGGCGACATCGCGGCGCAGTGGTTCAGCGACTTCCTCTCCGAACCGGGCAAGCCGCAGGCGCTGCGGCTGGTGCGCTTCGATCCCGAGCACAAGCGGCTGTCGAACCTCGAGTGGACCGGCGGTGCCGAGGCCACGAACCAGTTCGCCGATGGCTATCCGCTGCTGGTGGCCAGCGAAGGCTCGCTCGCCGAACTCAACGAGCGGCTGGCCGCGGCGGGCCACGATGCCGTCGGCATCGAGCGCTTTCGCCCGAACATCGTGCTCGCCGGCATCGAGGCGCACGACGAGGACCGCGTTGATGCGCTGCACATCGCCACCGCCGAAGGCGAAGCCGAACTGAAGCCGGTCAAGCCGTGCACGCGCTGCCCGATCCCCGACATCGACCCGGCAACCGGCCTCAGCAGCCCCGAGGTCGGCGACATGCTGCGCACCTACCGCGCCGATGCGCGGGTCGACGGGCGCATCACCTTCGGCATGAACTGCATCGTGGTGTCGGGCGTGGAGCAGATGCTCCGGGTGGGGCAGGCCATGGGTGCGAACTACCGCTTCGAATAGAACCGCCGCGCCGGCGGCGTTGCTGCATTCAGAACGTCAGAACGCGACGCCGGCCACCAGCATGATGTTGGCGTAGGGCGTGCATTCGCCAGTGCGCACGATGGCGCGCGCCTGGGCGCTGCGGCGCTTGAATTCCTCGTGCGACACCGTCTGCGGCGCGATGCCGAGCGACGGGGGATACCAGTCGGGCAAGGCACGGCTGCCGTCCTTCAGCGCCTCGTCGGCGATCACGACGGCCTCGACCTGCATTTCCGACAGCACCGCCTGGAGCACGTCGGCGAGCAGCGGCACGCCGCGCGCCACGGCCAGGTCGATGCGGCGCGGACCGTCGGGGATCGGCAGGCCGGCGTCGCCGATCACGAGCATGTCGCCGTGGCCGAGTGCGGCGATCACGTGGGAGAGTTCGGCATGCAGCAGGGCAGAGCGTTTCACAGCGCGGTCCAGTCGGGTGGCAGGGGGCTTTGCAGCACGGCGTCGCGCTGCGGGATCGAAGGTTGCGCGCCGGGCTGCTGGATGCACAGCGCGGCGGCGCGGATGCCCAGGCGCACCGCGGCGTCGAAGGATTGCCCTTCGCCGAGCGCCACCGCCAGCGCGCCGAGAAAGGTGTCGCCTGCGGCGGTGGTGTCGACCGGCTGCACCTTCGGCGCGGGATGGTGGCGGGCGCCGTCGGCGTCCACCGCCACTGCGCCGCGCGCGCCGAGCGTCACGACCACGCGTGCGATGCCCCTGGCGCGCAGCACCTGGCCCGCGAGCGCCGCCTGCCGCGGGCTGTCGGCCGGCAGCCCGCACAGCGCCTCGGCCTCGATCTCGTTGACCACCAGCGTGTCGATGCGCGGCCACATCGCGTCGGCGATGGGTTGCACCGGCGACGGATTGAGCAGCACCTTGCAGCCGGCATCGTGGGCCACCGCGACGGCGCGCGCCACCTGGTCCATCGGTACCTCGAACTGCGCAACAAGAAAGGCCGCATCCGCAAGCTGCGCGCGCAGCGCGGGCTCGTCGAGCGCCACCTGCGCATTGGCGCCCGGCACCATCACGATGCGGTTCTGGCCGCTGTCTTCCACCAGGATCAGCGCGGTGCCGGTGGGCTCGCCGCCGGCGGCGGTGCGCAGCGCGGCGGTGTCGATGCCGTCGCGCGCAAGCGCGTCGCGCAGTGCGCGGCCATGGGCATCGTCGCCGACGCAACCGACCATCGCGACGCGGGCGCCCTGACGTGCGCAGCTCACGGCCTGGTTCGCACCCTTGCCGCCCGGAATGTGGTCGATCGAACGGCCGAGCAGGGTCTCGCCGGCGGCGGGCGCCTGCGGCACGCGCAGCACGATGTCCATATTGAGGCTGCCGAGCACCACGATGCGCGGCAATGAAGAGGGGTTCGGACTCACGGGGTGCGGGACTTTCTTTGCTCCGCGGCGGGTGCCTCGGACGTGGGGGTGGCGGCCCGGCGCGAGCTCGAATGTCGTGCGGTCGATGCGCGCACGCGCAGTTCGGGCTGCAGCACCACCTTGCGCGGGTCGCGCCGCTTGCCGCCGACGCGCTCGAGCAGCATGTCGACCGCCAGCGCGCCGATGCGTTCCTTGGGTTGCGCCACGGTGGTGAGCGGCGGGCTGGTGTAGGCCGAGAGTTCGATGTCGTCGAAGCCGACGATCGAGAGGTCGTCGGGCACGTGCACGCCGCTCTCGTGCGCGGCGCGCAGTGCGCCGATGGCCATCAGGTCGTTGCAGACGAACACGGCCGAAGGCGCCTCTTCGGTGCGCAGGATCGCATGCATGGCCTCGTAGCCGCCCTGGCTCGTGAACCCCCCGCGCCAGAGCAGCGCGTCGGCATTCGGTGCGGCGCCGGTTTCGGCCAGCGCCATGCGCCAGCCCTCGATGCGCTGCTCGCTCGGCATCACGCCGACCGGACCGCCGATGCAGGCGATGCGCCGATGGCCGAGCGACAGCAGGTGCCGCACCGCGAGCAGGCCGCCCTGCATGTGGGCCGTCTCCACGAGGTCGCAGTCGGGGTCGGCGATCTCGCGGTCGACCAGCACCGTCGGGATGCGCAGCCCGTGCAGCTGCGTGACCAGCGAGTCGTCGTCGCCGGCGCCGGTGGACACCACGATCAGCCCGTCGATGCGGCGCTCGGCCAGCACCTGCAGGTACACGCTCTGCCGGCGCGGCTCGTCGTCGGTGTTGCACAGCACCAGCGTGTAGCCGGCGCCGAAGCAACGGTCTTCGACGATGCGCACGATCTCGGCGAAGTACGGGTTCGAGCTGTTCGGAATCAGCATGCCGAGCGTCGACGTGGTGTTGCTCTTGAGGCTGCGCGCCATCGCGTTGGGCACGTAGCCCAGCTCGCGGATCGCCTGCTCCACGCGCTCGCGGCCCTTGGCGCTCACATGGCGCGTGTCGTTGACCACGTGCGAGACGGTGGTGACCGAAACCCCGGCGCGCAGCGCGACGTCCTTGATGGTGGCCATGGATGCTTCGTCCTTCCTTCAGGCCAGGCGCCGTTCGGCACGGCGCTGGCGCAGGGTGTCGATGATCACCGCGACCACGATCACCGCACCCGTGATGATGCGCTTGCTCGGCTCGCTCGCGCCGACCTGCGCCAGCCCGGCCTCGAGCACCGCGATGATGAGCACGCCGAAGAAGGTGTTGACCACCGAGCCACGCCCGCCCATGAGGCTGGTGCCGCCGATGACCACGGCCGCGATCACCTGCAGCTCGATGCCGACGCCGGCATTCGGATCGGCCGCCTCGAGGCGGGCCGACTGCATCAGCCCGGCAAGGCCGGCCAGCACGCCGGTGGCGGCGAACACGATGATGCGGATCGGCCGCGGATCGATGCCCGCGAGCCGCATCGCCTCTTCGTTGGTGCCGATGCCCACCACATGGCGGCCGAAGACGGTGCGCGTGAGCACCAGCTGGCCCACGACCACCAGCACCACCGCGATCACGAACGCGGCCGAGATGCCGCCGATCCACGGCGTGGCGAGGCCGGAGATGGCGTCGCCCACGTACTGCGTGCGCGAGTCGGTCACGAGGTAGGCGCCGCCGCGCACCGCCTCGAGCATGCCGAGCGAGACGATGAAGCTCGGCAGTCGCCAGGCCACCGAGACCGCGCCGGTGATGGTGCCGCAGACCAGCCCGGTCGCGAGGCCCAGCGCTGCGGCGAGCGGCACCGAGAGCTTCCATTCGAGGATCGCCGCGGCCGTGACCGCCGCGCTGAGCGCCAGCACCGAGCCCACGGAGAGATCGATGCCCGCGATGATCAGCACGAAGGTCATGCCGACCGCCATCACCGCCAGCGCGGGAATCTCGTTGGCGATCGAGACGAAGGTCTCGCGCGTGAGGAAGTATTCGCTGAGCGTGCCGAAGAGGGCAATCATGCCGACGAGCACGACGGTCAGGCCGAGGTAGGTGCCGAGCTGGCCCCGCCATGCGGACGGTGCGGAGGCGGCTGGGGCGGCAGAGGGTGGGGCGGCTGCGTTCATGGTGTCTCGGCAGGGGCCGTTCGGCCGGGGGTCGATTCGGAAGGGGCGGCGTCGTCGGGGTCGTTCGGGGCGGCGGGGCGGCCCGCCGCGTCGCTGAACGCGGCCGCGAGCAGCGACTGTTCGCTCCAAGCGCCGCGCTCGAACACCGCCACGAGCCGCCCGGCGCTCATCACACCGATGCGGTCGCACATGGCCATCAGTTCGCGCAGGTCGCTCGACACCATCAGCAGCGCGCGGCCGGCGTCGGTCATGCGGTCGAGTTCCGCGTACAGGTGGGCGCGCGCGCCCACGTCCACGCCGCGCGTGGGCTCGTCGAGCAGCAGCACCTTGCATTCGCGGTGCAGCCAGCGCGCGAACACCACCTTCTGCTGGTTGCCGCCGCTCAACGTGGCCACCGGCTGCTCGATGCTGCGCGAGCGGATGCGAAGCAGATCGACCAGGCGCCGCGCGATGCCGCGTTCGCGCGCGCGCTGCAGCCAGCCGGCGCGCGAGACCGCACCCAGATCGCTCAGCGTGGCATTGACGCGGATCGACTGCGCGAGCAGCAGGCCCTGCGACTTGCGGTCTTCGGTGACGAGGCCGATGCCGGCGCGGATCGCCTGCATTGGCGAGCGCCAGCCCCTGGCGACACGGCGCACCGGCTGGCCGCCGGCGTCGTGCAGCACGATCTCGCCGCGGTCCGCGCGATCGGCGCCGAACAGCAGCCGCACGAGCTCGGTGCGGCCCGAGCCGACCAGGCCCGCGAGGCCCATGACCTCGCCGGCATGCAGCGCGATGTCGACGTCGCGCACCGCGTCGGCCCGGCCCAGGCCGCGCGCGCTCAGCAGCACCGGTCCGGCCACGCGGCGCGGGCGGCCCTCGTGCTCGTGCACCGCGCGGCCGACCATGCGCTGCACCAGCTCGGATTCCCGCACGCCGGCCATCGGCCGCACGTCCACCAGGCGGCCGTCGCGCAGCACCGCCACGCGGTCTGCAATGCGCTGCAGTTCCTCCAGCCGGTGCGAGACATAGACGATCGCCACGCCACGCGCCTTGAGCAGCGCGATCTGCTCGAACAGGTGCGCGGTCTCGCGCGGCGTGAGCATGGCGGTGGGCTCGTCGAGCACCAGCACGCGCGTGTCGTCCTGCAGGTTGCGCGCGATCTCCACCATCTGCTGCTGGCCGATGCCGAGCCGCGCGACCGGCATGGCCGGGTCGATGTTCTGCATGCCGATCTTCGCGAGCTGGCGCGCGGCCAGTTCGTGCAGCTGGCCGCGGCGGATCCAGCCGCTCGTGTGCGGCAGCCGGTCGAGCAGCAGGTTCTCGGCCACCGACAGCGTGGTGACCAGGCCGAGCTCCTGCATGACCATGCGCACGCCCAGGCGCTCGGCGTCGCGGCGCGAGGCCGGCGCGAAGGCCGCGCCATCGAGCAGCATGCGCCCGCGCGTGGGCTGCACCAGCCCGCAGACGATCTTCGACAGCGTGCTCTTGCCGGCGCCGTTCTCGCCGGTGAGCGCCAGCACCTCGCCCGCGTTCAGGTCGAGCGAAACGCCGTCGAGCACCGGCGCCGCGTAGTCCTTGCCGAGCCCGCTGGCGGACAGCACGGGCACGGCCACGATGGCGGCGGCGGATGCGTTCACGATCGGCTTTCGCGGCGGTGCTGCGCTGCGCTTTACTTGGCCGGCGACGATTTCGTCACCAGCACCACGTCGGTCTTCACCGCCGCGGGCATCTCGGACTGCTTCTTCTTGTCGGCCAGCGCCTTGAGCGCGGTCTCGATGCCGAACACCGCCTGCTTCGCGGCGAACTGGTCGGCCGTGGCGAGCACCCGGCCGTCCGCCAGCATCGGCTTGATGGCGCCGATGTTGTCGTAGCCCACCACCAGCACCTTGCCGGTCTTGCCGGCGGCCTTGACCGCGGCGACCGCGCCCAGCGCCATGCTGTCGTTGCCGGCGAGCAGTGCCTTCAGGTCGGGATGCTCGCGCATCATGCCGGCCGCGACGGTGTTGCCCTTGTCGATTTCCCACTGGCCAGACTGCACGCCCACCACGGTGGCGCCGGCTGCCTTCATCGCATCCTGGTAGCCGAGGGTGCGCTGCTGCGCATTGAAGGTGGTCGATACGCCTTCGATGATGCCGACCTTGTCGCCGGCCTTCAGGCTCTTGGCGAGCTCGTCGCCCACCAGCTTGGCGCCTGCGCGGTTGTCGGGGCCGACGAAGGGCACCTGGATACCCTTTTCCTTCAGCGCCGCGGCATCGAGCTGGTTGTCGATGTTGACCACGAGAATGCCGCGGTCGATGGCGGTCTTGATCACCGGCACCAGGGCCTTGGAGTCGGCCGGGGCGATGACCAGCGCATTGATCTTCTGCGCCATCATCTGCTCGACCATCTTGATCTGGGCGGCCGTGTCGGTCTCATCCTTGATGCCGTTGGCCACCAGCGTGTACTGCGCCGCATTGGCCTTCTGGTGCGCCTTGGCGCCGTCTTCCATGGTGCGGAAGAACTCGTTGGCGAGCGACTTCATGACCAGCGCGACCTTGGGTTTCTCCTGCGCGAAGGCGGCGGGCGCGCAGAGGCTGCCCAGGAGGGCCAGGGCGGCGGCGCTTTGCAGGGTGCGGCGGGTGAACTTCATGGTGTGTCTCCAGGGAGGGATGATCGGGCGCCGGTCTGTGCCGGGGGTGCCGATATTACCGAAGGAAAACGTTTGCGCAAACGTTTGCTATTTGGTTTTTGATCGGGTTTAACCCTGAGGGAGCGACCGTTGGGAGCGGCGCAAAGGCGTGCCGGCCGGAGGGCGCGCCGGGCCGACTTAAAATCCGCGGTTACCCAAGAGGACCCCCCATGAGTTTGCAATGCGGCATCGTCGGCCTGCCCAACGTCGGTAAATCCACCCTTTTCAATGCGCTGACCAAGGCCGGCCTCGCGGCGGAGAACTATCCGTTAGCCTAGGCTTACTGACCATCCTTTGAGCCTCAAGGACTTCCGGGATGCAGTCAAGAATGACTGGCAAAACCAGGACAAATTTTCGGGACTGGTGCACGCATCCCGCGCTGTTCAATCGCCCGAGGGTATATCGGATGGAAATCGAATCCCGGCACAGCGATATCCTTGGCAAAAACCAACCGCAAGGGGCACTGATGGAATTGGGCAAGGTCGAAAAATTGATCCTGGAATGGTGTGTTGACAACAAAATACGTGCAGGGAACGTGCTGTCGGCACGGCCTTTGATGTATCAGCTCTCCCAGAAGCTAAACCCGAAGGAATCTGACGGGCTCATGCACTCGCTCGAAAACCTTGTCGCGCTTGGCTACCTGGCATCTGACAAAGGCAACTTCCGGTTGACGGATGGCGGCTTCCACTTCATCTACGATGATGAGTTCGACAGGCAACGCTTCAGCTACCCGGCAGAACCCGCTCCAATGACTTCCAACACCTACAATTTCCACGGCACCGGTCAGAACATCCAGATTGGCGACAACAACTCGCAGCAGATCGTGTCGGCGATTGAGTTGCTGGCCGCTGAGATCGATAAAGCAAACGTGACGCCCGAGGAAAAGCACAAGGCCAAACAGATGTTGCTCGCCGCACTTCAAAATCCGGTCGTTTCGGGTCTTCTGTCAGGAGTCGGCGCGACCGGCTTGGCCAAGCTGCTTGGCATGGGCTGAACGAGAAAAGGCTCACTATGGGACGATGCGCCGCGATGAAGTCGACTCCGGTTTCGATCAGCCCACTCACAAATTGCACGTTGCGGCCAGCCGATCCAGCTTGGCGATCAGCATGGTGGCTTCGCAGCAAGTAGCCGAATTCGCTGTCGTCCCCCATGCGCCAACCTATTGAACCCACGGAGATACTCGGGAACATCAGCCAAGGCGGATGTGGCTCGCCATTGCCGTCAAATTCGGCAGTGAACAGTGGCCAGAGCGGGTCATCCGGAGGGAATCGCCTGTCCTGCGACGGCAAGTGTGCCGCCGCAGCATCTGGCGGCACTTCCGGGATCGCTTCGTCGACGGTAGGTTGTGAACATGCGTTCGCAAACGTCCAGGGTCCCCGCCCTCAACGCAGAAAGAGCTCACCGGGCGCTACGAAGGGTCTTGGGCGGCCTGCGCAACACTTTGCGCGGGGCCTTCGCCTCCGGTCCGCGCGTGTCGATGTGAGCTGCGTGACGGGCGTTTGTTATTGAGCACTCGACGGGCAGCACTTAATTGCCTCGGCGGGGCAAGCAACGCTTCGGCGAGCCTCGTCACCGTGACTTCCCTCCGTGCGGGCTTGAGTGTTGGCGCCGGCCGAAATTTGACCCACTGGGGGTCGAAGTTCAACCGGCGCCGACAATCATGGGCAGCAGGATCACTGCAACACCAGCCTCAATGTAAGGTCGCACGCCTTCCTGAATCTCGCAGCGCAAAAGCCTGTTGCTCCTCTCGGGCGGACCATGTAGGCGATTCAGGTGTGGCTCGCCATCGCCGTCGAGTTCCTGACGTGTCGGGCCAAGTATAGTCGTAGTGCTTTCAAATCCTCTCTTACAAATGCAGCTACAAAAACACATCCAGGACGTCTTAGCCTGCATATCCGCAGCCACGATAGGCCAAGAAGTCGCTATGACTTTCTGCCCGAAAGGGTTGCCGATCCCGAAAGAGGGAGCATTGTGGGATTACAAAGCAGCGTTCGACAGTGAAAAAATCTCTTATGCAGAAGTTGCAAAGGATATTCTTTCATTTTACAACTCTTACGGGGGCTATCTTTTCATCGGTATTGCGGAGCTCAAAACGGACGAAGTTTTTCAGGTTTGTGGATTTCAAAAGCCTGATGATTTCGTGACGAAGCTCCGAGCCGCGGTTGAGTCCTACTCGTCAAAAAATATCGATTTTACTGTCTTTGATTTTTTGATTGGTGAGCTCCCTGTGGCTGCCGTGTATATACCAAAAAGATCAGTGAGCGTGGCGCCCGCCTTTTTAGTGAGGCCGGGCCCCGAAAAAAAACCTGGAAAGGTCCTGTTCAACGAAAAGAGCACATATTTTCGTGAGAATGATAAAACGATTCAGGCGCTAATTCCTTCTCATTGGGAGTTTCTTAACTCAGGACGTCGTTATGAGGATTTGCAGGCTGCGCCGACGGGTTTATCCGCTATCGCTGTTGATACGCGCTATATCCCCCACAATCTTCCGGATAAGAACCTCATATGCGCACACTTATTTGGTCGAGAGGATCTGATCGTTGCGCTTTGGGCTTGGGTTGCCGATGATCTGGAGCCTGTTCGGCTCTTGGCTGGGGCGGGGGGCAAAGGAAAAACTTCTATAGCTTACGAGTTTGCAACCAATTTTTATCGAAAAGCTCCTGAACCATTTGTTCAGGTATTCTGGGCCTCCGCTAAGAAGAGGCAGTTTCTTCCCGAAAGAAACGATTATATGGATTTGCCTGAGTGCATTTACTCAAATCCCATCGAGTTGCTGGTGGCATTGGCTGGCGCCACTGCGGCAATAACTGACGGTGAGCGGGATAGTGGGGAGCACAATGAATACACATTGCAACGAAAACTGCGAGATAGTTTAAGGGTGCTTCCGAGCTTGGTTGTTATTGATGACATTGATTCGCTCTCCCCTGGCGATCAAAAACGAGTTTTTGAGCTTACTCAGCAAATGGCTGCAAATACCCCCTCAAAATTTCTCCTCACCACTCGTGCCAATTTTGCATTTTCGGATAGTCAGTGTATTTTGGTGCCCGGACTGCGCGGAGAGCCATATAAATCTTTTGTTCAAGATCGGATGCTCAAGCTCGGTATCGAAAAGGTCAAAGGCGTCGATGTTAAACGACTGGAAAGTACCAGTGATGGTTCACCTCTTTGGACCGATTCAATCTTAAGATTGATTAAGCAAGGGCGCACGCTTGATGCGGCGTTGAAGGAATGGCAGGGTAAGCCAGGAGAGGATGCCCGTGCCGCGGCGCTGGAAAAAGAGTTAACTGCGCTCTCAGCCCCTGCAAAACGAATCCTCTATGTCGCGTCCATACTTCAAAGTTCTTCCAGAGCCGAACTGCTGGAGATAACTGGAATTGGAAAGGTTGAATTCGATGAGGCGATATCACAGCTTCAAACTTTCTTTCTGGTTGATGCTCCAAAAATTATTGCCAAGGAACCCCGCTTTTCGGTTCCGGAGTCGACTGCTTTGGCAGTCTCTGAACTCGGGCGAAAGATGGTGCCTGACCATCAACGCCTCGCTTCGGCAACGAGAGAACTACAAAAATCAAGCATAAAGAGATCCGCCAAACCTCGAACGCAGATTGCCTTTGTGGTTAGTCAAACTATGGCATTGCTCCGAGCAGGAAAGTATGACGATGCTTTCGAGACTGTCGAAGCTTCGCTGAAATCTCAACCGAAAGATCCAGATCTCCTTTTATTAAAGGGCCGCTGCCTACTTGCAATGAAGGACTCGAAAGCTGCGGAGGCTTTCTCGGATTCATACAATAATAACCAGCGCAAGCCATTGCTCTTTGAGCTTTGGCATGAGGCTTCCGCGCGAGACGGTCAAGCTGCAGCTTGTCTGGATATCTCGAATCTTGCTATAGATGCTCGATGCGAATTGGCGACTTGGTTGCCCTTCAGGGCTAGAGCGAAGGCCGAGATTGGGCTGACCAGAAGCCGGGAGGGGAATAACAAAGGAGCAATCGATATGTTGGGTGGTGCAGCAGATGATCTTGGTAAAACTTTGGGTCAAATTAGTCTGTCTGAAAACACCCGAAGTGCCACGCACGGAGACCTTGAAATCATCAACGATATGACGTGGAGGCTTGCGAGCAGTTTGAGTGGAATCGAGGGCGAATTGATTGCTTTCGATGCTGCAAAAAAAGCCTTAGCGCTAGGAGACATTCGGGCGGCAACGATTGAACGACTGACGCGGGTAACGTTGTCGCTGACGGTTCCAGAGGAAAATTCACAGAATTCCGCCGCTTTTCGAGCGGGGCAACTACGCTTGAGAGACGCGATTGACACTCTGGATGCGGCAGGTGCGAAAGTGTCAACTGGCGAAGAAATTAAGCGTGATATAAATTCTTTAGTGACGCGCTTGCGGTCCGCTCGACGAGCCAGTTAGAAAACGATGCTTCGTTCCTGGCAATGCTCTTCTTGATCGCATTTCGGGCCGTAGCTGCCGTTGGTTGCATTTGTGATCTTCATTTCTTGATTTTTATTCGTTTCTCCCTTCTGCCGAGCGATTTCGTATTGGCAACTGGTATCGGCCGAAGAGTATTCCTCAATTTTTGACGGATGGTCGCCTCGCCGTGGAGTAAAGCTTGGTTCGCGGCTCACCATAATTTGATTTTGATGTGGGGTGCGAGCGAGGAGCCTCTGAATTTGGTTCAAGTGCCATTTGCCTCCCTTGGAAGTTTTGACGCCAGCCTCATTTAGCTCGGCGACCATCGCCCGTTGCGACAAGTGTCGTGCGCGCATTCCAGCCACCAGACCGCGCATTCGAGATGCAAACGCGTCTGCGGTATTCTGGCTGTCGGCGATGTGACGCCGTAGGTTGGTCGCCCCCGTCTTACCGAGTGCGACTCCACGAGCCTTCGCCGCTGCTAAGGCCACTCGAGTGCGCTCGCTGATCTGGTCGCGCTCCCATTCAGACATGACCGCGAACATTTGGATCATCACCTTGTTCGCGTGCGGCATGTCGGCAGCGACGAAATCCACGCCGGTCTCGATCAAACCGGTGACGAAGTGGACGTTACGGGCGAGACGGTCTAGCTTCGCGATTAACAGCGTCGCGCCGGTGCGCTTGCATAGCTCAAGGGCCAGCCGGAGCTGAGGACGTCTTTCGAGGGCGTTGGCACCTTTGCCTGTCTCGGTCTCGAATAGCTCCTCTATGGCCGTTTTGCCGCGGTCTGCGAGGAACCGTGCAACCGTTTGCTGCTGTGCTTCCAGGCCGAGCCCGGAGGCTCCTTGACGTTGGGTGCTGACTCGGTAGTAGGCGACGAACTTGTCCTGGTTCATGATGGCTCGATCCGGAGGGTGACTACATGCAAGGACGGTCGTCCTGTGCGTATCCAGAGCCTACGGGGCCGTCGATGCCGAGGGAAGGAGGGCTGTTGTATCGGCGAGGACGCAGCCGTCAAATGCCCGAAGCGCTTGCTGAGTGCAGGTGCAAGCAAGCTGTGGCGCCTTATACAAGGAGAGTGCTCACTCGCCTATAATCAGAGGTGAAATGCAGAGCGTTTCCGGTGCGCTACCCACATCGGATCGGTCTTCCCTTGTCGGTAATGAATGCTCGGGGGAGGGCGACGGGGCAGTAGTCCCACGGTCGAATGAGGAGCCTGGCCTGCGACCAGAGGTGAAGTTGCCCAGCTAAACCCTGGAGTGCCACTGCCTCGCCAGTGCGGATCACGAGGACGCCTGACCTTGATACCTTGTGATCCAACATAAGAGTGGCTGATCTTGTGATGTAACTGTACTGAAGCACCCATCGAGGAATCGGGAGTTTTGGGAATGGTGAAGGCTGCGAACCCGGCTGCGTGCGGGGTTTAGCGAAGCTTTGCCCACTCCCTGAAGCTCCTTCCCTGAAGCTCCTTCTATCTTCCCTATACCCCCAGTTGAGCATCGTTGGTATAGATCAGCTTCCCTTCCGATCCTTGCCGTGGGTCAAGAGGGTGTAGTCAGCCAGGCAGTAGCGCGGTAGCGGGTACCCTCTTGACCCCTCAAGCCACGGGCATCACGCCGGACCGCGACCTGAGAATCCCCGAGGTGCTAACCGGACCTTGACACCCCTGTACGGGATGATTGGGTTCTCTGGCCCTCGACGCCGTTTTTCCTCCGGACTGAGAAGACCCCTTGCAGGGCCGAACCAGCCGGGCCGCGGGGTCATCCATGTATAAGGATGGAGCCCTTCCTCATGGGTATTGTGTGATTAAAAACACAGCGGTTTTGCCGGAGCACTGCGGACGCCCCACGATTAGAAAACGAGGCTATCTGCTTAGTTGCGCAGGCGGTTTGGGCACTCGATCCCGGCACTTTAGTCTTGGCGCTATCGCTAGCCCCTGCGACCGCGCAAACTCCCCATTCGGACATCGTTTTACGGGCGCGCTGAGCCATTGATCTGCGTCAATGGTGACGACGTGGTGCAATGCCTCGGCCCCTCGCTCCGGCACGGCGTGAGCGTCCAGTCCGACCATCTTGAAAGCCGGCTCGGAGCATAGGAGCCTCGTGTCCACTTCAACTCTTGGTGGACACGTGAACACTATCCCCGATCAACAAGCCGGCAGTGGCCGGCGGCGTCGCATGCACAGTGACGAGTTCAAGGCCGATGCGGTGGCGGCCTGCGCGCATCCTGGCATGTCGATGGCCGCAGTGGCAATGGCCCACGGCATCAACGCCAACCTGCTGCGGCGTTGGGTGCACGAGGCCGAGATGAAGCCAGGAAGCGAGGTCGTGCGCGCAAACGTCGTGGATGGAGCCAACGCGCAAAAGCCCAAGACCGTCTTCGTTCCGGTCAGCTTGCCGGCACCGGCGCCACCGGCTCATGTCCCAGACATTCGCATCGAGCTGCGGCGTGGACCGACGACGGTCACGGTGACCTGGCCGGCGAGCGCCGCCAGCGAGTGCGCGGCCTGGATGCGCGAGCTGCTTCGATGATCCGCATCGACGCGATGTGGCTCGCTGCCGATCCCATCGATATGCGCGCCGGCGCCGAGCGCCTGTTGGCGCGCGTCGTGCAAGTCTTCGGCGCAGCGCAGGCGCACCACGGCTACCTGTTCGCGAACGCCCGCGGCACGCGTGTGAAGCTGCTGGTGCACGACGGCTTCGGCGTGTGGTGCGCGGCGCGCCGGCTCAACGCGGGGCGCGTCGTCTGGCCGGGCACGACCCACACGACGCCCTTGCTGTCGCTCACACCTGCGCAATTCGACGCCTTGGTCCTGGGCCTGCCGTGGCAGCGGCTTCCCGAGCTGAGCGTCATCACGCGAGCCTGAGGAGCCGGCGCCAACGCCATCTGCCCATGCGTTGACAGTGGATGTGCCGAGGTTGGCATTGCCGTGCACTGGCATCATTCAACGCATGCTTGGTGCGCGTGATCTTCCTGCAGCGAATCCTTCGGGACTGTCCGCCGAGACAGCTGCGCTGGTTGGTCAGTTGCTCCAGCGGCTGCAAGACCAGGAGCAGCAGCTGGCCGAGCATGGCCGTGTCCTCGCGCAGCGCGACCAGGCTCTTGCCGAGCGCGACGCGCTGCTGCAGCGCAAGGACCGTGAGATCGCACTGCGCGAGGCCAAGATCGAGAAGATCACCTTCGAGCTGGCCAGGCTCAAGCGCTGGAAGTTCGGCGCCAAGTCCGAGGCCATGAATGCCGAGCAGCGCCGCCTGTTCGAGGAGACGCTGGCCGAGGACGAGGCGGGCCTGCGCGAGCAGCTCGAGCGGCTTCGGCGGGAAGCCGCCGCGGCCGCGGCCGCCGCAGCAACCTCGGACACAACGACCAAGGCGCCCCCACGTCGGCCGCGCCGCAACCCGTTCCCCGATCACTTGCGCCGTGTCGAACACCACCACGAGCCCGAGCGCACCGACTGCCTGGAGCCCGGCTGCGGGCGCCCGATGACGCGCATCGGCCAGGAGGTCAGCGAGCGCCTGGACATCGTGCCGGCCGAGTTCTTCGTGCACCGCCACATCTATGGCAAGTGGGCCTGCCGCTGCTGCCAGGTGCTGCGCCAGGCGCCCAGCGTGGCAGAAGTCATCGAGGGCGGTATCGCTGCCAGCGGCTTCGTCGCGCACACGCTGATCAGCCGCTTCGTGGACCACATGCCGTACTACCGGCAAGCGACCATCAACGCCCGCAGCGGCGTGCACACACCGCGCTCGACGCTGGCGTCCATCACCGGCCAGGCCGGTGCGGCGCTGGAGCCGCTGCACGAGGCGCACAGGCGCTTCATCCTCAGCTGCGCGGTGCTGCACGCCGATGAGACCCCAGTGGCCCTGCTGGACCCCGGCGCGGGTAAGACGCGCCGAGCCTACGTCTGGGCCTACGCCAGAAGCTGGCACGACAAGGTGCCTGGTGTGATTTACGAGTTCTGCCCGGGACGCGGGGCGCAGTATCCGCTGGCATTCCTGGGCGGCCAGGATAGACACGGCAGACGATGGTCGGGCACGTTGCTGACCGACCGCAACAGCGCCTACGAGGCCGTGGTCGATCCGCGGCTGTATCCGGACCGCCTGGGCGCAGCCTGCGCCGCGCACGCGCGCCGCAACTTCGAAGAGTTGACGCACGACGGCACCAGCGTGGTGGGCCTGGAGGCGGTGCGTCGCTTCGCGCGCATCTACGGGGTCGAGGCACAGCTCAAAGAGCTCAGCGATGACGAGCGCCGGGCGCAACGCCAGCAGCTCGCCAGGCCGCTGTGGGAAGAGCTCAAGCACTGGCTACAACTGGAGCGCTGGCTGGTAGCCGACGGTGGCCCGACGGCCAAGGCCATCGACTACGCGCTGGGGCACTGGGCCGCGCTGACGCGTCACCTGGATGACGGCGCGGTTGCCATCGACAACAACCACCTCGAGCGTCAGATCAAACCCTGGGCGATGGGCCGCAGGGCATGGATGTTCGTGGGCAGTGAACTGGCCGGCCAGCGCGCCGCCATCGTGATGAGCCTGGTGCAGTCGGCGCGCCTGAACGGCCATGACCCCTGGGCCTACCTGCGCGACGTGCTGCAGCGCCTGCCGACGCAGCGCAGCAGCCAGATCGAGGACTTGCTGCCGCACCGATGGCAGCCAGCGTCCGACGCGCGACCATGACCTTGCTCACGCAGGCCGTGATGGTCCGGGCGAACATCGACGTCGACCGCATGAGCGCGCAACAAAAGGTTGAGCTGGCTGACGAAATCTACGTCCAGCAGCCGAACCTGCTGGCCTCCATCCTCGTGTTGCCTCGCTACGGAGTCGACATGCTGCAGCTTGAGGTGCCGATCCACGTTCTGCTGGTCGCCTTCCAGGCCATGAAGCACTGCGGGCACGCCTTGCCGACGATCTCTGAAGACGTCCAGGAAACCTGCTTGCAGCGGCTGACGGCGACGATGAGGTTCACCGAGGGCGTGCCGCCAGACCTCGTCGCGCAGATGATCACGAAGTCCTGCGCCGACCACCCCGAGCGCTACCTGCTGGCATTTGTGTACGGCTACCTCGGCGAGCACGACCTGCTGCGCGTGCGGACTGACGCCGAGAAGCTCTTGCTGCTGGCCGCGCTCAACCTCGTGGAGTGCGTTGCCTACGTCGGAGCACAGCTGCGGTCCAAGTGACCCTCGTGCGGCCGGTCAAGATGGGATGACTGGACGCTCACGGCACGGCGAACGGAGCGCCTTGCATGGCGCGAGACGACGCTGGAGATGGCGCCGCTCCTGCCGCTACTGCAAAAGAGCTAAAAATCTTGCAGACGATCCGCAAAAAGCGGAGAAAAGACGCGCAAGAAAGTCGCAATTTCGCTCCCGTGATTCGCAAGGCGACGCGGGTTCAGTAAGCCACCACAGCAAATAGCTGAATTTCCGGATGCCATACGGTGCCACTCGAAAACACAAACAGTTTCCGCAAGATGTTCACAGCCATCGCGTTGTGCCGCGGGGTGTTCTTGGACATTCCCGTTCTGGTCCTGGTCTATACCGCACTCGATGCGCTTGCCTGGGCGAGATACGGAGACGAGATTGATCTTGCCCCCGTATTTCAGGACACGGACTATTCGCAATGTAGCGTCTGCTCGATCTGAGCAAGGCGCTGGTGGG
>NZ_JBDGJQ010000012.1:0-106874 GCF_057656815.1 Variovorax sp. Soil_C_39
CTGCGCTTCGCCATCCGTGAAGGCGGCCGCACCGTGGGTTCGGGCGTCGTGGCAAAGATCCTCGACATCTAAGCCGGACGCAAAGGAAGCACCATGGCCACCAAGCAAAAAATCCGCATCCGCCTCAAGGCATTCGACTACAAGCTGATCGACCAGTCGGCAGCCGAAATCGTCGACACCGCCAAGCGCACTGGCGCGATCGTCAAGGGCCCCGTGCCCCTGCCGACCCGCATGAAGCGTTTCGACATCCTGCGTTCGCCGCACGTCAACAAGACGTCGCGCGACCAGCTCGAGATCCGCACGCACCAGCGCCTGATGGACATCGTCGACCCGACCGACAAGACCGTGGACGCGCTGATGAAGCTCGACCTGCCGGCTGGCGTCGACGTCGAGATCAAGCTGCAGTAATCCGGCTTTCTCCGCGTCAACCAGCGCGAGCCCGCCTGCAGAAATGCAGGCGGGCTTTTTGTTTGCTTTCCTGGATGTGGCATCCTCGCCCAACGGCCTGCTGTTCAAGGGGGCATCGACCGCGACTGGAACAAGGACGGACCAGCAATGAACGACAAGCGCTTTCTGGCATGTGTGGCGGCCTGCATCGCCGTCCTTTTTCTCGCTGGCTGCGGTGGGGGTGGGGGAGGGGGAGGCGGCGGGGGCGGACTGATCGGCTTTCCACTGCCGGTGGCGCCGGCGCCGGGCTCGGTGGTCCTGAGCGGCACCGCCACCTACGAATTCGTACCGAACCAGAGCGGTCCGCTGGTGTACGCCGCTTCGGCTCCCAAGCCGGTACGCGGCGCCATGGTGGAAGTGCTCGATGCGGGCACTTCGGCGGTGCTCTCCACCACCACCACCACCGACAGCGGTGCCTATGCGGTCCCGGTGCCAGCCAACGCAATGATCTCGGTGCGCGTGCGCGCGCAGCTGATCCGCAGCGGTCCTGGGGCCAGTTGGGACGTCACGGTGCGGGACAACACCCGTTCGAGCGCCCTCTACGCGCTGCAGACCGGTGCTTTCTCTTCCGGCGCGGCCGCCCAGGTGCGCGACCTGCATGCGCCCTCGGGCTGGGGCGGTTCGGGCTACACCGGCGAGCGAGCGGCCGCACCGTTTGCGATCCTCGATACCGTCTACACCGCGATGCAAAAGGTCTTGTCGGTCGCGCCCGCGTCGGCATTCCCGCCGCTGAAGGTCTTCTGGAGCCCCAACAATGCGAAGACGGGACCCGTGATCAACCTGCCCGCGGGACAAATCGGCACGACATTTTTCTGGAACCGCGACAGCGGACGCGAAATCTACGTGCTCGGCAAGGAAGACGCCGACACCGACGAGTACGACAGCTCGGTGATCGCCCACGAATGGGGGCACTACTACCAGTCGGCCTTCAGCCGTGACGATTCGATGGGCGGCTCCCATGCGCAGCAGGAATTGCTCGATCGCCGGTTGGCTTTCTCCGAAGGCTTCGGCAATGCGTGGTCGGGCATTGCGCTGGCGCGTCGGAACTACGTCGATTCGCTGGGTGCCGGGCAGTCGGACTCTATTGGATCGCTCAATATGGACTTGTCGGCCGGTGCGACCAGCATACCGGGCTGGTACCGCGAACCGTCGATCCAGTCGATCCTCTGGAACCTCGACCAGCAAGTCGGCTTCAAGCCGATCCATGACACGCTGACCGGCTTCCAGTTCAGGAGCGGCGCCGCCGTGACTTCGATCCACAGCTTCGCGGCCGCCTTCAATGCGACGGCGCCGGGCAGCGCAGGGGCGTTGGCCGCCCTGCTCGCCGGGCAGAACATCGCCGCGACGAACGATCCCTATGGCGAGGCGGAAAGCAATAGCGGCGGGATTCCCGACACGATCCCGCTGTACAGGCGCACCATCGTGGGCGCGCCGCCGGTTCGGGCCTGCGTCTCCAGCCAGGCCGGCCTGGGCAACAAGCTCGGTAATTACTCCTACGTCCGCTTCACGGCGCCCGATAGTCGCAGCTACGTGGTCACCGTCAGCGGCCCGCCGGGCTCTGCAGCCTCCTTCGAGATCTTCCGCGGCGGGTCGGTCGCCCGGAATGACAGCACGGTCTCCCTGTCCGGCGGCGACTACGTCCTGGCCGTGTCCGACCTCGGCAATCCCGGAACGCAGAGATGCTTCAACGTCTCCATCCAATAGCAGCAAGACGAAAGGCCGCCATGAACTTCCGTTCCAATCCGTCCTTGGCCATTGTGTGCCTGGTACTGGCGGCGGCCGTGCCGGCAACGGTCCTGGCCAGCGGCGGGCCCTCGTCGCCGAAAGGCGGGCAGCAGGGCGCGGTGCCGCCGGGCACCGCCGGCCAGAAGGCCGGCGGCTCCGGCGTCGTCGTCCAGTACCAGGTCGGTGCCACGCCGCAGCCCGGCCAGCCCACGCCCGTGGTCCTGCAGTTCGACGGTGTGACCGCACCGGACGGCGCCACGGTCCAGTTGACCCCCGACTCGGGCCTCAGCCTGCAAGGGAGCGCGACGCTGACGCTGCCGCAAGGCCGAAGCACGGCCACCGTGCGCGTCGCGAGCGAACGCCAAGGACTGGTCTACCTCAACGTGTTCATCAGCCAGGGTGGCGTCTCGAGCGTGATTTCCATCCCGATCCAGACCGGCGGGTCGGCGCCCGCGCTGAAGTCCACGGGAGAGATGAAAACCACGCCCGACGGCGAGCGCATCATCACACTGCCTGTCAAATAGGCAGCGAACGGTCGCTTGCGCCAACCTGGCGGACCGGGCTATAATCGCCGGCTCTGCCCAAATTGCGCCTGCGCGAAAACGCCTGCACAGTGGAGGGTGGAGATTTATCAACCTTCTTTCGCAAGCCGCGAAACCATCGGTCGACCGGCTAAACGCTGTTGCCAATTGAAGTGACAGCGGCGAAAGAGGATCCATTTTTTGGAGAAAACAAATGAGTCTGAGCAACTCCCTCGGGTTGCTGGGCCGCAAGGTGGGGATGATGCGTCTCTTCACCGATGACGGGGACGCAGTTCCTGTCACGGTGGTGGATGTGTCCAACAACCGTGTGACCCAGATCAAGTCGCAAGAGGCCGACGGCTACGTCGCGCTGCAAGTGACGTTCGGTTCGCGCAAGGCTTCGCGCGTGACCAAGCCGCAAGCCGGCCACCTCGCCAAGGCGGGTGTCGAAGCTGGTGAAATCATCCGCGAATTCCGCGTTCCCGCCGATACCGCCGACCAGCACAAGCCTGGCGCCGTGATCGCCGCGAGCAGCGTGTTCGCCGTTGGCCAGAAGGTCGACGTGCAGGGCACCTCGATCGGCAAGGGCTTCGCCGGCACCATCAAGCGCCACAACATGAGCTCGCAACGCGCGTCGCACGGCAACAGCCGTTCGCACAACGTGCCCGGCTCGATCGGCATGGCGCAGGACCCCGGTCGCGTGTTCCCCGGCAAGCGCATGACGGGCCACCTCGGCGACGTCACCCGCACGACGCAGAACCTCGACCTGTTCCGCATCGACGAAGCACGTCAACTGTTGCTCATCAAGGGCGCGATCCCGGGCGCAAAGGGCGGCTTCGTCACCGTGCGTCCCGCCATCAAGGCCAAGCCGCAAGCGGCCGAAGGAGCGAAGTAATGCAACTCGAACTCCTGAACGAACAGGGCCAGGCCGCGTCGAAGTTCGACGCCCCCGAGACCGTGTTCGGCCGTGACTACAACGAAGACCTGGTCCACCAGATCGTCGTTGCATTCCAGGCCAACGCCCGCCAGGGCACGCGTGCCCAGAAGGACCGCGAGCAGGTCAAGCACTCGACGAAGAAGCCTTTCAAGCAAAAGGGAACGGGCCGCGCCCGTGCCGGTATGACGTCCTCGCCGCTGTGGCGCGGGGGTGGCCGGATCTTCCCGAACATGCCTGACGAGAATTTCTCGCAAAAGATCAACAAGAAGATGTACCGCGCCGGTATGGCCTCCATCTTCTCGCAGCTGGCTCGCGAAGGCCGTCTGGCCGTGGTGGATTCGCTGACTGTGGATTCGCCCAAGACCAAGCCGCTGGCCGCCCGTTTCAAGGCAATGAATCTCGAGTCCGTGCTCGTGATCGCCGAAGAAGTCGACGAAAACCTGTACCTTGCCTCGCGCAATCTGGTCAACATCCTCGTGGTCGAACCCCGTTACGCCGATCCGGTGTCGCTGGTTCACTACAAGAAGGTGCTGGTCACCAAGGGTGCCGTCGACAAGCTCAAGGAGATGTTCGCATGAGCCGCGTGAACCCTACCGCTGCTGAACGTACGTTCGAAGAAGGCCGCCTGATGGCGGTGCTGGTCGCCCCGATCGTGTCCGAAAAGGCCACGATGGTCGGCGAGAAGTCGAACGCTGTCACTTTCAAGGTGCTGCAAGACGCCACCAAGCCCGAGATCAAGGCCGCAGTTGAACTGATGTTCAAGGTCGAAGTCCAGGGCGTGTCGGTGCTCAACACCAAGGGCAAGACCAAGCGCTTTGGCAAGTCCATCGGCCGCCGCGACAACGTTCGCAAGGCCTATGTGATCCTGAAGCCAGGTCAAGAGCTCAACCTCGTCGGGGAAGGCGCTTAATCATGGCCGTCATCAAGATGAAACCCACTTCGCCGGGCCAACGCGGCGCGGTGAAGATCTCGCGGGACCACCTGTACAAGGGTGCCCCTCACGCGCCGTTGCTCGAGCCGCAGTTCCAGGCTGCCGGTCGCAACAACAACGGTCACATCACGATTCGCCATCGCGGCGGTGGTCACAAGCATCACTATCGCGTTGTCGACTTCGTGCGCAACAAGGACGGCATCCCGGCCAAGGTCGAACGCATCGAATACGACCCGAACCGCACCGCCCACATTGCCCTGGTCTGCTACGCCGACGGCGAGCGCCGCTACATCATCGCCCCGCGCGGTCTGGAAGCCGGTGCAACGCTGCTGAGCGGTTCGGAAGCCCCGATCCGCGCCGGCAACACGCTGCCGATCCGCAACATTCCGGTGGGTTCGACGATCCACTGCATCGAGCTGCAACCCGGTAAGGGCGCGCAGATCGCACGTTCGGCCGGCACGTCGGCCACGCTGCTGGCTCGGGAAGGCGTCTACGCCCAGGTCCGTATGCGTTCGGGTGAGGTGCGCCGCATCCACATCGAATGCCGCGCGACCATCGGCGAAGTGGCCAACGAAGAGCACAGCCTGCGCCAACTCGGCAAGGCCGGTGTGAAGCGTCACATGGGTATTCGCCCGACCGTTCGCGGCGTGGTGATGAACCCGGTCGACCACCCGCATGGTGGCGGCGAGGGCAAGACTGGCGAAGGCCGCCATCCTGTCGACCCATGGGGCAACCTGACCAAGGGCTATCGCACCCGTAACAACAAGCGCACGCAGGTCTTCATCGTGTCGCGTCGCAAGAAGTAAGGGATAGCCAATGACTCGCTCTCTCAAAAAGGGTCCGTTCGTCGACCACCACCTCGTGGCCAAGGCCGACAAGGCCGTGACGACCAAGGACAAGAAGCCGATCAAGACCTGGTCGCGTCGCTCGATGGTTTTGCCCGAATTCATCGGCCTGACCATTGCCGTACACAACGGCAAGCAGCACGTGCCCGTGTACATCACCGACCAGATGGTCGGCCACAAGCTCGGCGAATTTGCGCTCACGCGCACGTTCAAGGGGCACCCCGCGGACAAGAAAGTCCAGAAGAAGTAAGGAACGACCATGTCTGAAACACGTGCAGTCCTCCGCGGTGTCCGCCTCTCGGTCGACAAGGGCCGTCTGGTCGCTGACCTGATCCGCGGCAAGAAGGTCGATCAAGCGCTCAACGTTCTGCAATTCACGCAGAAGAAGGCCGCTGTGATCATCAAGAAGGTGCTCGAGTCGGCCATCGCCAACGCCGAGCACAACGACGGTGCCGACATCGACGAACTGAAGGTCAAGACCATCTACGTCGAGCAGGGCGCCACGCTCAAGCGCTTCACGGCGCGCGCCAAGGGTCGCGGTAACCGCATCAGCAAGCCCACGTGCCATGTGTACGTGACGGTTGGCAACTAAGAACGCCTGGAAGAAATATGGGACAGAAAATCCATCCGACCGGCTTCCGCCTTGCGGTGACCCGTAACTGGTCCAGCCGCTGGTACGCAAGCGACCGCGATTTCGCGGGCATGCTGGCCGAAGACATCAAGGTGCGCGAATACCTCAAGAAGAAGCTGAAGAACGCTTCGGTGTCGCGCGTCATGATCGAGCGTCCCGCCAAGAACGCACGCATCACGATCTACTCGGCTCGGCCGGGCGTCGTGATCGGCAAGAAGGGCGAAGACATCGAGAACCTCAAGCGCGAACTGGGCAAGCAGCTCGGCGTGCCGGTGGCCGTCAACATCGAAGAAGTGCGCAAGCCCGAAATCGATGCGCAGCTGATCGCCGACAGCATCACGCAGCAGCTCGAGAAGCGGATCATGTTCCGCCGCGCCATGAAGCGCGCCATGCAGAACGCCATGCGTCTGGGTGCCCAAGGCATCAAGATCATGTCGGCTGGCCGCCTGAACGGCATCGAGATCGCCCGCACCGAGTGGTACCGCGAAGGTCGCGTGCCGCTCCATACGCTGCGCGCCGACATCGACTACGGCACCTCGGAAGCCAAGACCACCTACGGCGTCATTGGCGTCAAGGTCTGGGTCTACAAGGGCGACACGCTGGGTCGTAACGACCTGCCGGCGGTCGAAACGCCGCGTCCCGAAGAAGAACGTCGTCCGCGCGGTCCGCGCCGCGATGGCCGCCCGGGTGGCGACCGTCCGGGTTCGGACCGTCGTGGTCCCGGCCCGCGTGCCGGTGCCCGTGGCCCGATCGGTGGCAACACCGCGCCGGCCGATGGCAGCGACAAGCCCGCAGAAGCAACCGGCGCAGCCGGTGCAGACTCGAAACCCGCCGTTAAGCGCGTCCGAAAAGCCGCGCCCGCTGCAGCAGCGGACGGTGCCAAGACCGAGTAATCGGTCGCTCCCGGGTGCGCAAGCACCTGGGGCCCTCACGGAGTAACAAAACATGCTGCAACCTGCACGAAGAAAGTTCCGCAAGGAACAAAAGGGCCGCAACACCGGCATCGCAACCCGGGGCAACTCGGTTGCCTTCGGTGACTTCGGTCTCAAATGCACCGATCGCGGCCGCCTCACGGCGCGCCAGATCGAAGCCGCTCGTCGCGCGATCTCGCGTCACGTGAAGCGCGGTGGCCGTATCTGGATCCGCGTGTTCCCGGACAAGCCGATCTCGACCAAGCCCGCCGAAGTCCGGATGGGTAACGGCAAGGGCAATCCGGAGTACTACGTCGCCGAGATCCAGCCTGGCAAGATCGTGTTCGAGATCGTCGGCGTGCCCGAAGAACTCGCCCGCGAAGCGTTCCGCCTGGCTGCCGCCAAGCTTCCGCTGCGCACGACGTTCGTCGCTCGCCAGCTCGGCGCCTGAGAGGAGAACATCCATGGCAACACGTAAGAAAAAAGACACCGCGGCGCCCGCCAAGGTGACCAAGGCTGCAACCCTTCGCGAGAAGGACGTTGCAGGCCTGAAAGCCGAGATCAAGGACCTGCAGAAGGCCCATTTCGGTCTGCGCATGCAGAAAGCCACGCAACAGCTGTCGAACACCGCGACGCTGCGCGTGACGCGCCGCGACATCGCTCGCGCCAAGACCATTCTTGCTCAGAAGAGCCAAGAAACCCAAGCCGCCAAGTAAGGAGTGAACATGACGGAAGCTAAAAAATCCCTCAAGCGCACCTTGATCGGCAAGGTGGTCAGCGACAAGCGTGCCAAGACCGTGACCGTGCTGGTCGAGCGCCGTGTGAAGCACGAGCTCTACGGCAAGATCGTGGCGAAGACGAGCAAGTACCACGCCCATGACGAAAATGGCGAGTACAAGCTGGGCGACACCATCGAGATCACCGAAAGCCGCCCGATCTCGAAGACCAAGAACTGGGTCGTGACCCGCCTGGTCCAGAAGGCCCTTCTGGTCTGATCCCCGGCTGGCAACAGCCCCTCGCGAAACGGCCCACAATGTGGGCCGTTTTTCTTTTTCAGGAGCATTCAAATGATCAAAGTCGGCGACACCCTTCCTTCGGCAACCCTGCAGGAATATTCGGAAGTGGAGGGCGAGGGCTGCAGCATCGGCCCCAACCCGGTAGAGGTGAGCAGGGCCGCGGCCGGCAAGACCATCGCGCTGTTCGCGCTGCCCGGTGCCTTCACGCCCACCTGCTCGGCCAAGCACGTGCCGGGTTATGTGCAGCACTTCGACGATTTCAAGGCCGCGGGCGTGGACGAGATCTGGTGCGTGAGCGTGAACGACGCGTTCGTGATGGGCGCCTGGGCGCGCGACCAGAAGACCGGCACCAAGGTGCGCATGCTCGCCGACGGCAGTGCCGAGTTCGCCAAGGCCACCGGCCTCACGCTCGACCTGACCGGCCGCGGCATGGGCCTGCGCAGCAACCGCTACTCGATGCTCGTGAAGGACGGCAAGGTTGCCGCGCTCAACGTCGAGGCGCCCGGCAAGTTCGAAGTGAGCGACGCCGACACGTTGCTGGCGCAAGCGCGCGGCTAATAAAGATCCGCCTTCAGGTAGTGCGCCCCCGCAATGGGGTTGTGATAGTACGGCGGCACCTCTACGAAGCCCAGGTCTTCGTAGAGGGCGCGCGCCGACTCCATGTCGTCGAGCGTGTCGAGCAGCACGCAGCCATAGCCGGCCCCGCGTGCCGCGTCGAGGATCGCCTCGGCGAGTTGTCGTCCCACGCCCAGGCCGCGGAAGCCGGGCCGCACGAAGAGGCGCTTCATCTCGGCGGCGTTGGCGTAGTCGGTGTTGTCGAGCGGCCGCAGTGCGCAGCAGCCGGCCACATGCGCCACTGCACCGTTGGCGCGCCGCAGGGTCGGTGCGCGCTGGCCGGTTTCTTCCTTGATGTGCGCGGCGTCGACCAGCGCGAGCAGCAGCGCGCCCCGCGGCTCGGCATAGTCGCCGGGCAGTGTCGCCAGCTCCTCCTCGAAGTTCTGGAAGCACAGGTCGATCTTCAGCGAAGCCGCATAGTCGCGGAAGAGCGCGCGGGCGGCGTCGAACTCGACGGGATCGTCGGGCGTCAGCAGCACGACGGCCGGCGTGTCCGACAGTGGCAGGGGGCGTGAAACCGAAAAGCTCATAGGCGCAGGGTGGCAATCCAGTACGCGATGCCGGCGCACACGGCGAACAGCGCCAGCGCGAGCCCACGCGAGGCGGTGTCGTCGCGGCTCGGCGTTACGCGGGCGGTGGGTGCATTGGCGGCGATCAGCTTGTCGCCCGAGAGCATCGGCCGCACCAGCCGGTGTCGTTTCACCAGCACGTAGAAAAGCACGGCCACCACATGCAGGCCAACCAGAACCATCACGATCGTCTTTCCGAAACCCTTGTGCCAGCCCGTGGCGAGGCTCACGACCTCGCCGGAGACGAAGCGGGTGAGTGGCCCCGCCGCGGCAATCTCGTCGTCGGCAACGAGGCCCGTGGCGACCTGCAACGCCAGCACCGCGAGCACGGCAAAGACTGACAGCGCGCCCAGCGGCGTGTGCCCGATGAGATGGTCGGGATGGGCCCGCCCGCGCAGGTAGGCCAGGACGGACCCGGGGCCATAGAAGAACGACGCGAAGCGCGACCACCGCCCGCCTACGAAGCCCCAGAGCAGGCGGAACAGCAACAGCGCGAGCACCGCGTAGCCGAGGCGGAAGTGCCACTCCATCACCCCGCCGAGGCCGGTGGCGATCAGGCCGATTACTGCGGCGCCCAGCGCCCAGTGGAAGACGCGCGTCGGCAGGTCCCAGATGCGCGTGGGAACGGGCTCGCTGGACGGGGCGGCCGCGGAGGAGTCGGTCATCGAAAAGGCAGGCTGCGCAGAAATCTGCGGAAGGCGCAGATTAGCAAAGTCCGCGCCGCCGCATGCATCGGGTTGTTGCTATGCGGCGCGGCAGTGCTGCCCCTACACTCGGCCCGGCGCCGCGCTCGACGGTGTCGAACCCACAACGAGGACTCCCGATGATTCGACCTGCTTTGTATGCCCTGGCCGCTTCATGCGCCGCCCTGTCGCTGCCGGCCGCGGCCCAGTTTGCCAAGACCGAAGACGCCATCAAGTACCGCCAGAGTGCGCTGTTCGTGATGGGACAGCATTTTGGCCGCGTCGGTGCCATGGCCAACGGCCGCGCCCCGTATGACGCCGCGGCCGCCAGCGCCAATGCCGAGATCGTGGCCGAGATGGCGAAGCTGCCGTGGGCCGGCTTCGGCGCCGGCACCGAGGGCGGCAAGAGCAAGCCCGAAGTGTGGAAGGAAGCCGCCAAGTTCAAGGAGCTCCAGGACAAGATGATCGCCGAAACCGGCAAGCTGGCGGTGGCCGCCAAGGCGGGCAACCTCGACGCGTTGAAGGCGCAGTTCGGCTCGGCGGCCGCGAGCTGCAAGGCCTGCCACGACGATTTCCGCAATCGGTGACCGCTAACAAAGGTCTGGCGGTGAGGTGTGCTGCGGAAAATTCCCGCAATTCGCCGCCAATGGCAGACATCAGAGTCGAAATACACCTTTTCTGACGAGGATGGCGCGCAATCGGCGCCATGCTTGGCTGTCGATCGGGAGCGCATGCCGCTCCCGATGCGATCAACCAACAGGAAGGAATTTGAATGACTGAGTTTGCCTACACCCGCATGGCCGTGGCCGTTTCTTTGGCAATGGCCGTCTTCGTGACGCCCGCTTCGGCCCAGGACGCCCAGGTAAAGGAACCAGCCGGCGCAGCAGCAACGGCTGCGAAGCCGGGTGCCACAAAGGCGGCCGAGGCGCCTAAGGAGGCTGGTGCCAAGTCCATGGACAAGGCCAAGGACGCAGCGTCCGGCGCCGCCGAGGCCCCCAAGGCCGCCGCTGTGAAGCCGGTCGAGGCCAAAAAGGAAGCCGGCGCCAAGCCCGCTGACAAGGCTAAGGAAACGATGGGCGCCGCCGCCGCGGCACCCAAGCCGGTTGCTGTGAAGCCGGCCGAAGTGGCGAAGGAAGCCGCACCAAAGGCCGCGGCCGCAAAGCCGGCCGAGCCCGCGAAGGAAGCCAGCGCCAAGACCGCCGACAGGGCCAAGGAGATGAGGGGCGAAGCGGCCGCGGCGCCGAAGCCGGTCGCTGTGAAGCCGGCCGAAGTCGCAAAGGAAGCAGCCCCGAAGGCCGCCGTCGTGAAGCCCGCCGAGCCCGCGAAGGAGGCCAGCGCCAAGAGCGCCGACAAGGCCAAGGAAATGACGGGCGAAGCGGCCGCGGCGCCGAAGCCGGTCGCTGTGCAGCCATCCGAAGTCGCAAAGGAAGCAGCCCCGAAGGCCGCTGCGGCAGTGAAGCCGGCCGAGCCCGCGAAGGAAGCCAGCGCCAAGACCGCCGACAAGGCCAAGGAGGTGACGGTCGCGCCTGCCGTGGCACCGACGCCGGTCGCTGTGAAACCGGCCGAAGTCACAAAGGACGCGGCACCGAAGGCCGCCCCCGTGAAAACGGTCGAATCCCCGAAAACCGGTGCTGCGAAGGCGCCCGGCGCTGAATCCGCCAAGGTAGCCGGCGACAAGCCTGCGGTGGAAAGCGCCAAGCCCGCTGCACGCTGATCCACGCGCCCCCGCCCGAATCCGTCGAAACAAAGCCCGCCAGCCGGCGGGCTTTTTCACGCCCGACGCGCCTGCCTCAAGCCTCCGCGAGCAGCTTCTCGATCAGCTTGTGGAGCTCGGCGAAATCGGGTTCGCCAACATAGCGCTTGACGATCTCCCCCTTCTTGTTGACCAGGTAGGTGGTGGGCGTGAGCTTCACGTCGCCCCAGGCCTGGGCCACGCTGCCGGTGTTGTCGATCGCCACCTTGAACGGCAGCTTGCGGGTTTCGGCGAAGTTGACGACGTAGCTCGGCGGGTCGTAGCTCATCGCCACCGCCAGCGTGTCGTAGCCCTGCGACTTGTACTTGTCGTAAGTCGCGATCACCTTGGGCATCTCGGCCACGCAGGTCACGCAGCTCGTGGCCCAGAAGTTGACCAGCGTGACCTTGCCTTTCAGGTCATCGGTGCTTTTCTTGCTGCCGTCGAGCAGCACGAAGGTCGATGCCGGTGCGGCGGTGGCGCCGGAGCCGAAGTACACGCCCACGCCAGCCACCACGGCAAGGGCGACGGCGGTGGCGGCGATGTATTTTTTCATGGCGTCCGATGGAGAAGGGCGGCGCGATTTTAGTTCCGCCATGCCGATCGTGCAGCCATGGGGCCGCTGCGCCCGACCTGGGCGGCCGGCCGGATAATCGCGGTCGATGCCATTGCCCGTTTCCCGTTCCTGGCCTGCGCTGGCCGCCGCCGCCGTGCTGGCCGCCTGCAGCCCCACCTTCAACTGGCGCGAGGTGCCGATCGCCGAGGCTGGCCTGGTGGCGCTGCTGCCCTGCAAGCCCGACCGGGCCGAGCGCGCCCTCCCCCTCGGCGCCGAAGCGGTGCGCATCGCGATGGCGGGTTGCGAAGCGGGTGGCGCGACCTTTGCCGTGGCCCATGCGTCCGCGAACGACCCGGCCCAGGCCGAAGCCTGGCTCATCGCCTGGCGCGCCGCCACGCGCAGCCAGCTGGGCGAAGCCCAGGCGCGCGAAGCGCCGGCCACGCTCAAGAGCGCGGCCACCACGCCGGCGCCCGTGCGGCTCGAGGCTGCGCCGCCGCAGCCGGGCGCCGCGCCGCTCCAGGTGCTCTGGTTCGCGCAACGGCAGAAGGACGGGCGGGTGGCGCTGTACCAGGCAACCGTGCTCGGCCGCCCTTCGGCGTCAGACGCGGCGGGAGCCTTTTTCGAGGGTCTGCGCCTTCCCTGAACCGCGGGACGCCTGCTGCGTGATGTTCCCCCTCTACTTCCGCCAGAGCGCCCCGCATAATCAGCGCGTCCTCCACCGTCCCGCATGAACAGCAGCATCCTCATCATTGCCCACTCACCATTCGCGCAGGCGCTGCGGCGGTGCGCGCTGCATGTGTTCCCCGATTGCGAGCAGCACATCGTCGCGCTCGACGTGCTGCCCAACGTGTCGCCCGAGGAAACGCTGGCTGCCGCGCGCATCACGCTCGCGCAGCAGCTCCACGCGCCGCGTTCGCAGGTGCTGGTGCTCGCGGACGTGTTCGGCGCCACGCCCTGCAACGTGGCGCAGAAGCTTGTGGACGGCGTGCGTTCGCGGCTGATCGCGGGGGTCAACCTGCCGATGCTGCTGCGCGCCGTGACCTACCGCCATGAGCCGCTCGACTCGCTGGTGCAGCGCGCCATCGCGGGCGGCACCGCGGGCGTCATGCAGGTGGCGGTGGCGGCTCCCCAGAATCAGGCCAAGAGAAAGCACAGTGATCAAGAAATCCGTGACCATCAGCAATAAGTTGGGCTTGCACGCGCGTGCATCTGCCAAGCTCACCAAACTCGCCGGCAGCTTTCCCTGCGAAGTGTGGCTCTCGCGCGGCGATCGCCGCATCAACGCCAAGAGCATCATGGGCGTGATGATGCTGGCCGCGGGGATCGGCGCCACGGTGGAGCTGGAGACCAACGGTCCGCAGGAGGAAGAGGCCATGCAGGCCCTCCTCCAGCTGATCGACGACAAGTTCGGCGAGGGTGAATAAGGTCCCGGCATGACGATCTCGATCCACGGCCTTCCCGTTGCGCGTGGCATCGCCATCGGGCGTGCGGTGCTGGTGGTGTCCAGCCGCATCGACGTGGCGCACTATTTCATCAAGCCCGAGCAGATCGAAACCGAGATCGACCGGGTGCGCAGCGCGCGCAACCAGGTGGCCGAGGAGCTCGCCAAGCTGCAGACCAGCGTGTCGCAGATGGGCCCCAACGATGCGCCGCACGAGCTCGCGGCGCTGCTCGAGGTGCACCAGCTGCTGCTGCAGGACGAGGCGCTCACCGGTGGCGTGAAGCACTGGATCATCGACCGGCTCTACAACGCTGAATGGGCGCTGACCACGCAGCTCGAGATCATCGCGCGCCAGTTCGACGAGATGGAGGACGAGTACCTGCGCGAGCGCAAGGCCGATCTCGAACAGGTCGTCGAGCGGCTGCTGCATCGCATGAAGGGCACGGCCGCGGTGCTCGCGCCGAGCCCGCCGAGGCGCAAGCGCCCGGCCTCCGAAGAAGATGACGACCCGACGGCCGGCGACGGCTTCGACGTGCCGCTGGTGCTGATCGCGCATGATCTCTCGCCCGCCGACATGCTCCAGTTCAAGAAGAGCGTGTTCGCCGGCTTCGTCACCGACGTCGGCGGGCGCACCTCGCACACGGCGATCATCGCGCGCAGCATGGACATTCCGGCCGTGGTGGGCGCGCGCTCGGCCAGCCAGCTCGTGCGCCAGGACGATTGGGTGATCATCGACGGTGATGCGGGGGTGATGATCGTCGACCCTTCGCCGATCATCCTGGCCGAATACGGCTTCAAGCAGCGCCAGGGCGATCTCGAGCGCGGCCGGCTCGCGCGCCTGCGCCACAAGCCCGCGGTCACGCTCGACGGCCAGCGCGTCGACCTGCTCGCCAACATCGAGCTGCCCGAGGACACCGTCGGCGCCATGAAGGCCGGCGCCGTGGGCGTGGGGCTGTTTCGCAGCGAGTTCCTGTTCATGGGCCGCGAGTCGCAACGCCAGACCCGTCTGCCCGACGAGGAAGAGCAATACCAGGCCTACAAGCGCGCGGTCGAGGGCATGCAGGGCATGCCGGTCACGATCCGCACCATCGACGTGGGCGCCGACAAGCCGCTCGACGGCAAGGGCAGCTTCAAGCAGGAACACCTGAACCCCGCGCTCGGCCTGCGCGCGATCCGCTGGAGCCTGGCCGATCCCGCGATGTTCCTCACCCAGCTGCGCGCCATCCTGCGTGCGGCCGCGCACGGCGAGATCCACCTGCTGATCCCGATGCTCGCGCACGTCAGCGAGATCCGCCAGACGCTGTCGCTGATCGATTTCGCGCGCGCCGAGCTCGACAACCGCGGCGCCGTGCACGGCCAGGTGAAGCTCGGCGCGATGATCGAGATTCCGGCGGCGGCGCTCATGCTCAAGACCTTCCTGAAGTACTTCGACTTCCTCTCGATCGGCACGAACGACCTGATCCAGTACACGCTGGCCATCGACCGTGCCGACGAAGCCGTGGCGCATCTCTACGACCCGGCGCATCCCGCCGTGCTGAAGCTCGTGGCCGACACCATTGCCGAATGCCGCCGCCAAGGCAAGGGCGTGGCGGTGTGTGGCGAAATGGCGGGCGATGTGGCCTTCACGCGCCTGCTGCTGGGCCTTGGGTTGCGCAGCTTCTCGATGCATCCCTCGCGCATCCTCGCGGTCAAGCAGGAAGTGCTGCGTGCCGACACCACCAAGCTCGAAGCCTGGGCGCAGGGCGTGCTCGAATCGGACGACCCGGCCGCGGCCCTGGCGGGCTGACGGCGCGCGCGCCGGCCGCGCGCACTGAAAAGAAACGAAACACGCCGAAACCGCGGCGAAAGGACTTGCCGCGCCGCGGCAAGCACCATCAGGTCTCCTCTTCACCACCGAAAGAAAGACCTGACATGAAATCCCTCTCCCAGTATTCGCAGTTCCCGCAACTCGTTGCCGTCGCATCCTTCGCCATGCTCGCTGCGGCCGGCGCCAAGGCCGAAACCTATGAAGGCGTGCATCCCGCCGTTTCGGCCATGAGCCGCGCTGACGTCAATGCCGAGGCCGTGCGCACCGCTTCCGCGCCCAACCAGAACGTCGTGCGCGGCTCGCGCGGCCCCGAGACCGTGGCGGTCTCGAAGGACCGTGCCAGCGTCGTGGCCGAGGCCATCCGCACGGCAGCCCAGCCCGACCAGAACGTGACGTCCGGTTCGCGCGTGAACAGCAAGGTCATCTCGACCCTGCAGAACCCGTTCGACGCACGCGCCTCGGCCGCCGGCAGCAGCAGGCTCTGAAACCCGGCCCCGCGGGGCAGCCGGCCCCGGGCCCATCAAGGAACATCATGAAATACTGGATCAAGCGCACCCTTTTCGGTTTCGCCGGCCTCGCGGTCGTCGCAGGCAGCATCGCCGGCTGTGCCAGCCACCGCCATGGCTGGGGCAGCGGCGACAGCGCGGAGTTCCGCGCCAAGATGGTCGAGCGCATCGGCGGCAAGCTGGAGCTCGATACGGCACAGAAGCAGAAGCTCACGGTGCTCGCCGAAAAGCTGCAGGCGCAGCGCGAGGCGATGCGCGGCGGCGAGGATCCGCGTTCGCAGTTTCGAGCCCTGTTCGCCGGCGACAAGCTCGACCAGGCGGGTGCCGCCCGGCTGGTCGAAGAGAAGACTGCGGCGCTGCGCAGCGGAAGTCCTGAAGTCATTGCCGCCGCGGCCGATTTCTTCGACTACCTGAATCCCGCGCAGCAGCAGAAGGTGCGTGACTTCATGGCGCGTGGCGGCCGCCGCTGGAAGCACCATGGCTAGGCTCGCCGCGCCGGTCTTCGCGCGGCTTGCGTCGGCGCCCGACCTGACGCTTCGTCCGAGTCGTTCGGCCCATGCTGGCAGCGCCGCTTCGGCGGGGGCGCAGGATGCGGCGGTGGCCGGCGGCGTGCGCACGCTGCTGCGGCTCGAAGGCGTCGCGGTGCTCGGCGCAGCATTGGCCGCCTATGCGCAGTTCGGCTCCGGCTGGGGTGTGTTCGCGCTGTGGCTGCTGGCGCCCGACCTCGCGCTGCTCGGCTATTGGGCGGGCCCGCGCATCGGCGCTGCGCTCTACAACACCACGCATTCCTATTTGGGCGCGGTGGGGCTGCTTGCCTTCGGCGTGCTGGCAGCCGCCCCCTGGGCCGTGGCCGGCGGGCTCATCTGGTGCGCCCACATCGGGATCGACCGCGCGCTCGGTTTCGGCCTGCGCTATGCCGCGGGCTTCGGCTCGACACACCTGGGCCGCCTCGGAAGGCCCGACCCGTGGTGAGGATGCCGCGATGGCACGCCACACGGACACCACCGACACCGGCGGGGGTGCCGACATGCCCGCAGGCCTGATCGTCAGTCAACTGTTCGCCAGAAGGCACAATCCCGCCATGCCGCGCATCCTGCTGATCGACGACGACGAGCACCTCGCCGCGCCGCTTGCGACCTACTTCGCACGCTTCGGCTGCACGCTCGAGAGTGCGGTGCGGCCGAGCGAAGGGCTCGCGAGGTTGCGCGCCGAAAGCTACGACGCAGCCATCCTCGACGTGATGCTGCCCGAGATGGACGGCTTCGAACTGTGCCGCGAGATCCGCAAGGAGAGCGACATCCCGATCGTCATGCTCACGGCGCGCGGCGAGGTGATGGACCGCGTGGTGGGCCTCGAACTCGGCGCCGACGACTACGTGCCCAAGCCCTTCGAGCCGCGCGAGCTGGTGGCGCGGGTGCAGACCATCCTGCGGCGCCAGCGCGCGGCGGCGCCCGCGCCGGCCGGCACGCAGCTGCGCGTGTTCGACGGCCTGACGCTCGATCTCGACCGGCGGCAGGTGACGCGGCAGGGCGAGCGCGTCGAGCTCACCGGCACCGAATTCGAGCTGCTGGCGCTGCTCACGGCCGAACCCGGCAAGGTGTTCAGCCGCGACGACATCCTGAACCGGCTGCGCGGCCACGAAGCCGAGCTCTACACGCGCGCGGTCGACATCGTGGTGAGCCGTCTGCGCAAGAAGCTCGAGCCGCTGGACTGCATCAAGACACTGCGCAATGCCGGCTATGCGCTGGCCGTGGCGCGCAGCAGCGAGCCTGCATGAAGGCCGAGCGCCGGCGCGGGCTGCGCGAGGCCTGGCACGGCATTGCCTGCCGCGGCGAGGAACTGCACCGGGAGTGGCATGCGCAGTGGCACGAGAAGGTGCAGGGCAAGCGCCGCTGGCGCCGGTCGCTGCGCATCCGGATCGTGATGATGTTCATGCTGCTCGCGCTCGTCATGGCGGCGGTCTTCATGGGCGGCATGAAAAGAGCGTTCTCGACCGGCTGGGCCGAGGCGGCGAAGCCGATGCTGGTCGACTATGCCGACCGGCTCGTGGCCGAGATCGGCACACCGCCCGAGGTGGCGCGCGCGCAGGCCCTGGTGGCGCGGCTGCCGATCACGATCCGCATCGTCGGGCCCGCGGTCAACTGGGATTCCCACCCGCATGACAACGGCGGAGGCAACGGCCGCGCCGGCTGGATGCACGGCCGCGACGACGACGAGCCCTCGGGCGAGAAATGGTTCATCCGCCCGACCGCCGACGGCCATCGCGTGATCTTCGGCTGGTCGCCCCGGCTCTGGCAGAACGCGCCGCGCGCTGCGGGCTGGGCCACGCTCGGCATGCTGCTGCTGCTCGTGGTGCTCGGCTATGCCTATGTGAACCGGCTGCTGCGCCCGCTGATCGACATCCGCGAAGGTGCACAGCGCTTCGGCCGCGGCGAGTTCACCGCACCGATTCCGGTGCGCCGCAACGACGACCTCGGCGACTTGGCTGAGCGCATCAACACCATGGCCAACGACATCCAGGCCATGCTCGACGCCAAGCGCGGGCTGCTGCTCGCATTGAGCCACGAGTTGCGCTCGCCGCTCACGCGTGCCCGGCTGAATGCCGAGCTGCTGCCGGCCACGGCCGAGGGCGCGGCCGAGCGCGAGGCGCTGCTGCGCGACCTCAACGAAATGCGCGACCTGATCAGCGACCTGCTCGAGAGCGAGCGGCTCGCGAGCCCGCATGTGGCGCTGCTGCGCGAGCCGGTCGACCTTGCGGGCCTCGTGCGCGACACCGTGGCCGAAATGCCGGGCGCGCACAAGCTGCACCTCGACCTGGCCGAAGGCCTGCCGCCGCACTCGGTCGACCGCACGCGCATCCGGCTGCTGTTGCGCAACCTGCTCGACAACGCACTGCGCTACAGCACCGATGCGCCGCGCGCGCCCTGCGTTTCGCTGCGCGCGGTGGTCGACGGACCCGCGTTGCAAGGTGTCGAGATCGAGGTGCGCGACCACGGCCCGGGCGTCGAGGAGGCGCAGCTCGAACGGCTGACCGAGCCCTTCTACCGCACCGACGGCGCGCGTGCGCGGGCGACCGGCGGCGTCGGGCTCGGCATGTACCTGTGCCGGCTGATCGCCGAGGCGCACGGCGGCAGCATGACGGTGCGCAACGCGCAGCCCGGGCTCCGGATCATCGTGCGGCTGTAGGCGCGATCGCGCTGTCGCCTGCGCTACCAGGCGCTGCGCGCTGCAGGGCTACGATGCGCCTCCCTGCAGCGCCATCGAACAAGGAGACTCCCATGAGCAGCCCTCTCGTCAACCACCAGGTTCGCCTCGCCAAGCGCCCCGAGGGGGCCGCCACGCGCGAGCACTGGCGCTTCACCACCGAGCCGGTCGGCGAGCCTGCCGAGGGCGGGGTGCTGGTGCGGACTCTGTCGCTCTCGCTCGATCCGGCGATGCGCGGCTGGCTCAACGATGCCCGGAGCTACATCGCGCCGGTGGCCATCGACGAGGTCATGCGCGCCGGCGGCGTCGGCCGCGTCGTGGCGTCGAAGAACCCGCAGTTCGCGGTGGGCGACACCGTCTACGGCACGCTCGGCGTGCAGGAATATTCGCTCGTCGCGCAAGAAGACATCCAGCGCAGTGGCCTCTCGAAGATCGACCTCGGCATGGGCACCCTTCACCAGTGGCTCAACGTGCTCGGCATGCCCGGCATGACCGGCTACTTCGGCCTGATGGAGGTGGGCCAGCCAAAGGCCGGCGAGACGGTGGTCATTTCGGGCGCTGCCGGTGCCGTGGGCCAGACCGTGGGCCAGCTCGCCAAGATCAAGGGCTGCCGCGTGGTCGGCATCGCGGGCGGCGCCGCCAAGTGCGACTGGGTTGTGAAAGAGCTGGGTTTCGATGCCTGCATCGACTACAAGGCCGGGCCCGGCGCGGTCCGCGAGGGGCTCAAGGCGCATTGCCCGAAGGGCGTGGACATCTACTTCGACAACGTCGGCGGCGAGATCCTCGACGCGGTACTCGCGCGGCTCGCGCGCAAGGCCCGCGTGATCATCTGCGGCGCGATCAGCCAGTACAACAACGCCAACAGCATGCCTTCGGCCGGCCCGCGCAACTACCTGAGCCTGCTGGTGAACCGCGCGCGCATGGAAGGCATCGTGGTGTTCGACTATGCCGACCGCTACCACCTTGCCGTGGCCGAGCTCGCGGGCTACCTGAAGGACGGCCGCATGAAGAGCAAGGAAGACGTGGTGGTCGGGCTCGACACCTTCCCGGAAGCGCTGAACCGGCTTTTCAGCGGCGAGAACTTCGGCAAGCTGGTGCTGCAGGTGGCGGCAGACTGACGCGCCCGCGGGCTTCTCAGCCTTCGCCTGGGCGCATCGGGATGTCGCCCATGGCGTCGTCCTCGCGCAGACTGCGCGCGGCCTTCAGCAGTTCGACCGACAGGCCGCCGCCCTGGCCCGCAAAGCCGTTGGCGACGCCTTCGAGTGCGGTGGCCAGCCCGGTTTCGCCGTCGGCGCGCGCGTCCATGCTGATGTTGAGCACCCGGGCCGCCATCTGGCGGTAGGTGACGGCACCCGCGCCTTCGAGTGCGGCCACGAGGTCGAGGTAGAGCGCCAGGTTCAGGTCGAACACCAGTTTGGGCGTGATCTCGAAATCCTCGTTCTTGTTCTTGTCCATGGGGGAGCTCCTTTTTTCCTGAGCCTCCACTCTAGTCATAAAAACGCGCGGCTTCGTCGGACGAGAGCCATTCAGTCAGCGCGCGCGCGTGCCCATCACCGCCGCCGAGATGATGAGCACCGCGGCCAGGGCGATGCTCCCGGTCAGCGGTCGGCCCGTCACGAGCAGCAGCAGCGCCGTCGAGCCCAGCGGCGTGAGGTAGCTCAGGATGCCGATGCGCCGCGGATCGCCGCGCTTGAGCGCCATGTCCCAGACGAAGAAGGCTGCGCCGAGCGGACCGAGCCCGCACAGCGCGAGCAGCAGCCAGTCGTGGCCCGACAGTGCCACCGGCGCCTCGAGCACCGCATGGCAGGCCAGCGAGAGTGCGCCCGAGACCAGCCCGAACAGGCCGATGGCCGAGGTCGGAAACGCCGGCACGCGCTTTGTCCAGAGCGAGTAGCTGGCCCAGATGAAGGCCGAACCCAGTGCCGGCACGAAGCCCCAGTAGCCGTGGAGCGCCTCGGCGCCGCCGCCCGCGCCGCCGCGCGTGCCGAGGATCGCTACCGCCGCGCCCGCGAAGCCGAGCAATGCCGCCGCCACGTGCAGCAGCCGCAGCGACACGCCCGGCAGCAGCACCGGCGCAAGCACCACCATGAACAGCGGCCACAGGTAGTTGACGAGGTTGGCCTCGACCGGCGGCGCATGCCGCAGCGCGATGAACAGCAGGAAGTGGAAGCCGAAGAGCCCGTAGACGCCCAGCGCCAGCGTGCGCGGCGGCACGCGCCAGGCGGCACGGTCGCGCAGCACCAGCGGCCAGCTCGGCATGCTGCCGATGATCAGTGCGAGCCCGGTCAGCAGGAACGGCGGCAGGTGCGACAGCGCGGTGCCGAGCGAAGCGAGCGTGGCCCAGAGCGCGATGGCGAGCAGGGCATAGGCGGTGGACGACATGGTCACGAGGCTAACCCGCCCGGTCGTCGCAGAGCGCCGGAATCTCGTCGCGCAACGACGGTGTGGCGCTCAGGCGCCCGCGCGGCGCAGGGCGGCCGTGAGCGCCGACGGCGAGCGGTAGCCGGTGCGGCGCGCGGCCTCGGCCACCGCCATGCCCTCGCGCCGCAGTTCGCGCGCCTGCGCCAGCCGGAGCGAACGCAGCCAGTGCATCAGGCTCGTGTCCTGCTCCTCGCGGCAGCGTTGCGCCAGGTGGCTCGGGCTCAGGCAGGCCACGCGCGCCAGGTCGGCCACGGTGAGCGGCTCGTGCAGTCGCGCCCCGGCCCAGGCCGCGAGCGCGGCCCAGTCGATGCGGCGGCGGCGCGCAGTGGCGACCGGTGCATCGGGGCGCCAGGTTTCGAGCAGCAGCGCCGGCCCGTGCAGCAGAGCCCGCGAAAACGGCTGCGGCTGCTTGCGCAGGCAATGCGCGAGATAGCGCGCGAGCGCATGCAGCTGCGCCGGGTCGGACGGTGCCCGTCCGGCGCAGTGCGCCCAATGCGCGTTCGGCGTGTCGAGCACCAGGCACGCGCTGCCGCCGCCGCGCGCCTCGAAGTCGTGCCGGTCGCCGGGCGCGATCACCTGCGCGGCGCCCACACCGATGCCCGCGCCGTGGCCCTCGACTTCGATCTGCAGCAGGCCCTCGAGGCCGATCAGCACCTGGAAATGGTCGTGCGCATGGCTGCCGCGCGACGGGCCGTAGTGGCGCACGGAAAGTTGGGGCGGGGTGGGCGTGTGCATGGCGGCAGGCAGGCGACCGATTGTCACGCCAGCCGCAGCAGCAGCGCCGAAATCCCCACCACCAGAAGAAACGGGATGCTGATGCGGTGGAACTCGCGCAGCCCGTGCGGCACCTTCGCAAGCCGCAGCGCGATCAGGTTGGCCAGCGAGCCGAGCACGAAGCCGAAACCGCCCACACTCACGCCCGCCGCGAGCGCGGGCAGGTCGCGCACATGGCCATCGAGCAGGATCGCAGCGGGCACGTTGCTGATGAGCTGCGAGGCGGCGATGGCCGCCAGATAGGCGCGCCAGCCTTCCGTGATCGGCCAGTGGTTCAGCAGCGCGTCCATGACCGGCAGCTCGGCGAGCTGCCGCAGGTCCACGAACATCAGCGCGATGATCGCGAGCAGTGCCCAGTCGACGTCGCGCAGCACGCGCGGATGGAACACCAGGAACGAAGCCAGCACCACGCCCAGCCCCGGCAGCAGCCAGCGGCGTTCGAGCGCAACGACGAAACCGACGAACAGCAGCGCCGCGAGGCCCAGCAGCTTCGGCTGCAGCGGCGCGGCCTCGGCCTGGGGCCGGAGCGCGACCGGCGTGCGCGGCACGAGCAGCCACACCGCCACGAACAGCCAGAACAGCATCACCGCGACCGTCGGCAGCATCATGCCCATGAAGGCCACGAAGCTTTCGCCGGACCGGTGCCAGAGGTAGAGGTTCTGCGGATTGCCGATCGGCGTGAGCGCCGAGCCCGCATTGACGGCCAGCGCCTCGAGCACCACGAGCCGCGCGAGCGGCAGGTGCGCCTGGGTCGCGAGCACGCGCGTGAGCGGCACCAGCAGGAACAGGCTCACGTCGTTGGTCACCAGCGCCGACAGCAGCGCCGCGCCGCCGGTCAGCCAGAGCGCGAGGCTGCGCTGGTCGTGCGTGCGGGCCAGCAGGCGCTGCGCGGCGGCCTGGAGCATGCCGCTCTTTTCCACGCCCTGGGTGATCGCGAGCAGGCCCGCGAGCGCTCCGATGGTCTGCCAGTCGACGAGCGCGAGCCAGTCCATCGGTGCGCGTGGCCGAAGCACCGCGAAAGCCACGGCCACCGCGGCCAGCACCCACAGCAACCCGTGGCCGCCGCCCTCGCGGGGCGGCCCGTCGCTCGCGTCAGCGCGCAAGCTCACGCAGCTCGCGCTTGAGCACCTTGCCGATCGCGCTGCGCGGCAGTTCGTCGATCAGGCGCAGGTCCGCGAGGCGCTGCGTCTTGCCGAGCTGGGCGTTGGTCCATTGCAGCAGTTCGCTCGCCGCGGTGCCGTCGCCCTCGCGGCGCACCACGAAAGCCACCGGTGTCTCGCCCCACTGTTCGGACGGCACGCCGACCACCGCGACGTCGGCCACGGCGGCATGGCCGCGCAGCACGGCCTCGAGGTCGCTCGGGTAGATGTTGAAACCGCCGCTGATGATCATGTCCTTCTTGCGGTCGAACAGCGTCAGGAAGCCGTCGGCGTCGAAGCGGCCCACGTCGCCGGTGCGGATGAAACGCTTGCCCGTGGCGTCGAACCATTCGGCCTCGCGCGTCTTCTCGGGCTGGCGGTGGTAGCCGGTCATCATGCCGGCCGAGTGGCCCACCACCTCGCCTGCGGCCTCGGGGTCGTTGCGCGGCAGCTCGTTGCCGTCCTCGTCGATCAGGCGGATGTCGCTGCCCGTTGCCGGCTGCCCCACCGTGTGCAGCTTGGTCGGGTGCAGGTGCGCCTCGAGGATGCAGGTGCCGCCGCCTTCGGTCATGCCGTAGAACTCGATCAGCCCGCCGGGCCAGCGCGCGAGCACGTCGGCCTTGAGCGCCGCATTGAAAGGCGCGCTGGTACTGAACTTGAAGCGGAACGACGACAGGTCGTGCTCGCCGAAGCGCGGGTGCGCCATCAGGCGCTGGTATTGCACCGGCACGAGCATGGTGTGCGTCACGCGGTGCTTCTCGGCGAGCTGCAGGTAGCCGAGCGCGTCGAACTTGGGCATCAGCATCACGCAGCCGCCGAAGGCGATGGTCGGGAAGAACACCACCAGCGTGGTGTTGGAGTAGAGCGGCGTCGACAGCAGCGTGACGGTGTCGCTCCCGTATTCGTACTGGGCGCCGCGCTGCACATGGGCCCAGCGCATGCCGTGCCCCTGGACGATGCCCTTGGGCTCGCCCGTCGTGCCCGACGAATAGATGATGTTGAATGGCGTCGAGGGCTGCACCTCGGCGGCGCGGAGCGTCGTGCCGGCCGGCGGGAGCCAGTCCTCCAGGTTGCACCCCGCCTGCGAGCCGTCGAGCGCCACGCGCAAAATGCCGTCCGGCTGCGCGGGGCCGACGACCTCGGCGGCCGAGGCGTCGGTGAAGAGAATGCGCGCGTCGGCGTCGGCGATCATGCGCGCCAGGCTGGCGGGCGTGGAGCCGGGCGCCAGCGGCGCGACCGCGACGCCCGCGCGCAGCGCACCGAGGAACACGGCCGCGTAGTGCACCGACGAGAGGGCGCAGACGGCGATCGCGTCGCCGGCCGTGAGGCCGTCGCGCTGCAGGCCGGCCGCGATGCGGTCCATCAGCGCGTCGAGCGCGCCGTAGCTCAACGTGTGCTGCGCATCGGCCAGCGCGGCGTGGTCGGGGGAATGTCGGGCATGGAGGCGAATCAGGTCGGCAATGGTGCCGAAGTCGCGTTCCATCAGGGCTTGAACAGCGGTGTGCATGGAGAGAATCAGTCCTTCATCTTGGCCAGCCGGCAGGATAGCGAAGAAGGACAGCGACCGGTGAGCCGCGCGCGACGGCGCCCTGCGGCGGCCCGTCGCAACAAGGGCTCAGACGCCGGCCGCGTGCGCCTGCTGATCGGCGTGGTAGCTCGAGCGCACCATGGCGCCCACCGCCGCGTGCGAGAAGCCCATCTTGTAGGCCTCTTCCTCGAACATCTTGAAGGTGTCGGGGTGCACATAGCGGCGCACCGGCAGGTGCGAGCCCGACGGCGACAGGTACTGGCCGATGGTCAGCATGTCGATGTCGTGCGCGCGCATGTCGCGCATCACCTGCAGGATCTCTTCGTCGGTCTCGCCCAGGCCCACCATGATGCCGCTCTTGGTCGGCACCTTCGGGTGCAGCGCCTTGAACTTCTTGAGCAGGTTCAGGCTGAACTGGTAGTCGCTGCCCGGGCGTGTTTCCTTGTAGAGGCGCGGCGCGGTCTCGAGGTTGTGGTTCATCACGTCGGGTGGCGCGAGCTTGAGGATCTCGAGCGCGCGGTCGTCGCGGCCGCGGAAGTCGGGCACCAGGATCTCGATCTGCGTCGCCGGCGAGAGCTCGCGCACGTTGCGGATGCAGTCGACGAAATGCTGGCTGCCGCCGTCGCGCAGGTCGTCGCGGTCGACGCTGGTGATCACCACGTACTTCAGGCGCAGCTTGGCGATGGTCTTGGCGAGGTTGAGCGGCTCGTCCTTGTCGAGCGGATCGGGGCGGCCGTGGCCCACGTCGCAGAACGGGCAGCGGCGCGTGCACTTGTCGCCCATGATCATGAAGGTGGCCGTGCCCTTGCCGAAGCATTCGCCGATGTTCGGGCACGAGGCTTCTTCGCAGACCGTGTGCAGGTTGCTCTCGCGCAGGATCTGCTTGATCTCGTAGAAGCGCGTGGTGGGGCTGCCGGCCTTCACGCGGATCCACTCGGGCTTCTTGAGCACTTCGCCGCCCTGGACCACCTTGACGGGAATCCGCGAGAGCTTGGCCGCGGCCTTCTGCTTGGCCATCGGGTTGTAGTTTTCGGCGCTTTGCGCCTCTCGCACGACGGGTGCGGGAACGGCTTCGGTGGTGGTGCTCATTGGCGTGTCAACGTGCCAGGTAGGTGGCGAGCTTCTGGCTCAGCACCCGGGCAGCGTCTTCCCATGTGGTTTGGACCCCGATTGTAGAAAGATCGACCGTTTGCAGCCCGGCGTAGCCGCAAGGGTTGATGCGCGAGAAGGGTTCGAGGTCCATGCCGACGTTGAGCGCCACCCCGTGGTAGGTGGCGTGGCGGCTCACCTTGATGCCCAGCGCGGCGATCTTGCCGAGGCCGCGAAACGGTTCGGCCGCGGGCCGCGGGCCGGTCAGCGCCGCGTGCGAGAACGGGTCGTCGAGCCGTACGTAGATGCCCGGCGCGCCCGCGACGCGGTGCCCGGTCACGCCGAAATGCGCCAGCGTGCGCAGCACGGATTCCTCGATGCGGTAGACGTATTCCTTCACGTAGTAGCCCGCGCGCCGCAGGTCGATCAGCGGATAGGCGACCACCTGGCCCGGGCCATGGAAGGTCACCTGCCCGCCGCGGTCGGTCTGCACCACGGGGATGTCGCCTGGCGCGAGGATGTGGTCCTGCCGGCCCGCGATCCCCTGCGTGAAGACGGGCGCGTGCTCGCAGAGCCAGAGCGCGTCGGGCGTTGCGGGGTGGCGCTCGTGCGTGAACCGGCGCATGGCCTCGTAGGTGGCCGCGTAGTCGGCGCGGCCGAGCCATTGCACCTCGATGGCCACGCCGGCCGCGTCCGCCGCGCGTTCTGCGGTCCCGGCGGTCATCGCGTCAAAGGACGACCTTTACCATCGGATGGCTCGACAGCGCGCGGTACAGGTCGTCGAGCTGCTCGCGGCTGGTGGCGGTCACGGTGATCGTGACGCCCAGGTAGTTGCCGGCCTTGCTGTTGCGCAACTCGACCGTGGTGGCGTCGAAAGCCGGGTCGAAGCGTTCGGCGATCTGGGTCACGGCATGCACGAAGCCGTCGGCCTTGGCGCCCATGACCTTGATCGGGAACTGCGACGGGTACTCGATCAGCGACTCCTTGCGCGGGTCGGGAGCGGCCGTGGTGCCGGTGTCGGTGATGCTGATGTCGTTCATGCGGTGGTCGCTCCTTGTGTTGGGTGCTGCTGTCGGGCGTTGCGCTGCTTGGCCTCTTGATAGGCTGCATACAAGGCTTGGTAGATGGGGCCGGGGCGGCCATTTCCAATGGGCTGGCCGTCGAGCGTGGAGACCGGCAGCACTTCCTTGGTGGCCGACGACAGCAGCAACTCGTCGGCGGCGAACACCTCGTCGCGCGCGATGCGGCGCAGCGCGAACGGAATGCCGTGCTCGGCGCACAGGCGCTCGAGCAGGCCGTAGCGGATGCCGGTCAGCACCAGGTTGTCCTTGGGCGGCCCCAGCAGGCTGCCGTCCTTCACGATCCAGACGTTGCTCGACGAGGCTTCGCTGAGCCATTCGTCGCGGAACATGACGGTTTCGGCGGCGCCGGCCTCGACGCTGATCTGACGCGCCAGCACCGCGCCCAGGAGGCTGGTGCTCTTGATGTGGGCCTTCTGCCAGCGGAAGTCGGCCGCGCTCACGCAGGCCACGCCCTTGGCGCGCACCGCATCGGCCACGGGCGGCAGCGGATTCACCATCACGAACACCGTGGGGCGAATGCCGCGGGTCATGCCATGTTCGCGCGGCGCCACGCCGCGCGTCACCTGGAAGTACACGGATTGCGGCGCCTCGCCGCCCGGCGCGACCAGCCGCATCACGATGTCGCGCCATTCGGCCAGCGAGAGCGGGTTGGCGATCTGCAGTTCGGCCAGCGAGCGGTCGAGCCGCGCCATGTGTTCTTCGAAGCAGAAGGGCTGGCCGTGGTAGACCGGGACGACTTCGTAGATGCCGTCGCCGAAGATGAAGCCGCGGTCGAGAACGCTGACCTTCGCGTCCTTCAGGGCGGTGTATTCGCCGTCGAGGTAGCAGGTGGTGGAGGGGAGAGCGGCGGTGAGGGGATGCATGCCGGAATTATCGGCCGGTCCCCCTGGCGGCGCTGTGGCCGGGTTGGCTTCCGGGTGGCATGCAGCGACCCTTTTTCAAACGTGAGGCCTGAAGTGGCCGAGGCGCCTGGGTTTCTACTTATAATCAATGGCTTTGTTAAATTCCCGGCTGACAGCGCGAGCGGCATTCCAATGACAACCAACGCTCCCGTCTCCGAGATCGATGCCGAAGTCTCCGACTTCAAGCCACTGACCGCCGAGGAGGCGCAGCGGCTTCGCGAGAAAAATCCCGAATTGTCGCCCTGGTGGGTGATTGGGGCCCAGGTGGCCGTGGGATTGCTTGTGGCTGGAGCGGCATGGATCTGGACGCAGCGCATCGGCGCGGCGGTCTCGGGTTTTTATGGGGCCATGGCGGTGGCGATCCCGGCGGCGTTGTTCGTCCGGGGTGTGCGCAGGGCGGGTGTTGCCGTCGCGCAGTCTGCGGCCATGTTGAGGTTTTTTGTGTGGGAGATGATCAAGATCGGACTGACCGTGGCCTTGCTGGCCGCAGCGCCGTGGCTGATCGAGGGCATCAACTGGCTGGCCTTGGTGGCTGGCGTGGTGGCCGCCATGAAGATGTACTGGGTGGCGCTGTTGGTGCGGCCCGGGTTGTTGAACCGGATTTGACTGTTTAAGAAGAGACGCTGAAAGATGGCCGCCGAAGGAAACGCCCCGACCGCGAGTGAATACATCGTTCACCACCTCCAGCACTGGCAAGTTGACTGGAGCCTCAATCCCGTCGTCCAGAAGGCGATCGTCGACTTCAACGTCATCAACCTCGACTCCGTGCTCTATGCGCTGACCGTGGGCGCGTTGGGTTGCTTCGTGCTGTGGCTCGCCGCGCGCAAGGCCACGCCCGGCGTGCCCGGGCGCTTCCAGGCGGCCGTCGAGATCCTGGTCGAGATGGTCGACAACCAGGCCAAGGCCAACATCCGCAATGCCAAGAGCCGGCAGTTCATCGCGCCATTGGCGCTCACGGTGTTCGTCTGGATCTTCCTGCTGAACGCCATGGACCTGCTGCCGGTCGACCTGCTGCCTTCGCTCTGGGCCAAGGCCTACGAGGCCGCCGGTCACGATCCGCACCATGCCTACATGCGCGTCGTGCCCACGGCCGACCTCTCCACCACGCTCGGCCTGTCGACCTCGGTGCTGCTGCTGTGCCTGTTCTACAGCGTCAAGATCAAGGGTCTGGGCGGCTGGGGCCATGAGCTCATCACGGCGCCATTCGGTGCCCACCCGGTGCTCTGGCCCATCAACCTGCTGATGCAGGTCATCGAATACCTCGCAAAGACCGTCTCGCACGGCATGCGGTTGTTCGGCAACATGTATGCGGGTGAACTCGTTTTCATGCTGATCGCGCTCATGGGTGGCGCGATGGCAGCCTCGTTCTCGGGAGTGATGTTGCCGATCGGGCACGTCGTTGCCGGTACCGTCTGGGCGATCTTCCACATCCTGGTGATCACGCTTCAGGCATTCATTTTCATGATGCTGACCTTGATCTATCTCGGCCAGGCTCATGAAGCGCATTGAGTTCCCCTTTTTCTTTTCGTTTGCTTTCAATCTGTCCTAAGGAGTCATCATGGAAAACGTTCTCGGTCTCGTCGCTCTGGCTTGTGGTTTGATCGTCGGTCTCGGCGCGATCGGTGCTTCCATCGGTATCGCGCTGATGGGCGGCAAGTTCCTCGAGGCATCGGCCCGCCAACCCGAACTCATGAACGACCTGCAGACCAAGATGTTCATCTTGGCCGGTCTGATCGACGCCGCATTCCTGATCGGTGTGGCCATCGCGCTGTTGTTCGCCTTCGCCAACCCGTTCATCGCCGCGCTGCCGAAGTAATTCCGTTCAACGCCACTCCAGAAAGGTGTTGCCGTGAGTATCAACGCGACCCTGTTCGTTCAGGCCATCGTCTTCCTGCTGCTTGTGCTGTTCACGATGAAGTTCGTGTGGCCGCCGATTGCGAAGGCCCTGGACGAACGAGCACAAAAGATCGCTGCGGGCCTGGCGGCCGCCGAGAAGGCCAAGGCCGAACTGGCCTCCGCCAACCAGCGCGTCGAGCAGGAACTGGTGGCGTCTCGCAACGAGACCACCAGCCGCCTGGCCGACGCCGACCGCCGTGCCCAGCAGATCATCGAAGAGGCCAAGAGCCGCGCCACCGAGGAGGCCAACAAGATCGTGGCCGCCGCGCGCGACGAGGCCGAGCAGCAATCCGTGCGTGCGCGTGAGGCGCTGCGCGAGCAGGTGGCCGCACTGGCCGTCAAGGGTGCCGAGCAGATTCTCCGCAAGGAAGTCAATGCCGGCGTTCATGCCGACCTGCTCAACCGCCTGAAGACCGAGCTCTGAGGACGACATGGCCGAACTCGCGACCATCGCCCGTCCCTACGCCGAAGCGCTGTTCAAGGCCTGCGTCGCAGACCTCGACGGCACGGCCGGCTGGCTCGACCCGCTGACGGCCATTGCCGGCAATCCGCAGCTCCTGCAGTTCGCTGCCAATCCGAAGGTGCCGCCCGAGCAGGTGTTCGAGCTGGTCACCGGGATGTTGAAGCAGCCGCTGCCGGAGGCGGGCAAGAACTTTCTGCGCACCGTGATCGACAACGGCCGGCTCGCCACGCTGCCCGAAGTGGCGCTGCAGTTCCGTGTCCTGTGCAATGCGCGCAGCGGGGCTGCCGATGCCGTGGTCTACAGCGCTTTCCCGATCGACGACGCAGTGCTGGCCGAAGTGGGCGCGGCGCTGGAGCGGCGCTTTGGGCGCCAGCTCACGACACGGGTCGAACTCGACCCCTCGCTGATCGGCGGCATCCGCGCCGTGGTCGGCGACGAAGTGCTCGACACTTCGGTCAAGGCGCGCCTCGAACAAATGAAAGCGGCGCTGACCGCCTGAGGGCGGGCGGCAGCCAGTTGGCCCCATTTACAGAAAGAAGGAAAGAGTCATGCAACTCAATCCCGCAGAAATTTCCGAACTGATCAAGAGCCGCATCGAGGGTCTGGGCGTCAGCGCCAACATCCGCAATGAAGGCTCCGTGGTCTCGGTGACCGACGGCATCGTGCGCGTGCACGGCCTGTCCGACGCGATGCAGGGCGAAATGCTCGAGTTCCCCCCGAGCCCCGACGGCACGCCGTCGTTCGGCCTGGCGCTGAACCTCGAGCGCGACTCGGTCGGCGCCGTGATCCTGGGCGAGTACGAGCATATCTCCGAAGGCGACACGGTCAAGTGCACCGGCCGCATCCTGGAAGTGCCCGTCGGCCCCGAACTCATCGGCCGCGTCGTCAACGCGCTGGGCCAGCCGATCGACGGCAAGGGCCCGATCAACGCCAAGATGACCGACGTGATCGAGAAGGTCGCCCCGGGCGTGATCGCCCGCAAGTCGGTCGACCAGCCGCTGCAGACCGGCCTCAAGTCCATCGACTCGATGGTGCCGATCGGCCGTGGCCAGCGCGAGCTGATCATCGGCGACCGCCAGACTGGCAAGACGGCCGTGGCCATCGACGCGATCATTGCCCAGAAGGGCCAGGGCGTGACCTGCATCTACGTCGCCATCGGCCAGAAGGCGTCGTCGATCAAGAACGTGGTGCGTTCGCTCGAGCAGGCCGGTGCCATGGACTACACGATCGTGGTGGCCGCCTCGGCCTCCGAATCGGCGGCCATGCAGTACGTGTCGGCCTATTCGGGCTGCACGATGGGCGAGTACTTCCGCGACCGTGGCCAGGACGCGCTGATCGTCTATGACGACCTGTCGAAGCAGGCCGTGGCCTACCGCCAGGTTTCGCTGCTGCTGCGCCGCCCGCCGGGCCGCGAAGCCTATCCCGGCGACGTGTTCTATCTCCACAGCCGCCTGCTCGAGCGCGCAGCCCGCGTGAACGCCGACTACGTCGAAGCCTTCACCAAGGGTGAAGTCAAGGGCAAGACCGGCTCGCTGACCGCGCTGCCGATCATCGAGACGCAGGCCGGCGACGTGTCCGCGTTCGTGCCGACGAACGTGATCTCGATCACCGACGGCCAGATCTTCCTGGAAACCAGCCTGTTCAACGCAGGCATTCGCCCCGCCATCAACGCCGGTATCTCGGTGTCGCGCGTGGGTTCGGCGGCACAGACCAAGATCATCAAGAGCCTGTCGGGCGGTATCCGTACCGACCTCGCGCAGTACCGCGAGCTGGCTGCGTTCGCGCAGTTCGCTTCCGACCTGGACGAAGCCACCCGCAAGCAGCTCGACCGCGGTGCCCGCGTGACCGAACTGCTCAAGCAGGCCCAGTACAGCCCGCTGCCGATCTCGCTGATGGGCGCGACGCTGTTCGCCGTGAACAAGGGTTTCATGGACGACCTGGACATCAAGAAGGTTCTGCCCTTCGAGCATGGCCTGCACCAGTTCCTGAAGACCAGCCACGCGGCCCTGCTCGACAAGATCGAGCAAGCCAAGGCACTCGACAAGGATGCCGAGGCCGAACTGACGAGCGCGATCACCGCGTTCAAGAAGTCGTTCGCCTGATGAAGAACTGGCGCACCCCCGAAGCGGCCTTCGGCCGTTTCCCCCTCGAGGGGGCGCAGCCAATGGCCCGGCAAAGCCGGTTCCACGGCTGCCCCGCGAAGACGCTCAGGAGCTAAAAAGATGGCTGCAGGTAAAGAGATTCGCGGCAAGATCAAATCGGTGGAAAACACCAAGAAGATCACCAAGGCCATGGAAATGGTCTCGGTCTCCAAGATGCGCAAGGCGCAGGAGCGCATGCGCGCGGCACGCCCCTACAGCGAGAAGATCCGCAACATCGCGGCCAACCTGGGCCAGGCGAATCCCGAGTACGTTCACACGTTCATGAAGACGAACGAGGCCAAGGCCATCGGCTTCATCATCGTGACGAGCGACAAGGGCCTGTGCGGCGGGCTGAACACCAACCTGTTGCGCGCCGTGACGACCAAGTTGCGCGAGGCGCAGGCCGCGGGCGTTGCGATCGAGACGGTGGCCATCGGCGGCAAGGGCCTGGGCTTCCTGAACCGCGTCGGCGCACGCGTGGTGGCGAACGTCACCCATCTGGGCGACACGCCGCACCTCGACAAGCTCATCGGACCGGTCAAGACCCTGCTCGACGCGTACGCCGAGGGCAAGCTGTCGGCCGTGTACCTGTGCTACACGAAGTTCATCAACACCATCAAGCAGGAGCCGGTGGTCGAACACCTGCTGCCGCTGGCGGCGGACTCGCTCCAGGTGCAGGAAGGCCATCACTCGTGGGACTACATCTACGAGCCCGATCCCGAGAGCGTCATCGACGAACTGCTGGTGCGCTACGTGGAGTCGCTGGTCTACCAGGCCGTGGCCGAGAACATGGCTTCCGAGCACTCTGCGCGCATGGTGGCCATGAAGGCTGCGACCGACAACGCAGGCAACGTGATCAGCGAACTCAAGCTGGTCTACAACAAGACCCGCCAGGCCGGCATCACGAAGGAGCTTTCCGAGATCGTGTCCGGCGCGGCTGCCGCGGCCGGGGTCTGATCGCATCGATCTGAAATCAAGGGTGCCGGCCTGGCCGGCATTCTTGCAAAAGCGGCCCGCAATGGCACAAGGACGCTTCTGCAAGAACCTGTCGCAACATTATTGAGATCCAGAAGGAATCGCCATGGCTGAAGGAAAAATTGTCCAATGTATCGGCGCCGTGGTCGACGTGGAGTTCCCGCGTGACCAGATGCCCAAGGTGTACGACGCCTTGAAGCTCGAGGGCAGCGCGCTGACCCTTGAAGTGCAGCAGCAGCTCGGCGACGGCGTGGTGCGCACCATTGCGCTCGGCTCGTCCGACGGCCTGCGCCGCGGCCTCATGGTCAAGAACACCGGCGCGCCCATCACCGTGCCGGTCGGCAAGGCCACGCTCGGCCGCATCATGGACGTGCTGGGCTCGCCCATCGACGAGCGCGGCCCGGTCGGCCAGGAACTCACCGCCTCGATCCACCGCAAGGCGCCCGCGTACGACGAACTCTCGCCTTCGCAAGACCTGCTGGAAACCGGCATCAAGGTGATCGACCTCGTGTGCCCGTTCGCCAAGGGCGGCAAGGTGGGCCTGTTCGGCGGCGCCGGCGTGGGCAAGACCGTGAACATGATGGAACTCATCAACAACATCGCCAAGGCACACTCGGGCCTGTCGGTGTTCGCCGGTGTGGGTGAACGTACCCGCGAGGGCAACGACTTCTATCACGAGATGGCCGACTCCGGCGTCGTGAACCTCGAGAAGCTCGAGGAGTCGAAAGTGGCCATGGTCTACGGCCAGATGAACGAGCCCCCGGGCAACCGTCTGCGCGTGGCGCTGACCGGCCTGACGATCGCCGAGTCGTTCCGCGACGAAGGCCGCGACGTGCTGTTCTTCGTGGACAACATCTACCGCTACACGCTGGCCGGTACCGAAGTGTCGGCACTGCTGGGCCGCATGCCTTCGGCCGTGGGCTACCAGCCGACGCTGGCCGAGGAAATGGGCCGCCTGCAAGAGCGGATCACCTCGACCAAGGTCGGCTCGATCACCTCGATCCAGGCCGTGTACGTGCCGGCCGACGACTTGACCGACCCGTCGCCCGCCACCACCTTCGCCCACCTGGACTCCACCGTGGTGCTGTCGCGCGACATCGCCTCGCTCGGTATCTACCCCGCTGTGGACCCGCTCGATTCGACCTCGCGCCAGCTCGACCCGAACGTGGTCGGCGAAGAGCACTACAACGTGGCCCGCGCCGTGCAAGGCACGCTGCAGCGCTACAAGGAACTGCGCGACATCATCGCGATTCTCGGCATGGACGAGCTTGCGCCCGACGACAAGCTGGCCGTGGCCCGTGCCCGCAAGATCCAGCGTTTCCTGTCGCAGCCGTTCCACGTGGCCGAAGTGTTCACGGGCTCGCCCGGCAAGTACGTGCCGCTGTCGGAAACCATCCGTGGCTTCAAGATGATCGTGAACGGCGAAGCCGACCACCTGCCGGAACAAGCGTTCTACATGGTCGGCACGATCGACGAGGCTTTCGAGAAGGCCAAGAAAGTCGCCTAAGGCGACGCAGGAACGCACATGGCAAACACCATTCACGTCGACGTGGTCAGCGCGGAAGAGTCGATCTTCTCGGGCGAGGCCACGTTCGTCGCGCTGCCCGGTGAAGCCGGCGAGCTCGGCATCTACCCGCGCCACACCCCGCTGATCACGCGCATCCGCCCCGGTGCGGTGCGCATCGAGACGGCCGACGGCGGCGAGGAATTCGTCTTCGTGGCTGGCGGCATCCTCGAAGTGCAGCCCGGCACGGTCACCGTGCTGTCCGACACCGCAATCCGCGGCAAGGACCTCGACGACGAGAAGGCCAACCAGGCCCGTGCTGCCGCCGAGGAAGCGCTCAAGAATGCCAAGAGCGACATCGACATCGCGATGGCGCAATCCGAGCTGGCGGTCATGGCTGCCCAGATCGCGGCATTGCGCAAGTACCGCCAGAAGAAGTAAGCCGGTCACCGGCTCGAACATGAAAAGCCGCCTCCGGGCGGCTTTTTTGCGTCTGGCCTCATGGGGCCCGGATCGAAACCAGCTTTGGCCTGAAATAGATCGAAGTTAAGCCTTGTCTGGCTGAAGCGCCGCGCCTAGTATTCGCCGCCAGACGACAAGAGAACACCGGAGACATCACGCGTGGCACGCTGGAGTGGCATTACCGCCGATGAAATGCGGCTGCTGGAAACGACCTTCTGGTCGGCCGGCGGCTCGCGCCATGCCATGGCCGAGCAGCTCGGCTTCTCCAAGAGCAAGGCCAACGCGCTGATCGCGGGCCTCGTCGACCAGGGCCTGCTCGCCGAAGCGGGCCTGCAGCGCTCGTCGGGTGGGCGGCGTGCCGAGAACCTGCAACTGCATGCCGGGCTCGGCGTGCTGGTCGGCATCGACATCGGCGCCACCAGCCTCGACGTGGCCGTGCTGCGGCCCGACCTCACGGTGCTTGCGCAGCACGAAGAGCCCGCCGACGTGCGCGAGGGTCCGGCCGTGGTGCTGGCGCGCGTGCGCACGCTGATGCGCGAACTGCTCGCCCGCTGCGACGCGGGCGCCAAGGACGTGCTGGGCATCGGCATCGGCGTGCCCGGCCCCGTCAACTTCGACATCGGCCAGCTCGTGAACCCGCCGCTCATGCCGGCTTGGGACAGTTTCTCGATCCGCGACTACCTGCGCGAAGATTATGCGGCGCCCGTCTTCGTCGACAACGACGTGAACCTGATGGCCCTCGGCGAACTCTGGCAGCGCAAGCGCTCGCTCAGCAACTTCCTCGTGATCAAGATCGGCACCGGCATCGGCTGCGGCATCGTCTGCCATGGCGAGGTGTACCGCGGCGCGGCCGGGTCGGCCGGCGACGTGGGCCACATCTGCGTCGACCAGGAAGGACCGCGCTGCCATTGCGGCAACCTCGGCTGCGTCGAGGCGATGGCTGCGGGCCCGGCGATCACGCGCATGGCGGTGCAGGCGGCCGAAGCCGGCGAAAGCGACATGCTCGCCGCATGCCTGCGCGAACGCGGCCGCATCGACGCGGTCGACGTCGGTCAGGCCAGCCGCGCCGGCGACACCGCGGCCAACGGCATCATCCAGCGTGCCGGCAACCTGATCGGCCAGATGCTCGCTTCCGTCGTCAATTTCTTCAATCCGTCGCATGTGTTCATCGGCGGCGGCATCACGCGCATCGGGCCGCTGTTTCTCGCGGCCGTGCGGCAGAGCGTGTACCAGCGCTCGCTCGCGCTGTCGACGCGGCATCTGGAGATCCAGTACACGCCGCTCGGCACGCAGGGCGGCCTGATCGGCGCCGGTGTGCTCGCCATGCATGAGACGCTCAAGGTCCGGGGGGTGGCGCCATGAGCGACGCGCCGGGCCGCCCCCAAGCAAGCTCGCTCCCGCCTGGCGGGAAGGCGCGCAGCGCCAAGGGTGCACCAGTGACGTCAGCGGGTGCGACGAACGGCAGCGTCGCCGTCGAGTTCGATGGCGTGGTGAAGGCCTTCGGCCCGGTGCAGGTGCTGCACGGCGTGAGCTTTGCGCTCCAGCCGGGCAAGGTCTACGGCCTGCTCGGCGAGAACGGCGCGGGCAAGTCCACGCTGATGAAGATCCTCTCGGGCTACGAAAGCCTGAGCGGCGGCACGTTGCGGGTCAACGGCGAGGCGCGCAGCTTCACAGGCTCGCGCGATGCCGAAGCGCTCGGCATCGTGCTGATCCATCAGGAGTTCAACCTCGCCGAAGACCTCAGCGTGGCGCAGAACATCTTCCTCGGCCACGAAAGAAAGAAGGGGCTTTTCCTCGACGACGCGGGCATGGAGCGCGAAGCCGCCGCTGCACTGGCTGCCGTCGGCCTGGCCATCGATCCGCGCACCAAGGTGCGCCGGCTCATCGTGGCCGAGAAGCAGCTCGTCGAGATCGCCAAGGCCATCGCGCGGCGCGCGCGGCTCCTGATCATGGACGAGCCGACCGCCACGCTGACGCCCGGCGAGACCGAGCGCCTCTTCAAGCTCATTGCGCAGCTGCGCGCCGACGGCGTGACCATCGTCTACATCTCGCACAAGCTCGACGAGGTGGAGCGCGTGACCGACGAGGTGATCGTGATGCGCGACGGCCGCTTCGTGGCGCAGGCGGCCACGGCCGAGGTCTCGCGCCAGAAGATGGCCAACCTCATGGTGGGCCGGGAGCTCGCCGACCTGTACCCGCCGCGCGACCCGGTGCACACGCACAGCGCGCCGGCGATGCGCGTGCGCGGCTTCAGCGTGCCCGGCTGGGCACAGGACATCGGCTTCGAGGTGCGCGCCGGCGAGATCCTCGGCTTCGCGGGCCTGGTCGGCGCCGGCCGCACCGAGCTGTTCGAGGGGTTGCTCGGCCTGCGGCCCGCGAGCGGCGAGGTCGAGATGCTCGGCCGCCCGGTGCCCCACGGCAGGGGCTGGCGCAATCCGCGCGATGCGGCGAAGCACGGCCTTACCTACCTGAGCGAAGACCGCAAGGGCAAAGGCCTGCACGTGGATTTCGGCCTGCGCCAGAACCTCACGCTGATGGCGCTGGAGCGCTACGCGACGCCATGGCTCAAGCCCGACGCCGAGCGCGGCGCGCTCGCCGAGGCCGTGAAGGACTACGGCATCCGTACCGGCTCGCTCGACGTGCGCGCCTCGTCGCTTTCGGGCGGCAACCAGCAGAAACTCGCGCTCGCCAAGGTGCTGCAGCCGAAGCCGAAGGTGGTGGTGCTCGACGAGCCCACGCGCGGCGTCGACGTGGGCGCCAAGCGCGACATCTATTTCCTGATCCAGCGATTGGCCCGTGAAGGGCTCGCGGTGATCGTCGTCTCGTCGGAGCTGATGGAGCTGATCGGCCTGTGCCACCGCGTTGCGGTGATGCGCGCAGGCCGACTGGTCGCCACGCTCGACGCGGGCCAACTGACAGAAGAGGAGCTCATCGCTCATGCCACCGGAACAGCAGACACCTCCGCCGCAGCCTGAAGGCGGGCAGCACCGCGGCCAGGGCCGGACGCGCTGGACCGAGCACCTGCACGGGCTCGGTCCGGTCATCGGGCTCGCGCTGCTGTGCATCGCCGGCACGCTGCTCAACAGCGACTTCGCCACCGTCGACAACGCGATGAACGTGCTCACGCGCACGGCCTTCATCGGCATCATCGCGGTGGGCATGTGCTTCGTGATCATCTCGGGCGGCATCGACCTGTCGGTGGGTTCGATGGCCGCGCTCATCGCGGGCAGCGTGATCATGTTCATCAACTGGGCCGGTCCGGCCTCGGGCTCGCCGCTGATGGCGGTGGTGATGGGCGCGGTGCTCGCAGTGGTGCTCGGTGCGCTGTTCGGGCTGGCGCACGGGCTGCTCATCACCAAGGGGCGCATCGAACCCTTCATCGTGACGTTGGGCACGCTGGGCATCTTTCGCGCCTACCTCACATTTTTTGCGGACGGCGGCGCGCTCACGCTCGACAACGACCTGTCCGACCTCTACGCGCCGGTGTACTACGCAAGCTTTGCGGGCGTGCCGGTGCCCGTGTGGGTGTTCGTGGCCGTGGCGATCGTCGGCGGCGTGATCCTCAACCGCACGGCCTACGGACGCTACGTGCAGGCCATCGGCTCGAACGAACAGGTTGCGCGTTATGCCGCCGTCGACGTTGACCGCGTGAAGATCATGACCTACATGCTGCTCGGCGTGTGCGTGGGCATCGCCACATTGCTCTATGTGCCGCGCCTCGGTTCGGCGTCGCCCACCACGGGCCTGCTCTGGGAGCTCGAGGCGATCGCCGCGGTGATCGTCGGCGGCACCGCGCTCAAGGGCGGCGCGGGCAGCATCACCGGCACCGTCGTGGGCGCCATCCTGCTTTCGGTCATCAGCAACATCCTGAACCTCACCAGCATCATCAGCGTGTACCTCAATGCCGCGGTGCAGGGCTTCGTGATCATCATCGTCGCGTTCCTGCAGCGCGGACGCCGCTAGTTCTCGTGAGTTCGTTCCTTTCCCGTTCCATTCCACCCACCAAGAGGAGACATCCAGCATGACGACTTTCACCCGACGCCTCGCACTCACGGCAGTTGCCGCTGCGGCGTTCGCCAGCCTGCCCGCACTCGCCGCCGAGAAGGTCAACCTCGGCGTTTCGATCCCCGCAGCCACGCACAGCTTCATGGGCGGCATCAACTACTGGGCCAACCAGGCGAAGAAGGACCTCGAGAAGCAGCACAAGGACCTGAAGATCACGATCAAGACCGCGGCCAACGCGCCCGAGCAGGCCAACCAGCTGCAAGACCTCTCGACCGTCACCAAGATCAACGCGCTGGTGGTGTTTCCGTTCGAATCGGCCGCGTTGACCAAGCCGGTGGCGCAGGTCAAGGCCAAGGGCGCCTACGTGACCGTGGTCGACCGCGGCCTGACCGACACGAGCGCGCAGGACGCCTACGTGGCCGGCGACAACACCGCCTTCGGCCGCATTCCGGCCGAGTACATCGTCAAGCAGCTCGGCGGCAAGGGCAACGTGGTCGCGCTGCGCGGCATTGCCACCACCCTCGACAACGAGCGCATGGACGCCTTCAACGCCGTGCTCAAGAACCATCCAGACATCAAGCTGCTCGACGCCAAGTACGCCAACTGGAACCGCGACGACGCCTTCAAGGTCACGCAGGACTACCTCACGCGCTTCAAGCAGATCGACGCGATCTGGGCCGCCGACGACGACATGGCCGTGGGCGTGCTCAAGGCCATCGAGCAGGCCAAGCGCGACGACATCAAGATCGTGTTCGGCGGCGCGGGCGCCAAGGGCATGGTCAAGACCATCATGGACGGCAAGGACAAGCGCATCGGCGCCGACGTGAGCTACTCGCCCAAGTTCATCTACGACGCGATCAAGCTCACGGCTGAAGCGCGGCTGAAGGGCGAGAAGCTGCCCGCGACGACGATCATTCCCTCGGTGCTGATCACCAAGGAGAACGCGAAGGACTTCTACCACCCGAACTCGCCGTTCTGAATGCCATCGGCCCGATGGCCGATCGCTTCACTCCCTCTCCCTCCGGGAGAGGGTCGGGGTGAGGGCGGCAGCGATGGCAAACGCCGTGCGCGCGCCAGCGCCGATGCCCTCACCCTAACCCTCTCCCAGAGGGAGAGGGAACAACGACCAAGCCAGCAAGATCGAGAAGATTGATGAGCGACACACCCCTTCGCAAGCTCCGCGCTGCCATGGTCGGCGGCGGCCGCGACGCCTTCATCGGCGCAGTGCACCGCAAGGCCATGGCGCTCGACGGCCAGATCACGCTTGTCGCGGGCGCGCTGTCGTCGAGCCCCGAGAAGGCGCGCGCGTCGGGTGCCGACCTCGGCCTTGCCGACGACCGCAACCACGGCGACTGGCAGGCGCTTCTAGCCGACGAGCTGGCGCGGCCCCCGGACGAGCGCATCGATTTCGTCTCGATCGTCACGCCGAACCACGTGCACTTTCCAGTGGCGCAGGCCTTCGTCGAGGCCGGCTTCCACGTGGTGTGCGACAAGCCGCTCGTGCACACGCGCGCGCAGGCCGATGCGCTGGTGGCGAGCGTGGCGAAGCAGGGCACGGTCTTCGGCGTGACCTACAACTACACCGGCTACCCGATGGTGCGCCAGGCGCGCGAGATGGTGCGCTCAGGCCAACTCGGTGAGATCCGCAAGATCGTCGTCGAATACAACCAGGGTTGGCTCGCGAGCCAGCTCGAAGGCAGCGGCAACAAGCAGGCCGACTGGCGCACCGACCCCGCGAAGAGCGGCGCCGCGGGCGCCATCGGCGACATCGGCTCGCATGCCGAGAACCTCGTCTCAAGCGTCACCGGCCTCGAGATCGAGAGCCTCTGCGCCGACCTCGGTGCGCTGGTGCCGGGCCGCATGCTCGACGACGACGGCAGCCTGTTGCTGCGCTTCCGGGGCGGCGCGCGCGGCGTGCTGATCGCCTCGCAGATCAACACCGGCCTCGAGAACGACCTGCGCCTGCGCATCTCGGGCACGCTCGGCACGCTCGCCTGGCGGCAGGAGCAGCCGAGCCAGCTCGTGCACCTGCCGCACGACGGGCCAAAGCGCATCCTCACGCGCGGCGCGCCCTGGCTCTGCGAATCGGCGCAGCGCGCGAGCCGGCTGCCGGCCGGCCATCCCGAAGGCTTCATCGAGGCCTTCGCCAACATCTATGCCGGCGTGGCCGCCGACATCCGTGCGCGCCTCGCCGGCCAGCCGTTCGATGCCCTGGCGGCCGACTATCCGCGCGTGGAAGACGGCGCGCGCGGCGTGCGCTTCATCGAGCGCACGGTCGCCTCGGCGGCCAGCGACGCGAAGTGGACCGCCTGGTAACCCCAGCCGCCGACGCCAAGTAGGCGCCGGCCCACACCGCATCGCGGCCGAGCTTCGGCGGCAAGACAGCCCTGCGGCGCCTACGATGGCGTGCCATGCCCGCTGCAGAAGATCTCGTCGTCGCCCGGCCCGAGGGGCTGTATTGCCCGCCCGGCGATTTCTACATCGACCCCTGGCGGCCGGTGGCACGCGCCGTCATCACGCATGCGCATTCGGACCATGCGCGCATCGGCCATGTGCACTACCTGGCCCACGCCGACAGCGCCGGCACACTGCGCACGCGGCTCGGCGCCGACATCGCGCTGCAGACGCTGCCGTATGGCGAGGCCATCGTGCACCACGGGGTGCGCGTGTCGCTGCATCCCGCGGGCCATGTGCTGGGGTCGGCGCAGGTGCGGCTCGAACACGGCGGGCGCGTGTGGGTGGCGTCGGGCGACTACAAGACCGAGCCCGACGGCACCTGCGCGCCCTTCGAGCCGGTGCCTTGCGACACCTTCATCACCGAATCGACCTTCGGCCTGCCGATCTACCGCTGGCCCACGCAGGCCGCGCTCTTTGCCGAGATCGACGCCTGGTGGCGCGCCAACGCAGAAGCCGGACGCGCATCGGTGCTCTTCTGCTATGCCTTCGGCAAGGCGCAGCGCATCCTGCACGGCGTGGACGCGTCGATCGGGCCGATCGTGGTGCATGGCGCCGTCGAGCCGCTCAACGCGGTGTACCGCGCGGCGGGCGTGGCCTTGGCCGCGACGCTGCGCGTCACCGATCCGGGCGTGGATGCGGCCTTGCTGAAACGTGCGCTCGTGCTGGCGCCGCCCTCGGCGCAGGGCACGCCGTGGATGAAGCGCTTCGGCCAGCATGCCGATGCGTTCGCGAGCGGCTGGATGCAGCTGCGCGGTACGCGCCGGCGGCGCGGCGTGGACCGCGGCTTCGTGATGTCCGACCATGCCGACTGGCCCGGCTTGCAGCAGGCCATCGCGGGCACCGGTGCCGAGCGCGTGTTCGTCACGCACGGCAGCGTGCAGGTGATGGTGCGCTGGCTGCGCGAGAACGGGCTCGATGCGCAGGGCTTCAAGACGGAGTATGGCGACGAGGACGATCAGGACGTATCCGCCGCCGCCGGCCCCCATCCCGACCTTCCCCCGGAGGGGGAAGGAGCAAAACCATGAAGGACTTCGCCGCGCTCTACCGCGAGCTCGACGCGAGCACCTCGAACCTCGCGAAGCAGGCCGTGCTGCAGCGCTACCTGCGCGAAGCGGATCCCGCCGATGCGGCATGGGCCGTGTATTTCCTCGCGGGCGGCAAGCCGCGCCAGCTGGTGCCGACCAAGCTGCTGCGGCTGCTCGCGCGCGAGGCGGCGGGCCTGCCCGAGTGGCTGTTCGACGAAAGCTACGACGCCGTCGGCGACCTGGCCGAAACCATCGCGTTGCTGCTGCCGCTGCCCACCGAGGCGCACGACCTCGGCCTGGCAGCGTGGGTGGAGGACCACCTGCTGCCGCTGCGTGAGGCCGGCAAGTCGGCGCCCGACGCGCTGCCTTCGCGGCTGCGCGCGCAGTGGGCCCGGCTCGCGGCCGAGGAGAGGTTGGTGTACTTCAAGCTCATCACCGGCGCCTTCCGCGTCGGCGTCTCGAAACTGCAGGTCACGCAGGCGCTCGCGGCCGTGGGCGGCATCGATCCCAAGCGCGTGGCGCAGCGGCTCATGGGCTACACCCACATCGGCGGCCGTCCGCGCGCGGCGGACTATCGCGCGCTGATCGCGCCCGAGTCCGATGCCGAGCAGGTGCTGAAGACCAGCGGCCAGCCCTATCCGTTTTTTCTCGCGCATCCTTTCAATCTGCCGCTCGACCAGTTCGACGCCACGCTCGGCCCGCCTTCGGACTGGATCGTCGAGTGGAAGTGGGACGGCATCCGCGCGCAGCTCGTCAAGCGCGCGGGCGAGGTCTGGCTGTGGTCGCGCGGCGAAGAACTCGTGACCGAGCGCTTTCCCGAATTGGCCGTGCTGGGCGAGGCGCTGCCCGACGGCACGGTGCTCGACGGCGAGATCGCCGTCTGGCGCGACGGTCGCGTGCAGCCCTTTGCCGAGCTGCAGAAGCGCATCGGGCGCAAGACCCTCGGCGCCAAGCTGCTGCGCGAGGTTCCGGTGGTGCTGCTGGCCTACGACATCCTCGAATGGGAAGGGCGCGACCTGCGCGCGCTGCCGCAATCCGAGCGTCGCGCGCGGCTCGACGAGCTCGTCGCGCAGCTGCAGCATCCTTCGCTGTTGCCGAGCCCCGTGCTCGACGGCGCCGACTGGCAAGACCTGGCGCGCCAGCGCGAGGCGGCGCGCAGCATGGGCGTGGAAGGCATGATGCTCAAGCGCCGCCATGCGCAGTACGGCGTTGGCCGCACCAAGGACGTGGGCGTCTGGTGGAAGTGGAAGATCGATCCGCTCAGCGTCGACGCGGTGCTGATCTATGCGCAGCGCGGCCACGGCCGGCGTGCGAGCCTCTACAGCGACTACACCTTCGCGGTGTGGGACGGCCCGCCCGGGCAGGAGGGGCGCAAGCTCGTGCCCTTCGCCAAGGCCTACTCGGGCCTCACCGACGCCGAGATGGGGCGTGTGGACGCGATCATCCGCAAGACCACGGTCGAAAGCTTCGGCCCGGTGAAGAGCGTGGCGCCCACGCTGGTGTTCGAGCTCGGCTTCGAGGGCATCGCGCGCAGCACGCGCCACAAGAGCGGTATCGCGGTGCGCTTTCCGCGCATGCTGCGCTGGCGCGAGGACAAGCCGGTGGAAGAGGCCGACACGCTGCAGACGCTGGCGGCGCTGCTGCCGGTATGAACGCTGCATCGGACCCCGACTCTCTCCCTCCCCCTTTGAGGGAGGGCAGGGGTGGGGGCAGGCGGCGCATCCGGCGTCAGCCGTCGCTCGAAGGCCGCGAGCCCCCATCCCAACCTTCCCCCAAAGGGGGAAGGAGCAAGAACGTCAAGGCCGCGCTCGACACATGGTTCGCAGGCCGCGGCTGGAAGCCGTTCAAGTTCCAGCGCGAGGTGTGGAAGGCCATCGTCGAAGGAAGGTCCGGCCTGCTGCACGCCACCACGGGCGCGGGCAAGACCTACGCCGTGTGGCTCGGCGCACTGCAGGCGTTCTCGACGGCGCCCGCACTACCGTCGCGCAGCGGCAAGACCATCGCCCCGCCGCTGACGGTGCTGTGGATCACGCCGATGCGCGCGCTCGCCGCTGACACGCTGCGCGCGCTGCAGCAGCCGCTCGAGGCGCTCGGCGCCGAGGCGCACCACCGCTGGAGCGCCGGTGCGCGCAGCGGCGATACCTCGTCGGCCGAGCGCAGCGCGCAGAACGAGCGCCTGCCCACGGCGCTCGTCACCACGCCCGAGAGCCTGTCGCTGCTGCTCGCACGCGCCGACGCCAGCGAGGTGCTGGGCCATGTGCGCATGGTGGTGGTCGACGAATGGCACGAGCTGCTCGGCAACAAGCGCGGCGTGCAGGTGCAGCTCGCGCTCGCGCGGCTTCGGCGCTGGAATGCCGGGCTCTCGGTCTGGGGCATGTCGGCCACGCTCGGCAACCTGCAGGAAGCCATGCATGCCCTGCTGGGTGGCGCGAAGAGCGAAGAGGGCGTGCTCGTGCAAGGCGCGGTGCCCAAGAAGCTCGTCGTCGATTCGCTGCTGCCGGGCCGCGCCGAGCGCTTCCCGTGGGGCGGCCACCTGGGCCTCACGATGCTGCCGCAGGTGCTCGACGAGATCGCCACGAGCAGCACCACGCTGGTGTTCACCAACACGCGTTCGCAAGCCGAGATCTGGTACCAGGCCATGCTCGAGGCGCGGCCGGAATGGGCCGGCACCATCGCGCTGCACCATGGCTCGCTCGACCGCGCGGTGCGCGAATGGGTCGAGCTCGGGCTCAAGAGCGGCGAACTCAAGGCCGTGGTCTGCACCTCGAGCCTCGACCTCGGCGTGGACTTTCTGCCGGTCGAGCGCGTGCTGCAGATCGGCTCGCCCAAGGGCGTGGCGCGGCTGCTGCAGCGCGCGGGCCGCTCGGGCCACGCGCCGGGACGCCCGTCGCGGATCACGCTGGTGCCCACGCACAGCATCGAGATGGTCGAAGGCGCCGCAGCGCGCGCGGCCATCGCCGCCGGTCACATCGAGGCGCGCCAGACGCCGCAGCAGCCGCTCGACGTGCTGGTGCAACACCTGGTCACGGTGGCGCTCGGCGGCGGCTTCCGCCCCGACGATCTCTACGACGAGGTGCGCGGCACGGCGGCCTATGCCGGGCTCTCGCGCGAGAGCTGGTCCTGGTGCCTCGACTTCGTGTCGCAGGGCGGGCCTTCGCTCGCGGCCTACCCCGACTACCGGCGTGCCATTCCCGATGCCGAGGGTGTGTGGCGCGTGCCCGACACGCGGCTCGCGCGGCGCCACCGCATGAACATCGGCACCATCGTGAGCGATGCGAGCATGGCGGTGCAGTACCTCGGTGGCGGCCGCATCGGCAGCGTCGAGGAGAGTTTTGTCGCGCGCATGAAGCCGGGCGACTGCTTCCTCTTCGGCGGGCGGCTGCTCGAACTCGTGCGCATCCACGACATGACGGCCTGGGTGCGGCGCGCCACCGGCAAGCGCGCCGCGGTGCCGCGCTGGAACGGCGGGCGCATGCCGCTCTCGTCGACGCTGGCCGACGCCGTGGTGCAGCAGCTCGCACTGGCCGGCGAGGGACGCTACGGCTCGCCCGAGCTGCAATGCGTGCGGCCGCTGCTCGACATCCAGCAGCAATGGTCGGCACTGCCGACCCCGCAGACCCTGCTCGCCGAGACGCTCACCACGCGCGAAGGCTCGCACCTGTTCCTCTACCCCTTCGCGGGGCGGCAGGTGCACATGGGGCTCGCGAGCCTGCTCGCATGGCGCGTCGCGCAGCACGAGGCCCGCACCTTCTCGATCGCGGTGAACGACTACGGCTTCGAATTGCTGAGCGCGGTGCCGGTCGACTGGCCCGCGTTGCTGCCGCAGGTGCTGGCATTGCCGCAGGGCGACGATGCGCACGCCGAACTGCTGCACGAGGTGCTGGCCTCGCTCAATGCGGGCGAACTCGCGCAGCGCCGTTTCCGGGAGATCGCGCGCGTCTCCGGCCTGGTGTTCCAGGGCTACCCGGGCGAGAAGCGCAGCAGCCGGCAGCTCCAGGCCTCGTCATCGCTCTTCTGGGAGGTGTTCCGCAAGTACGACCCGGCCAACCGGCTGCTGCTGCAGGCCGAGCAGGAACTGCTCGCGCAGGAGCTCGAGATCGGACGCCTCGGCGCGAGCCTCGCGCGCATGGCGGGCCAGCGGCTGGTGCTCCAGCCGCTCGAGCGGCCGACGCCATTTGCATTCCCGCTCATGGTCGAGCTGTTCCGCGAGAAGCTCTCGAACGAGAACGTGGCCGACCGCATCGCGCGCATGGTCGAGCAGCTCGAGAAAGCCGCGGGCGGGGTGGTCACGGCCGGCGGCGTGGAGCGCGTGAAGGGCACGCTCGCCTTCGGGCAGGAAGGCCCGGGCAAAGCGCCGGCGGCGCCGCGCCGCGCGCGCAGGCCGCCGTCACAGCGCTCCCGGCCCTTGCCGCCGCTGTGAGCAACCTTGCCGCGTCAGCCGGCGCCGTGCGTCTTCACCCAGCGCACGATGTCCGCTGCGCCCATGGCCCCAGCCTGCCGCGCCACCTCGCGGCCGCCGCGAAACAGCGCGAGCGTCGGGATGCTGCGGATGTTGAAGCGCGTGCCCAGCGCCGGCACCGCCTCGGTGTCGACCTTGGCGAGCCGCACCTGCGGCTCGAGCTGCGCCGCCGCCTGCTCGTAGGCCGGCGCCATCTGCCGGCAGGGGCCGCACCAGGGCGCCCAGAAGTCGACCAGCACCGGGATCTCGCTGCGCGCGATGTGCCGGTCGAAGGTTCTCTCGTCGGGCAGGGCCGTCGAATGGCCCGCGAACAGCGGCCGATGGCAGCTGCCGCAGTCAGGGGCACTGCCCAACTGGTCCGCGCGCACGCGGTTGGTGGTGTGGCAGTGTGGGCAGACGATGTGCAGGGGTTGCGATCCGGTCATACCGACGAACTGGGGTCCGCCGGGCGAAAATGCAAGCCGTGAGTTCCCCGCATGCCCCCGCCGCCGCGCTCGCCGTCGAATGGGCGGGCGCGTCGTTGCACCTGCTGCCCGAGCGCGCCGTCTGGTGGCCGGACGCGCGCGTGCTGTTCGTGGCCGACCTGCACCTCGGCAAGGCCGCGACCTACCGCGCCCTCGGCCAGCCCGTGCCCGGCGGCACCACGCGGCAGAACCTGGCCCGGCTCGACGCGCTGATCGCGCGCCTCGCGCCGCAGCGCATCGTGTTTTTGGGCGACTTCCTGCACGCGGCGCAGGCGCGCACGCGCGAGGTGCTCGCGGCGCTGGCCGACTGGCGCGCGATGCATGCGCAGGTCGGCATGACGCTGGTGCGCGGCAACCACGACAGCCGCGCTGGCGATCCGCCCGCGGCCCTCGCCATCGACGTGGTCGACGAGCCCTGGCTGCTCGGCCCGTTCGCCTGTTGCCACCATCCGCAGCCGCATGCGGGCCATTTCGTGCTGGCAGGCCACCTGCACCCGGTGTGCCGGCTCTACGGGCCGGGGCGCGACAGCGTGCGACTGCCGTGTTTCGTGAGCGAGGCGGGCCAGGCGGTGCTGCCGGCCTTCGGCGAGTTCACGGGCGGCTGGCTGGTGGAGCGGGCGCCGGGGCGGCGCTTCCATGCGGTGGGTGGCGACGCGGTGTGGGCGCTGCCGGGCGAGGGCTAACGAATCCGGCTCCTTCCCCCGGCGGGGGAGGGAGAAAGACAAAAATCAGAGCACCACGGGTTCGTCCGGCAGTTCGTTGCTGTCGGGCTGGTCGTCGGCCAGCGGAAAGTGCGCCACCAGCAGCGCCGAGACCTCGCCCAGCGCCTGCGTGAGCCCGTCCTCGAAGCGGCCTTCGCGGAAGGCCGCGCCCATGCGCCGGGCCATGGCGGCCCATTCGGCCGCATCGACCTGCGCGCTGATGCCGCGGTCGGCCACGATCTCGATCGCGTGCTCGGCCAGCAGCAGGTAGATCAGCACGCCGTTGTTGTTCGCGGTGTCCCACACGCGCAGCTTGCCGAACAGCGTCACGGCGCGTTCGCGCGGCGCGGCGTGGCGCCGCAGGTACGACCAGGGCAGTCCCGCCTCGATGCAGATGCGGATCTCGCCGCTGTGGCGGCGCTCGCTCGCGGCCACGCGCGCGCCCAGCCGCTCCAGGGCGTCGGGGGGGAGCACGCGCCGCACGTCGGACTCGTCCATCCACCGATGGCGCCAGATGCGGCCCAGCTTGCCGAAGAAGCCTGGGGTCGTCGTCGTCGTTGCTGCTGCTGCCATGCCTACCAATCCCCCGAGGCGCCGCCGCCGCCGAAATCGCCGCCACCGCCGGAGCTGAAGCCACCGCCGCCACTGCTCCAGCCGCCGCCACCACCGCCGCCCCATCCGCCGAACCCGCCGGTGCTCGCGCCGCTGCGACCGCTGCGGCTGCCGAGCCGCGGGCTCGATGCGGCCACGGCGGAGAACAGCGACACCATGAAGGCGGCCATGGCCGCCAGCACCGCGATGACCACGCTGGTTGTGATGAGGAATGCGACCACGCCGATGCCGCCGCCCATCACCACCGAGCCGAGCTTCTTGCCCGCCATCGAACGCAGGATCGGCGCCGCGACGAAGACGCCGATGAACAGGAAGATCGCGAGGTTTTCCCAGTCGATGTCGCCATCGCCCGTGCCCGCACCGCCTCCCTGCGACGGCTCGGGCAGCGCCTCGCCGTCGACCAGGCCGATCAGCCGGGCCACGGCCGCATTCACGCCGCCCGCGAAGTCGTTGTTGCGAAAGCGCGGCTTCATCTCCTCGTCGATGATGCGGATCGCCGCCAGGTCGGGCACAGCACCCTCGAGCGTCTTGGCCACTTCGATGCGCATGCGGCGGTCGTCCTTGGCCACGATCACCAGGATGCCGTCGCCGACGTCGCGGCGGCCGATCTTCCAGGCATTTCCGACGCGGTTGGCATAGCTCGCGATGTCCTCGGGCGCGGTGGTGGGCACCATCAGCACCACCATCTGCGAGCCCTTGCGCTGTTCGAAGGCGGCGAGCTTGGCGTCGAGTTCGGCGCGCTCGGCTTCACCGAGCGTCGCGGTCTGGTCGATCACGCGCGCGGTGAGCGCGGGCACGGGCAGCAAGTCTTGCGCCGCGGCCGCGGCCGTGGCCACGAGACCGGCCCACGCGGCCGCCCCCAGCAGGACGGCGGCCAGCGCGTGGCGAATCGTCAGGGCGAAGCCCATCGACCGGCCGTGTTACTTCTTCGGCGCCGAGAAATCGACCGTCGGCGGCGTCGAGATCTGCGCTTCGTTCTGTACCGAGAAGTTGGGCTTCGGGTCGTAGCTGAAGACCATCGCAGTGAGGTTGGTCGGGAAGCTGCGCGCCAGCACGTTGTACTCCTGCACCGTCTGGATGTAGCGGTTGCGCGCCACGGTAATGCGGTTCTCGGTGCCCTCGAGCGTCACGCGCAGGTCGCGGAAGGCCTGGTTGGCCTTGAGTTCGGGGTAGCGCTCCGACACCACCATGAGCCGCGACAGCGCCGACGACAGCTCGCCCTGCGCCTGCTGGAACTTGTTGAACGCCTCGGGGTTGTTGAGCGTTTCGGGCGTGACCTGGATCGACGTGGCCTTGGCGCGCGCCTCGATCACCTGGGTCAGCGTGTCCTGCTCGAAACTGGCCTCGCCCTTCACGGTGGCGACGATGTTGGGCACCAGGTCGGCGCGCCGCTGGTACTGGTTGAGCACCTCGCTCCAGGCCGATTTGCTGGCTTCGTCCAGCGACTGGAACTGGTTGTAGCCGCAACCGCTGAGCGAGAGCACAGCGGCAAGAATCAGGAACCAGCGTTTCACGAACATCATTTGCATTACCTCCGCAGAAGAGCCGGAAGGTAGCATAGCCGGCCATGTCCCTCGATCCCCTCCAGGCCCTGCAGGCCGCAAACCGCGCACTGCCGCCCGCAGCGAAGGCGCCCATGGGCACCGTGCTGATCGCCGGGGCCACCGGTGCGCTGGGTCAGGAGTTGCTGCATCTTTTTGCCGGCAACAAGCGCTTCGCGCGCGTGCGGCTCCTGGCCAGCGAGCCGGTGCGCGATGGCATGCGCGGCGTCGAGACCTGCATGGCCGACCCGGCCGTGCCGTTCGCGCAATGGCCGCTGGCGCCGGCCGATACCGCCGTCGTCGCCTTCGATCCGCCGCGCCTCTACCACGACCGCGAGCGCGCCTTCTGGGCACCGCAGCCCGGCGACCTGCCCGCGCTGGCGCTTTGGCTGCGTGCGAGTGGCGTGCGCACGCTGGCCATCGTGCAGCCGCACGACCAGGGCCGCCTGCCCGAGGCGCTCAAGCGCGGCCTGGCGAACCTCGACGAGCATGCGGTCGTGGCCTGCGGCTTCCAGCGCGTGATCATCGTGCGCTCGGCGCGCAAGCCCGTCGACGCGCGCCTCGCCAACCCTGCCGAGCGGCTGGCCGCATGGATGCTGTCGACGCTGCGCTACATGGTGCCGAGCAGCGAGCAGCCGGTGCGCGCGTCGAAGGTGGCCGCCCTCGTCGAGCTCGCGCTGCGCATCGCACCGCCGGGCGTGCACGTGGCGTCGCCCGAACTGGTGTGGCAGGCCGCGCAGGGCGACATGCAGGCCGTGGCCGCGCGTTGGCTGGGTCTGCCCGTGGGGGAATGAGAAGGGGTGCAGCACCGCCGTCACGGGCGGCGCGGCAAAATCACGCCATGCCCAAAACACCACTCCGTGCGGCCGCGGCCGTCGGCGGCACCGCCGACGACGTCGAAGCCGCCTTCTACGAGGCGCTGCAGCGCGGCGACATCGATGCGCTGATGGCCTGCTGGGCCGACGAGGACGAGGTGTTCTGCGTCCATCCGGGCGGTCCCCGGCTGGTCGGCGCGACGGCGATCCGCGCGGCTTTCGAGCAGATGTTCGCGAACGGCGCCATTCATGCCACGCCGGCGCGCGTGCGCAAGATCGAGTCGCTCGGGAGCGCGGTGCACAACGTGCTCGAACGCATCGAGGTGCTCACGGCCGAAGGCCCCCGGCACGCCTTCGTGCTCGCCACCAACGTCTATCACAAGGCCGCCGAGGGCTGGCGCCTCGTGGCGCACCATGCGAGCCCCGGCAGCGCGCGCGAACCGAACGACGCGAGCGAGTCGCCCCAGACGCTGCACTGACGGAGGATTCCGGTGGACTACGCGGCCCCGCGCTGGCTGCCCGGCGGCAACCTGCAGACCATCTGGCCGGCGCTCTATGCCCGGCGTTTCCATGGGCCGCCCCCGGCCTACCGCCGCGAACGCTGGGCCACGCCCGACGGCGACTTCATCGACGTGGATTTTGCCGAGCCGCTCGCGTCGCAGCCCGGCGCGCGACCACTGCTGGTGCTGTTCCACGGGCTCGAGGGATCGTCGCGCAGCCACTATGCCGAGGCCTTCGCCGCCTTCGCAAGCGAGCGCGGCATGGCGTTCGCGGTGCCGCATTTCAGGGGCTGCAGCGGCGAACTCAACCTCGCGCCGCGCGCCTACCATTCTGGCGACCACGAGGAGATCGACTGGATCCTGCGCCGCCTGCGCGACCAGCATGTGCGCCAGGGCGGCGGCCCGGTGCTGGCCGCGGGCGTCTCGCTCGGCGGCAACGCGCTGCTGCGCTGGGCCTGCGAGGCGGGCGAGAGCGCGCGCGCCGTCGTGGCCGCCGTGGCCTCGGTGTGCGCGCCGCTCGACCTCGCGGCGGGCGGCCAGGCGATCGGCCGCGGCTTCAACCGCCTGGTCTACACGCGCATGTTCCTCGCGACCATGAAGCCCAAGGCGCTGGCCAAGCTTGCGCAGTTTCCGGGTCTGTTCGACCGCGAGCGACTGCTGGCGGCGCGCAGTCTTTATGAATTCGACGACGTCTTCACCGCGCCGCTGCACGGCTTTCGCGGCACCGACGACTACTGGGCGCGGGGCTCGTCCAAGCCGCTCTTGCGCGCGGTCCGCGTGCCCGCGCTGGTGGTGAACGCACGCAACGACCCGTTCATTCCAGCCGAGAGCCTGCCGGGCCCTGCCGATGTCGCGCCGCAGGTCACGCTCTGGCAGCCGGCGCATGGCGGGCATGTGGGCTTTCCGCTCGGGCTGCCGCCCGGCCACCTGCGCAGCATGCCCGAACGCGTGGGCGGCTGGCTGGCCGCCATGGCGAGCGGTTTGCCGACGCCGCCCGCGCCCTGAGGCGCGCACAATCCCCTCATGGACGACATCGTCAAACAGGCACTCGCCAAATGGCCCAACGTGCCGCACTGCTACGGCTGGCTCGGCCTCGACGCGCGCGGCAACTGGTACATGCGCGACGACCGCACGCAGGCCGAGGGGCCTTTTCCCGCTGCGAAGGGCTCGATGCTGCGGCACGACAAGCTGATCGAGTTCATCCACCGCAACTACGACCATGACGATGAAGGCCAGTGGTTCTTCCAGAACGGCCCGCAGCGCGTCTATGTCGAGCTGGAGGCGGCGCCCTTCGTCTGGCGCATCGCCGACGCCGGGGGGTTTGCCGTCACGGCCCACACCGGCCAGGCGGTCAACGAAATCTCGGCGTGCCTGCTCGACGAAGCGGGCCGCCTGTACCTTGCAGCAGCGCCTTGGGGCCTCGGCTTGGTCCACACGCAGGACGTGCGCCTTGCGGCCGATGCGATCGAGCAGGGGCTCTGGACGCCCGAGCCGGTGCAATCGGACGACTTGCCGCAGCGCTTCGGCCACGTGCTGAGCCCGGAGGGGCGCCAGCCCGTGAGGGCCGCAGCGCCGCTATCGAAACCATAGCTCCGGCCGTGCGGCGCGCATGAAAAAGCCGGCGAGAAGCCGGCTCTTTTTTTCGGGGCTTGCGAGCGCTTACTTGCTGGCGCTCGCAGCCGGTGCGGGTGCCGATGCGGCGCCTGCAGCCGGAGCCGAGGCCGCGCCTTCGGCGGGTGCCGCGGCAGCTGCGGGGCGGTCGGGCACCGCGAACTTGCCGCCGGCCGAGTTGGCCAGGTAGACAACGGCACGGCCGATTTCGAGGTCTTCGAAGTCGCCGCCGCCTTGCGGTGGCATCGCGCCCTTGCCGCGCAGCGCATGCTCGAGCAGCGTGTCGTAGCCCTGCCCGATGCGTGGGCCCCAGGCGGCGGCGTCGTTCAGGTGCGGTGCGCCGGGAATGCCGGGCGCGCCGTGGCAGGCGATGCACTGGGCCTTGAAGACCGCCTCGCCGGCAGCGAGCGGACGGTTGGCGTCGCGGATCTCGATGGCGCCGACCTTCTTGAGCCGGTCGGCCAGTTCGCGGTCGCGATCGGCTTGCGAGACGCCGTACAGCGCCATGTTGTCGCCTTCTGCCGTGCCCGAGGGCTTGTTGCCCGAGACCACATAGGCCACGAGGCCCACGATGATCAGGATGGGAGCAAGGAAGGAGAAAAATACCGCGAGCAGCAGTTGCTTCGGGTTCTTGATGGGGCCGGTGTGGGCTTCTTCTGTGGCCTGGTAGTGCGGGTCTGCGCTCATGGCGTCCTCAATAACGGGGGCTCGTCGGGGGGCTTTTTCGAATCAACCGGCGATTATAGAGAGGCCCTCCGCCCAAAGGACGGAAGGCCGCTCGCAAGCCGTCGCGCGAATGCCTCAGCCTTGGCCGTTGGCACCCTCGCGCGCGGTCCAGCCGCCGCCCAGGGTCTTGTACAGCGTGACCTGGTTCTGCAACTGCAGCAGCCGCGTCGTGATGGCCGACTGCTGCGCGATGTAGAGCGAGCGCTGCGCGTCGAGCAGGTCGAGCGCGCTCGCGATGCCGTTGCGGTAGCGCAGGTCCGAGAGCTTGAAGCGCACGGCCTCGGCCTCGGCTTGCGCGCGCTGCGCCCGCACCTGTTCGCCCAGGGTGGCGCGGCCGGCGAGGGCGTCGGCCACTTCGCGGAAGGCGGTCTGGACCGACTTCTCGTACTGCGCCACCGCGATCCCGCGTCCGGCCTTGGCCGCATCGAGCCCCGCGATGTTGCGGCCGGCATCGAAGATCGGCAGCGTGATCGACGGCGCGAACGACCAGGCCTTGGTGCCGCTGTCGAACAGGCCTGAGAACTCGCTGCTCACGGTGCCGATCGAGCTGGTCAGCGCCACGCGCGGGAAGAAGTTCGCACGGGCCGCGCCGATGTTGGCATTCGCCGCGATCAGCTGCTGCTCGGCCGCGCGGATGTCGGGCCGCTCGACCAGCAGGTCGGACGGCAGCCCCGCGGGCACGTCGGGCATCGGCCGGATGCCTTCGAGGCCCGGGGCGCCGCCGGCCGTGGCTTCGGCCGGCACCGGGGCGCCGAGCAGCAGCGCCAGCGCGTTCTCGTCCTGCTGGCGCGTGCGCAGCTGCTGCGCGTAGGAGGCGCGCGCGGTCTCGGCGAGCGAGTTCGCGGCCTGGAAGTCGAGCTCGGACGAGACGCCGTTGTCGAAGCGCAGCTTGGTGAGGCGCACCGATTCCTCGCGCGTGGCGAGCGTCTGCCGCGTGAGCTCGAGCAGCGCGTCGTCGGCCATCAGCGTGAGCCAGCCGTTGGCGACCGCCGCGACCAGGCTGATCTGCGTGGCCTTGCGCGACTCCTCGGTGGCCAGGTATTGCGCGAGCGCCTGGTCCTTCAGCGCGCGGATGCGGCCGAAGAAGTCGATCTCCCAGGCCGTGACGCCCAGGTTGACGCTGTATTGCGACGAGACGCTGCCGGCGCCGCTGTCGAACGCCTGGTAGGGGTTCGGGCTCGAGCGCGAACCGCTGCCGCTGACACCGACCGCCGGGAACAGGTCGGCACGCTGGACCTGGAACTGCGCGCGCGCCTGCTCGATGTTGAGCACGGCCACGCGCAGGTCGCGGTTGTTTGCCAGCGCGGTGCGGATCAGGCCCGCGAGGCGCGGGTCGGTGAAGAAGTCTTCCCATGCGACGGTGGCCGCGGCCGGGCCGGCCGGCTGTGCCGGGTCGCCCGGAAAGGTGGTCGGCACCGGCGCTGCAGGGCGCTCGTAGGTCGGGATCAGCGAGCAGCCCGCCAGGACCAGGGCCGCTGCCAGCGCAGTGGGGATCAGTTTCTTATTGGGTGTCATGTTTTTCCTCCGTGATGCCGGCGGCTTCCGCATGGCGCCGGTCGGCTTCGCGCTGGCGCGCGCTGCCCTTGAACAGGCTGCGCACGAGCACGAAGAACACCGGCACGAAGAACACCGCGAGCGCCGTGCCCGTGATCATTCCGCCGATCACCCCGGTGCCGATGGCACGCTGGCTCGCGGAGCCCGCGCCCGAGGCGAGGACCAGCGGCATCACGCCCAGGCCGAAGGCCAGCGAGGTCATGACGATGGGGCGGAACCGCAGGTGCGCGGCGGTCAGCGCGGCCTCGACGACGCCGCGTCCCTGCGCCTGCAGGTCCTTGGCGAACTCGATGATCAGAATCGCGTTCTTCGCCGACAGGCCGATGATGGTGATCAGGCCCACCTGGAAGTACACGTCGTTCGAATAAGCGCGCAGCAGCGTCGCCGCCAGCACCCCGATCACGCCCAGCGGCACCACCAGAATGACCGACAGCGGGATCGACCAGCTCTCGTACAGCGCGGCCAGGCACAGGAACACCGCCAGGATCGCGAAGCCGTAGAGGATCATGGCCTGCGAGCCCGCGAGCTTTTCTTCACGCGACTGGCCGGTCCATTCGAAGCCGAAGCCCTGCGGCAGCTGCGCGGCGAGCTTTTCCATCTCGTCCATCGCGGCACCCGTGCTGAAGCCCGGCGCCGCGTCGCCGCTGATGCGGATCGCGGGGTAGCCGTTGTAGCGCACGGTCTGCGTGGCGCCGGTGACCCACTTGGTGGTCGCGAAGGCCGCCAGCGGCACCGGCTCGCCCTGGGTGTTGGTCGCGTTGAGCCGCAGCAGGTCGTCGGGCTGCATGCGCGCCGGTGCATCGGCCTGCACCACCACGCGCTGCAGGCGGCCGCGGTTCGGGAAGTCGTTGATGTAGCTCGAACCGAGCGCGGTCGACAGGGCGGCGTTGATCGCGTCGAAGCCCACGCCCAGCGCATTCGCCTTGTCGCGGTCGATGTCGATCTCGAGCTGCGGCGCGTCCTCGAGGCCGTCGGGCCGCACCTGCGCCAGCACCTTGCTCTGCGCGGCCATGCCGAGCAGCTGGTTGCGCGCATTGATCAGCGCCTCGTGGCCTGCGCCCGAGCGGTCTTGCAGCCGGAAGCTGAAGCCGCTGGCATTGCCCAGCTCGGGAATCGGCGGCGGGCTCAGCGGGTAGATGAACGCGTCGCGGATGCCCGACAGCGCGCCGAAGGCACGGCCGGCCAGCGCACTCGCCGAGTTGGCCGGGTCCTTGCGCTCTTCCCAGTCCTTGAGCGTCACGAAGGCGAGGCCCGCGTTCTGGCCCTGGCCCGAGAAGCTGAAGCCCATCACGCTCACGATGCTCTGCACTTCGGGCTGCTTCATGATGAAGCCCTCGACCTGCTGCATGACCGACAGCGAGCGCTCTTGCGTCGCGCCGGGCGGCAGCTGCACGTTCACGATGATGTTGCCCTGGTCTTCCTGCGGCAGGAACGAGCTCGGCAGTGTGGTGTAGAAGTACACCACCGCGCCGATGATCGCGGCGTAGATCACCATGTAGCGCGCAGCGCGGCGCAGGATGCGCGCGACCACGCTCTCGTAGCCCTTCGCGGTGCGCGAGAAGCCGCGGTTGAACCAGCCGAAGAAGCCGCGCTTCTCGTGGTGGTGGCCGGCTTCCACCGGCTTGAGCAGCGTCGCGCACAGCGCCGGCGTGAGCGACAGCGCCATGAAGGCCGAGAAGCCGATCGACGCCACCATCACCGCCGAGAACTGGCGGTAGATGTTGCCGGTCGAGCCCGCGAAGAACGCCAGCGGCACGAACACCGAGATCAGCACCACGGTCACGCCGATGATGGCGCCCGAGATCTGCTGCATCGCCTTGCGCGTGGCCTCCAGCGGTGGCAGGCCTTCCTCGCTCATGATGCGCTCGACGTTCTCGACCACCACGATCGCATCGTCCACCACGATGCCGATCACCAGCACCATGCCGAACATCGTCAGCACGTTGATCGAGAAGCCCAGCGCGAGCAGCGTGGCGAAGGTGCCGAGCAGCGCAATGGGCACCACGATCGTCGGAATGATCGTGTAGCGCCAGTTCTGCAGGAACAGGAACATCACCAGGAACACCAGCACCACGGCTTCGAGCAGCGTCTTGACCACTTCGGTGATCGACAGCTGCACGAAGCGCGAGCTGTCGTAGGGGATGTCCCATTTCACGCCCTGGGGGAAGAAGCGCTCGAGTTCGGTCATCTTCGCGCGCACCGCCTTGGCCGACTTCAGCGCGTTGCCGGTGGGCGTGGGCTGCACGCCGATGCCGACCGCGGGCACGCCGTTCAAGCGGGCCGAGGTGGCGTAGCTCTGGCCGCCGAGTTCGACGCGCGCCACGTCCTTCAGGCGCACGGTGGAGCCGTCGGTGTTGGCGCGCAGCACGATCTCGCGGAACTGCTCGACGCTGGTGAGCTGGCCGTTGACCGTCACCGTGGCGGCGATCGCCTGGCCCGGCACGTTCGGCAGGTCGCCGAGCGTGCCCGACGCCACCTGGGCGTTCTGGGCGCGGATCGCGTTGTTGACGTCGGTTGCCGACAGGTTGAAGCCCTGCAGCTTGGTCGGGTCGACCCAGATGCGCATCGCGTTCTCGGAGCCGAACAACTGCACCTGGCCCACGCCCTCGATACGCTGCAGCTCGGGCACGATGTTGCGCGCGGCATAGTCGCCGAGCGCCACAGGGTCGAAGTCGGGGTTGTCCGACGACAGCATCGTGAACAGCAGGAAGTTGTCGCGCGACTTGTCGACGCGGACGCCCTGCTGCGTCACCGCTGCCGGCAGGCGGGGCGTGGCGCGCGAGAGCCGGTTCTGCACGTCGACCTGCGCCAGGTCTTCATTGGTGCCGGGCTGGAAGCTGATCGTGATCGCGCCGGTGCCGTCGGCCTGGGCCACCGACTCCATGTAGATCAGCCCGGGCGAGCCGTTCATCTCGCGCTCGATCACCGACAGCACGCTGTCCTCGAGCGTCTGGGCCGAAGCGCCCGGGTAGGCGACGTTGATCACGATGGCGGGCGGCGCCACCGGTGGATATTGCGCGATCGGCAACTGCGTGATGGACACGCCGCCGAGCACCAGGATGAACAGTGCGATCACCCACGCAAAGATGGGGCGATCGATAAAGAATTTGGCCATTGCGGGCGCGCTCCTTGATTACTTCTTCTCGGCCGTGGCAGGGGCCGGGGCCGATGCCGCAGCGGCGGCCGGGGCCGCGCCGTTGAGGTTCGGTTTCTGCCACGGCACCGCCTTCACCGGCGTGCCGGGCGGCATCATCTGCAGGCGCTGGAAGCCATCGACCATCACCTGTTCGCCGGCCTTCAGGCCTTCGAGCACCACCCACTGGTTGTCCTTGGCGGCGCTGATCTTCACCGTGCGCTGGCTCAGCTTGCCGTCGGCACCGACCACCGTCAGCGTGTCGCCCTGCTGCGTGCGCGTGACCGCCTGCTGCGGCACCGTGATCGCATTGCTGGCCTGTGCCTGCTCGAGCTTGACGCGCACGTACAGCCCCGGCAGCAGCTCGCCCTTCGGATTGGGCACTTCGGCGCGCAGCGTCACCTGGCCGGTCGTCGGGTCGACCGAGAGATCGGAGAACAGCAGCTTGCCGGCCTCCGAATACTCGGTGCCGTCCTCGAGCACCAGGCGGATGCTGGCCGCGTCTTCGCCGCTTGCGCGCTTGTACTGCCCCGCGGCCACCGCGCGGCGCAGCTTCAGCACCTCGGAGGCCGACTGCGTGAAGTTGACGTACATCGGGTTGATTTGCTGCACCACGGCCAGCTGGGTGGCTTCGCCCTGGCCGACCAGTGCGCCTTCGGTGACCAGCGCGCGGCCGATGCGGCCCGAGATCGGTGAGGTCACGGTGGCATAGCCCTGGTTGATCCGGGCGCTCTGCAGCGCGGCGCGGCTCGCGGCCACGTCGGCTTCGGCGGTCTTCTGGGCCGCCACCGCATTGACGTATTCCTGCTTGCTTACGGCATTGGCCTCGACCAGCGGCTTGTAGCGGTCGGCCAGCGCCTTGGCCTGAGCCGCATTGGCCTCGGCGCGCGCGAGCGTCGCCTGGGCGTTCTGCGAGGCAGCCACCAGCGGCGCCGGGTCGATGCGGAACAGCACCTGGCCGGCCTTCACGTCACTGCCTTCGCGGAATTCACGCTTGAGCAGGATGCCGGCGGCGCGGGCGCGCACCTGGGCCACGCGCGAGGCCTCCAACCGGCCGGGCAACTCGGTCACCAGGCCCACGTCGGTGGGGGCCGCCACGATCACGCCGACCTCCGGCGCAGGAGGCTTGCCGCCGCCAGCGGCACCTGCGCCGCCGCCCGGGCCCGCCGGTGCGTCGCTCTTGCCGCAGCCTGCGAGCGCCAGCAGAACGACGACAGCCACGGTCGCGAGGCGCGGCGAGGAAAACGATTGACGCGAGACATGCAGGAGGGGCATGCGAATCCTTTGAAGCAAAAACGGGGAGACGGCGTGTTCGCATCGCGAACGCAAAACCAGCGTCGGAGCCGGGCCATCAGGGAAGTCCCTATCTTACATACATTCATGGATGTATAGTGACAGCATTGTCGAAATGGCCCCACGAGAACGAAAGGGCTTGGCTTTACAAATCAGGAGACAGGGTGGCACGTCGTACGAAAGAAGAAGCATTGGCCACGCGGCATCGACTGCTCGATGCCGCGGAGCTGCTGTTTCAGGCGCAGGGCGTCTCGCAGACCTCGCTGCAGCAGATCGCGCAGCAGGCCGGCGCGACGCGCGGCGCCATCTATTGGCACTTCAAGGACAAGGCCGACCTGTTCAACGCGATGATGGAGCGCGTCATCCTGCCGCTGGAGGCGGGACCCGGCGCGGTTGGTCGGGTCGGGGACGGCAGCGACGATCCGCTGGCCGAGATCGAGGAGGGCATGGTGCATGCGCTGACCTTGATGACCACCGATCCGCAGGTGCGCCGCGTCTTCGACGTGGCCACCCACAAGGTCGAATACACGCACGACATGGCCTCGGTGCAGCAGCGCCACCTGGCCGCGCGCAACGCCTGCGTCACCGACTTCGAAAAAGCGCTCCGGCTCGCCGCGCGCCGCGACCAGATCAAGCTTCCGGTGCCCGGCCACGTCGCGGCGCAGGGGCTGCACGCGCTGATGAGCGGACTGATCCAGAACTGGCTGCTCGATCCCACGGCCTTCGACCTGGTGCCCACCGGCCGGCGCACCTTCCGGGTCTACATGGCCGGTTTGGGCTTTGTGCGGAACTCCAATGCGGGAACCGGGAACGAAGTCGAAACGGTGGCCGCCTGATAGGCGATAATCGGTGGCTCCGGTTCTGCCGGAAACCAAATTTCTCGCTGTATTTCAACGGATAGAATTCGGCCCTCCGAAGGCTGAGATCCAGGTTCGATTCCTGGCGGCGGGACCAAATATCGTGAAGCCGGACACTTGCAAGGGTGTCCGGCTTTGTTGTTTGTGGGTGTGGCGCATGGACTCGCCAGGGCCTTTGCGCCGCCCGTTGCAGCGCCCCACCGAGCCTGCCAACATGCCCGCATGACCTACCAACTTCATTACTGGCCCACGATCCAGGGCCGAGGCGAATTCGTGCGGCTCGCACTCGAAGCGGCCGGTGCAGATTACGTGGACGTGGCCCGGCTCCCCGAACCCAAGGGCGGCGGCGAATCGGCGCTCGCGCAGCGGCTCGACGACCCCGAGATCGTGCGCCCCGCGTTCGCGCCGCCGTTCCTGATCGACGGCGACATCGTGGTCGGGCAGACCGCGGCCACCCTGCTCTACCTGGGGCCGCGGCTCGGGCTCGCGGGTGTCGGCGAATCGGACGGGCTATGGACGCACCAGCTGCAACTCACGGTGGGCGACGTGGTGGCCGAGGCGCACGACACGCACCACCCGATCTCCACCGGCGCCTACTACGAAGACCAGCGCGACGCGGCCGTGCAGCGCGCGCGGGCCTTTCGCGATGAGCGGATCCCCAAGTACCTGAACTGGTTCGAGCGGGTGCTGCAGCGCAATCCCGCGGGGTCGTCGCACCTGGTGGGCGATGTGCTGACCTATGCCGACCTGTCGCTGTTCCAGCTGGTCGACGGCCTGCGCTATGCCTTTCCGAAGGCGGCCGCCAAGGCGCTGGCGGCCACGCCCGCGGTGGTGAAGTTGCACGACAACGTGAAGCGCCGCCAGCGCGTGCGCGAGTACCTGCAGAGCCCGCGCCGCATCGCGTTCAATGAAGACGGCATCTTCAGGCGCTATGCAGAGCTCGACGGCTGAGTTCCGTCGGCTTCGGCTTCCTTGCGCATGCGCAGCGCCGCCTCGTAGAGCGCATTGCGCGGCCCACCGCTGATCTCCGACGCGAGCCGTACCGCGGTCTTGACCGGCAGCTCGGCCAGCAGCAGCCGCAGCACGCGCTCGCCCTCGGCGCTGCCGCCGTCACTGGCGCTCGCCGCCACGGGATGCAGCACCAGCGCGAATTCGCCGCGCGTGCGGTCGCGGTCGGCTGAAAACCAGTCGGCCAGGGCGCTGGCCGCCACGGTCGCGATCTCCTCGAACTGCTTGGTGAGCTCGCGGCCCACGGTGACGGGCCGCGGCCCGAGCACCGCGAGCGCACGCGCCAGCGCCTCGATGCGGTGCGGCGCCTCCAGCAGCAGCACGGCGCGCGGCTCCTGCGCGAGCGCCTGCACGGCGGTGTCGCGCTCGCCGGCCTTGCTCGGCAGGAAACCGGCAAAGACGAAGGCGCTGCTGCTGCTGCCCGCGCCCGCGTCGCCGCCGCTCTCGGCGACCAGCCCGGCTGCACTGATGAGCGTGGTGACGCTGCTGGCACCAGGCAGCGGCAGCACGCGCAGGCCGGCGGCGCGCACGGCGGCCACGAGCCGCGCGCCCGGATCGCTGACGCCCGGGGTTCCGGCATCACTCACGTAGGCCACACGCTCGCCCTGGGCCAGCCGCGCGACGACGGCCTGCGCCGCCTCGGCCTCGTTGTGCTGGTGCAGCGCGACGAGCCGCGCCGAGGGCCGGTCGATGCCGTAGGCGCGCAGCAGGCCCTGGGTGTGGCGCGTGTCCTCGCAGGCGAGCGTGTCCACGAGTTGCAGCACATGCAGCGCGCGCAGCGTGATGTCGGCCAGGTTGCCGATGGGTGTGGCCACGATGTAGAGCGTGCCTTGCGGATAATGCTGCGCACCCGAGGCGTCTTGCGCGGCCGCAAGGGAGGCGCCGAAAGACGCGGGTGCGAGTGAAGCCAATGGGTTTCTCCGAAGACGCTACAAACAAAGAACAAGAGCCGGCAGGGAGCAAGCATGAAGACCCACACGACGACCAAGCGCCGCGGCGACGCGGCCGAAGACGCCGCGCTCGACCATCTGCAGGATGCCGGGCTGGTGCTGGTGACACGCAATTATCGAACGCCCGGGCGCGGCGGCGGCGAGATCGACCTGATCATGCGCGATCCGCGCGACGGCACGCTGGTGTTCGTCGAGGTGCGGCAGCGCAGCGCCGGCACGCACGGCGGCGCTGGCGGCAGCATCACGGGCGTCAAGCAGCGGCGCATCGTCTTCGCGGCGCGGCACTACCTGCACGCGCTGCGCACGCTACCGCCGTGCCGCTTCGACGTGGTGCTGGTGGAAGCGCGCATCATCTGGCTGCAGGCCGCCTTCGATGCGGGCTGAATCCGGCCGCCGCGGGAACTGAACCCGCGCCTTCGGCTCCACATTGCAAACGTCTTGTTTCAACGCCCACCGGTATCATCGCGCCCCATGCTCGAGCAACGGATTCAGCAACATTTCATCGACAGCGCCGACCTCAAGTACCAGGCCGGCCCGGTTCTCAGTAAATCCATCTCGCAAGCGATGCAGGCGATCCTCGCCTGCGTGACCAGTGGCGGCAAGATCCTGGCCTGCGGCGGGGGCGTGTCGGGCTTGCTGGCAGCCCAGTTCGCGGCTCACTTCGTCGGGCGTTTCGAGCGCGAGCGGCCCGAACTGGCCGCGATCGCGCTGCCGGGCGACAGCAACGATCCCGCGGGCGACAGTGCCAACGCCGGCGACGCCGACCGCTTCGCGCGCCAGGTGCGCGCGCTCGGCCAGGCGGGCGACGTGCTGCTGGCGCTCAGTGCCAGCGGGCAGTCGGCCGCCGTGCTTTCTGCGGTGATGGCCGCGCACGAGCGCGACATGACGGTGGTGGCGCTGCTCGGCAACGCGGGGGTCGGTCAGGCGGCTGCGGCCGGCACGGGCGGCACCGGCGGCGCGATCGGGCGTGCGCTGCGCGAAACCGATGTCCAGATCGGCGTGCCGCACGAGCGTGCGGCACGCATCCACGAAGTCCACCTGCTCGCACTGCATTGCCTGTGCGACGGCGTGGATGCCCAGTTACTCGGAGAACAGGAAGCTTCCACATGACGACCACACCGTTCCAACGCCTTGCCATTGCATTCGCCTCGGGAGCCGTGCTGACGGCCGGGCTCTCGGCCTGCGTGCCGCTCGTGGTCGGGGGGGCCGCGGCGATGGGCGTAGGCATGGTGGCCACGGACCGCCGCAGCTCGGGCGCGCAGCTCGACGACCAGGGCATCGAACTGCGCGCGGCAGCGCGCGTGCGCGAGATCGCCAACGACCAGATGTACGTGAGCGTCACCAGCTTCAACCGCCAGGTGCTGCTGACGGGCGCCGTCGGCAACGAGGCCGACCGCCGCCGCGTCGAAGAGGCGGTGCAGCGCGTGGACAACGTGCGCTCGGTGGTCAACGAGCTCACCATCGGCCAGCCCAGCACCTTCCAGGAACGTTCGAACGACGTGTTCATCAGCGGCAAGGTCAAGGCCTCGCTGCTCGACGCGAAGGACATCTTCGCGAATTCGTTCAAGGTGGTGACCGAGCGCGGCGTGGTCTACCTGATGGGCATCGCGACGCGCCGCGAGACCGACCGTGCGACCGAGATCGCGCGCGGCATTTCGGGCGTGCAAAAGGTGGTGCGCGTGGTCGAGGTCGTGAGCGAGGCCGAGCTGGCCAACGAGGCCCAGCGCGGCGGCACAGGCTCGCCCGCGCCGGCCGGTTCGGCGGCACCTTCGTCGTCTTCGTCGCGCGTGCCGCTGCCGCCGATGGAGCCGCTGGCGCCGGCGCAGCAGCCGCAGCCCTCGCAGCCCGGTGGCGTGGTGACCTCGCCGGTGCGCTGAGTTCGCAAGCGCCCGTCAGCAAAAAGAAGAAAGCCCGCTTGTGCGGGCTTTTCTTATTGGATCCGGCCTTTTCTTACTTCAGCCGGGTGATCAGGCTCGAGGTGTCCCAGCGCTTGCCGCCGGCCTGCTGCACGTCGGCATAGAACTGGTCGACCAGCGCGGTCACAGGCAGGCGCGCGCCGTTGCGCTTGGCCTCGTCGAGCACCAGGCCGAGGTCCTTGCGCATCCAGTCGACCGCAAAGCCGTAGTCGAACTTGCCGTCGATCATGGTCTGGCCGCGGTTGTCCATCTGCCAGCTCTGGGCGGCGCCCTTGCCGATGACGTCGAGCACCAGCTTCATGTCCAGGCCCGCACGCTGGCCGAAGGCGATGGCTTCGGAGAGGCCCTGCACCAGGCCCGCGATGGCGATCTGGTTGACCATCTTCGCGAGCTGCCCGGCACCGCTCGCGCCCAGGTGCGTCACGGCGCGCGCGAACGCGGTGATCACCGGCTTTGCGCGTTCGAAAGCGGCCTTGTCGCCGCCGCACATCACCGTGAGCGCGCCGTTCTGCGCGCCGGCCTGGCCGCCGGAGACCGGCGCGTCGACGAACTGCACGCCTAGCGACAGGGCGGCGTTCGAGAGCTCGCGCGCCACGTCGGCCGAGGCGGTGGTGTGATCGACGAACACGGCGCCCTGCTTCATGCCTGCGAAAGCGCCGTTCGGGCCAAGCACCACGGCGCGCAGGTCGTCGTCGTTGCCGACGCAGCTGAACACGATGTCGGCACCAGCCACCGCCTCGCGCGGCGTGGTGGCATGGCGGCCCGGCGCGCCGAATTCGGCCACCCAGGCCTCGGCCTTGGCGGGCGTGCGGTTGTACACCGTGACGGTGTGGCCGGCCTTCGCGAGGTGGCCGGCCATTGGCCCGCCCATGACGCCGAGGCCGAGAAAGGCCACGGGCTGCGCGGGGGTGGATTCGTAGGTTCGGGTGTTGATGCTGCTCATGGGCGAGAGCTTAAGCCCAATGCAGCGGCTGCGTCACGTGGGCGCGGCGTCTAGACAATCGCGAAGTGCTCCGTGCCGGCCGACAGGTCGGTGCTGCGCGCGCGCTGGCTGTTGAGCTTGATCTGCAGGCGCAGGTCGTTGGCCGAGTCGGCGTTGCGAATCGCGTCCTCGAAACTGATCGAGTGGCTCTCGAACAGGTCGAACAGCGCCTGGTCGAAGGTCTGCATGCCGAGGTTGCGGCTCTTCTTCATGATCTCCTTGATCTCGCCCACTTCGCCCTTGAAGATCAGGTCGGAGATCAGCGGCGTGTTCAGCAGCACCTCGACGGCCGCCACGCGGCCCTGGCCATCTTCGGTGGGCACGAGGCGCTGTGAGACCAGCGACCGAAGGTTCAGCGACAGGTCCATCAGAAGCTGCGCGCGGCGCTCCTCGGGGAAGAAGTTGATGATCCGGTCCAGCGCCTGGTTGGCGCTGTTGGCGTGCAGCGTGGCCATGCAGAGGTGGCCGGTTTCGGCGAAGGCCACCGCATGCTCCATGGTCTCGCGGTCGCGGATCTCGCCCATCAGGATCACGTCGGGTGCCTGGCGCAGCGTGTTCTTGAGCGCGGCCTCCCAGCTGTCGGTGTCGATGCCCACCTCGCGCTGCGTCACCACGCAGTTCTTGTGCGGATGCACGAATTCGACCGGGTCTTCCACCGTCACGATGTGGCCGTACGAATTCTCGTTGCGCCAGTCGATCATGGCGGCCAGCGTGGTCGACTTGCCCGAGCCCGTGGCACCCACCAGGATGGTGAGGCCGCGCTTGGTCATCGACACTTCCTTGAGCACCTGCGGCATGCCGAGGCCGTCGATGGTCGGCAGCTTGGCCGGGATGGTCCGCAGCACCATGCCGACCTTGCCCTGCTGCACGAACGCGTTCACGCGGAAGCGGCCGATGCCGGTCGGCGAGATCGCGAAGTTGCATTCCTTGGTGCGCTCGAACTCCGCCGTCTGGCGGTCGTTCATGATGGATCGCGTGAGCGCCAGCGTGTGCTGCGCGCCCAGCGCCTGCTGCGACACCTTGGTGACCTTGCCGTCGACCTTGATGGCAGGCGGGAAGTCGGCCGTGATGAACAGGTCGCTGCCGTTGCGGCTCACCATGAGCTTGAGCAGGTCGTTGATGAACTGGCTGGCTTGATCGCGTTCCATGATGAGGGCGCCTCTTAACCTGGGAAATTCTCGGGGATTTTCGCTTTGCTGCGCGCTTCGGCCGCCGAAATGGCATTGCGGCGCACGAGGTCGGTCAGGTTCTGGTCCAGCGTCTGCATGCCCGCGCCCTGGCCGGTCTGGATCGCCGAATACATCTGCGCCACCTTGGCCTCGCGGATCAGGTTGCGGATGGCCGGCGTGCCGAGCATGATCTCGTGCGCCGCCACGCGGCCCTGGCCGTCCTTGGTCTTGCACAGCGTCTGCGAGATCACGGCCTGCAGCGATTCCGACAGCATCGCGCGGATCATTTCCTTCTCTTCGCCGGGGAACACGTCGATGATCCGGTCGATGGTCTTGGCGGCCGACGAGGTGTGCAGGGTGCCGAACACCAGGTGGCCGGTCTCGGCCGCGGTCATCGCGAGGCGGATGGTCTCGAGGTCGCGCAGCTCGCCCACCAGGATCGCGTCGGGGTCCTCGCGCAGCGCCGAGCGCAGCGCGTTGGCGAACGACAGCGTCATCGGCCCGACCTCGCGCTGGTTGATCAGGCACTTCTTGGATTCGTGCACGAACTCGATCGGGTCTTCCACCGTGAGGATGTGGCCGTACTCGTTTTCGTTCAGGTAGTTGACCATGGCGGCCAGCGTGGTCGACTTGCCCGAACCCGTGGGCCCCGTCACCAGCACCAGGCCACGCGGCTTGAGCGCCAGATCCGCGAAAATCTTCGGTGCATTGAGCTGCTCGAGCGTCAGGATCTTCGAGGGAATGGTCCGGAACACCGCCGCCGCGCCGCGCGCCTGGTTGAACGCATTCACGCGGAAGCGCGCGAGGCCGTCGATCTCGAACGAGAAGTCGACCTCCAGGAACTCTTCGTAGTGCTTGCGGTGCGTGTCGCTCATGATGTCGTACACCATGGCGTGCACCGCCTTGTGGTCGAGCGCGTCGACGTTGATGCGCCGTACGTCGCCGTGCACGCGGATCATCGGCGGCAGACCCGCGGACAGGTGCAGGTCGGAGGCCTTGTTCTTGACGCTGAATGCCAGCAGTTGGGTGATGTCCACGGGGTCCTCGGTCGGGTTCGGTGACGTTTTGATACGATTTTTCCTGGGCGATTATGACGATGATTGGCGACGACCTCCAGCAAGTAAGGAACCGGATCGAAAGGGCATGCGCGGCCGAGGGGCGCGATGCGGCCGAGGTCCGGTTGCTGGCGGTGTCGAAGACCTTCGGCCCCGAGGCCGTGCGCGAGGCCTTCGCGGCCGGGCAGCGCGCCTTCGGCGAGAACTACGTTCAGGAGGGGCTCGACAAGATCGAGGCGCTGGCCGACCTGCGCGCCGAGCTCGAATGGCACTGCATCGGCCCCCTGCAGAGCAACAAGACGCGGCCCGTGGCTGCGCAGTTCGACTGGGTCCACAGCATCGACCGGCTGAAGATCGCCGAGCGGCTTTCTGCGCAGCGTCCGGCGCATCTGCCACCGCTGAACGTCTGCCTGCAGGTGAACGTGGACGGCGGCGCCAACAAGTCGGGCGTGGCGCCGGACGAGGCCTTGCCGCTCGCGCGCGCTGTGGCGGCCTTGCCACAACTGAGGCTGCGCGGGCTCATGGCCATTCCCGAACCGGCAAGCGATGTCGCCGCGCAGCGCGACCTGTGCCTGCGCGCCCGTGCCGTTTATGACGCCCTTCGCGCAGCGGGCATCGGGCTCGACACGCTCTCGCTCGGCATGAGCGCCGACCTCGAGGCGGCGGTGAGCGCCGGCAGCACGATGGTGCGCATCGGCACGGCGATCTTCGGCGGCCGCGCGCGCAAGGCGGCCTGAGCCGCTAGCGCCACTACGCCGCCAGCGGCAACCGCGCGCTGCTCTTCACTTCTTCCATCACCGCGTAGGTCCGGGTCTCGCGCACGCCGGGCAGCTGCCACAGCACGGTGCCTGCGAACTCGCGGTAGGCGGCCATGTCGGCCATGCGCGTCTTGAGCAGGTAGTCGAAGCCCCCCGCGACCATGTGGCATTCCATGATCTCGTCGCGCACCTGCACCGCGGCCTTGAACTGGTCGAACACGTTGGGCGTGGTGCGGTCGAGCAGCACTTCGACGAACACGGTGAAGCCGCGGCCCAGCTTGTGCGGGTCGAGCCGGGCCTCGTAGCCCTGGATGAAGCCCTCGCGTGTGAGCCGCTGCACCCGCGCAAGTACCGCGGTGGGCGAGAGCGCCACCGCTTCGGCCAGCTTGAGGTTGGTGATGCGGCCATCCTGCTGAAGAATCTTCAGCAGGCGGAGATCGATGCGGTCGAGGTCTGGCATCCGAGAATTATCCGGTTGAAACCTTATTTTTTCGCAGAAGATTCGGCGTATGTCGAAAGACTATAGGGGATACCTTCAAGGAATCGCCATGCACTTGCCCATCCCTTACCGCCCCGAGTCCGAGGTCGTCGCCGACCGGCTCGCGGCCCTCGAACACGCGCTCGACTGGCATGCCGCCGCGGCCTTGGCCACGCCCTGGGTCGAAGCGGTGCGGCGCCATCCGCCGCCGTTCTGGGCCATGGAAAGCCTGCTGCGCGAATACCCGATCTCGAGCGCCGAGGGCCTGGCGCTGATGCGGCTGGCCGAGGCGTTGCTGCGCGTGCCCGATGCCGCCACGGCGATCGCGCTCACGGCCGACCAGCTCGGCCGCGCCGATTTCGAGGGCGCGGCCGACTCCACGCTCTCGCGCCTTTCGTCGGCGGCCATCGCCATGTCGAAGAAGTTCCTGCCCGAGGGCAACCATCCACCGGGTCTCATGGCCAAGCTCGGGTCGCGCACGGTGGTGGCGGCCACCCTGCGTGCGGTGCAGCTGCTCGGGCGGCAGTTCGTGCTCGGCCAGACCATTGCCGAAGCGCTCGGCGAGGCACGCGCCGCGCACCGCAAGCAAGATGCCCTGCGCTTCAGCTACGACATGCTCGGCGAGGGCGCGCGCACCGACGCCGATGCGCTGCGCTACCTCGAAAGCTACGCCCGCGCCATCGCGGCGATCGCCGCCGGCACCGACGCCGCGGCCACGCCCGAGCGCAACGACGGCATCTCGATCAAGCTCAGCGCACTGCATCCGCGCTACGAAGAGGCGCAGCGCGAGCGCGTGCTCGACGAGCTGGTGCCGCGCGTGTGGCGTCTCTGCGAACTCGCGGCCGCGGCCAACCTCAACCTGACGATCGATGCCGAAGAGGTCGATCGGCTGGAACTCTCGCTCGACGTCTTCGAGGCCCTCGCCGCGCGCGTGGCGTCCGCACACCCGCAGTGGCAGGGTTTCGGCCTGGCGCTGCAGGCCTACCAGACGCGCGCGCTCGAACTCGTCGCGCATGTCGCGGCGGTGGCGCGCCGGCATGGGCTGCGCCTGATGTGCCGGCTCGTGAAAGGCGCCTACTGGGACGCCGAGATCAAGCGCGCGCAGGAGCTCGGCCTGCCGCACTACCCGGTCTTCACGCACAAGCACCACAGCGACATCAGCTACCTGGCCTGCGCGCGCGCGCTGCTCGCTGCGCCCGACGCGGTCTACCCGCAGTTCGCGACCCACAACGCGGGCACCATCGCCGCGATCCTGCAGATGGCCGAAGCGGCGGGCGCGCCCTTCGAGCTGCAGCGCCTGCACGGCATGGGCGAGGGCGTCTACCGCGAAGTGATGAAGCAGCACCCGGGCGTCGCCGTGCGCGTGTACGCGCCGGTGGGCCAGCACCGCGACCTGCTGGCCTACCTGGTGCGACGCCTGCTCGAGAACGGCGCCAACTCCTCGTTCGTGAACCAGCTCGGCGACGACGCGGTGCCGGTCGGCGAACTGCTGATGTCGCCGCTGCACATCGCGCACGACAACCCGCTGCTGCCGCTGCCGCCCGCGCTCTTCGGTGCGCCGCCGGCCCGGCGCAACAGCGACGGCGTCGATCTTGCGGTGGCCTCGATGCGCGCGCCGCTGAGCGCAGCGCTGGCGACATGCCGCGTTCCCGGCGTGGCCGAATACGATCCCGCGCGCGTGCCCCAGGCCGTGGCCGCCAGCGCGGCGTGCTTTCGCGACTGGCGCCAGACCCCCGTGGCCGCGCGTGCCGCGATGCTGCGGCAGGCGGCCGATGCGCTGCAGCAGGCGCTGCCGCGGTTCTGCGCACTGCTGGTCAAGGAAGCCTTCAAGACCTGGGGCGACGCGGTCTCCGAGGTGCGCGAGGCGGTCGACTTCCTGCGCTATTACGCCGACGAGGCCGAACGCATCATGCAGCCCGTGGTGCTGCCCGGGCCCACGGGCGAGCGCAACGAACTGCGGCTCATCGCGCGCGGGCCATGGGTGTGCATCAGCCCGTGGAATTTCCCGCTCGCGATCTTCACGGGGCAGGTCGCGGCCGCGCTCGCCACCGGCAACACCGTGCTCGCGAAGCCGGCCGAGCAGACGCCCGCCGTGGCGCGCGAAGCCGTGGCGCTGCTGCATGCGGCGGGCGTGCCGGCCGATGCACTGCAGCTGCTGCACGGGCCCGGCGAGACGGTGGGCGCTGCGCTCGTGGCGGCGCCCGGGGTGGCCGGCGTGGTCTTCACCGGCTCGACGCAGGTGGCGCGCACCATCCACCGCGCGCTGGCCGCCAAGGACGGCCCGATCGTGCCGCTGATCGCCGAGACCGGCGGCATCAATGCGATGCTGGTCGACTCGAGCGCGCTGCCCGAGCAGGTGGCCGACGCGGTGGTGCAGAGCGCGTTCCGCTCGGCCGGCCAGCGCTGCTCGGCGCTGCGGCTTCTGGTGCTGCACGAAGGCATCGCCGACGCGGTGATCGAGATGGTCTGCGGCGCGGCGCGCGAACTCGCGGTCGGCGATCCGGCGCTGCTGTCGACCGACGTCGGCCCGGTCATCGATGGCGAGGCCGCGGACAACATCCGCCGCCACCTGGCGCGCCTCGATGCGCAAGCCAGGCGCCTGTACCCCGCGGCGTCCTCGGCGAAGGCGGCGGAGGGAGAGTGCGGCAACCTGATCGTGCCGCATGCCTACGAGGTGCCGGCGATCGATGGCGTGACCAGCGAGATCTTCGGCCCGGTGCTGCAGATCGCGCGCTGGGGAAGCGGCGCGCTGGCGGACCCCGCGGCGGTGATCGAGCGCATCAACGCGCTCGGCTACGGCCTCACGCTCGGCATCCAGACCCGCATCGACTCGCGCGCGCAGGCGCTCGCGGCGCGCGCGCACGTGGGCAACGTCTATGTCAACCGCAACATCATCGGCGCGGTCGTGGGCGTGCAGCCCTTCGGCGGCGAGGGCCTGAGCGGCACCGGCCCCAAGGCCGGCGGGCCGCACTACCTGTACCGTTTCTGTGCCGAGCAGACCGTCACCGTCAACACCACCGCCGCCGGGGGCAATGCCGCGCTGCTCAGTGGCGCCAGCTGAGGCGGCCCAAACCGCTCTTGCATAACCGCTTTCGCCGCGCGCATAAGGCGTGGCGCGGCGGTCGCGGGAGGTCTATCGTGGCGGGATCCGTTCCAACCAAGGTGTCTTCATGAGTGAAAAGCTCTCCTTCGTCAGCCCGACCGCCAACAGCCCCTGGGGCACGTACCTCTCGCAGGTCGACCGCGTGGTGCCGTACCTGGGCCCGCTGGCCCGCTGGGTCGAGACGCTCAAGCGCCCCAAGCGCGCGCTGATCGTCGACGTGCCGATCGAGATGGACGACGGCACCATCGCCCACTTCGAGGGCTATCGCGTGCAGCACAACATGAGCCGCGGCCCGGGCAAGGGCGGCGTCCGCTTCCACCCCGACGTCACGCTCGAGGAAGTGATGGCCCTGTCGGCCTGGATGACCATCAAGACCGCCGCCGTCAACCTGCCCTACGGCGGTGCCAAGGGCGGCATCCGCGTCGACCCGAAGAAGCTCTCGCAGCAGGAACTCGAGAAGATCACGCGCCGCTACACCAGCGAAATCGGCATCATCATCGGCCCGCACACCGACATCCCGGCGCCCGACGTGAACACCAACGCGCAGATCATGGCGTGGATGATGGACACCTACTCCATGAACGTCGGCGGCACCGCCACCGGCGTGGTCACCGGCAAGCCGCTGCACCTGGGCGGCTCCCTCGGCCGCGTCAAGGCCACGGGCCGCGGCGTGTTCGTCACCGGCCGCGAAGCCGCGCGCCGCCTCGGCCTCGACCTGCGCGGCGCGCGCATCGCGGTGCAGGGCTTCGGCAACGTGGGCTCGGTCGCGGCCGAACTCTTCGCGGAAGCCGGCGCCAAGATCGTGGCGGTGCAAGACCACACCGGCACCATCGTCAACGCCAACGGGCTCGACCTGACCCGACTGGTGCCGATCTCGCGCACCGACGGTGTGGTCGGCTTCAAGGCCGGCGGCGACATCGTGCCGAACGAAGACTTCTGGGACGTGGCCTGCGACATCCTCATTCCGGCCGCGCTCGAGGGCCAGATCACGGCCGAGCGCGCGAAGACCACCACCGCCAAGCTCGTGCTCGAAGGCGCCAACGGCCCGACGGTCCCGATGGCCGACGACATCCTCGCCGAGCGCGGCGTGCTCGTGGTGCCCGACGTGATCTGCAATGCCGGCGGCGTGACCGTGAGTTACTTCGAGTGGGTGCAGGACTTCTCGTCCTTCTTCTGGGACGAGGACGAGATCAACGTGCGCCTCGACCGCATCATGATGAATGCGCTCAACCACATCTGGGACACGGCCGACAAGCACAAGATCACGCTGCGCACTGCAACCTATGCGGTGGCCTGCGAACGCATCCTGACGGCTCGCCAGGAACGCGGACTCTATCCTTGACCCACCCCCGTAGCGGCTCACTTCGTGTAGCCGCCTCCCCCTCAAGGGGGCAACACCAGCGGCCCGGCAAAGCCGGTTCCGCGGTGTTCCTGGTACGCCCTCTCGATAGGCTTGTGGCCCGGCCCGGTTAGGATTCGCGGCCCATGCCGACCACCCTCATCCGTTCTTCCGCTGTTGCTTCCTTCTGCGCCTTCCGCCGCCCGGTGCTCGTTCTGGGGCTGCTGGCCGCGCTGCTCGTCGCGGGCTGCGGCAGCAGCGCGTCGCGCCGCACGTCGTACGCGACCGAGGAGTTCGACTCCACCACCACCCACACGCGCACCTACCCCGCGACCGACGCGCAAACCTGCGAGGCTGCGCGCCGCGCGCTCCTGAGTCAGGGCTACATGGTGCTGGCGGCCAATGCCGACCTCGTGACCGGGCGCAAGAGCTTCCAGCCGGCGCCCGAGGTGCACGTCGAGGTCGAGTTCCGCGTGGTCTGCGCTCGCGAAGGCGGCCGTGCGGGGCGGCAGCAGAGCACCGTGGCGTTCGCGACCGCGCTGCAGGACCGCTACGGCATCAAGAAGGTCAACAACTCGGCGAGCGTCGGCGTGGGTGCCATCGGCTCGCTCTCGCTGCCGTTCGGCGGCAGCGACGACGCGATGGTCAAGGTGGCGAGCGAAACCCTGACGGACGAGCGCTTCTACGACCGCTTCTTCACGCTGGTCGACCGCTTCCTGCAGGGCGGCGGCCCCGACGTGCCGCCCGATTTGCCGTCCGGCGACAGGCCCGCGGAGGCGCCGGCGGCTCCGGCCACCACCTTCCCCGTGCCGCCATCCCCGAACCGCGGCTGACGCGGCTCCGGCCTGTCAAATCGCCCCACTAGAATCGTTGAGACAAGAAAACAAGCAAGTATTCAACCGCTTTCTGGAGGGGTCCATGGAAGGGCAGACGGAGGACGCGCGCTACGCGCCGCCGCAGTCGCACGTCGAGGACGTGGTGCTGCCCGGCGACGCGCAGCCGGGTGAGCTTGCATCGCGCGGCAAGCGATTTCTCGCAGCCATGCTCGACGGCGGCATCGCCGTCGGCGTGATCTGGCTGCTGTCGGTGCTCACGCCGATCAACGTGTGGGACGACGACGGCAGCAGCCTCTGGGAACCCCAACTTTTCGGCGCCCTCGTGGGCTTTCTGACCTACGTCGCGCTGCACGGCTACCTGCTCGCGGCCCGCGGCCAGACCATCGGCAAGGCGATTTTGCGGATCCGCATCGCACGCCCCGACGGCAGCAAGCCGTCGCTGGGCCGCATCCTCGGCCTGCGCGAGAGCCTGCAGTTCCTCACGGCCGTGATCCCGATGGTCGGGCAGATCTTCGTCATCGTCGATTGCCTCTTCATCTTCCGTGCATCGCGCCGCTGCCTGCACGACCAGATCGCCGATACCGTCGTACTCCAGGCCTGAGAAGGTCGGGTGCCGCCTGTGCGACTCGACACGCTCTACACCGCCGAAACACCCGAGGGCATCGCGCTGTCGCTGCGGCCCGCCGGACTGGTGGCGCGCGGGCTCGCCTACCTGATCGATTTCGCGATCCGGCTCGGCATCTTCGCGGCGATCGCCATGGCCGTCGGCCTGCTCGGCAAGATGGGCGCCGGCATCCTGCTCGTGAGCTACTTCTGCCTCGAATGGTTCTACCCCGTGGTGTTCGAGCTCACGCGCGCGGCGGCGACGCCCGGCAAGCGCGTGATGGGCCTGCGCGTGGTGATGGACTCCGGCCTGCCCGTCACGCCTGCCGCCGCGCTCACGCGCAACCTGCTGCGCGCGGCCGACTTCGTGCCGTCTTTCTATGGCGCCGGCATCGTCTCGATGCTCTGGCGCGCCGACAGCAAGCGGCTCGGCGACCTCGCTGCCGGCACGCTGGTGGTGTTCGGCGATCCGGTGCGCCTGCATGGCGAAGTGCCCGCTGCCGAAGCGCAGGCACCGGCACGGCCGCTGTCGGCGCGCGAGCAGCTGGCGGTGGTCTCCTGGGCCGGGCGCGCCACGCGGCTGACGCCCGAGCGCCTGGACGAGCTCGCGCGCGTGGCCGAACCCGTGCTGGCGCCCGGCGCGGCCGGCGCCAGCGCGTCCGAGCGGCTGCTCGGCGTCGCGCAGTGGGTAATGGGACGCCGCGGAGGCGGGCGATGACGCCGCTCGACTTCGAAGCCGCGTACGCGCCGCTCTGGGCCGAGCTCGAGGCCGTCATCGCCACGGCCGACAAGAAGCGCCGGTTCGACGGCGCGCGCCTGGCCGCGCTCTACCGCCGCGTGTGCGAGCACCTCGCGCTGGCGCAGGCCCGGGCCTATCCGATTCACCTGACCGAGCGGCTCGAAAACCTCACGCAGGACGCGCACCGGCTCATCTACCGCCGGCACGACTACGGGCTCGCGCGGCTCGGCCGGCTCGCGCTGGTCGACCTTCCGCAGGCGGTGCGCGCGCACCACGCCTACCTGCTCGCGGCCACGCTGATGTTCCTCGTGCCGCTGCTGGTGGCGGGCTGGGCGGCCTGGCGCGACCCAGGCTTCATCCTGCACCTGCTCGATGCGCGCGACGTCGAGGAGTTCGACGCGATGTACGGCACGCAGGCCGAAGCGCTCGGGCGCACGCGCGGCGCCGGCGACGACTGGCAGATGTTCGGCTACTACGTCATGAACAACATCGGCATCGGCTTTCGCTGCTTCGCGGCCGGCATCTTCGCGGGCGTGGGCAGCGCCTTCGTGCTGGTGTTCAACGGCACGCAGATCGGCGCGGTCGGCGGCTACCTGATCGGCGCCGGGCATGCCGGGAACTTCCTTTCCTTCGTCGTCACCCATTCGGCCTTCGAGCTCACGGCGATCGTGCTGGCCGGCGCGGCGGGCCTGCGGCTCGGCCACTCGTGGCTCGCCCCCGGGCGCCACACGCGGCTCGAAGCGCTGCGGCTGGCCGCGCGCGATGCGGTGGTCGTGGTCTACGGCGTGCTCGGACTGCTGCTGCTCGCCGCGGCGGTGGAGGCCTTCTGGTCCTCGGCGCGGTGGGTCGCGCCGGCCGTGAAGTACGGCGTCGGCGCCGCCTGCTGGGCGCTCGTGCTGGCCTACTTCGGCTGGCAGGGCCGGCCGCGCAGGGAAGCCGCCCCAAGGAGCCGCGATGCAGGTTGACGGCCTCGCGATCGTGCTGCGCCCCCGGTCGATGGCCGAGGCGTCGGACCTCGGCGCCGCGCTCGTGCGCCGCCACGCGCGCTCGGTCTGGGGCACCTTTTTGCCGGTGTACGCCGTGGTGGTGGTGCTCGCGCTCTGCACGGTCGAGATCGCGGGCTGGCTGCCGAGTCTCGTCATCTTCTGGCTCAAGCCCTGGCTCGACCGCAGCCTGCTGTTCGTGCTCTCGCGCGCGGTGTTCGGGCAGGAGACGCGCTGGACCGACCTCTGGGCGCGGCGCGGGCAGGTCTGGGGCGGCCAGTGGTTTCGCACGCTCCTGTGGCGGCGCTTCTCGCCCTGGCGTTCGTTCACGCAGGCGGTCGACCAGCTCGAAGGGCAGCGCGGCAGCGCGCGCCGCAAGCGCCGTGCCCAATTGCTGCATGCGCGGCGCGGTACAGCCGGCTGCATGCAGCTGGTGTTCGCCCATGTGGAGATGGCGCTCTGTTTCTGCCTTCTGTCTCTGCTGCTGTGGTTCGCGCCCGAAGGCGATGCGAGGGACGTCATGGACTGGCTCGTGAATTCTGCCGGTACGGGCGAGAGCCTGCTGGTCGCGGCCGCGTACGCGGTGGTGGTCGGCGTGCTCGAGCCTTTCTACGTCGCGGCCGGTTTCGCGATGTACCTGAACCGGCGCGTGGAACTCGAGGCCTGGGACATCGAGCAGGAGTTCCGGCATGGCTTTCGCTGACCTCCGGCCGCGGCTCGGTGCCGGCGTGCTGGCCGTGCTGTGCGCATGCGCCATGCCTCTGCCCGCCGTGGCCGCCGCACCCGCACCGGCCGCCACGCGCGAGCAGGTCGAGGCCGCCGTCGAGCGGCTGCGCGCCGATCCCAACCTGCCCGGCACGAAGACCGAGAAGAAGCTGCGCTTCAAGGACCGCGGCGAGGAAGACGACAAGGAAGAAGAAAAGTCCGCCAAGGACGGCGGCAGCATCGACTGGCTGCGCGATTTCGCGAAGGCCGTCGCCGAAGGCGCGCGCTGGCTCGTGTGGGGCCTGGGTGCGCTCGCGCTGGCCTGGCTGGTGTTGCGGCTGCGGCGCTGGACGCAAGTGCGCGCGGCCGGCGGACGGCTGCCCGGCGACACCTTGCCGAGCCATGTCGGTAGCCTCGACATCCGGCCCCGGAGCCTGCCCGACGACATCGGCGGCGCCGTGGCCGCGCTCTGGCAGCGCGGGCAGCACCGGCCGGCGCTGTCGCTGCTGTACCGCGGCGCCCTGTCGCGCCTCGTGCATGTGCATGGCGTGCCGGTGCGCGCCGCCAGCACCGAGGGCGAGTGCGTGGCGCTCGCGGCCGCGCGGCTGCCTGCCGCGGCGCAGGCCTTCCTGGTGCGGCTGGTCGATGCCTGGCAGCTCGCGGCCTACGGCGGGCGCTTGCCCGCGACCGCGCAGGTGCTGGCCGTGTGCGGCGAGTTCGACCGCCATCTGGGTGCCGGGGCGGATGCCGCGGCACCGGCGCCCGGCGAGGTGCCGCACCGATGAACCCCTGGATCGCGCGCATCGCGGCCGTGCTGGTGCTGGCGTTGCTCGGTGGCTGGCTGGTGTCCGCCACCGAGTGGGCCGACACCGAAGTGCCGACGCCCGCGACAGGCGAGGCCAAAACCAACTCGCTCTACGCGGTGCAGGGCCTGCTGCGCGCGCTCGGCGCCACCGTCGTCCAGCGCAACAGCCTCGACGCGATGCCGCCTGCGAACGCGCGGCTGCTGCTCGGTTCGAGCCACTGGGACCTCTTTCCCGAGCGCGCCGAACGGCTGCGCGACTGGGTCGAGCAGGGCGGACACCTCGTGATGCCCGCTCACCTGGTGCGCGACGAGATGCTCGAGGACTGGATACCGCTCGCCGAGGAAGACTGGGCCCGGCCCGAGCGCGCGGACGACGAGAAGAAGACGGAGAAGGCCGCGGCGCCGGCGAAGCAGTCCAGGGCCGCGCGCGCCGACCGCGCCCGGCGCGCGAAAGACGCCGATTGCCACGCGGTGATCGAACCCCACAGCGTGCCCGCGACGTTCCAAGGCGGCCGCAGCTTTCGGATCTGCGCCGCCTGGACCGGCGCGCAGTTCGTGGCGGCCGACCCGGCCGACCCGCCGCTGTGGGCCGTGCAGGCGCCGCGCGGCACCGAGGCGATCCGCGTGCGCGTCGGCCGCGGGTCCGTCACCGTGTTGCCCTGGGGCTTGCTGCACAACAGCCATCTGCTGCGGGCCGACAACGCACTGGTTGCAGTAGCCGCGCTCCAGGCCGGCGCCGGCAGCGAGGTCTGGTTCGTCACCGAGGAGGCGCGCGAGCCGTTCCTGAAGTGGCTCTGGCAGAAGGGATGGGTGGCGCTCGTCGCGGGCCTGCTCGCGTTGGCGGTGGCACTCTGGCGCGGCGCGGTGCGCTTCGGTCCGCTCGCGCCCGCGGCCGGCACGCACCGGCGTTCGATGGCGGAGCAGGTGCGCGGCACGGCTGCGTTCCTGCACATGCACGGCAACGGCGCGCTGCATGCGGCGCAACTGCGCGCGCTCGACGAATCCGCCCGGCGCCACCTGCGCCAGCATGCGCAGCGCGATGCCACCGCGCGTGCGGAAGCGATCGCCGCGGCCACGGGCATCGATGCCGCCCGCCTCGGCCACGCGATGGCGGTGCGCGAGCGCGGCCCCGACGCGATGGCGCTCGACCTCGAAGTGCTGGAGCAAGCGCGCCGCCGCCTCGACGCGCACGCAGCCGGCGCCCGCACGTCGACTTCGACTTCGACTTCGACTTCGACTTCGACTTCGACTTCTTCTTCGTCCTTCCTTCCCTGATCCCGAACCGAGAGCAACCATGCAAGCCATCTCCCCCGAAGAATTGACGCGCGCAACCCAATGGCTGCAGGCGCTGCGCACCGAGGTCGGCCGCGCCGTGGTCGGCCAGATCGAGGCCGTCGACCAGGTGCTGGTGGCGCTCGTGGCTTCGGGCCACGTGCTGATCGAAGGCGTGCCCGGGCTCGGCAAGACCCTGCTCGCGCGTGCGCTCGCGCAGGCCATGTCGCTGCGCTATGCGCGCGTGCAGTTCACGCCCGACCTGATGCCCTCGGACATCACGGGACATTCGGTGCTCGATCCCTCGGCGCCGGGCGAGGGCGGCATCGGGAGGCTGCGCGTGCACCAGGGGCCGGTGTTCACCCATCTGCTGCTGGCCGACGAGATCAACCGCGCGCCGGCCAAGACGCAGAGCGCGCTGCTCGAGGTGATGCAGGAATACCAGGTCACGCTCGAAGGCCGGGCCATGCCGCTGCCGCGGCCCTTCATGGTGTTGGCCACGCAGAACCCGATCGACACCGAAGGCACCTATCCGCTGCCCGAGGCGCAGCTCGACCGCTTCCTGCTGAAGATCGACATCGGCTATCCGAGCCACGGCGAAGAGAACGCGATCGTGCAGCTCACCACGCTGCAGCGCGCGGGCAACCAGTTTCCGCTCGATGCGGTGACACCCTGCCTCGACGAGGCGCAGGTGCTCGAGCTGCAGCGGCTCGCGTGCCTGGTGCAGGCCGACGAGCGCGTGATCGACTATGCGGTGCGCATCGCGCGCGCCACGCGCGACTGGCCCGGCCTGTCGTCGGGCGCCGGGCCGCGCGGCACCATGGCGCTGGTGCGTGCCGCGCGCGCCGCCGCGCTGATGGCCGGGCGCGACTTCATCACGCCCGACGACTTGGCGCGCCAGGCGCTGCCGGCGCTCAGGCACCGCGTGACGATCTCGCCCGATGCGCAGCTTGAGGGCACCAGCGTCGATGCGCTGCTCCGCGCGGCGCGCGATAGCGTAGAAGCCCCGAGGCTGTGAACCACCGGACACCATGACGCGTGCCGTCCCGATCCCCGCGCGCGCCCTCGTCTGGGTGCTCGGCGGCGCGGCCGTGGCCGCGGCGCTGGCCCTGCTGCTCGGCATGCCGATCGACGGGGTCGCCACGGCGGCCGGTTTGCTGCTGGGGGCCGGCGCGCTGGGCGTGGGCATCGATCTCTGGCGCAGCTGGCGCCTGTGGCGCGCGGCGCCATTGCGCGTCGAGCGCACGCTGCCGGGCGCCTTCTCGATCGGCGTGCCCACGGTGTTGACCCTGACGCTCGTCAATGACGGTACGCATGGCTGGCAGGTGTCGGTGTTCGACGAGGTGGACGTGCATTTCGCGTTCGAAGGGCTGCCGCAGACGGTGACCGTGCCGCCGGCCGCGCGCGTGACGCTGCGCTACACGGCCACCGCCACGCTGCGCGGCGTGGCGCAGTTCGGTGCCACGCAGCTTCGCTGGCGCACGCGCGCCGGCGCGTTCGAAATGCGGCAGGCGCTCGGCGAGCCGCGGCGCGTGCGGGTGTATCCCAACTTCGCGGCGCTCGCGCGCTACGCCTGGCTTTCGGGCGACCGGCGCCTGGCGCAGATCGGCATCAAGACCTATGCGCAGCGCGGTCTCGGCACCGACTTCCGCCAGCTCGCCGACTACCGCACCGGCGATTCGCTGCGCCACATCGACTGGAAGGCCACGCTGCGCCATCGCCGGCCGATCGTGCGCGAATTCCAGGACGACCGCGACCAGTGCGTGTTCTTCCTGCTCGACTGCGGCCGCCGCATGCGGGCCGACGAGACCGGCACCGCGGCGCAGGCCGGCAGCCATTTCGACGAGGCGCTGAATGCGCTGATGCTGCTGAGCTACGTGGCGCTGAAGGAGGGCGACGAGGTCGGCGCCATGACTTTCGGCTGCGCGCCCGCCGAGCGGCGCGACTTCGCGCCGCGCAAGGGCACGGCCACGCTCAATGCGCTGATGAACCGGCTGCACGATATTCAGCCCGGCGCCACGCATTCGGACTACCTGCTCGCGGCGCAGCAGCTGCTCGCCGTGCAGCGGCGGCGCGCGCTGGTCATCGTGCTGACCAACTTCCGCGACGAAGATGCCGCCGAGCTGCGCCCCGCGGTCCGGCTGTTGCGCCGCCAGCACCTGGTGCTGGTCGCGAGCCTGCGCGAGCGGGTGCTCGGGCGCATCGCGGGCCAGCCGATCGCGCGGCCGCAGGATGCGGTCGAAGTGGCCGCGGCCCACCTGTTCGAGCAATCGCGCCGCGACGCCTTTGCGCGCGTGGTCGGCAACGATCCGCTGTCGGTCGATGTCGAGCCGGCCGGGCTGGCGGTCGCATTGGTCAACCGCTACCACGCGGTCAAGCGGGCGGGCCTTCTGTAGCGTGCCCAGGCACAACGTTTTCATCAACCAAGAGGAGAAGAACCATGTCCGAACCAGCAGTCAATCCGTATGCCGCCCCGCGCGCCGCGGTGGCCGACGTCTACGACGGCGACCCTGGCGTGCAGCCCGTCAAGCTGTGGTCCGCCAAGGGCCGCATCGGGCGCGCGCGTTTTCTCGCGTACACCTTCTATTCGTACCTTCTGTTCATTGCGGCGGCCTTCGCGTTCGGCGCGGTCATCGGGTTCGCGGGCGCCGGCGAGTCCGAAGGCGCCATCGGGCTCATGACCCTGGTGATTTCCATTCCCTATTTCGTGTTCTACGTGCTGATCGGCATCCAGCGCTCGCACGACATGGACTGGTCCGGCTGGATGCTGCTGCTGGCGCTGATCCCGCTGGTGGCACTCATCTGGGTCTTCAAGTCGGGCACCCAGGGCAGCAACCGCTTCGGCGCGCCGCCGCCGCCCAACACCACCAGCGTGCTCATCGGCGCATGGCTGCTGCCGATCCTCGTCGTCCTCGGCATCCTGGCCGCGATCGCGCTGCCGGCCTACCAGCAATACGCCAACCGGGCAGTCACTTCGCAGGTTGAGCAGCGGCCCTGACGCGCACCGGCCTCAGCGCACCAGCGTCGACTTGCCGAACAGGCTCTGCAGCAGCTCGACCGCGACCTCGGCGGTCTGGTTGCGCACATCGAGCGCGGGATTGAGTTCGACGATGTCGGCAGAGCCGAGGCGGCCGGTGTCGGCGATCATTTCCATGCACAGCTGCATCTCGCGGTAGGTCGGGCCGCCGCGCACGCCCGTGCCCACGCCGGGCGCGATGCCGGGGTCGAGGCAGTCGAGGTCGAAGCTCACATGCAGGTGGGTGTCCTCGTCCACGTCCTGCAGCGCCTCGGTCATGGTGGTGCGCATGCCGTGCTCGTCGATGTGGCGCATGTCGAACACATGCAGGCCGAGCGTGCGGATTGCTTCCTTCTCGTCGGCATCGACGCTGCGGATGCCGATGAAGCGGATCGCGTCGTGCTCGACCGCCGCGCGCTCGCCGCTCCAGCCGGTGAGCGCAGCCGGGCCGTGCCCCAGCAGGCACGACACCGGCATGCCATGCAGGTTGCCGCTCGGGCTGGTGGTCTCGGTGTTGACGTCGGAGTGCGCGTCGAGCCACAGCACGCGCAGTTTGCGTCCGCGCTTGCGCGCATGCCACGCGACGGCGCTGATCGAGCCGATCGCGAGGCAGTGGTCGCCGCCCAGCATGAGCGGCACGTGGCCGGCACCGAGTGCGGTGTCGATGGCGGCGTACACCGAGCGGTTCCAGGCGATCACCTCGTCGAGGTGCCGCAGACCGTTGGCCGGCAGCGTCCACGGCGTGGCCGGGCCCGCGAGGTTGCCGCGATCGATCAGCTCGAAGCCCTGCGCGGAAAGCGCCTCGGGCAGGCCCGCCACGCGCAGCGCATCGGGACCCATGCCGGCACCGCGCACGCTGGCGCCCACGTCGGTCGGTGCGCCGATCAGTTCGAGTACGGTGGCGCCGCTGCTGTTGCTGCTCGTCATGCCGATCGCCCGATGTGCTGCCAGAGAAAGGCGTAGCCCAGCGCATCCATGAAGGCCGCGGCCTTGTTGTCGGCCGCCGCGCTGTGGCCGCCTTCCATGTTCTCGTAGAACGCGGTCTGGTGGCCCATGGCCGCGAGCTTCGCGTGCATCTTTCGCGCATGGACCGGGCCCACGCGATCGTCGCGCGTCGAGGTGGTGAAGAGCGCGGGCGGGTACTTCGCGCCGGGCTTCGCGTTCTCGTAGGGCGAGAGGGCCTGGAGCCAGGCCCATTCGGCGGGGTCGTCGGGGTCGCCGTACTCGGCGATCCACGAAGCGCCGGCCGACAGCTGCGTGTAGCGCCGCATGTCGAGCAGCGCCACTTCGCTCACGATGGCGCCGTAGAACTGCGGGTACAGCGTGAGCATGTTGCCCATCAAGAGCCCGCCGTTGCTGCCGCCCATGGCGCCGAGGTGCGCCGGCGAGGTGATGTTGCGTGCGATCAGGTGCTCGGACACGGCCGCGAAATCCTCGCAGGTGCGAAGCCGGTTCTGCTGCAGCGCGGCCTGGTGCCAGCGCGGGCCGTACTCGCCGCCGCCGCGGATGTTCGCGACCACGTAGACGCCGCCGCGTTCGAGCCATGCACGTCCGATGCTGCCGCTGTAGCTCGGCTGCAGCGAGATCTCGAAGCCGCCGTAGGCGTACTGCAGCGTCGGGTTGCGGCCGTTGGCCTGCAGGTTCTTCGGCGCGATCTCGAAGTAGGGCACGCGGGTGCCGTCCTTCGAGGTGGCGAAATGCTGGCTCACGCAGAAGCGCTCCGCGTCGAAGAAGGCGGGGCTGTGCTTCAGCGGCGCGGGCTCGCCGCCGCCGACGGTGCCGATGTAGAGCGTGGTTGGTTGCAGGAAGCCGCTCACCGTGAGGAAGTAGTCGTCGTTCTCGTCTTCGTCGATGCCGCCGGCCGCGATGGTCGACAGCGCCGGCGCACCGCCCAGCGGCTCGCGCCGCCACGGCGTTTGGCCCGGTTGCGGCGTGAGCACCTCGAGCTTGTTCACCACGTCGTGCATCACGTTGAGGATCAGGTGGTGGCGGGTCCACGAATAGTCGTCGAGTGCGGTGGTCTCGCCGGGCTCGAACAGCACCGTGAGCTCGCGCCGGCCCGCCATCCAGTCGTCGAAGCGCGCGGCCAGCAGCGAGCCGGGTGCATGGGTGGTGCTGCCCACGGTCCAGGGGCTGCGCGGCTCCACGAGCATCCACTCGCGCGTGATATCGGTGTTCGCGTCGTCGGGCACGTCGATCTTCACGAGCCGGCCGTCGCGCGTGCGAAGCCAGGTCTCGCTGTCGTAGAAATCCATCTGGCGCGAGACGAAGTCGCGCTCGAAGCCGGGCGTGGTGTCGCGCCAGGCACTGGCCGTCATGTCGTCGGTGCCGGCCTCGTAGACGGTCTGGGCGCTGGCCAGCGGCGTGCCGCGGCGCCATTCCTTCACGATGCGGGGATAGCTCGAGGTGGTCATCGAGCCCGGGCCGAAATCGGTGGCCACGTAGAGATGGTCGATGTCCTTCCACGCGACGCTGCTCTTGGCCTCGGGCAGTTCGAAGCCGCCGGCCACGAACTGCTTGTCTTCGAGATCGAACTCGCGCACCACGTCGGCATCGGCGCCGCCGCGCGAGAGCGACAGCAGGCAGCGCCGGTAGCCGGGCTGCAGGGTGTCGGCGCCGTGCCAGACCCAGTTCTCGTTCTCGGTCGCCGCGAGCGCATCGAGATCGAGCACGGTCTCCCACGCGGGCTGCGGCTTGCGGTATTCGTCCAGCGTGGTGCGGCGCCAAAGCCCCTTGGGGTGCTTGCGGTCGCGCCAGAAGTTGTAGAAGAAGGGCCCGATCTTGCGCACCATCGGAATGCGGTCGTCGGCATCGAGCACCTCGAGGATGCCCTCGGCCATGCGCTCGAATTCCGGCGATGCCGCATAGCGCTGCACGGTGGCCGCGTTGTGCTGGCGGGCCCATTCGAGCGGCTCGTGGCCGTCGATGTCCTCGAGCCAGAGGTACGGGTCGGATGGCGCGGGCGAAACGGGAGAGGTCATGCGCGCAGTGTACGAAGCCTGCGCCAAGACCATGCCTTGCGCGGGTTTTCAGCGTCCGGGGCGCACCATCTTGCAGTCGGTGCCCTGCGCCAGTTCGTTGCCGGTGTAGACCGCGTCGGTGCGGAAGCCGTAGTCGGTGCCTTCCCAGCCCACCTTCACGGCCTTGCCGTCGACCGGTGCGATGGTGTTGACCACCTGCGGCAGCAGCAGCTGATGGTCTTCGGCGCGCATGCGCACCGGGCCCACCACCGAATCGAAAGTCATGTCCTCGAGCGCGCTCGCCACCTTCACGCTGTCGGTGCTGCGGGCCTTGTTGATGGCGGCGGCCAGCATGCGCGGCGTGAGGTCAATGCGCGGCGCGAGAAAGTCCTTGCCGGTCTTGGCCTTGTAGGCCTTGGCGAGCGCTTCGGCGCGCGGCGTGTCGGCCTGGCCCGGGTGCCATTCCGCGACCCAGGTGAGCTGCCCTGTCTTGGCCTGCGACACTGCGAGCACCGTGCCGGGCACCGAGCCCGCGCTGTGGTTGAAGTAGCGCAGGTTGTAGCCTGCGTCGCCCGCGGCCTTCAGCAGCAGGGTCATGTCCTGGCCCCAGTTGCCGGTGATCACCGAATCGGCGCCGCTCTGGCGAATGTTCGCGATGTAGGGCGAGAAGTCCTTCACACGGCCGATCGGGTGCAGGGTCTCGCCGACGAACTTCACGTCGGGCCGCGCCAGGCCCACCATCTGGCGGCCGTAGCTGGCCCACTGCTTGCCGTGGGCGTAGTCCTGGTTCAGCAGGTAGATCTTCTGGACGTCGGGCGTCTTCTTGATGTAGTTGGCCAGCGCCTTCATCTTCATCGCGGTGTTGGCCTCGGTCTGGAAGTGCCAGAAGCTGCAGTTCTTGCCGGTCATCTCGGGATCGACCGACGAGTGGTTCAGCACGATCAGTTCCTTGCCCGGGTTGCGCTGGTTCCAGCGGTTCGCCGACTGCACGAGCGCGGCGACCACAGACGACCCCGAGCCGCCCGTGATGATGGCCTTGGCGCCCTGGTCGATCGCGGCCTGCAGCGCGCTCTGGCTCTCCTGCGCCGAGAGCTTGCTGTCGAACTGCAGCAGTTGCAGCTTGGTGCCGCCGAGCACGCCGCCCTTGGCGTTGATCTCTTCCACGGCGAACTGGATGTGCGTCAGCATCAGTTCGCCGACGTTGGCGAAGGGCCCAGACAGCGGATCGATGTAGGCGACCTTGTAGGTGGCGTCCTGCGCCTGGGTCGTGCCGGCGAGGGCCATCAATGTGGCGAATGCGACAGGGGCGAGGCGTGCGGTCTTCGGTGTCATTGCTGTTTGTCTCCCATGGTTGTCAAGAAAAACACTTCGCGGCAAAGCCGGCGGCCTCCGCGCCTTCAGCGCGGCGCCGGCGTGCGAAGGCCGATCACCCGGGTGGCGAGCCGGGTGAGTTCGGCCGTCACCTCGTCGGGCGAGAGTCGGCCATTCGGGCGGTACCAGGTGTAGAGAAAACCGGGCAGGCTCAAAGCCGCCAGCGCGGTGATCTTGGTTTCGGTGAAATCGAGGTCGCCGTCGCGCCGCGCTTCCTCGAGCAGCGGGCAGAGCAGTTCGTAGAAGTGGTTGGCGAGCTTCTTGGCCGCCGCCAGGTACTCGGGCCGGTACACCTGCGGTTCGCGGTACGGAAAGAAGGCGCAGGGGTGGTGTGCCACGGTTGCGCGGATCAGCCGCTCGATGCCTTCGAGCACCTTCTCGCTGGCGCGGCGCGGATCGTTGGCGGCGAAGTCGAGCGCGGTGAAGCAGTCGACCGTGGGGCGCCACGACAGCACCTCGAAGATCTCCTGCTTGTCGCGGAAGTAGTAGTACACGAAGGGCTTCGTCACGCCGAGTGCGCGCACGATCTGCGCCATCGTGGTGTTGGCGTAGCCCTGCGCGGCGAAGAGCCCTGCCGCAGCCTGCAGGATGCGCTCGCGCTGCACGTCGGTGCCCTGCGTGGCAGCCCGCTGCCGCCCGGTGCCCTGCGGCAGGTCGGTTCGCATGATGGGCTGCCTTGCCGCCGCAGCGGCCTGGCCGCGTGCAGAGGGTTTGTGCCGTGTCGCCGAAGTTATACCCATGGGTAGGATTGTTCGTGCACCATGCACCATTGGCAAGCGCCTGCCCTGCACAGGCGGCTATCGATAACCCTGAGGAAGTGACGCCATGGAGACAACAGCAACGGCCACGCCACGCCCGATGAGCGAACTGCCGCCTCGGCCGCAACAGCCACTGCACGCGTACCTGCACACCCATGCGCGCGAGCGCGGCGAGCGTGCGGCCTGCATCTGGTACGGCCACACCATGACCTGGGCCGAGCTTGACCGCGCAAGCGATGCCTTCGCGGCGCGGCTGCAGACCATCGGCGTGAAGAAGGGCGAGCCGGTGGTGCTCTTTCTTAACAACTGTCCGCAATACCTTGTCGCGCACTTCGGCATCCAGAAGATCGGCGCCATCGTCTGCCCGAGCGGGCCGCTCAACAAGGAGCACGAGCTCGCCTACCAGGTCAGCGACCTGAAGGCCCGCGTGATCGTTGCGGCCGCGTCGCTGCTGCCGGTGGTTCGCAAGGTGCAGCCCGACAGTGCGCTCGCGCACGTGTTCGTGGTGCACTACGCCGACTTGCTGCCGGCCGAGCCCACGCCCGCGCTGCCGGCCGAACTTGCGGCGGAGCGCGGCATCGCGCGCAGCGTGCCCGCCGGGTGCGAAGACTTTTTTGCAGTGATGCGCAGCGGTGCGGTGCCGCAGCCCGTGGTCGTCGATCTCGACGACGTCGCGCTCATGACCTACACCTCGGGCACCACGGGGCTGCCGAAGGGCGCGATGCTGAGCTACGGCAATGCGCTTTTCAAGACGCGCGCCGCGGCCGACTGCAACGGCGTGACGGACCAGGACGTGCTGCTGTCGATCGCACCGCTCTATCACATCGCGGGCATGCTGATGGGCGTGAACGTGCCGGTGCTCACGGGCGCGGCGTCGGTGCTGCTGCACCGCTTCGACCCGCGCGCCGCGCTGCAGGCGGTCGCGGCGTACCGGGTGAGCTGGTGGTACAGCATCGCGCCGATGAACGTGGCCTGCATGCAGGTGCCCGACATCGCAGGCTTCGATCTCTCGAGCCTCCGGCGCAATCCGGTCACGAGCTTCGGCATCGCCTTCACCGAGCCGCTCGCCGCGCAGTGGCGCACGCATGCGCCGAACTGCACATCGTTCGAAGCCGCCTACGGCCTGAGCGAAACGCACACCTGCGACACCTACACGCCGCACCATGCGCCGCGCTGGGGCACGCAGGGCATTCCGGTGCCGGGCGTGTCGATCCGCATCGCCGATGCCGACACCGGCGCCGACATGCCCGCCGGCGAGGTCGGGGAGATCGTGCTGACCAGTCCCGGCACCTTCAAGGGCTACTGGAACAAGCCCGAGGCCACGGCCGCCACGCTGCGCAACGGCTGGGTCCACACGGGCGACATGGGCAAGATCGACGCCGACGGCTACCTGACCTTCATCGGGCGCTTCAAGGAAATGATCAAGGTCTCGGGCTACAGCGTGTTTCCCGAAGAGGTCGAGACCATCCTCATCAAGCATCCCGCAGTGGCGCAGGCGGCGGTGATCGCGCAGCCCGACCCCGAGAAGGGCGAGGTGGTCAAGGCCTTCATCGTGAAGAAGCCCGGTGTCGCGCTCGAAGCCGATGCGCTGATCGCGTGGTCGCGCGAGAACATGGCGAGCTACAAGGCGCCGCGTGCGGTGAGCTTCATCGATGCGCTGCCGACCACCGGCGCGGGCAAGGTGCTGCGGCGCCTGCTCAAAGACCAGACCTGAAAGGCTTCTTCGTGTTCTCCAAAGTCCTGATTGCCAACCGCGGCGAGATCGCGGTCCGGCTGGTGCGTGCGCTCGGCGATCTCGGCATCGCGAGCGTGGCGGTACATGCGCGCGACGATGCCGAGGCGCTGCATGCACAGCTCGCCGATGCGGCCGTGGCGCTCGATGCCACCGGGCCCTCGGCCTACCTCGACATCGCAGCGCTGGTGGCCGTCGCGCGGGCGCAAGGCTGCGATGCGGTGCATCCCGGCTACGGCTTCCTCAGCGAGCGTGCCGATTTCGCAGAGGCCTGTGAAGCGGCCGGTCTCGTCTTCATCGGCCCGACGCCCGCGCAGCTCGCGCTGTTCGGTGACAAGGCGAAGGCGCGCGCGCTGGCCACGCAGTGCGACGTGCCGGTGATGCCCGGCAGCACCGGCGCGGTGACGCTCGCCGAGGCAGAGGCCTTCTTCGCCGAGCAGCAGGCCGAGGGCGCCGAGGGCGTGATGATCAAGGCGATCGGCGGCGGTGGCGGGCGTGGCATGCGCGCAGTGCTTCGGGCGGACGAACTGCCCGAGGCGCATGCGCGCTGCATGTCGGAGGCCAGGGCCGCCTTCGGCGTCGAGGGCGTGTACGTCGAGCGGCTGATGCGCCATGCGCGCCACATCGAGGTGCAGGTGCTCGGCGACGGCGCGGCCGTGGCGAGCCTCGGCGAGCGCGAGTGCACGCTGCAGCGGCGCTTCCAGAAGCTCGTCGAGATCGCGCCCAGTCCCTCGCTCGCCGAGCCGCTGCGCGCCGCGCTCACGCAGGCCGCGCTGCGCATGGCCGAGGCCGTCGGCTACCGCGGCCTCGGCACCTTCGAGTTCCTGGTCGATGCCGCGTCGCCGGCGCTTCCCTTGGTCTTCATCGAAGCCAATGCGCGCCTGCAGGTCGAGCACACGGTGACCGAGGCGGTCACCGGCCTCGACCTGGTGCAGCTGCAGGTGGCGGTTGCCGCAGGCCAGCGCCTGGAGGCGCTCGGCGTCGCGCCGGGCCGCACGGCGCCGCAGCGCGGCTTCGCGGTGCAGTGGCGCATCAACGCCGAGACGCTCGACGCCCAGGGCCATGCCCGGCCGTCGGGCGGCGTGCTCGCGCGCTTCGACCTGCCCGCGGGGCCGGGTGTGCGCGTCGACACGCACGGCTATGCGGGCCTTGCGCCATCACCGCACTACGACACACTACTTGCCAAGCTGATCGTGCATTCGCCTTCGGCGCAGTTCGCCGACGTGCTGCGCCGCTCGTTGCGCGCGCTCGGCGAATGCCACATCGACGGCATCGCCACCAACCTGTCGCTGCTGCGCGCCATCGCGGCACGGCCCGAGTTCGCAAGCCAGGCGGTGCACACGCGCTTCGTCGAAGACCACCTGGGCGATCTGCTGGCCGCCGCGGCGGCGCTGGAGAAGAACGACGTGCGCCGGCAGCGGCCGAAGGTCCCTTCGTCCAGCGCACCGCCGCCCGCGGAAGCGGCCGACGACGGGTTGACCGTGAAGGCGCCCATGCCCGCCAAGCTCGTGCAGTTCGAGGTGGCCGTGGGCGACGTGCTGCCGGCCGGCGCGCAGCTCGGCGTGCTCGAGGCGATGAAGATGGAGCACCTGCTGCATGCGCCGGTGGCGGGCCGCGTGGTCGCGCTGCTGGCCGAGCCGGGCGACTACCTCGTCGAGGGCCAGTCGCTGGTGCGGCTCGAGGCCGTCGATGCGCACGCCGCCGAAGCCGAGGCGGGCGAGGCACGCGACCTCGATGCGATTCGGCCCGACCTGCAGAAGGTCATCGACCGCCATGCTTTCACGCTCGACGCGAACCGCGGTGCGGCCGTCGCGAAGCGGCATGCGCAGGGCGGGCGCACCGCGCGCGAGAACATCGCGGACCTGTGCGACACGGCAGACGATCCGGCCAACTTCATCGAATACGGCGCGCTCGCCGTGGCGGCGCAGACCCGCCGCCGCACGCTCGAGGACCTGATCGCCAACACGCCCGCCGACGGCATGGTCACGGGCCTCGGCAGCATCAATGCCAGGCAGTTCGGCCCCGAGCGTTCGCGCTGTGCCGTGCTGGCCTACGACTACACGGTGCTCGCGGGCACGCAGGGCATGCGCAACCACCACAAGACCGACCGGCTGCTCGCGGTGGCGCACCAGCTCGGCCTGCCCGTGGTGCTGTTCGCCGAAGGCGGGGGCGGACGGCCGGGCGACACCGACATGCCCATCGTCGCGGGCCTGAACAACCACACCTTCAGCCAGTTCGCCGCGCTCTCGGGCAAGGTGCCGGTGGTCGGCATCGTGCACGGGCGGTGCTTCGCGGGCAATGCGGCGCTCTTGGGCTGCGCCGACGTGATCATTGCCACGCGCGCCAGCAACATCGGCATGAGCGGCCCCGCGATGATCGAGGGCGGCGGCCTGGGCACCTTCGCACCCGAGCAGATCGGGCCGAGCAGCGTGCAGTCGCGCAACGGCGTGATCGACATCCTGGTCGAGGACGAGGCCGCCGCGGTGGCGGCCGCGAAGCAGTACCTGTCGTACTTCCAGGGGCCGGTCGACGACTGGCAATGCGCCGACCCGCGCGGGCTGCGCCACGTGGTGCCCGAGAACCGGCTGCGCGTGTACGACGTGCGCGCCGCGATGCGCGGCGTGGCCGACAGCGGCTCGCTGCTCGAACTGCGCGCGGGCTTCGGCGCGGGCATCGTGACCGCGCTCGCGCGCATCGAAGGACGGCCCGTCGGGCTCATGGCGAACAACCCGCACCACCTGGGCGGCGCCATCGACGTGGAGGCCGCAGACAAATCGGCGCGCTTCATGCAGCTGTGCAATGCGCACGGGCTGCCGATCGTCTCGCTGTGCGACACGCCGGGCTTCATGGTCGGCCCGGAGATCGAGGCCCAGGCGCAGGTGCGCCATGTGTGCCGCATGTTCATGGTGGCTTCGCACCTGCGCGTGCCGTTCTTCGCGGTGGTGCTGCGCAAGGGCTACGGGCTCGGCGCACAGGCCATGACGGCCGGCGGCTTCGACGCGCCGGTGTTCACGGTGGCCTGGCCGACCGGAGAGTTCGGCGCGATGGGGCTCGAAGGCGCAGTGCGGCTCGGCTACCGCAAGGAGCTTTCGGCGGTGCCCGAAGGCGACGAGCGCGATGCGCTCTTCAAGAAGCTCGTGGCCGAGCAGTACGCCAACGGCGAGGCGATCCACATGGCGCAGACGCTCGAGATCGATGCGGTGATCGACCCCGCCGAAACGCGCACCTGGCTGGTGCGCGGATTGGCGTCGGCACGGACCTCGGCCGAAGCGCCGCGGCCTTACGTCGACACTTGGTAACCATGAACCAGACCCTGTAAGGCGCGCTGTCATGGCGGCTCCGTAAACTGGACCGCTTTGCGCACATGACACTGGGTCTTCGTCGGCTTTCTTCCGCTCTGCGCCAGTTCGTTATGCGGCATGGGATGGCTGCGGCGGGCGTGCTGCTGCTTGTCGGCGCAGTGGCCGCGCAGGCGGCGCAGCCCGATGCGCGCGTGCGGCAGCCCGTCGAGGCGCACTGGGTGGCCGCCTGGGCCGTGGCGCCGGTCGACTTTCGCGAACTCAGCGCCAATCCCCCGGTCAAGGCCGCCGCGCCGCGCCCCGGTGGCGACGCCTTCCAGGGTCAGACGCTGCGGCAGCAGTTTGCATCGTCGCTGGCCGGCGAACGCGTTCGCATCCGTTTCTCGAACCGCTTCGGCAAGGCGCCGCTGCACATCGCGGCGGGCAGCGTGGCGCACGGCACGGGCGCAGGGGCCGTGTCGCCGGCGTCACTGCGCATGCTGCGCTTCGGCGGGCGCACGGGCACCGTCGTCGCGCCGGGCGCGGAGGCATGGAGCGACGGCGTGGCGCTGAAGGTCGAGGCCGGGCAGGCCGTGGCGGTCAGTGTGTTCTTCGACCGTGCAGCCCCGTTCGCGACGGTCCACCTGCAGGCGCCTGACACGAGCTGGGTGGTGGGCGGCAACGCGGTGGCGGTGGCCAAACCCGACGACGTCGCGCCCCTGCCGCTCAATCACCTCGTGACCGGCCTCGACGTGATGACCTCGCAGCCCGTGCGCGTGGTGGCGGCCTTCGGCGATTCAATCACGGCGGGTGGCGCAGAGGCGGGCGACGGTTCGTACCCCGAGATGCTGGCCACGCGGCTGCGCGGCAGCCCTGCGGCCGCGGCGCCGGTGTCGGTGCTGAACCTCGGCATCGGCGGCAACCGGCTTTTGGTCGATGGGGTCGGGCCGAATGGGCTTTCGCGCTTTGCGCGCGACGCGCTCGGACAGACCGGCGTGACGCATGCGATCGTGCTGCTCGGCACCAACGACATCGGCCGCAGCGTGTTTCCCGGCATGCCGGGACGGCCCACGCCCGCGCACGAGGTGGCGACGGCCGAGCGCATCACCGAAGGCTTGCAGCAACTGATCAGGCAGGCCCGCGCCAAGGGAGTGAAGGTGATGATCGGCACCGTGCCGCCGTTCGGCAACACACCCTATTGGACCGAGCGTTCGGAGGCCATGCGCGCCGAGGTCAATCGATGGATCCGCAGCCGTCAGGATGTGGATGGCGTGGTCGATTTCGATGCCGTGCTGCGCGACCCCGGCAACCCGCTGGCGCTGAACCCTGCCTACGACAACGGCGACCACCTGCACCCCAACAGGGCCGGCCATGCCGCCATGGCCACGGCGATCGACCTGCGCGAATTGCAGGAGTGAGCGCCAACGAAGCGCCAGTTTTCGCGATACACCTCTACACAAGATCTCGGGCAACGCTTACAGGCGGTACACATGGGCCCTGCAGCATGAAGGTTCCAACAACTTCATGAGGGCTCCCCATGAAAAAACTCGCAATCACTCTTTCCATCGGCGCCGCTTCGCTCTTTTCCGCGGGCGGGGCGCTGATGCTTCCCACGACTGCGCAGGCACAGCCCGTGGTCACCATCCAGGTGCCGCCGCCGCCGCCGCGCTATGAGCGCGTGCCACCGCCGCGCCGCGGGTACGTGTGGTCGCCGGGGCACTACGAGTGGCGCGGCGGACGACATGTGTGGGTGCGCGGAACCTATGTGCGCGCACGTCCGGGCCATGCCTACCGCGCGCCGCGCTGGGACCAGCGTGACGGCCGCTGGGAATACCGCCGCGGTGGCTGGGACCGCGACGGCGACGGCGTGCCGAACCGGCATGACCGCCGTCCGAACAATCCGAACCGGAACTGAGGCGGGCCGGAAGCGGGCGCTGCGTCAGCGGAAAACGACCGTCCTGTGCCCGTTCAGCAGCACCCGGTGCTCGCTGTGCCACTTCACCGCGCGCGCGAGCACCTGGCTCTCGGTATCGCGGCCGCGGGCCGTGAGGTCTTCGACGGTGTCGGTGTGGTCGGCGCGCGCCACGTCCTGTTCGATGATCGGGCCCTCGTCGAGGTCGGCCGTGACGTAGTGCGCGGTGGCGCCGATGAGCTTCACGCCGCGGTCGTGCGCCTGGTAGTAGGGCTTGGCGCCCTTGAAGCTCGGCAGGAACGAATGGTGGATGTTGATCGCCCGCCCGGCCAGGCTGTTGCACAGGTCGTTGCTCAGGATCTGCATGTAGCGCGCCAGCACCACCAGCTTGGCGCCCTCGGCCTCGATGATTTCCAGCTGCTTCGCCTCGGCCTGCGCCTTGGTCGCGGCCGTCACCGGAATGTGGTGGAACGGCACGTTGTAGCTGGCCGCGAGCTGGTAGAAGTCGCGGTGGTTCGAGATGATCGCGCGCACGTCGATCGCGAGCAGGCCGCTCTTCCAGCGGAACAGCAGGTCGTTCAGGCAGTGGCCTTCCTTGCTGACCAGGATCACGGTCTTCATGGGCTCGGCCGCGGCATGCAGCTGCAGGTTCATGCCGAAGCCCGCACCGAAGCTCGCGAGCTGCTCGCGCAGCGCCGCCTCCGAATGCTCGCTGCAGGCGAAGCGCACGCGCATGAAGAACAGGCCGGTGCCGTGGTCGTTGTACTGGGCTGCCTCCTCGATGTTGCCGCCGCGTTCCAGCAGGAAGCCCGAGACGGCATGCACGATGCCCGTCCGGTCGGGGCACGAGAGGTTCAGGATGTAGGCGGGCGTGGCGGACACGGGGGGCGTTGGGGTCGTCATGAGGGGCGTGATTGTCGCAGGGGTGCCAGAATCGCGATTTTCCCCGCAGATATAACCGCAGGAGCGAGACATGGCCTACCAGGACTTCAACATGGGCAACCAGTGGCTGCCCTTCACGCCCAACCGCCACTTCCAGAAGGAGCCGCGGGTGTTCGTCGCGGCCGACGGCATGGAGTTCACCACGCACGACGGCAAGAAGGTGATCGACGGCATCTCGTCACTGTGGTGCGTGGGCGCTGGCCATAACAGGAAGCCGATCAACGAGGCGATCAAGAAGCAGCTCGACACGCTCGACTACGCGACCGCGTTCCAGATCAGCAACGACCGCGCGTTCAAGGCGGCCGAGATGATCGCCTCGCTCGCGCCGGGCGACCTCAACAAGGTGCTGTTCTGCAATTCGGGCTCGGAGGCGGCCGACACCTCGATGAAGGTGGCGCTGGCCTACCACCGCGCGCGCGGCGAGGGCCACCGCAACGTGTTCATCGGCCGCGAGCGCGGCTACCACGGCGTGGGCTTCGGCGGCATGTCGGTGGGCGGCATCCCGGGCAACCGCAAGGTGTTCGGCTCGGCCTTCCTGCCGCGCGTGGACCACATGCGCTTCATCCACGACCCGGTGAACCATGCCTACATCCACAACGAGGAGCCGGTGTGGGCGGAAGACCCGCTGATCGAGTTGGAGACGCGCATCCTGCCGCTGCACGACCCGAGCAACGTGGCCGCGATCATCGTCGAGCCGGTGGCCGGTTCGGCGGGCTGGTACCTGCCGCCCAAGGGCTACCTTAAGCGGCTGCGCGAGATCTGCGACAAGCACGGCATCCTGTTGATCTTCGACGAGGTCATCACCGGCTTCGGCCGCATGGGCACCAACTTCGCGTCCGACTACTTCGGCGTGGTGCCCGACATGCTGAACTTCGCCAAGTGCGTGACCAACGGCGTGATCCCGCTCGGCGGCGTGATCTGCCGCGACAAGCTCTACGACGCGATGATGAAGACCGATGCGCCCGAGCACGTGGTCGAGTTCTTTCACGGCTACACCTATTCGGGCCATCCGGTGGCCTGCGCGGCGGCCATCGCGACGCTCGAGCTGTTCGAAGAGGAAAAGCTGTTCGCGCGCGCCGGCGAGATGGGCGCGGTGCTCGGCGATGCGTTCCACAGCGCCTTCAAGGGCCTGCCCAACGTGATCGGCATCCGCAGCCTCGGCCTCGCCGCGGCGGTGGAGCTCGCGCCGATCGCGGGCGCGCCGGGCAAGCGCGCCTACGACATCTTCCTGGACTGCTTCCGCAACGGGGCGCTGGTGCGGCCCGCAGGCGACGTGCTGGTGATCGCGCCGCCGTACATCGTCGAGAAGCAGCACATCGACACGCTGGTCAACACGCTGGCCGATTCGATCAGGAAGTCGGCCTGAGGCGACGGCCGCTGCGCTACGGCCGGCGGCGCAGCGCGGCGCAGTAGTCCTTCGGCGGCAGCGGGGGCGTCAACCAGACGGCGTCGTATTCCGACCGGGTCCGGGCCGCTTGGTCGGGGTCGGGCGACTCGCCGGCCTGGAGCCGGACGGCCTTGACCGTCACGTCCGTCGGCAGGTGCTGCGGCACGCCGAGCGCCTTGGTGGCATGGCCGGCACCGGCGATCAGCAACACCGTCTTGCCGGGCTGGCGCGCCTTGACGACCGCCTGGGCCATCGCGCGGTCGCGGCCCACCTGGATGCGCGTCATGGGGCCGATCTGTGATTCGGGCAGCAGCCCGCAGTGGCCTTCGCGCACCGCGTCCTGCTGCGCCCGGTAGGCCTCGCCGGCGAGCTGCGCGTCGAGGGAGACGTCGGCCATGGCGTTCTTCATGCGCGCACGCGGCAGGTTGCCGCCGATCACGGGCACGCTGGCGCGCACCGCCGCCATCACGGTCGGCCCGTAGTGCGCCCAGGGCCAGGCCTTGTCGTTCCAGGCGAGCGAAGCCCGCACCTGCGCCTCGGTGGCCTTCGGGCCGAGCGAGACGGCGCCGGTGCCTTCCTCGGCCATCTCGAGCACCAGCGCCGCCAGCCGGCCCTGGCCGGCCAGCGCCTCGACGGTCTCGCGCTCGATCGCATGGTGCGCAGGCGCGTCGTGCTGCTCGCCGAGGATCAGCACGTCGGCCGGCAGCAGCGCGGCGGCGCGCTGCGCGATGGGGGCATCGGGCTTGTGCTGCAGGCCCGTCGTGCAGGCGGAAAGCGCCACGGCGGCAAGCAGGAGTCCGAGGATGCGGGAAGCCCGCGCAGGGGAAGGGAGGCGTTGCATCGCGCCATACTATGCGTTGGCATGTGCACGCCGTGCCGTCCATTTCCGCTTTTTTCCCGTGCTGTCTTTCCGCTTTCTGGTTCGCGTGCTGGCCACGCTGTTGCTTGCACTCGCCGCGGCGGAGGTCTGCCTGGCGCTGCACACGCCCCTGCCCTGGATGATCGGTCCGCTGCTCGCGGTGTCGGTGGCCTCCATCGCCGGCGCGCCGACCGCGAGCTTCACGCCGCTGCGCAACGCGGGCCAGTGGACCATCGGCACGGTGCTCGGGCTTTATTTCACGCCGCAGGTGGTGGCGCTGGTGGCAGGCATCTGGTGGGCCATTGCGCTCGCGATCGCCTGGGCGCTGCTGCTCGGCTGGGGCTTTGGCCACTGGCTGCATGCACTGCAAGCCAAGCGGATGCCGCATGTGCCGACGAAATCGATGAGAGCCACCACTTACTTCGCGGGTGCGATCGGCGGCGCATCGGAAATGACGCTGCTGTCCGAATCGGCCGGGGCGCGCACCGACCTCGTGGCCGCTGCGCACAGCCTGCGGTTGGTGGTGGTGACCATCGCCATTCCGTTCGCGATGCAATGGAGCGGGCTGCACGGGCTCGAGACCAACCTGGCCGCCCTGCGCGAGGTGAATGCCGGCGGGCTTGCCCTGCTGGCGGTCGCCACCGGCATCGGCGGGCTCGCGATGCGGGCGCTGGGCCGCACCAATCCGTGGTTCATGGGCGCGCTGCTGGTGGCGATGGGGCTGACCATGGCGGGCCTGTCGCTGTCGGCGGTGCCGACGTGGCTATCGAACACCGCACAACTCGTCATTGCGGTGAGCCTGGGCGTGCGCTTCAGCCGCGAATTTCTCTACACGGCGCCGCGCTGGCTCGGCGCGGTGGCGCTGGGCACGGTCGCGATGCTGGTGCTCTGCGCCGGGGCGGCCTGGCTGCTGGCCTGGGCCACGGGGCTGCATCCGGCCACCATGATCCTCAGCACCTCGCCGGGCGGCATCGCCGAGATGTCGATCACCGCCAAGGTGCTGCAGCTCGGCGTGCCCGTGGTCACGGCGTTCCAGGTCTGCCGGCTGGTCGCGGTGCTGCTGCTCGTGGGGCCGATGTACCGCTGGATCCACCTGCGCAAGTGACCGGCGGCGGCGCCAACGAAAAAGCGCCCGATCGGGCGCTTTTCTCGGTGGCCGCAGGCGGACGGTCTCAGTGGACGAGCACCGGCGTGTGCGCCAGTTCGGCGTAGCCCTCGAGCGTGTCCTCGACCTCTTCCTGGGTGGGGGTGTTGAGCTGCCAGGCGGCGATCTGCTGCTGGAACAGCTCGGCCCAGGAACCGTCGAGGTAGACCTCCTTGCCGGAGCGCTTGTCCACGATCTCGAAGCCGTGGCGTTCGAGCACCGGCACATTCGCAAGCGCCGGGGTGTCGCTGTCGTTCGGCTGCACGTGCACGACGACGAAGGACTCCGAGTCGTAGAGCATGTTCATTGCCGGGCCTGTGAGGATGTCGATGGCGTTCATTGGGTGTACATAGCAATCAACGCGCCAGTTTCAAGGCGGGTTGTCCGCGAAGTAGCGAAAACGCATTAATTCCTATGCTTCCTGTGGTTTGATGTCTTCACCTTCGCGTCAGTTAGCAGGCCCGGCGGGAAGGGATTCGCGCAACTGCATGTCGGCAAAGTCGCCGTCGGGTTGTGTCTGTTTCATCCGTACCGGCAGGTAGCCGAGCGCCGGCGCGAGCCAGATCTCGATCTTGTCGTCGCCTTCGCGTCGCGGGCTGCGCGTGAGCTTGCGCACCGCATAGTCGCCAGCCGGAACGCTCACCTGTTCCTCCCCTTCGACGACGAAGACCCAGACACCGGCGTCGCGCGGGCCGACGGTCTGGACCGCGATGCGGCTGCCGGGCGGGTAGCGCCCCGGATCGCCCGCCAACATGCCGCCGAGCTGCATCACCACGCTGAGCCGGTCTTGCGCGCCGGGCTGGAGCGGCACCGGCGGCGCGTTGTTGCTGAACATCACCTGGCCCTGGTCGCGCAGGAAGTGAGAGGCCACCTCGCCCCGGCGGCTTTCGGAGAACTGCGCCGGCTCGATGCCGGTCGGGCCGATGTGGCCGGTGCTGTGCTGGCTGCGGATGGTGCGGAACAGGAATTTGAGCGACAGGCGTGCGTCGTAGCTGCTGCCGTCCTGCAGCCAGACCAGGTCGCCGAAGACGCCCTGCATCGGCGAGGTGCCCTGTTGCCCGGTGACGGCGAAGGCCAGCTTCACCGAGCCCGGGATGCGCAGCGATTCGGAGCCGACGACCTGACCCTGGTTGGCGCCGGCCGCACCGGCACCGTCGCCGTTGGGCGCGGCGTTGCCGGCGCCGGCTGCTGCGGCGGTGGCCGCGCCGCTTGGTGCACTGGCGGCTTGTTCGGCGGGGGTGGCGCCGGGATCGATCGCGGCCTCTACCGCGGGCGCCGGCGCCTCGGGCGGCGGCGGCGCCGAAACCCGGGGTGCCGGCGCGGGCGCAGGTGCAACGGCCGGCCGTGGCCGCGGCGGACCCGCCTCGCGCGGTCGTCTCGGTTTGGTTGGCGGTGCCGGCCGGGCCTCGGCAGGCGCCGCGACCGCAGGTGCCGGTGCCGGGGCTGGCGGCGCGATGACGATGGTCCGCGTGCTGAACCGGCTCGCGAGCGGCGACGGATCGGGCCCCATGGCCGTGGGCGCGAGCCCGAGCAGCAGCAGGTGCGCCAGCGCCACCGCCAGCGTCAGCCCGGCGAGCGCGCGCCAGGACGGCCGCGCCGGCGGCGGCGCGGCGGGCGGCGGCAGGGAGGCGGCGGCGAGCGTCGGCATGGGATGTGGAGTGGCCGTGCGGCGCGGAGGTTCACCCGGAACACCTCGGTACACTGCCGGCCAATCACCCAGTTTAGTGGGGGCGCGGCGCCGCTGCCGGGCCCCTGCCCACGCATTGCCACCATGAAACTCGCCACCCTGAAGGACGGCTCTCGCGACGGCCAGCTCGTCGTCGTCTCGCGCGACCTCACGCTCGCCCACTACGCCACCGGCATCGCCAGCCGGCTGCAGCAGGTGCTGGACGACTGGGGCTTCATGAGCCCGCAGTTGCAGGACCTGTACGACGCGGTCAACACCGGCCGCGCGCGCCATTCCTTTCCGTTCGACCCTGCGATGTGCATGGCGCCGCTGCCGCGCGCCTACCAGTGGGCCGACGGCTCGGCCTACCTGAACCACGTCGAATTGGTGCGCCAGGCGCGCAACGCCGAGGTGCCCGAGAGCTTCTACCAAGACCCGCTGATGTACCAGGGCGCGAGCGACGACTTTCTCGGCCCCACCGACGACGTGGTGGTGCCGAGCGAGGCCATGGGCATCGATTTCGAGGCCGAGATCGCGGTGGTCACCGGCGACGTGAGGATGGGTGCGACGCCCGAGCAGGCGCTCGACGGCATCCGGCTCGTGATGCTGGCCAACGACGTCAGCCTGCGCAACCTGGTCCCGGCCGAGCTGGCCAAGGGTTTCGGCTTCTTCCAGAGCAAGCCGGCCACCGCCTTCAGCCCCGTGGCTGTGACGCTCGACGAGCTCGGCGAAGCCTGGCAGGACGGCCGCGTGCACCTGCAACTGCAGAGCAGCTGGAACGGTCGCAAGGTCGGCCTCTGCGATGCGGGCCCCGAGATGACCTTCCATTTCGGCCAGCTCATCGCCCACGTCGCCAAGACGCGCAACGTGCGCGCCGGCAGCATCGTCGGCAGCGGCACCGTGAGCAACAAGGGCGTCGAGAAGAACGGCCGCATGGAGTGGCCCAGGGGCTATTCGTGCATTGCCGAGAAGCGCTGCATCGAGACGATCCAGGACGGCGCGCCAGTGACCGAATTCATGAAGTTCGGCGACACCATCCGCATCGAGATGAAGGGCCTCGACGGCCGTTCGCTGTTCGGTGCGATCGACCAGGAAATCGTGTCGATGAACGGGCGGCCGAAGGAGGCGCCGGTGTCGCTCGTGGACCGCCCAGCCGCGGACCTGGCCGAAGATTGATTCCGATGCCGCCAGGGCCATCGGCCCCAGCGGTGCAACCGGGGCGAATTCACGCCCCATCCACAACTGAGAAAAAAGAGGAGTTGTTTCCGATGCGTTATTTGCCACTTGCTGCCGCTGTCATTGCCGCCACCGCCCTGGTCGGCTGCGAAACCCTCCAGAAAGTCGACACCGGCGCGCTGGCCCAGGCCGGCGGCTCGGCCTTCAAGGCCATGTCGCTGACCGACGGCGAGATCACCACCATGTCCGACCAGTCGTGCGCCGCCATGGACCAGAAGAACCAGATCGCGCCGGCCGGCAGCCGCTACGCCACGCGCCTGGCGCAGGTCGTCAAGCAGATGCCGAACACGGTCAACGGCAAGGCCGCCAACTACAAGGTCTACATGACCAAGGACGTGAATGCCTGGGCCATGGCCAACGGCTGCATCCGCGTGTACAGCGGCCTCATGGACCTGATGAACGACGACGAACTGCGCGGCGTGATCGGCCACGAGATCGGCCACGTGGCGCTCGGCCATTCGAAGTCGCGCATGCAGACCGCCTACGCCGCCTCCGCGCTGCGCGGGCTGGCTGGGGCCGCGGGCGGCGTGGCGGCGCAGCTGTCGCAGTCGCAGGCGGGCGAGCTGGGCGAGAAGTTCGTCAACGCCCAGTTTTCGCAGGCGAACGAAAGCGCAGCCGACAACTACTCCTTCGACCTGCTCACCGAGCGCAAGCTCGAGCGCAAGGGCCTGGTCACCGCTTTCGACAAGCTCGCCAAGCTGAGCAGCGGCGCCTCCGGCAGTTCGCTGATGAGCTCGCATCCGCCGTCGGCCGAGCGCTCGGCACGCATGCAGAAGCGCCTCGACGGGGCCAAGTAACAGAGAGAGGCTCGCGCGCTACGGGCGCGCCTCCCCGGCGCGCAGCAGCAGCTCTTTTTGCGAGCGGATGCCGAGGCGCCGAAACGCGCGGTACTGGTGCGTTCGGACGGTCGTGAGCTCGACGCCGAGCGCGCGTGCGGCCTCCTTGGCCGTGTGGCCGGCCATCAGCTGGCCGATCACCTCGCGCTCGCGCAGGCTCAAGGCCAGGAGCCGCGCGGTGAAGCCGGGCACCACGGCTTCGTGCGCCGCCACCGTGCTGCGGCCATGGGCCACGGTGGCGTCGGCCAGCAGCGTGGCGTGGCGGGCGATGGCCGAAAAATCTTTATCCCCGAATTCGGCCTGCGCGAGGCTGCGGTAGAAGCTCACCGCCACGCGCTGGCCCGCCGGCGTGAGCAGCAGCACCGAGGCGCGTTCACGGATGCCCACGTCGCCGTAGCAGGCCGCGCGGTAGGCCGGGTCGGCCACTTCGTCGGCATGCTGGTGGCCGAGCCAGAGCTGCGCCTGCTGCTTCGGCAGCTTGCGCGTCGCGAGCCAGGCCATGTTGGCATCGAGCTGGTCGAAGCGCTGCGCCACGTAGCGCTCGGCGGTGCGTTCGGCCGTGGTGCCGTAGCTGCTCGCGGCCGAGACCGCCTCGATGCGGCCGGCCACGTCGACCGCGAACACGGTGCAGAAGGTCACCGGCATCACGCGGTGCATGGCCGAAAGGCAGCTTGCCGCGAGGTGCGGCGTGCCGATGCCCGCGAGCACGTCGCCGACGATGGCGGCCGACAGCGGCTCGTCGGCCGCCGGATGGATGCGCCAGCGCTTCATGCGATGACGTGCGATGCAAGGGTATTCACTTCGTACGAAGTTATGACAACGGGCGTCCGCCGCCATCGGGACAATCCCGCTGCATGACGAACCCTTCCGAACTGCCGGCCTCGGTCGGCGCCTTTCACTACGCGCGCCATGCCGCGCAATGGCCGGCGCTCGGCCCCGGCGGCGTCGAGCCGGGCCGCCATCCCGTGGTGATCGCGGGCGGCGGGCCGGTCGGCATGGCGCTCGCGTTGGGGCTCGCCAACCACGGCGTGCGCAGCGTGGTCCTCGAGGCCGACGACACGGTCTGCGTGGGCAGCCGCGCTGCCTGCATCTCGCGCCGCAGCCTGGAGATCATGGAACGGCTCGGCGTGCTGCCGGCCTTCCTGGCCAAGGGGCTGGCATGGACCGGCGGGCGCAGCTTCTACAAGACCGAGGAAGTGTTCCGCTTCGAGATGCCGCATGACGAGCGGCAGAAGCTGCCGCCGATGATCAACCTCGAGCAGTACTACATCGAGCAGTACCTGCTGGACGAGATCGAGCGCCGCAACGCGGCGACGCCGGGCCTCATCGACCTGCGCTGGGCCACCGAGCTGACCGGACTGGCCGAGGACGCCGAAGGCGTGCTGCTCGACGTGCGCCATCCCGAAGGCAGTTACCGGCTGCAGGCGCAATGGCTCGCGGCCTGCGACGGCGGCCAGAGCTTCGTGCGCAAGGCGCTGGGGCTCGCGCTGGAGGGCACGGCCTACGAAGGGCGCTACGTCATCATCGACATCGAACTGCACAGCACGCACCCGACCGAGCGCCGCGCGTGGTTCGACTCGCCGTGGAATCCGGGCTCGACCGTGCTGATGCACCGCCAGCCCGACGACATCTGGCGCATCGACTACCAGCTGCGCGCGGGGCAGAGCACCGAGGAGGCGCTCGAGCCGGCGGCGGTGGCCACGTTCGTGCAGCGCCACCTCGACGCGATCGGCGAAGGCCACCTGCCGTGGAAGACGGTCTGGACCTCGGTCTACCGCGCCGGTGCGATGACGCTGGCGAACTACCGCCACGGCCGCGTGCTGTTCGCGGGCAATGCGGCGCATGCGATGCCGATCTTCGGTGTGCGCGGCCTCAACTCGGGTTTCGACGATGCGGACAACCTGGCCTGGAAGCTGGCCTTCGTGGCGCGCGGATGGTCGGATGCCGCGCTGCTGGATTCGTACTCGCAAGAGCGCATCGGCGCCTTCCACGTGAATGCCGAAAACGCGATGCGCAGCACCGAGTTCATGTCGCCGCCGTCGCGCGGCTTCGACCTGCTGCGCGAGGCGGCGCTGTCGCTGTCGCAGCGGCATCGCGGCATTGCGCAGCTGATCAATCCGCGCCAGACGCAGGCGGTGCGCTATGCCGATTCGCCGCTGTCGAGCGAGGGCGATGCGCTGCCGGCAGGGCCGCTTGCCGGCGAGGTGATGCCCGAACAGCCGCTCGCCCAGGGCCACCTGACCGACTGGATCGGCCCGGCTTTCACGCTGCTCGTGCTGCGGCCCGACGGCCCAGCGGATGCGCCGCCGGCGAACGAACTCGCGCAGGCGAGCCGCCAAGGCGCCTGGCCGCTCGTGGTTCGCACCCTCGGCGGCATGGCCGTCGAGGGCGCCGATGCGCAGGCGGGCCCGGCCGTGTTCGAAGCGCTCGGCGCTGGCGGCGGCGCCGTCTACCTGCTGCGCCCCGACGGCCATGTGGCCGCGCGCTGGCGTCGCCTGCCGGCCGGCGCGCTGGCGCAGGCGCTCCCACGCGCCGCTGCCGCTCTTTCGAAGGAACCCACCGCATGACCACGACGACGACCCCCATCCCCGCATCGCTGCCGCCCGGGGCCCGCGACCAGCTCTATGCCGAGTGCGCGCGCGCGATCAGCGAGGCGGGCCCCGAGCGCGAATCGCTGTTTCTGGCGCGGCTGGCGCTGCTGCTGTTCGAGCAGGTCGGCGACGAGGCGCGCTGCCGCACCGCGCTGGCCGACGCATTGCATGCACTGCCCGTACCATCGCTGTCCGCGCCCGAATAAATAACAAATCTGGAGATGACCTTCATGGACCGCCGTACCCTTCTTGCCACGCTCGCCTCGGGCGCCGCCGTGGCCGCCGCGCCGCTCGCCCGCGCGCAGGACTATCCCTCGCAACTGATCCGCTGGGTGGTGCCCTACCCGGCGGGCGGCGGCACCGACGTGATCGCGCGCTCGCTCGCCGAGGCCATGCGCCCGGCGCTGGGCCAGCAGATCGTGGTCGACAACCGGCCCGGCGCATCGACCAACATCGGCGCCGACCTGGTCGCCAAGAGCAAGCCCGACGGCTACACCGTGCTGTCGGCCGACAACGCCGTGCTGGCGTTCAACGAGCACCTGTTCGGCAAGCTGCCGTTCAGCCCGGAGAAGGACTTCAGCTACATCGGCGCGATCGGCAAGTTTCCGCTCGCGTTGGTGGTGCACCCGGACTTTCCGGCCAAGAACTTCAAGGAGTTCCTTGCCTACGTGAAGGCCAATCCGGGCAAGGTCAACTACGCGTCGCCCGGCAACGGCTCGCCGCACCACCTGGCGATGGAAATGTTCAAGGTGCGCACCGGCACCTTCATCACCCACATTCCCTACCGCGGCGCTGCGCCGGCCATGGCCGACGTGATGGGCGGCCAGGTGCCGTGCATGTTTCTCGACCTGGCCTCGGGCCTGCCGATCATGAAGGGCAACAAGGTGCGCGTGCTGGCGATCGGTTCGGGCGCGCGCAGCAAGCAGCTGCCCGAGGTGCCGACGCTGGCCGAGGTGGGGGTCTCCAATTCGGAGGTGTTCGCCTTCCAGGGCGTGCTCGGGCCGGCCGGCATGCCTGCAGCGGTGGTGGCCAGACTCAACAGCGAGCTCAACCGCGCCTTCAGCCAGCCCCAGGTGCAGAAGCGCTTCGACGATTTCGGTATGGAGGCGATGCCCGGCACGCCCGAGCAGTTCGCGGCGCTGTCGCGCGCCGAATCGCGGCGCTGGGGGCCGATCATCAAGCAGGCCGGCATCAAGCTGGACTAGGGCCTGTTCACACTATTTACGGGGTCGCGAAGGCATGCCAAAGCGGACAAATCAAGGCGCACGACGCAGTGTGT
>NZ_JBDGJQ010000013.1:0-104080 GCF_057656815.1 Variovorax sp. Soil_C_39
GAAGCGAGTTCTGCGAGACCCCGCGAAACGCGAGCACCGCAGGTTGCCCCGTAGCGCAGCGAAGGGGTCGCAGACAGTAGCTCGCCCGCCGGGGCGAGACCCGGCCTCCGCCCTTGAAAAGAAGCCAGAGCTCAGCGCAGCATCGACGACATCGCCGAACAGCAGTTCAGCATCCGCACCGCCGCTTCGACCGAGGCTGCCGTGAAGCGCAGCGTCACCCCGTCAAGGCGCTCGAACGCCGGCCACTGGCAGAACAGATCCGCAAGCGCCGGCGACTGGGCCCGCAGCGTGACGACCTGCGGACCCGCGAACACCAGCGGCCGCACCGCTTCGCGCGAAGCCGCTTCGAGCGCCTGCTTCACCCCCGCGCGGATCGCGAGCCGCGCGCGCTCGGGCGAGAGCGACACGCCGCTGGTGTTGCCCGTCGCCTTCTTGGTCTCGACGAACACCGCCTGCGGGAACAGCGTGCGGTTCTCGTCGATGAACACGTCGTCGCCGCTCGCCATCACCACCGGCACGCCGTATTCGCCGGCCAGCGCGCCATAGAGCCCGGCCTCGCCGAGTTCCTGCTCGCCGAGCGACACGCTGGCGAAGGCGAAGCTGTTGATCGTGTGCGCGAGGATGCCGCGCCCCTGCGCCCGCGAGTGATAGCCCACCATGCAGAGCGCGTCCACGCCGCCGTGCTCCACGCCCGCCACCATGCTCAGGTAGCGCGGCTTGCCCTGCACCACCTGGGCGCGGGCGTCGAGCAAGTCGGGCGGCATGTTGCGGAAGCCGCCGTGCGAATCGTTCACCAGCACCTCGGTCGCGCCCGCATCGAAGGCGCCGGAGATGGCGGCGTTGGCCTCCTGCGCCATCAGCAGGCGTGCGCGCTCGAACTCGGGGTTGCCCGGCCGAACCTGCTCCGGGTGGTAGACGCCGGCGACGCCTTCGATGTCGGTGGAGATCAGGACTTTCATGTCAATCGACCTATCTATTTGAAAGAAGGGCGGCGGCGGGCAGCAGGTCGGCCAGCGCATCGCGGCGGTGGCCGTCGCGGCCGGTCACGGCGGTGGCGCGCCACAGCGCATGCACGATCGCCTGCTCGGTGCTGTCGGCCGCGGCCTGGAACAGTGGATCGAGGCATGCGTCGTGCAGCATCGCCACGGCCGGCATCGGACGGTCGGGCTGGCCTGGCACGGTGTAGGCGGTGGAAAACGCCAGCACGATGTCGCCGCTGCCATGGCCGAAGACCGAGCCGGTGCGTGCGAGGCCCGCGCCCGCGCGCAGCGCGAGGCGGCGCAGCTGGCGCGCGTCGAGCGGCGCATCGGTGGCGATGACGATGATGATCGAGCCCTTCTCGGGCTCGTCGGAAGGCGATGCCGCCGCATCGCGTGCGGCCTGCAGCGCGGCGAGCCGGTCGCCCACCGCCTGGCCCGCAAGCAGAAGTTGCGGCTGGCGGCCGTAGTTCGCAAGCACCAGCGTGCCCACCGTGTGGGAAGAAACACCATCCTGCGCGGGCACGCAGCGCGAGGCACTGCCGATGCCGCCCTTGAGCCCGAAGCTCGACATGCCGCGCCCCGCGCCCACCGAGCCCTGTTCAAAGTCGGCAGTGGCGCCTTGCAGCGCCTGCAGGTAGTCGGCCTCGGTCACGGCCATGCGCTGCACGTCGTTGAGGAAACCGTCGTTGCATTCGAACACCAGCGGATTCACCGTCGGCAGCGCGCGGCCGGTCTCGGGGTTGTTCGCGATGCAGTGGCGGATCTGCGCGGTGGCGACGGTGCCGACCGAAAAAGTGTTGGTCAGCGCGATCGGTGTCTCGAGCAGGCCGAGCTCCTCGACCTGCACCAGGCCGACGCTCTTGCCGAAGCCGTTGAGCACCACGGCCGCGGCCGGTACCTTGTCGCGGAACGGATCGCCCGCGTGCGGCCGGATGACCGTCACGCCGGTCTGCACCGGGCCGTCGTCCAGCGTGCGGTGGCCGACCGTGACGCCCGGCACGTCGCTGATCGCGTCGCGCGGGCCGGCTGGCAAGCGGCCGATGAAGGGCAGGGCGCCTGGTGTTGTGTTCGAAGCCATCCCGGTGGTGGTTACTGGCGGTCGATTTTCGGGTCGAGCGCGTCGCGCAGCGCATCGCCCAGCAGGTTGAACGCCAGCACCGTGAAGAAGATCGCCAGGCTCGGGAAGAGCGCCACGTGGGGCGAGGTGACCATGTCGGCGCGCGCCTCGTTGAGCATCGCGCCCCATTCGGGCGTGGGCGGCTGCGCGCCCATGCCGAGGAACGACAGGCTCGCGGCCGTGATGATCGAGGTGCCCACGCGCATCGAGAAATACACCACGATCGACGAGATCGTGCCCGGCAGGATGTGCCGCACGATGATGGTCCAGTCGGACGCGCCGATGCTGCGCTCGGCCTCGATGTAGGTCTGCTGCTTGAGCACCAGCGTGTTGCCGCGCACCAGCCGCGCGAACGCCGGCACGCTGAACACCGACACGGCCACCACCACGTTGGTCATGCTGCTGCCGAGGATCGCGACCACGCCGAGCGCGAGCAGGATGCCCGGAAACGCGAACAGCACGTCGGAGATGCGCATCACGATGCGGTCCCACCAGCCTTCGTAGTAGCCCGCAAGCAGGCCGAAGGCGGTGCCGATGAACCCGCCGACCAGCACCGACAGGAAGCCCGCCATCAGCGAGATGCGCGTGCCCGCGAGGATGCGGCTGAAGATGTCGCGCCCGAGCGGGTCGACGCCGAACCAGTGCGCGGCCGAGGGGCCGGTGTTCAGCATGTCGTAGTCGAAGAAATTCTCGGCGTCGTAGGGCGAGATCCACGGCGCGAACACCGCGACGAGCACCAGCAGCAGCACGAAGGCCGCTGCCACCAGGCCGACCGGCTGGTTCTTGAAGCGCCGCCAGCATTCGCCCCAGGGCGTGCGGACCTTGCCCGCGGCCTGGAGGGGCGCCACGGGTTCGGTGGCGGGGACGATGGTTTCGGCAGGAGCGCCGGTCGCTTGCGTCATGGCTCGGGGCTCACTTGTAGCGGATGGTCGGGTTGATGAAGCCGTACAGCACATCGACCACGAGGTTGATCAGGATGAATTCGAGCGAGAACAGCAACACCAGCGTCTGGATGACGGGATAGTCGCGCATCTGCACCGCGTCGACCAGCAGGCGGCCGAGGCCGGGCCAGTTGAACACCGCCTCGACGAGGATCGAGCCGCCCAGCAGAAAGCCGAACTGCAGGCCCATCATCGTCACGACCGGGATCAGCGCATTGCGCAGGCAGTGCTTGATGATGACCGTGCGCTCGCGCACGCCCTTGGCGCGCGCCGTGCGCACGAAGTCTTCCTGGATGACCTCGACGAACGATGCGCGCGTGAAGCGTGCCATCACCGCGGCCACCGCGGCGCCGAGCGTGATCGAGGGCAGGATGTAGTGCTGCCAAGTGCTGGCGCCCACCGTGGGCAGCCAGCCGAGCTGGACCGAGAAGATCTGCATCAGCAGCATGCCGAGTGCAAATGCAGGAAAGGAGATGCCCGACACCGCCAGCGTCATGCCGAGGCGGTCGGGCCATTGGTTGCGGAACACCGCAGAGACGATGCCGATGCCCATGCCGAAGATCACCGCCCACACCATGCTGGTGATCGTGAGCATCACCGTCGGGAAGAAGCGCTCGGCGATCTCGGTGGACACCGGCCGCCGCGTGCGGATCGAGGTGCCGAAGTCGCCCTGCAACATCTGGGTGAAGAAGCTCGCGAACTGCTGCGGCAATGGCTTGTCGAGCCCGAGCTCGGCGCGGACCATGGCCACCGTCTGGTCGTCGGCGTCCTGTCCGGCGGCGAGACGCGCCGGGTCGCCGGGCAGCATGTGCACGAACAGGAACACCAGCACCGCCACGATGAGCAGTGTGGGGATCAGGCCCAGCAGTCGTTTGAGAAAGTAGTTCAGCATGGCATACAGGCAAAGAGCCCCTTGCGGGGGAGGCGGCTACACGAGTTGAGCCGCCTCGGGGATGGTCAACGGACTTCGATGGCGTCGATGTTGATGTTGCCGTCAGGCATCACATGCACGCCCGAGAGGCGCTTGGCATGCGCCGACAGGTTCTGCTCGGTGACCAGCGGCACGCGCGGCAGGTCCTTGCGGATCTGTTCCTGCGCTGTCTTGTAGAGCGCGGCCTTCTCGGCGTCGTCCACCGTCACCAGCGCCTTGGCGATGGCGTTGTCGACCACCTCGTTCTTGTAGAACGACATGTTGTTGAGCTTCGGGGCCCAGGCTTCCGAGGCGAACAGCGGACGCAGCGCCCAGTCGGCTTCGCCGGTCGACGACGACCAGCCCGTGTAGTACATGCGGACCTTGGCCGTCTTGGGATCAGGCCACGAGTCGACCATTTCCGCGCGCTGGCCCACTTCGAGGGCCTGCACCTGCAGCTTGATGCCGATCTGCGCGAGTTGCTGCTGCACGAACTGGATCGTCTTCTGGCTCGTCGTGTTGTTGTAGGCGCTCCACAGCACCGACTCGAAGCCGTTCGGGTAGCCGGCTTCCTTCATCAGTTCCTTGGCCTTCTTCAGGTCGTAGGGAATCGGGTCCATCTTCACGGCGTACTTCACGCCTTGCGGCACCACGCCCTGCGCCGGGAAGGCATAGCCGCCGAACGCGACCTTGGCCAGTGCTTCCTTGTTGATCGCGTAGCCGATGGCTTCGCGCACCTTCGGGTTGTCATACGGCTTGTGCTGCATGTTGAAGGCCAGGAAGCGCACGATGATCGACGGCGTCGCCACCACTTCGAGCTTGTCGCTCTTCTTCAGCAGCTCGGCCTGCTCGTAGGGAATGGGAAAGGCGAAGTCGGCTTCGCCGGTCTGCAGCATGGCAGCGCGCGTGTTGTTCTCGAGCACCGGCTTCCACTGCACCGTGTCGACCTTCGGGTAGCCCTTCTTCCAGTAGCCATCGAACTTCTTGGCCTTGACCGCGTCGGTCTGCTTCCACTCGACGAACTCGAACGGGCCGGTGCCCACGGGGTGGAAGGCGATGTCCTTGTTGCCCCACTTCTTGAGCGCGGTGGGCGAGATCATCGCGGCCGATGCGTGAGCCAGCGAGTTGATGAAGGGGCCGAAGGGCTCCTTCAGCGTGATGCGCACCGTGGTCGGGTTGACCGCCTCGACCTTGCCCACGCGGTTGAACTGGTTGTAGCGCAGCAGCTTGTTGTCCTGGTTCAGCACGCGGTCTAGCGTGAACTTCACGGCTTCGGCGTTGAAGTCGGTGCCGTCGTGGAACTTGACGCCCGAGCGCAGCTTGATCGTGTAGACCAGGCCGTCCTTCGACACCTCGTAGCCCTCGGCGAGCACGTTCTGCACCTTCAGGTCCTTGTCGAACTGGAACAGGCCTTCGTAGAAGGTCTTGGTCACCGCGGTGGTGATGGTGGTGTTGGTGTTGTAGGGGTCGAGCGTTTCCGGCTGGTAGCCGATCGACAGCACCACGTCTTTCGCGGCCAGTGCGGAGCCCGAGGCGGCCAGCGCGGCCAGGCCCAGCAGTGCGGAAGCCCATCGCAGGGAGGAGGAAGATTGCGTCATGGAAGAACTCCAGTCGGGGTGGAAAAAAGCAGGATGTCTCCCGCGGGTTGAGAAAAGGAAAGGCGCGTACTCAGAACGCGCCGCCGATGGCGTGGCGTGCGACGAAGTGCCCCGGCGCCACCTGCACCAGCGGCGGCACCTCGGGCTCGTCGCCCACGGCGCGGATCGGGCTCGGGATCTCGCCTTCGAGCAGCGCGTGCGGCTTGTGCCGGCGCGCCGGGTCGGCCACCGGCACCGCCGCCATCAGCTTGCGGGTGTAGGCGTGCTGCGGTGCCTCGAAGACCGCGCGGCGCGGACCGATCTCGACGATCTGGCCGAGGTACATCACGGCCACGCGGTGGCTGACGCGCTCGACCACGGCCATGTCGTGCGAGATGAAGAGAAACGCCACGCCCAGCTCGCGCTGCAGGTCGAGCATGAGGTTCACGATCTGCGCCTGGATCGACACGTCGAGCGCCGAGACCGACTCGTCGGCCACCACCACCTTCGGGTTCAGTGCCAGTGCGCGCGCAATGGCGATGCGCTGGCGCTGGCCGCCCGAGAACTCGTGCGGATAGCGCTGCGCCACTTCGGGCGGCAGGCCCACCTTCTGCAGCAGCCAGTCGACGCGCTGCTGCGCCTCGGCACCCTTGGCGATGCCGTGGATCAGCAGCGGCTCCATGATCGAGAAGCCCACCGTCACGCGCGGATCGAGCGAGGCGAACGGGTCCTGGAAGATGAATTGGATGTTGCGGCGCAGCGCCTGCAGCTCGCGCGTGGGCAGCTCGCGGATGTTCTGACCGCCGAACTCGATCGCGCCGCTCTGGCTTTCGACTAGGCGCAGCAGCGAGCGGCCCGTGGTCGACTTGCCGCAGCCCGATTCGCCCACCAGCGCGAGCGTCTCGCCGGGATAGAGGTCGAAGCTGATCTTCTCGACCGCATGCACGCGGCGCTTCACGCGGCCGAAGATGCCGCTGCGCACGTCGAAGCGCGTGACCAGGTCGCGCACGCGCAGGATCGGGCCGGTGTTCTGGCGCACGGTGTCGTGCGGTACTGCCGCGTCAGCCGGCGGCACCGCCTGCGCGCCGGTCTCGGTGTTGCGCAGCAGCTCGAACTTGGCCGGCAGGTCGGTGCCCTGCATGGCGCCGAGCTTCGGAACGGCCGAGAGCAGGGCGCGCGTGTAGGGATGCTGCGGTGCTGCGAACACCGCGTCGGCAGTGCCGGCCTCGACCTTGTCGCCGCGGTACATCACCAGCACGCGATCGGCGATCTCGGCCACCACGCCCATGTCGTGCGTGATGAAGAGCACGCCCATGCGCATCTCCTTCTGCAGTTCGCGGATCAGCTGCAGGATCTGCGCCTGGATCGTCACGTCGAGCGCCGTGGTGGGCTCGTCGGCGATCAGCAACTGCGGCTTGCACGACAGCGCCATCGCGATCATCACGCGCTGGCGCATGCCGCCCGAGAGCTGGTGCGGAAAGCGGTCGAGCACGTTGCGCGCCTCGGGAATGCGCACCAGCTCCAGCATGCGCAGCGCCTCGGCGCGCGCCGCCGCATTCGACTTGCCCTGGTGAATGCGGATGGCCTCGGCGATCTGGTCGCCCGCGGTGAACACCGGGTTCAGCGAGGTCATCGGCTCCTGGAAGATCATCGCGATGTCGGCACCGCGGATGTTGCGCATCTCGGTGTCGCGCGCCTGGGCCAGGTCGAGCACTTCGCCGTTGCGGCGCCGGAACGCCATGCGCCCGTCGAGGATGCGGCCGCCGCCATGCTCCACCAGGCGCATCAGCGCCAGCGAGGTGACCGACTTGCCCGAGCCCGATTCGCCCACTACCGCGAGCGTTTCGCCGTGGTCGACGTGGAACGAGAGCTTCTTGACCGCATCGACCGTGCGTTCCGACGTGGAGAAGCGCACGGTGAGGTCGTCGACGGCGAGAACGCGGCCGTCCGGCAGATTGAGGGCAGGTGAAGACATGGGCGAAGCGGAATGAAAGTGGGGCGTGGGGGTCAGGCGAAGATGGCGGTGACCGGCGTTTCGCCGCCGCGCGCATGGCCGCGGTACATGCCCTCGGTGTTGAAGGCGAGGCTCAGGTTGCCGTGGCGGTCGAGCGCGATCAGCCCGCCCGTGCCGCCGATGGCCGGCAGCGATTGCTGCACCACCGCGTGCGTTGCCGCCGCCAGGGTTGCACCGCCGTAGGCCATGCGCGCGCACACGTCGTAGGCGGCCGCCACGCGGATGAACATTTCGCCGCTGCCGGTGCACGACACGGCCGCGGTGCGGTCGTCGGCATAGGTGCCCGCGCCGATCAGCGGCGAATCGCCGATGCGGCCCACGCGCTTGTTGGTCATGCCGCCGGTCGAGGTGGCCGCGGCGAGGTGGCCGTGCACGTCGAGCGCCACTGCGCCCACGGTGCCGAACTTGCGGTCTTCGTCGAGCGGCGTGGCCGCGGCCATCGCGGCACCTTCGTGGTCGACCACCACGCGGCCCGTGTCGCGCACGCGATGCAGCTGCTGGCGGCGCGCCTCGGTCGAGAAGAACGAGGGTTCCACCATCTCGAGCCCGTGCTGCCGCGCAAAGGCTTCGGCGCCCGCGCCGGCCAGCAGCACGTGCGCGCCGTCGTTGAGCACCGCGCGCGCGGCGCGCACCGGCCGACGGATGTGGCACACACCGGCCACCGCGCCCGCGGCGAGCGTCGCGCCGTCCATCACGGCCGCGTCGAGCTCGTGCGTTTCGTCGTGCGTGAACACCGCGCCGTGGCCCGCGTTGAAGAGCGGGCATTCCTCGAGCAGCTCCACCGCGAGGCAGGCCGCATCGAGTGCCGGGGCACCCTTCAACAGCAAGGCTTGCGCGGCACGCACGATGCCGTCCAGCGCGTCGAGATACGCCTGTGCCTGGCCCGGGCCGGTCGTGGCTGCGCTGATGGTGCCCGCACCGCCGTGGATGGCGATGACGGGCGTTCGATTCGTCATGGTTTGGCTTTCTTTTTCTGCTTCGTGCTGCTGCGGCGCTTCGGTGCGGAGGGCGCGGCAGCTTCGGCGGGTTGCCGGGGCGCCACCGCGCCCCGGGCCAGCCCCTGCCCGCCGTGCAGCCACGGCCGCACCGCCTGCAAGATTCGGCTCGCCGACTGCACCGCGCCGGGCGCGCGCAGTGCCACCGCGCTGGTCAGCGCCTCGATCAGCGCCAGCACGCTGGTCTCGCAGTTCGGGCGGTAGCTGGTTTCGGTCTGGCAATAGAGCACCACGTCGGCCAGCGGCGCGAGCGGCGAGCTGGGGCGGTCGGTCAGCGCCAGCACCGCGCAGCCCTGGCGCTGCGCGATCTGCGCCAGCGCCACCGTGTCGGTCAGGTAGCGCGGAAAGGTCAGGGCGATGAACAGGTCCTGCGGGCCCGCATGCATCAGCGTGCGCGCGGCGTGCGTGACGCCGCTCACGCTCGAGAGCAGCCGCACGTCGTTGCAACTGCCGTCGAGCCCGTGCTGCAGCAGCCCGGCGAGCCACGCACTGGCGCCGAAGCCCGCGATGTAGATCGAGCGGGCCTGGCCGATGCGCGCCACCGCGGCCTCGCACGCCGCGTGGTCCAGCGACTGCCGCGTGGCCTCGATGTTGCGGCGGCTCTCGTCGAGCGCCGTGGCGAACACTTCGGCCACCGTGGTGGGCCGCTCGAGGTTGCCGCGCAAGCGCTCCACCGGCGCCACCAGCGATTCGAACCCCCGCACCAGCTCGGCACGAAAGCTGGCGTAGCCGTCGAAATCCAGCGCGCGCGCAAAGCGGTTGGCCGTGGCAATCGACACGCCCACGGCCGCAGCCAGCTCGTCGATAGGCAACGTGGCCACCTGCAGCGGATGCTCGAGCACGTAGTCGGCCACCTGCCGGTGCGAGCGCGTCAGGCGCGGCAGCGCTTGCGCGATGCGCTGGGCCACGGTGGTGCCGTTGGAGTCGACGTTGGTGCCGTTCATGCGTGGATGGTGAACCCGTACCGGGTGTTCGTGAAAACTTCTTTTCAAATATAAGACAAAAAAGAAAACTTTTTGTCATTTTGGGTCGAAAGAGTGCAAACGGATGGACGGCAGAGGGTTCAACCGATGCACTTCCCCGAGGGCGCGCGAGTCCGATAATTCGCCGATGGAACTCCATGTCGCGCGGCCGTATCCCGAGGTGAGCGCCTGGGTTTCGATGGCGGTGCACCTTTGCTTCAACACCCCGGGCACGCAACCGGTACCCTGCCACTTTCCCGCGCTGGTCGAGGGGGGGCTGGTTCTGGTTCTCGAGGGCCAGTTCTTCGTCCAGGCGCCGTCGGGTGCGTTTGTTCCGCTTCCTGCCGGGTTCGTGGGCACCGCTCGCGCAGTGCCGCTCACGCTCTATCGCACGCCTCGGCTGTGCTATGCCGGGCTGCGGTTGCAGCCGCCGGGGACGCTGGGGCTGCTGCAAGCGAGCCCGCTGTCCCTTCCGCACCAGTTTGCCGATGCGGCTGACGTTTTCGGCTACGCCTGGCCGCGGCTGGTCGAATGCATCAGGGCAGAAACAATCCCACAGAGGCGCTTGGCATCGTTGTTGGCGTTCGCACGCCAGCGCCTCCGCGAGGAAGTGCATTGCCAGCGGGCGCGTCGAGCGGCGCGACTGCAGCAGGCGGCCCTGCGGGGAGGGTCTCCTCACGATGCCGTGGGCCTCTCCGCGAGGCAGTTCGAGCGAGTGTTCGCCGGGACCTTCGGCCTGACGCCGAAGCTGTTCCAGCGCGTAGCCCGCGCGGAAGGATTGCTGCGCGACGCCCTTGCCAAAGGCGCGACAGGCGCAGGGCTCGCATTGCAGCATGGCTACTATGACCAATCGCACATGGCACGCGACCTGCGCATGTTGGCCGGCGCTTCGCTGCGCTCACTGGTTGAAAGCGCTCGCCAGCGTGACTCGGAAAATTGGGCGCTTGCGGTAGGTACGGCGCAGTGACAGTAGCGTACAGGCCGATGTCGGATTTTTCCTATCGGCCGCAGCGCAGGGTTCATAGGATGCCTGGATGTCGCCGACGAACCGAAACCTTGCCTTCTTCATCCTTGCACTCTTCGGCTTGGTGGTTCCCTGGTATTTCAATATCGGGTTCCTCCTGAGCGGCGGCAGCTTCGCGCCGGCGTCTTTCATCGCCGCCGTGTCGGCCAACAAGCTGGTCGCAGGCATCACCTGGGACGTCTACCTGGCGGCTGCGGCGTTCTCGGTATGGGTGCTGCAAGATGCACCCGCCGCGGGTGTTCGTCGGCCGTGGGTCTATGTCGTGCTGACATTCGGAATCGGCCTCGCCTTCACATTGCCGCTGTACATCGCGCTGCGGCGGGTGGTGCGATGAAGGGTGAAATGCTGACCGGAAAAGTCTGTTCATGATCAACATCTTGACCAATGGCAACGATCTGTACGCGGCGCTGAACAGCGGAGATGCCGATGCGCTGCAACGATTGCTTAGCGACGACTTCAGGGGCCGTTTATCTCCCGGCCTGCCACGAGGCCTGGGGAAGAGCTACAGCGGTCTGCACGCAATGATGGGCGAGGCATGGGCGCTGGTCGACCAGCTGTTCCAGCTCGATGTGAAGGTCGACCAGTTCTTCGATGCAGGCGAAATGCTGATCGTCCGAGGCACCTACAGCGGCACTGCCAGGGAAACCGGCAAAGTACTGAACGCTCCGTTTGCGCATTTCTGGGAATACGACGGGACGCGGTTTTCAGGGCTGCAGCAGATCACCGATACGGGCTTGTGGCGCGACGCGATTGACTGAGGCGCCCGCGTGCCGTGCTCGCTATCGCGCGGGCTGCTGCACCAGCTGCAGTTCGTTTCCGGCAGGATCGCGCAGCGTCGCAAGGATGCCGCCCCAGTCCTGGCGCTCCGGGAGTCCCGAGAACGCGACGCCGCGCGAGGACAGCGACTGGTAGGTCGACTGCACGTCAGCCACGTCGAAAGACAAGCCGGTGAAACGCCCGACGAGAACCTGGTCCTCCGCGGGGGCATCCGCGTCCACGTGCTCGACGACCAGGCTCAAGGGGCCGGCGTCGAACACGCAATAGCCTTGCTGCGCTTGCCCGGCCCTGAGCGGCAGGCCGAGCACCTCTTCGTAGAAGCGCGATGCGCCCGGCAGGTCTCGAACAAAAATGCGCGCGGTGCGTAGCTGCATGACGGCTTTCTCCTGGCAGGCACGGGTTGGGGATGCACGCTTGCATGCTAGGCACAAGCGGCGGCTGCGGCAACCCACTCGGTCGCCACCAGTGCCGCACGCCACTAGCGGCACATCGAGAACCCACCCGTTTCAAAGTGAAGATGGTCGCGGTGCGCCGCGTTGTACTCAGGCCCGAGCACGCCATCGAAGAAGCGGCAGCCGCCCTGGTGCGCATCGCGCAGCAGCAGCGCGGCAGGCGTGCCCGCATTGCTCGAACCGGCCGTCGTCCAGTCGCGCTGAACGCTGATGCGTCGGCCGTTCGCAAGCGTGAGCCCGGCAACGTCGAGCGCATCGGCCGTCGCATGGCGGCTGCGCGAAGCGCCCGGCACGGCGCCTTCGCCGCGGTTGATGTTGCGGCAGGCATAGCTGCCGAGGTGGTCGATGGCCACCACCGATTGCCCGAAGTGCTGGCGGGCGGCCGGCTGCAGCGCATGCTTCTCCCACATGAAGAAGGAGAGCGCCATCGGGCAGCTCAACGAGGGCGCGGTGCCCAGGCGCACGCCCGCGCCGCGCAGCCGCACAGCGTTCTCGAAGCCGCAGCCGGGGCCGGTGACGCGGTCGGGCAGTTGGTCGTATTGCATGCCGGTCTGGGCCAGAGCCGCGAGGCAGCGCGCGGGGTCGCGCCGGGCGCGGGCGAGCTTGAAGTCGGTGAGCCAGTCGGGCGCGGCCGCGACATCGAGCGGCGCCCAGGGGTTGAAGCGCTCGGGAATTTCGACCTTGCCGCTCGCGACGGCCCACACGCCTGCGGCGAGCGCGGCGCACAGGGCCAGTCCGAGCCACCGGCCACGGCGAGAAGGAGACGAGGGCGCGCGAGGCGGCTCCATGAAATGCCTGTCCGGATCAGCTGGCGCTGTCGCGCCGCGCGAGCACCCAGTGCTTGAAGTGCGCGAGCGCCTCCGATGGTGGGCCGTCTTCGGGATGCGCGAAGTAGTAGCCCTGGCGCACGTCGAGGTGCCGGTCGATCGGAACCACGAGTTCGCCGGTGCGCAGCTCGCGCTCGACCAGGATGCGCGGCGCGAGGCCGATGCCCATGCCCGCTGCGGCCGCGGCGGTGACCATGGTGAAGAGCTCGTAGCGCGGCCCGCGCGAGGCCTGCACGGTGTAGTCCCACCCTTGCTGCGCATACCAGTCGCGCCAGGCCTGCGCGCGCGTGCCCAGGTGCACGTGGCGGCAGCGCGCGAAGGTGGCTTCGTCCCAAGGGGCGTTGGCGTCGCGGAAGGCGGGGCTGCACACCGGCACCATCTCGCCCTCCGTAAAGATCAGCCCGCCCTGCGTGCCGGGCCAGGACTGCTCGCCGAAGTAGATGGCGGCGTCGTAGGCGTTGTCCTCGAACGAGAAGGGCTGCGTGCGCACCGACAGGTTCACGGTGATGTTCGGGTGCTCGTGGCCGAAGTCGGGCAGCCGCGGGATCAGCCACTGGGTCGCGAAGGTGGGCACTACCGCGATCTCGAGCACGTAGCCCATGTCGTGGCCGGCACTGATCTCGAGCGTGTCGCGCCGGATCTGGTCGAGGTGGCGGCGGATGCGCGCCGCGTATTCGCGCCCGGTGTCGGTCAGCGTGAGGCGCTGCCGCACGCGCGAGAACAGCGCAACGCCCAGCCGCTGCTCGAGCATGGCCACCTGCCGGCCGACGGCGCTTTGCGTGAGCGCCAGCTCGGCCGCCGCGCGCGTGAAGCTCCCGAGCCGCGCCGAGGCTTCGAAGGCCTGCAGCGCGCCCAGGTTCGGAATGTCTTTTCTCATTGCCGCCATTTTGCGTGCGCGGCGCAAGCTGAGCAGCGATCGATGGGGCGCGGACGGCGGCGATGCCGCCCGCGCCGGGTCACGCGCCGATCAGCAGGGGCGCGCCGCGGCCGCGTTCGGGCGCGTGGCCTTGCTGGTGCCGCTTTCGTCCACCGCGCCAAGCGGCCGGGTGAAGGTGCAGCCGTAGGTCGGCGCGGCCACCGTGGCGGCGGTCATCACGTCGTCGCCGGCCGGCTTCTGGGCCGGGTCGGCTTCCCAGTTCACCATCGCGTCGAAAGCCTCGACCTGTTCGGCGATGGTGAAGTCGCAGTGGGAGATGCCGCGGATGGCGCGCTGCACCAGCCAGCCGCTATTGCCCTTGGCGGCCGCGCGCTGGTGGTAGATCTGCTGCATGCTGAAGGGCACGTAGAGGTCGCCGAGCGTGTGCAACGAGACCACCGGCACGCTGAACTCACCGTTCGCCTTCGGAATCCAGCGCAGGCCATCCGTGCGCAGGCGGTTGGCGTCGGGCGCCGCGGTGAGCTTGAGCACCGCATTGTTCAGCGCGAGGGTACCGGGCTCGTCGCCGTCGATGGCGTACGTGAAGCGATTCGTGTCGAGCGTGCTCTTGTTGAGGATGCCGTTGACCGTGCCGTCGCTGCCGAACGTGCCCCACACCGCACCGAACGAGCCGCCCGCGGTGAAGCCCAGGTCGAACATCGGGCGTTCACCGCCGGTCAGGTTCTTCACCACGGAACCGAACTTGAACCCCGTGGGCGTGGGCGCGCTCGGAAAGGTGGTGTAGAGCGCTTGCGTGACCTGCGGCGCGATGTCCGACCAGTTGACGGTGGGGTACCTGGGCAGCCCGGCCAGTGCCTGCGCTGCAACCTGCGCACCCGCGAAATAGTCGAACAGCTCCGTGTCGCCCATCACGCCGCACATAGGCACCGCGCCGTGGTACTTCATCTTGTGGTTGGCGGTGGCGTAGGTCTCGTCCTCGATGGCGGCGGCCGTGATGTGGCCGCCCATCGAGTGGCCGGTGATGAAGACCTTCGAAGGGGCTGCCAGCTCGCGGCCGTTGGTCTTGGCGATGTCGTTGAAGGCCAGCGCCAGCGCGTTGGTGTCTTCGACGCCGACGCGCACGTCGTAGAAGTTCTTGCTGTAGCTCGATGCCGCCCAGGCATAGCCGTTCTGGATCAGGTGGCGGCGGATCGAGGGATTGCTCACCGACAGCACATTGACTTCGCCGGCGTAGCCGTGCGCGTACATCACGAGCTTGCCGTTCCAGTTGGCGGGCACCTCGACGCGGTACTGCGCGCCGCCGATCATCCCGGCCCAGCGGCTGGTGGTGCTGTTGTCCACCGTATCGCTCGCATCGGCGGCGAGCGCCGCGAAAGTCGTGGCCGACGGGTCGGCAGGGGCGAAGGCGTTGCGGCTGTCCTGCAGGCGCGTCTCTTCGGGCAGCGGCGGAGGCGGTGCCGGCGGTTCGGGCGCCGGCGCGGGCGGTGGCACGGGCAGGAAGGCAAAGCCGTTGCCGCCTCCGCCGCCCCCGCCGCAAGATGCGACGGCAAGGCTGGCTGCAAGGGCAAGAAGTGTCAGGCGCGCGGAATGCATGGGGTGTCTGTCTCCGTTCTTGGGTGCTGAGAAGAAGATGCCCGGCGCAGCGCAGCCTGGCGTTCCGTCGAGAACGACCGTGCTATTTCGCTGGACCGGCGGGGCAGCGTAGAGGCGTCGGCCCGCTGCCCGGCCCGGGCTTTCCCGTACCTGCTATCTCCTGTGCGACAGCCGGCGCAAACCGGCGCGCGCTCAGGCGTCGCGCTTGGTCACGACCACCGTGGCCTCGAGGCTCTCGAACGCATCGGGCTCGCCATACCAGCTGCCCGAGATCGGCGCGGCCTGCGCCGGGTCGCGCGAGACCGCGACGCGGATCAGCTGGCCGCTGCCCATCAGGTTGTTGGTGGGATCGAAGGCGAGCCAGCCGGCGCCCGGCAGGTAGGCATGCAGCCAGGCATGCGTGGTGCCGGCGCCGGTCATCGATTCGCCGTGCGCGCGTGCGGCGGTGTCGAGCGCGGCGTCGTAGATGTAGCCCGAGACGAAGCGTGTCGCAATGCCCAGCCGGCGCGCGGCTTCCATCATCAGCAGCGCGTAGTCGCGGCAGCTGCCGCTGCCGAGCGCCAGCGTCTGCAGCGGCGTCTGGGTGCCTTCGGCGTCGCGCGCCATGTACTTGAAGCTGCCGCCGATGTGCGCATTCATGCGCGTGAGCACTTCGCGCGTGCTGTTGGGCTGGTCGGTATGCAGGAACTGGTGGGCCCACCGGATCAGCGTGCCGGCATCGTCGTCGTCGTGGTGCGGGCGCAGGTAATGCTCGAGGTCGAGCCGCTCCTGCACCGAGTACGCGAACGGCAGGTATTCGGCCGACGGATCGAGCGCGAGATGGTCCTGCTGCGCGGGCACATGCTCGATCGTGAAGGCGCAGACGATGCGCAGCTCGGTCGCATCGCCGAGCGGCTGCACCATGGCCACCGAATTGGAATGCGGGTCCTGGATGAGCCGTGTGATCGCATCGGGGCTCACTTGCAGGTCGGTGGCCAGCACGCGCAGGTCGTGGCTGTCGCGCGGGCGGAACATCACGCGGTGCAACCCGAAGCTCACGGGCTTCTTGTAGCGGTAGACGGTGGTGTGGATGATGTCGTAGTGGATGGCCATGCGACGCATTCTGCGGCCTTGTCGGTGCGCGGGACCCGTGTGGCCGGACTTATGTTGCGGAATCGATGGCGGGCCCCTGCGTGCGCGAAGTGCACAGCGCCTCGGCCATCCTGGCGGGCAGCGGCAGCGGCTCGCCGTGCCAGCGCGCCGCGATCAATTCGGCGCACAGCGCCGCAAAGCTCAGGCCGCGCGAGCCCAGGGCGGTGCAGGTCCAGAGACCGGGCTCGCCGAGCGGACCGGCCAGCGGCCGGCGGTCGCCCGAGGCGCAACGAATGCCGACCCAGGCCCTGGCCTCATTGCCTTCGAAGGCCGGCGCCAGCGCGGCCGCGGCGGCGGGCGCAAGGCGTTCGAGCCGCGCCCGGTTGGCCGCAGCATCGGCCGGGTCGGGCGCCAGGTCGGTGCGGTCGCGGTCGTAGGTGGCGCCCGCGAGCCAGAGCTGGGCACCGTCGGGCTCGGGCACGCTGGCGATCAGGTGGCCGTCGCCATTGAGCGGCACGGCGGGCAGGGCGCCTGCCACGGGCGCACCGGAAACAAGGCCCCAGGCGACTTGGCCACGCACCGGCTGCAGCGGCAGCGCCGGGGCGAACAGATGCGATCCATGCCCGGCCGCAATCACCACGCGATCGGCTTCGGCCAGCAGCGTGCCCGCCGCGTCCAGCAATTGCCAGCCGGTGCCACCGCGGACCAACTGCGCCACGGCCGACCGGCCGCAAAAAGCAACGCCCGGTGTGCGCAGCCAGGCCTCGACCAATCGGCCCGGGCGCACCCAGCCCGCGCGCGCATGCCGTAGCGCGGGCGCGTCGGCCGGCAGCGCCGCTTCGGCGCATCGCGCGGCGCTCGCGCGCCACGACTCGTTCAGGCCGTCCTCGCGCCAGCCGGGCGGCAGGCGAAGGTCGCCGTCGGGCCGGCGCTCGAGCACGCCGCTGGCGCGCCAGTCACTTCCCTCGGGCAGCAGGCGTTCGAGTTCGGCCCAGGTGGCGCGAATGCCCGCGCGCGTGAGCCGCGAGAGCAGCGCGTCGTCGGGCGACACATGTGGCGCCATCAAACCCACTGGAAGAGCGGAAGCGCCCGCCGCGGGCCGGTCGGCCGCATCGAGCACCGTGACCTGCCAGCCGCGCCGCGCCAGGCTCGCGGCCACGGCGGCCCCCGCCAGGCCAGCGCCCACCACGGCGCAGCGGCCCGGTTCGGCCTGCGCCGGCGGCGGGTCGCGGCGCCGCACGGTCCAGGCGGGTGCGAACTCGGCGGCAAGGCCGTCGCGTTCGGAGCAAAGGCCCGGGCGTGTTTCGATCTGGAAGCCGTTCTGCGCGAGCGCATCGCGCACTGCGCGCGAAGAGGTCGAGGTGGCGAGGCCGGTGCCCTGGCGGGCAAAGCGCGACACGGCCTTCAGCGTCTCGGGCGACCACATCGCCGGGTTCTTCTGCGGGCTGAAGCCGTCGAGGAAGATGCTGTCGGCCTCGAAGCGCTGGACGCGCAGCATCGGCTGCACGTCGCCGATGCAGAGCGTGAGCAGCACGCGGCCGTCGTCGAATGCCAGCCGATGAAAGCCCGGCAGCAGGCCATGCCACTGGCCGGCCAATGTGGCGGCCAGGGGCGCGAGTTCGGGGTAGGCCCGGGCGGCGCGACGCAGGTCGTCGGCAGCGACGGGATGGGCCTCGACCGAGACGAAGTGCAGCATCCCGGGCCTGCCGGCGTCCGCACGCCAGGCCTGCCAGGTTGTCAGGAAATTGAGGCCCAGCCCGAAGCCGGTTTCGAGAACCCGCCATTGCGGTCGCCCCGTCCACGCCTGTGGCAGGCGGCAGCCGTCGAGGAACACATGGCGCGCGTGCGCCAGTGCCCCGGTTTCGGTGTGATAGAGGTTGCCGAAGCGTTCGCTGAACGGCAGGCCGTCGGCGCGCCAGGCGACGGGCTCGGCGGCCAAGGCAGGCTCAGTTCGACGGCGGCGGCACGTAGCCCTGTGCCACGTCGGCGCCTTCGCCGAAGAAATGCTTCTCCATCTGCCGGGCCAGGTATTGGCGTGCGCGGAGGTCGGCAAGGTTCAGCCGGTTCTCGTTGACGAGCATCGTCTGCTGCTTGAGCCAGGCAGCCCAGGCTTCCTTGCTGACGTTTTCCCACAGGCGCTTGCCCAGTTCTCCGGGATAGGGCGGGAAGTCGAGCCCTTCGGCTTCCTTGCCGAGCTTGATGCACTGAACCATGCGTGCCATTTTTGAATTGCCTTTGGTGGGGAAAGTGGTTGCCAAGGCCTGCTGACAGGCCTTAGTTGATTTGGCTATTTAGAACTGAGAACTCGGTCGTTCCCGTTTCCATATGCCTTATTGAGAATACGTGGCTTCATCGATATGCCTTTTTGAGCAAGACACCATGCGCCTCCGCCGCGACTTTATCAAGCTTTCCCTCGGTGCCGGCCTGGCCGGCGCCATGGCCCTGACGGCGTTGCCGTCGTTCGCGCAGAAGCAGCAGGGCGCCGGCCCGGTGACGCTGCTCAACGTGTCGTACGACCCGACGCGCGAGCTCTATGTCGACTACAACCGTGCGTTCGCCAAATACTGGAAGGCCAAGACCGGCCAGGACGTGACGGTCAAGCAGTCGCACGGCGGCTCGGGCAAGCAGGCGCGCTCGATCATCGACGGCATCGACGCCGACGTGGCGACGCTCGCGCTCGGCGGCGACATCGATGCGCTCGTCACCCATGGCGGCGTGGTCAAGTCCGACTGGCAGAAGCGCCTGCCGCACAACTCGGCGCCCTACACCTCGACCATCGTGTTCCTCGTGAAGAAGGGCAACCCCAAGGGCCTGAAGGACTGGGACGACCTGGCCAAGCCCGGCGTGCAGGTGATCACGCCGAACCCCAAGACCTCAGGCGGCGCGCGCTGGAACTACCTGGCCGCCTGGGAGTTCGCGCGGCGCAAGTACGGCAGCGACGACAAGGCCAGGGAATACGTCGGCAACCTGTTCCGCAACGTGCCCGTGCTCGACGCCGGCGCGCGCGGCTCGACCATCACCTTCGTGCAGCGCGGCGTGGGCGACGTGCTGCTGGCCTGGGAGAACGAGGCCTTCCTGGCGCTGAAGGAGTTCGGCACCGAGAAGTTCGAGATCGTGGTGCCTCCGCTCTCGATCCTGGCCGAGCCCACGGTGGCGGTGGTCGACAAGGTGGTCGACAAGAAGGGCACCCGCGCGGTGGCCGAGGAATACCTCAACTATCTCTATTCGGACGAAGGCCAGGACATCGCGGGCCGCAACTTCTACCGGCCCACGTCGGAGAAGGCCAGGGCCAAATACGACAAGCAGTTTCCGACGCTCACGCTGGTCAGCATCGACCAGGCGTTCGGCGGCTGGGCCAAGGCCGACAAGGCGCACTTCGCCGACGGTGGCTCGTTCGACCAGATCTATACCGCGAAGCAGAAGTAGGCAAGCAGGACAGGAGGCGCCTCGACGAGCCCGGTGTGGTGTGCACGAGGCGCCGTTCTCCTACTCGGCGTAGGCCCAGATGTCGATCAGCCGCTCGCCGTTGTCCGCCAGGAGTCGGAAGCGCGCCGGCGCGTAGTCGGCGTCGGCCACCAGCACGCCCTTGGCCGAGGCCGGCAGCGCGGCGCAGCCGTGCGTGTGCAGGTCGAGCAGGAGCGTGCCCGGCAGCACGCCTGCCGCGAGGCTCCCGCTGAGCTTGCAGTCGGAACCCGGTTCCGCCGACAGCCGGCCGTCGGCCGCGATGCTGAAGGCCGTGGCTTCCCCGGCTGCGACCTGCGACACATAGCGCCCGGCCAGTGTCGCCGCGGCAAGTTCGGCCGTGTTCAGCGTGTGGTGCTGGAGCAGCGTGACGGCCACGTCCTGGTCCGGCGCCGGCACGGCGATCCAGCGTGCCGCGGGTTCGGCCGCGCGGCGGTAGGACTGGTTGGCGATGTCGTCATGGCCACCGAGCACCAGCAGCCGCGTCCCGTCGGCCGCAGCGTAGTACTTGCCGACGGTCGGCGCATCGGCGTCGCCGATGCTCACGGCATACGTGCCGCTGCCCAGTTCGTCTACCGACACCCGAGGCCCTTCGGCAGCACCGGGTGCTTCCGGCTGCGTGGGCAGCGCGACCGGCGGGAACACCGCGGATGCACCGCCGCCGCCGCCTCCACATGCGCAGAGGACGAGGAGGGCCGCCGTGGCCGCGCCACAGAGTGAGAGTCGCTTCATGCGGCGGACCTCATTCGGCAAACAGGTCGCGCAGGCGCAGGCGCAGCCACTGCTGTCCGGCCGGCCGGTGCTCAAAGCCGAACTGCATCGCCGAGACCGCGATCTTCGACTGGATGACAAGCGACTCGTCCTCTGCCTGCTCGGGCGTCGGCGTGCCGCTGCCGGCCAGCCCGCCCAGGCCGTACGGCGGGCTGTTGCGGAAGGCCAGGTTGTACAGGTTGTAGGTGCCGATGCGCGAGAACGCCCAGGTCATCGCGGGGGTGGGGGCGTTCGGGAAGTTCACGTTGAGCGCCACACCGCCGGCCAGCAGCGGGCCATTGCCGGCCTTGGCCTGCAGCGTCTTCACCAGCTTGACCGTGTGCGCGGCAACCACCTGGGAGTAGGCGTTGGCCAGCCCGGCGTTGTCGGTGGTGTCGGCGCCGGCGCTCAGGGCGATGGCCGGAATGCCGCGGCCGAGCGCGAACTGCACATTGCTGACCGTGCCCGAGCTGTTGATGATGCCCCCGACGTTCTGGCCTTCGTTGGGGCCCGACAGCACGAGGTCGGGTGCCTTCGACCAGCGCGCCTTGGCAGGCACGTCGAGGCCGTACATGGTGGCCATCACCGGCGTCCCGTGCGCGTAGAAGTAGTCGCCGTTCGTGTAGCCGGCCTTGGTAAAGGGGCCGACCGCCGGCTCGCCCGTCTTGGCCGCGCCGTTGTGGCAGCCGCCTTCCTTGTTGACCTGGGTTGCATCATCGTCCGGCACGATGGTGACGGTGCTGTACATGACGATGCCGGCGCCGCGGCCGCTCTGGCCGGTGCAGGGGACCGAGACGATGACATCGTGGCCGTCGGCCTTCAGCGCTTCGTAGAGCGCCTTGAGGTTGCTGGTCAGGCCGTCGTCGTTGACGACCAAGATGTTGAGTGCGAAGGCCGGGCTGGCCAGCAGGCCCGCCACTGCACCGAGGGCGGCGATTCGAAGCTTCATGAATGCATGGGGGAAAGTGGATCGTCGCCCCATCGTCCGGTGCGGCAGTGAAACCCGAATGACACACTGCCGGCCGTAGACGCCTTGGCGACGATGCACGGTCGCCGCGACCCTCCTATAGTGGTGGTGGCCAGGTCCATCCAGTCGCCTGCGCGGGACCGGACCGGACGCAACTCGAAACACACGGGAGCAAGGAACACATGGCTCAATTCGAACTGAGCGGCATCGTCCACGCGCTGCATGACGCACGCAACGAATGGCGCGATTCGCAGCGTCGCTCGCGCGAGCCCGGCGCGCGCGAGTTTCCGTCGCGCGATGCGCTGGCGCAGGTCGTCGAATCGCTCAAGGGCGCGCTGTTCCCGATGCGGCTCGGACCGCCCGAGCTACGCCACGAGAGCGAGGACTTCTACGTCGGCCACACGCTGAACACTGCGCTGCAGACACTTTTGGTACAGGCGCGGCTCGAACTCAACTTCAACGCGCGCCACGAACCGCGCTCGGCGGTCGAGATCGACGAGGTTGCTGCTGCGGCCGTGCTGCAGTTCGCGCGCGAACTGCCGAGGCTGCGCCGCCTGCTCGACAGCGACGTGCTCGCGGCCTACAACGGCGACCCGGCCGCGCGCAGCGTGGACGAGGTCCTGCTGTGCTATCCGGGCGTGCTCGCGATGATCCACCACCGGCTCGCGCACGAGCTCTACAAGCTCGGCCTGCCGCTGCTCGCGCGCATCGTGGCCGAACTCGCGCATGCGCAGACCGGAATCGACATCCACCCCGGCGCGCAGATCGATGCCGGCTTCTTCATGGACCATGGCACGGGTATCGTCATCGGCGAGACCGCCGTCATCGGTAAGGGCGTGCGGCTCTACCAGGCGGTGACGCTCGGCGCCAAGCGCTTTCCGACAGATGCCCAAGGCAACCTGCAGAAGGGCTTGCCGCGGCACCCGGTGGTGGAGGACGATGTGGTGGTCTATGCGGGCGCCACGATCCTCGGACGCGTGACGCTCGGCAAGGGCGCGGTGATCGGCGGCAACGTCTGGGTTACCGAGGACGTGCCGGCGGGGGCGAGCGTGACGCAGGCGACGCTGCAGAACGCGCCCAGAGGTGCCGCCGCCTGATGAGCGCTACGGGGGCGAACTCGTGCGCTCCGCGGCGAGGTGGCGCCGAAAGAAGGCGGCGACTTCGGCGTTGAAGCCGGCGTGGAAAGCCGCGCGGTCGAAACCTGGTCCGTCACGGCAGATCTCGGGCGCCGAGGCGAGCAGCGCTGGCGTGCACGGTGCGAGAAAGCCGAAATGCCCGGCCTTGTCCGCTCGGTGCCAATCGGGCATAACGGGCAGGTTGTGTCGGACAGCCATCGCGCTTTCGGGCGTTACGCCGTCGCCGCCGTACTCGGAGGCCCAGAGCTGCACGGGGGTCTTGACGTTCTTCAAGCCCGCGGCATCGAACACCATGCTGAGCGGATCGGCGATGACGGCGGCCTTGATGCGGGCGTCGCGCACCAGCGGTGTGGCAAGCAGTTCGTTGTAGCGTTGCTGCATCGACGTGCAAGCTGGAGCCTTCGAGGCCGACGCGCAGAGGGATGGAGCAAGCGACAACAGCCGAGAGAAATCCGGTTGTGCGCCGATCAGCACGAGGCCTGTGTAGCCGCCCCTGGAAAAGCCGAAGAAGCCGACTCGTTGCTCGTCGAGCACGGCATGCCCGGGCCACTGCCGGAGCATGTGGTCGATGAGGCGCCGGATGTCTGTCGTGCGGGTCGCGAGCGCTGCAATGCTGTCGGCCGGTCCGCCGCGCACCTGGTAGTTGTCGCCGGAGTGGTTGATGGCAGCGACGACGAATCCTGCATTCGCCAGCGCTTCGGCCGTGTCGTGGTGGCCGAGGAAAGAGCCGCCGTAGCCGTGCGACAGCACGACCAGCGGCAACGCCCGTGACTCGGTCGCAACCGGGCAGTTGCGCACGCCTCGAAGGGCGTAGGGGCCAAGCTGGAACTCAGCAGCCGGTTTGGCGCACGGCGTCCAGACCGCCGAGCGAAGTGCCGGGCCTTCCGCGCTGGCCGGTATCTCGAACGTGTCGAAGCCCGCGGCCTGTGCCATGGGCGCGGCGAGGCAGACGAATGTCAGCAAGGAGCGCAGAAAAAAGAGCGGCATGAAATGTTCCGTGTTCTGGATAAGGCTTGATTACGTGTCAGCGAGCGGGCCGTATGGGAATCAGCAGTTCGGTGCGCAGCGCGGCCGGTGCGACCTCGTGCGGTGAGTTCAGGTAGCGTTCCAGCGTCGGGCGGTCGTCCGGCTCGTAGCCGCTGCCCGGCAGCCAGCGCGCGTAGAGCGCGTAGACAGCGGAATTGATGCGGGTGTAGGGGCCCGCAAGGGTATGCACCGCGTAGAGGCCGCCGGGAACGTCGAGCGATTCGAGCGCGGTGTCGCCGAGTGGCCACGGATCTGCCGAGGCCGCTGCCACGTAGTAGAGAAACTCGGGCTGCGCTTCCGGATCGCCGCTCGAGATGCCGAACCAGTCCGACACCCTGCGCGTTCCGACATGTGCATGCAGCTGGCGGTGCGTGTGGGGAATGGTGGAGAACGGGCCCTGATGGCGCAGCGCACGCACCGGCTGCGCGCGGCGCTCGACGATTCGCACCTCCGGCACCGGCCCGACCTCGGAGGCGGTTAGGGCGGGGCTGAGGACCACGGCGTGCATCTGCTGCTGGAATGCGCGCGGCGATTGCCCGGCGAACTGGCCGAAGGCGCGCGTGAAGGCCTGCGGGCTTTCATAGCCCACGCTCAGCGCCACGTCCGTGATGCTATGGCCGCCGCGCGTCAGCAGCTGGGTGGCGAGCGCCAGGCGGACCCGCCGCACGGTCGCCGCCACGGTTTCGCCTGCCACCGACCGGTAGACGCGGTGAAAGTGAAAAGGCGAGAAGTGCGCGAGGCGCGCTAGATCCTCGAGATGGTGCTCGGCCATCGGATCGGCGACGATGGCGGCGACGACGCGTGCCACGCGTTCGCGGTATTCATGTTCGGCTCGGGGCGCTGTCATTGGCGGAGTGTGCCGCCTCGGTGCGCCGGCCGCTTAGCCGACTTTGCGGAGTGCCGGCGGTGCAGGCTATGCTTTGCGGTCCTTGACCACCTAGCCTGTCCTCGCATGTCCCAACCTCCAGCTTCCGCCCAGCTGCCCTCCGACCCTGCTGATTCCTGCGACGTTCTCGTCGTCGGCGGCGGCCCCGCCGGGTCCACGATTGCGGCGCTGCTTGCCCAGCAGGGCCGCCAGGTGGTGCTGATCGAAAAGGAGCATCACCCGCGCTTCCACATCGGCGAATCGCTGTTGCCCGCGAACGTCGAGCTGTTCGACAAGCTCGGCGTGCGCGACCAGGTCGAGAAGATCGGCATGCCGAAGTTCGGGATCGAGTTCGTGTCGCCCGACCACGAGCACCGCAGCTATGTGGACTTTGCCGAGGGCTGGGACAGGTCGCTCGACTCGGCCTGGCAGGTGCGGCGCTCGGAGCTGGACGAACTGCTGTTCCGCCATGCCGCGACGCGTGGCGCTGAAACCATCGAAGGCTGCAAAGTGCGCGACGTGGCTTTCGACGCCGAGGGCGCCACGGTCCAGGCCGTGATGGACGACGGCGCCAAGCGCAGCTGGCGTGCGCGCTTCGTGGTCGACGCGACGGGCCGCGACACGCTGCTGGCCAACAAATTCCGCTGCAAGGAAAAGAACCCCGACCACAACAGCACCGCGCTGTTCGGCCATTTCACCAACGCCGAGCGGCTCGAAGGCAAGAAGGAAGGCAACATCAGCATCTGCTGGTTCGCGCACGGATGGTTCTGGTTCATTCCGCTCGCCGACGGCACCACGAGTGTGGGCGCGGTCTGCTGGCCGTACTACCTGAAGACGCGCGACAAGCCGCTGAAGGATTTCTTCTACGACACCATCGCGCTGTGCCCGGTGCTCGCGGACCGGCTCAAGAACGCGAGGCTGGTGGACGACGCGGTGCACGCCACGGGGAACTTTTCGTATTCGAGCACGCACGCCACGGGCGATCGCTATCTGCTGCTCGGCGATGCCTTCACCTTCATCGACCCGATGTTCTCGTCGGGCGTGTACCTGGCGATGCACAGCGCCTTCGACGGCGCCGAACTGGTGGCGACGGCGCTCGACCGTCCCGCCGCGCTGGCCGCCGCGCGACGCGACTTCGAGACCATGATGCGCAAGGGCCCGCGCGAATACTCGTGGTTCATCTACCGCGTGACGAACCCCACGATCCGCGACATGTTCATGCATCCGGGCAACCCGTTCCGCGTGAAGGAGGCGCTGATGTCGCTGCTGGCCGGCGACATCTACCGCGGCACGCCGATCTGGCGCGCGCTCGGCATGTTCAAGGTCCTCTACTACTTCATCTCGATCACGCACATGCGCCGCACCTGGGACGGCTGGAAGCGGCACCGCCTCAACATCCGCGACATGGGCGCGCTCAGGGGCGAGACGATCCTCAAGGCAGATTGAGGGCGCCGCCGACCGGGTCGGCATCCCACGCCCGGTGCGCGGCGCGCAGCGTGGCCAGCGCATGCGCCACGCCGAGCCGCGGGCTGCTGAGCACCTCGATGCCGAGGTCGGCAAGTTCGTCGGCGACGGGCGCCATCGAGGCCTGGGCCAGCACCACGACGTCGGCTGCCGTGGCGGCGTCGCGGATCGCGTCGACCAGCACCTCGATGTAGCGCGCGGTGTCGCCGGCCTCGAAATGGGCCCATGCACCCGCGACCAGCAACGGGCTCGGCCGCACGCCCACGCCGGCCTGTGCGGCTGCCGACAGCACCAGCGCGCGGGTCGGTTCGAGCGTGCTCTCGAGCGCGGCGGCGACCAACACGCGCGGGCCCGCGCGCACCGCGCGGTCGGCCATCGCGCGGTCGATGCGCTGGGCCGCAAAGGCGCCGCCGGTGGCGGTTCTTTCGGCGATGTCGCCGAGGGTGGAACAGGTGCACACGACCACCGCCGCACCATCGGCAGCGGCGGCCTCGCGCATGGCGTCCTGCACCTTGGCGGGCAGGGCGGGGTGGTCGGTGCCGGCGGTACGGGCCTCGTGCAGCAGGTCTTCGCGCACCAGGTGCCCGGCCTCCACCTCGGGCGCGAGTTCGCGCACCAGGCGCTCGAAGCTCGGCACATGCACCTGCGCGGTGTGAAGGAATGCGATGCGGCCGGTCATCGGCGCTTGCGGTTGCGTTCGCGTGGGCGTTTCAGGCTTCAGGCGGACGCGTTCGCGCGGCGCGCTTCGTAGGCCTTGAGGTGGACGTAGGCGGTGCGCAGCACCGAGGGCGCAGACGAGGCGCCGGCAGGCGCCGCCCGGCCGAGCAGGTCGCCGACGATGTGGTCGGCTTCCACCGGCGCCCCGCGCACGATGTCCTTGTACATCGAGGCGGTCATCGGCGAACCGGCGGTGGTCAGCATGGCGCGGCCGCGCTCGATGGCGGCGGGGCGCGGCGCAAAGCCGTTGTGCGCCGCGATGGCGCAGCATTCATCGAAGATCGCGAGCGCCACGTCGCGGCCGCCCGCGGCCACGACGTCGCCGATGCTGGCGCGCATCAGACTCGTGAGGCCCGCGGCCGAGGCGATGAAGACCCACTTCTCCCACATGTCCTGCGAAATGTCCTCGCTCAGGCTGGCGTCGAAGCCGGCGCCGGCGAACTGGGCGGCGATCGCGTCGACCCGCGCCGAGCGCCCGCCCGCGCGCTCGCCGAAGCGCAGGCCGTGCAGGTCGTTCAGGTGCAGCACGCGGCCTTCGTCGTCGAGCGTGGCCGAGATCATGCAGAGGCCGCCAAGCACGCGCTCGCCGCCGAAGCGCTCGGCCAGCCGATCGACATGGCCCATCCCGTTCAGCAGCGGAAGGATCACGGTCTCGGTCCCGACCGCGGGCGCGAAGGAATCCATCGTCGCGTCGAGGTCGTAGGCCTTGCTGCCGACCACGATCACGTCGTAGGGCGCCTCGATGTCCTCGGCGAGTACATGCCGCGGCGAGGGGAGGTTCAGGTTGCCGAACGGGCTCTGCACCACCAGCCCGGTGCGGGCGATCTGCGCAGCGCGGCGGGGCCGCAGCAGGAAGGTGACGTCGCGGCCGGCCTCGAGCAGCCGTCCACCGAAATAGCCGCCGAGCGCGCCGGCGCCCACCATCAGAAATCTCATGCGATTCGCTCCAGCATCAAGGAATAGACCCGGGCCATGATGCCTTCGATCGCGCGTGCCTGCTGGGCGTGGCACAAAGCCAGCCCGGGCGAAGCGCTTTCATCGAAAAGGTCTTGGGGCTTCGCATAATCTTGCGGACCGGCCCTTTTCTTTTTATCCCCCCTTTCTAGGAGACTCATCCATGAGCCAGACCCGGATCGCTGTCGTCGTCGGCAGCCTGCGCAAGGATTCGTTCAACCAGAAGCTGGCGCTCGCGCTGGCACACCTGGCGCCCTCGGACTTCACCTTCGAGCATGTGCGCATCGACGACCTGCCGCTGTACAACCAGGACGACGACGGCAACCAGGCGCCTTCGGTGAGGCGGCTCAAGAGCGAGATCGCGGCGGCGCAGGGCCTGCTGTTCGTGACGCCCGAGTACAACCGCTCGTTCCCGGGGGTGCTGAAGAACGCGATCGACCACGCCTCGCGGCCCTACGGACAGAGCGCGTGGGGCGGCAAGCCGGCCGGCGTGCTCGGCGTGTCGGTGGGCGCCACCGGCACCGCGCTGGCGCAGCAGCACCTGCGCAACGTGTTGGCCTACCTCGACGCGCCCACGCTCGGTGCGCCCGAGGTGTTTCTGCAGGCCAAGGACGACCTGTTCGACGACCGCGGACACATCGGCAACGAAGGAACAAAGAAATTCCTGCAGGGCTGGATGGACAAGTACGTGGCCTGGGTCAAGGCCCACTCGGCGGCCTGAAGCCGCCGGGTGTCGTGGTTCAGGCCGCCTGGGCGACGTTCTTCTGGTTCGCGGCCTCGGCCGTGGCCGCGAGGATGTCGCTGCGCGCCGCGGCCAGCGCCGCAGCCTTGGGCGCATCGCCCATCGCCACGCCTTCGGCGCGCACGAAGCGCACGTCGGTGATGCCGAAGAAGCCGAAGATCACCTTGAGGTAGCTTTCCTGGTGCTCCGTGGCCTGGCCGCCCTCGGTGGTCGAGTAGACGCCGCCGCGGCTCGAGGCCACGATGACCGTCTTGCCGCCGGCCAGGCCTACGGGGCCGGTCTCGGTGTACTTGAAGGTGCGGCCGGGCTGGGCCAGGCGATCGATCCAGGCCTTGAGCTGGGTCGGGATCGAGAAGTTGTAGAGCGGCGCACCGATCACCACCACATCGGCGGCGAGAAACTGGCTCACCAGCTTTTCGGACAGGGCGTTCTCGCGCAGCTGGGCTTCGGTGGGCTGGGCCTGCATGCCGATCTTCGCGCCCAGCGCATCGGCGCCGAAGTGCGGCGGTGCGTCGGCGGCGAGATCGAGGTACTCGACCGTGGTATCAGGATGCGCGGCCTTCCAGGCGGCCACGGTCTCGGCCGTGAGCAAGCGCGAAACCGAACCGGCGGCCAGAACGCTGGCGTCGACGTGGAGCAACTTCATGATCAATCTTTCTTGTGTGTGAGGGGCCGGTGCTCGAAACGTGACCGGCGATGAGTAATTCTATTTTTGGTGCGAGTGGGTGATAAGTAGCCATTTTTTGACTACATCGTTCCAATTGCAGGACAATTCGACCCATGCAGGATCTCAACGACATGGTTTTCTTCGCCGAGGTGGCCGAGCGCGGCGGCTTTGCCGCGGCCAGCCGGGCGCTCGGCATTCCCAAATCGCGCCTGTCGCGCCGCGTGGCCGAGCTCGAAGCGCGGCTCGGCGTGCAGTTGATGCAGCGCAGTACGCGCCGGCTGTCGCTCACGCCGGCCGGCGAAATCTTTCTGCGCCATGCAGCCGCGGTGCGTGACGCGGCGCAGGCCGCGACCGAAGCGGTGGCGCAGGTGCACACCGAACCGTGCGGCACGGTCCGCCTGGCGTGCCCGATCACCATCGCCCACAGCGGGCTCGCGCAATTGCTGCCGCGCTTCATGGCGCTTTACCCAGCGGTGCGCGTCGACATGCGCGTGATGAACCGGCCAGTCGACCTGATCGAGGAGGGCATCGACATCGCGCTTCGCGTGCGCCCCGAGATCGAAGACAGCACCACGTTGGTCGCCAAGGTGCTGGGCACCAGCCGAGGCGTGCTGGTGGCCCGCCCCGACCTGCTGCAGCGGCTGGGGCCGGTCGCCTCGCCGGCCGACCTTGCGCGACTGCCGACCGCCGCCATGTCCGCCAACGGCGAAGGCCGCAGCGAATGGCGGCTCGAGGGCCCGAACGGCGAGAGCCACGTGCACCTGCACACGCCGCGCTACGTGGCGGACGACCTCGCCACGCTCCAGGCCGCGGCGCTCGAGGGCGTGGGTGCGGCGCTGCTGCCCGACTACATGTGCCGCGCCGACCTCGAGGCCGGCCGCCTCGCGCGGGTGCTGCCCGACTGGGGGCCGGCGCCCGTCATTGCGCACATCGTGTTCCCGGCGCGGCGGGCGATGGTGCCGGCGGTGCGCCGGCTGATCGACTTTCTGGTCGAGCACCTGAGCGGCGGGGCGACCACGATGTACTAGCCTTATGTTGAAAACGCCATAACCAAACAAGCAGATATTCGTTTGGGATCGACGCCGCCGTTCGCACAATCGCAGGCGCCACCAGGCACAAGGACACACAGACCAGATTGATTGCCGCACCCGTGCAAGCCGGGTCGCGGCGGGACTGCAGGCAGAATGCGGACCGCGACATTTCCAGAAGACCTTCGCAACACCATGAAATCCAGATTCAAGACCTTCACCGCCGTGCTCGTGCTGGCATCTTCCGCTCTCGGGGGGGGCAGCGCCCTGGCGCAGTCCAGTACGCTGCTCAACGCGTCGTACGACGTGGCGCGCGAGTTCTACAAGGACTACAACGCCGCCTTCGTGGCCCATTACAAGAAGACCACCGGCAAGGACGTGAAGATCGACCAGTCGCATGGCGGCTCGAGCGCACAGGCCCGCTCCGTGGCCGACGGCCTCGATGCCGACGTGGTCACCATGAACACCACCACCGACATCGACTTCCTCGCCAGCACGGGCGTGGTTGCGAAAGACTGGAACAAGAAGTTCCCCGAGAACGCCGCACCGACCACCTCGACCATGCTGCTGCTCGTGCGCAAGGGCAATCCCAAGGGCATCAAGGACTGGGACGACCTGGTCAAGCCGGGCGTCCAGGTGGTGGTCGTCAACCCGAAGACCGGCGGCAACGGCCGCTATGCGTACCTTGCGGCCTGGGGCTACATCAAGAAGAAGGGCGGCACCGACGCGCAGGCGGCGGAGTTCGTCGGCAAGCTGTTCAAGAACGTGCCGGTGCTGGCACGCGGCGGGCGCGACGCGACCACCGCCTTCCTGCAGCGCAACATCGGCGACGCGCTGATCACCTTCGAGTCGGAAGTGGTCTCCATCGACCGCGACTTCGGCACGGGCAAGGTCGACTCCGTCTATCCGTCGATCAGCATCGTGGCCGAGAACCCGGTTGCCATCGTCGAGCGCACGGTCAAGAAGAAGGGCACCGGCGAACTGGCCAAGGCCTACCTCGACTGGCTCTATTCCGAAGAGGCGCAGGAAATCGCGGCCAAGCATGCGCTGCGCCCGCGCTCGCAGGCGGTACTCAAGAAGCACGCCGCCACTTTCAAGCCGCTGCAGCTCTTCACGGTGCAGGAACTCTTCGGCAGCCTCGGCGAGGCGCAGAAGGTGCACTTCAACGACGGCGGCCAGTTCGACAAGCTCTACACCCCCGGCGGAAAGTAAATGAGCGGCGCTGTCTCTTCGGCGCTCCCGTCCGCGGGAGCGCCGCTTTCGCGTGGGAACAGGGCAGGGGCCAGCAAGCGCGTGCTGCCGGGCTTCCACATCACGCTCGGCTTCTCGATCTTCTATCTCTGCCTGATCGTGCTGATCCCGCTGTCGGCGCTGGTGTTCAAGACCTTCGCGCTGACCTGGGAGCAGTTCTGGGAGGCCGTGACCGCCCCGCGCGTGATGGCCTCGTACCGGCTGACCTTCGGCGCCTCGCTGCTCGCGGCCATGGTGAATGCCGTGTTCGGGCTGCTCGTGGCCTGGGTGCTGGTGCGCTACAAGTTTCCGGGCAAGCGCATCGTCGATGCGCTGGTCGACCTGCCTTTCGCGCTGCCGACGGCGGTGGCGGGCATTTCGCTCACCGCGCTGCTCGCGGGTAACGGCTGGATCGGGCAATGGCTCGAGCCGCACGGCATCAAGCTCGCCTTCACGCCGGCCGGCGTGGTGGTGGCACTGATCTTCATCGGGCTGCCGTTCGTGGTGCGCACGGTGCAGCCGGTGCTCGAAGACGCCGAGAAAGAGCTCGAAGAGGCCGCCACCTCGCTCGGCGCCACACGCCTGCAGACCTTCACCAAGGTGATCTTCCCCTCGATCGCGCCGGCGCTGCTCACCGGCTTTGCCATGGCCTTCGCGCGTGCGATCGGCGAATACGGCTCGGTGATCTTCATCGCGGGCAACATGCCGATGATCTCGGAGATCACGCCGCTGATCATCATCGGCAAGCTCGAGCAGTACGACTTCGCGGGCGCCACGGCGGTCGCGCTGGTGATGCTGGTCATTTCGTTCCTGCTGCTGCTCGTCATCAACGGCCTGCAAGCGTGGCAGCGCCACAGGGCGGGAGCCTGACATGGGAGCACCCTCCAAAGTCATCCGCCGCACGCAGGCCGGCACCACCGAATCCGCATGGGTGCGCTGGCTCTTGATCGGCATCGCGCTGGCGTTCATGTTCCTGTTCCTGGTGCTGCCGCTCGCCGCGGTGGCGACCGAGGCGCTGCGCAAGGGCGTCGACGCCTACGTCGAGGCGCTGAAGGAGCCCGACGCCTGGAGCGCGATCCGCCTGACGCTGATCGTCGCCGCCATCTCGGTGCCGATGAACCTCGTGTTCGGCGTGGCCGCCGCCTGGGCCATCGCCAAGTTCGAGTTCCGCGGCAAGGCCTTCCTGACCACGCTGGTCGACCTGCCTTTCGCGGTGTCGCCGGTGGTCGCGGGCCTGATCTACGTGCTGGTGTTCGGCGCGCAGGGCTGGTTCGGGCCCTGGCTGGCCGAGCACGACATCAAGATCATCTTCGCGGTGCCCGGCATCGTGCTGGCGACCGTGTTCGTGACCTTTCCTTTCATCGCGCGCGAACTCATCCCGTTGATGCAGGCGCAGGGCACCGACGAGGAGCAGGCGGCCATCGTGCTCGGCGCGACCGGCTGGCAGACCTTCTGGCGTGTGACGCTGCCCAACATCAAGTGGGGCCTGCTGTACGGCGTGATCCTGTGCAACGCGCGCGCCATGGGCGAGTTCGGCGCGGTGTCGGTGGTGTCGGGTCACATTCGCGGCCAGACCAACACCATGCCGCTGCACGTCGAAGTGCTCTACAACGAATACCAGTCGGTCGCGGCCTTTGCCGTCGCTTCGCTGCTGGCGATCCTCGCGCTGGTCACGCTCGTGATCAAGACCGTGATCGAGTGGCGCCACGAGCGCGAGATGAAGGCCATCGCCGAGCTGCCGCCCGAGCGGCCTGCCGGCGCCACGGCGGCCTGAGTGAGAAGGAACAACAAGACATGAGCATCGAAATCCGCAACATCAGCAAGCAGTTCGGCGACTTCCGCGCGCTGGCCGACGTCAACCTCGACGTGGGCTCGGGCGAACTGGTCGCACTGCTCGGCCCCTCGGGCTGCGGCAAGACCACGCTGCTGCGCATCATCGCGGGGCTGGAGACGGCCGACACCGGCAGCATCCTGTTCGCGGGCGAGGACACCACCGACGTGCACGTGCGCGAGCGGCAGGTGGGCTTCGTGTTCCAGCACTACGCGCTGTTCCGCCACATGACAGTGTTCGAGAACGTGGCCTTCGGCCTGCGCGTGAAGCCGCGCCGCGAGCGCCCGAGCGAGGCGCAGATCAAGGCCAAGGTGACCGACCTGCTCAAGCTGGTGCAGCTCGACTGGCTGGCCGACCGCTACCCGTCGCAACTCTCGGGCGGGCAGCGCCAGCGCATCGCCCTGGCGCGCGCGCTGGCGGTCGAGCCCAAGGTGCTGCTGCTCGACGAGCCCTTCGGCGCGCTCGACGCCAAGGTGCGCAAGGAACTGCGCCGCTGGCTGCGTCGGCTGCACGACGAGCTGCACGTGACCTCGATCTTCGTCACGCACGACCAGGAAGAGGCGCTCGAGGTGGCCGACCGCGTGGTCGTCATCAACAAGGGCCGCATCGAGCAGGTCGGCTCGCCGCAGGAGGTGTGGGACCAGCCCGCGAGCCCGTTCGTCTACGGCTTCCTCGGCGACGTGAACCTGTTCCATGGCCGGGCCGATGCCGGCACGGTGCAGCTCGACGGCATGCGCCTCGATTCGCCCGAACACAGCGGCGCGCGCGGCGCCAAAGCCATGGCCTATGTGCGGCCGCACGACCTGAGCGTGGAGCGCTACACCGCCGGCGCGACCGGCATCGTGGCCACGCTGTCGCGCGCCATCGTGGTCGGGCCGATCGCACGGCTGGAACTTGAGCCCACCGAAACGAATCCAGATAATCCGGGCTCCGGAACCATCATCGAGGCGCAAATCCCTGCGCAACAGTTCCGCGACCTGGGCTTGAACGAGGGCGACACCGTGGTCGCCACGCCGCGCAAGGCCAGGGTGTTCGTCGAAGAAGATTGGGTTTCCCCTTGATCGCTTGGTATTTCGGCGCGCCGCGCCGCGCGCTTGCCCTGATCTGCCTCGCCTGCGTGCTGATGCTCGCATTCGGGCTCTACCTGCAGCATGTCGTGGGGCTCGAGCCCTGTCCCATGTGCATCGTGCAGCGCTATGCGCTGATGCTGGTGGCGATCTTCTCGGGTCTGGCGGCGCTGTTCCGCCAGCGCGGCCTGCAGCGCGCGGGTACGGCGCTGGCGCTGGTCTCGGCCATCGGCGGGGCCTACACCGCGGCCGCGCAGAGCTGGCTGCAGTGGTATCCGCCCGAGGTCGTTTCCTGCGGTCGCGACCTGTACGGAATGATCGAGACCTTCCCGCTCAAGCGCGCGCTGCCGATGATCTTCCGCGGTGGCGGCGACTGCTCGAAGATCGACTGGTCGCTGTTCGGCCTGACGCTCGCGAACTGGTCGTTCGTGGCCTTCGCGGTGCTCTCGGTGCTGCTGCTGGTGCTGCTGTTTCGCCGCCCGAGGGGCTGATTGCTAGAGAGGCAGCGTGTCGAAGGCTGCGTAAGCGGTCGCGAGCCACGACTTGACGCGCTGGCGCTCCAGCAGGCCGAGTGCCTGCGGGCTTTCGCGGTCGTTCACCGCCTTCCAGAAGCTGGTGCTCTGCGCATCGATCTTGCGCATGCTGGCCTCGTGCAGGCGCGGCAGTGCGATCACGCGCGCGCCGGCGGCCGTGGCTTTCGAGAGCGACTGCGACGCGAGCAGCATGCCGAAGTCGCTGCCGCGGCCGTAGTTCTGCACCACGATGTAGTTGGGCCGCTTGCCGAAGGTGTCGATCAGCGTGCCGAGCAGGTCGCTCGAATCCTTGCCATCGTCGAGCACGTGCCAGAAGTTGACGGCCACGCCGAGCTCGTCGAACACGTCGAACAGGTCCGACTCCTTGATCCACCGCGCGAGCGGCGCAAGCGTCTGCGCCGCGAGGTCGACGATCACGCTTTGCTGCGGGTTGGTCTCGAAGCCGTTGACCACGGTGTCGAGCCCTTCGAAGCTGTCGACCACGACGGGCGAGGCAAAGCCTTCGTAGAAGCGCGTGAACGAGCTGTGCGAGCGGTCGGTGTCGAAGCCGGTGAAGGGCCGGCTGTGGTCGATGAAGTACTGCGCCAGCACGCGCGCGGTGACCGACTTGCCGACCCCGCCTTTCTCGCCGCCAATGAAGTTGATGGAAGCCATGGTTGATCCGGTCGTTGGGGAAGCCTCCCCACTGTAACCGGGCAGCCTGCTGCTACTGCACCAGCAGCACCGAGGTGTCGGTTTCCGAGATCACCTTGGTGGCGACCGAGCCCATCAGCGCGCGGCCGAGGATGCCGTGGCCATGGGTGCCGAGCACGATGAGCTGTGCCTTCGACGCGGTGGCGGCCTTGAGGATCTCCTCGGCAGCATGGCCGTGGCGCTTGTCGACCGTATAGCTGCTCACGCCTTCCTTGGCGAGCAGGGCGACGACCGGATCGAGCACCTTGGTGCTCTCCTCGGTGTAGTACTCGTCGAGCACTTCCTTGCTGAGGTGGCGCGTGACATGGCCCGAGATGCCGGTGACCACGTGGACCACGACGAGCTCGTGGCCGTCCACGAACATCGACCGGTTGGCCAGCAGGTAGTTGAGGGCCTTCTGGGTGTACGGGCTGCCGTCGACTGCGATAAGGATTTTCATCCGGCCGTTATACGGCCCGGCCCCGCGCACCGCAACCGATCAACCCGGCATCGGAAGGGCTTTAGCCCGTCAGCCCCTTCCAGAGCATGTAGGCAGCGAGCACGTACAGGATGCTCGCGAACACGCGTTTGAGCTTCTTGACCGGTAGGCTGTGCGCCGCCTTGGCGCCGAGCGGCGCCGTGAGCACGCTGGCCAGTGCGATCACCGCGAGCGCCGGCAGCCAGATGTAGCCGAACGAGCCGGCCGGCAGCCCCTGGACCGATTGCCCACTGATGACGTAGCCCGCCACGTTGGCCACCGCGATCGGAAAGCCGAGCGCGGCGCTGGTGGCCACGGCGTTGTGGATCGAGATGTTGCACCAGGTCATGAACGGCACGCTGACGAAGCCGCCGCCCGCGCCGACCAGGCCCGAGATGAAGCCGATCGCGCCGCCCGCCGACAGCTGCCCTGCGGTGCCGGGCATCTGGCGCGTGGGCTTGGGCTTGCGGTCGAGGAACATCTGCGTGGCCGAGAAGCCCACGAACAGCGCGAACACGATCGCGAGCACCGTGCCCTTGAGCAGCGCGAACACGCCCATGCTGCCGATCAGGCTGCCGATGATGATGCCGGGCGCGAGGCGCCGCACGATGTCCCAGCGCACCGCGCCGCGCTTGTGGTGCGCGCGCACGCTCGAGATCGAGGTGAAGATGATCGTGGCCATCGAGGTGGCGATCGCCATCTTCACGGCCAGATCACCCGGTACGCCGCGGTGCCCCACGATGATCGTGATGAACGGCACCATGAGCATCCCGCCGCCGATGCCGAGCAGGCCTGCAAGGAAACCGGTGCCAAGGCCGAGTGCGGCCAGTTCGGCGATCAGGATGGGGTCGAGCAGGGAATTCACGCGCAGCAGAGCCTCGAGAAAAAGCAACGGCCCCGTGCAGTGAATGCAGGGGCCGCAAGAACGAAAAAAAGGTGTCTGCGAGTGGGCGCCGAACCCGCATCCTGAACCAGGGTTCAGGTGGGCGAGGGCAGCAAGACTTCGGGTTCATCTGACGCGAGATGATCACACCCGTCGAGCGATGTACCAAGCCCGGCTCCGGAGAGCATTGGAACAAGGAAATATTAAGCCCGACGCGCACCGCAGACAGTGCCGATTTTACGCCCGGCTGGCGCCGGGTGCCTGCACTCAGAGTAAATGGTCATCGCCCGCGAGGGCTTGATCGAGTTTCTGAATGATCTGGGCGGCCTTGGCATCGGTTTCGACGTCGCTCGAAACAGCTGCGGACGGTTCGTCCATGGCGGCAGGCGCGGCCGCCGCAGCGACCTGCTGCGAGGCCAGGTCGAAAGCCAGGTTCAGCGAGGCCAGCACCGCGATGCGGTCGCGCGCCTTGACCTTGCCTGCATCGCGGATCTTGCACATGGCCGCATCGACGCGCTCGACGGCGTCGCGCAGCTGCGCCTCGCCGTCTTCGGGACAGCCGAGCAGATAGCTCTGGCCCATGATCTGAACTTCGATCTGCTTCATGCGGAGGAATCTTCGGGGGGTGGTTCGACGGGCAGCCGCTCGAGCAGGGCGTCGAGCCGCGTGCGGGCCGCGGCGAGCCGCGACTTCAGGGCGTCACGCTCGCGCGTGAGTGCCTCGAGCTGCTCCTGCAGCAGCGCATTGGTGCGCTGCACCTCTTCATGACGCACGAGCAGGCGGTCCACACGCTCGGCGATCTGGTCGATGGGGCTGGAGGCGGGCATGGTTGGCGATGATAGCGTTAACCAAGCTGGAGCCTGCCCTAGAATCCCGCTTGTTGGTGCCTGCGGCTTGGTTCACGCGCCGCGGTTCAACGGGAAGCAGGAGTGGAGGCCCTTTTTCGGAAACGAAGACCGGGCCGAAGCCGCCTGCGCTGCCCCCGCAACGGTCAAGCAGTCGACGCCTCGCGCGTCAACCCCATCCATCCAGCCACTGGGCGCCCTGAAACAGGTGCCTGGGAAGGCGGTGGGGTCGCACTGCCAGCCCGGATACCGGCCAACGAGGCGGCTGCCGCATGGACCCGACGATCTTCGAAGGGTGCGTGCAGCAGCCATTGCGCCCAACCGCCGGCGGGGAAGCCGGCGACGGGCATCAGACGTTCGTTCGTTTCATCCATGACTTCCTGCCTTCCAGTATCCATTGGCCGTGCGCCTGCGCGCCGCCTTCGCCTTGCCTGCCTTCCGCTCGCACTCGTATCCACTTTCGGCGGCACCGCGCTGCTGCAGCTGCCTCTTGCCGCGCATGCCCAGCCGGAGCTTGTCGCCTCGCTCGGCGAGACGGTGGTCACGGCCAACCGCACGCCGCAGCGGCTTTCCGATCTTGTGGGCGACGTGTCGGTCGTCGACCGCGAGACCATCGAACGCAGCGGCGCCACCGGTGTGGCCGACGTGCTCGCACGCCTGCCCGGCATCGAGATTTCGCGCAGCGGCGGCGTGGCCAACACCACGAGTCTGTTCATCCGCGGCGCCGAGACGCGCTTCACGGCGGTGTACATCGACGGCGTGCGCGTCGATTCGCAATCGACCGGTGGCGCCGCCTGGGAAAGCATTCCGCTGGCGCAGATCGATCGCATCGAGGTGCTGCGCGGGCCTGCCGCTGCGGTGTACGGTTCGGACGCAGTGGGCGGCGTGATCCAGCTCTTCACGCGGCGCGGCGAAGAGGGCGTGGCGCCCTACGCGGGCATCGGCTTCGGCAGCCACGGCCTGCGCCGGGCCGAGGCAGGCGTGAGCGGCAAGTCGGGAGCCTTCGACTACTCGCTCGGCGTGTCGCACGAAGAAAGCAAGGGCTTCAACGTGCTCCCGATGGACAAGCGCACACCCTCGCGCGACGGCTTCACCAGCCCCGACCGCGACGGCTACCGCACCAGTGCCGGCAACCTGCGCCTGGGCTATGAATTGGCGCCCGGCCAGCGGCTCGAGGCCACGCTGCTCTACAGCGACAGCGACGCCGGCTACGACGCGCCCGTCAGCTTCAGGACCCGGCCACCGATCCGCTTCAAAGACGACGTGTCGAGCAGCACGCTGCAGACCGCGGGCCTTTCGTGGTCGGCCCGCTGGAACGACATCTACAGCACGCGCGTGCAGGTGACCGATTCGCAGTCGGTCTACCGCACGCAGCCATCGTTCTACGGCACCGACACCCGGCTGCGCGGCTACCTGTTCCAGAACGAGTTCCGCTTCGGCGCGCACCTCGTGACCGCGACGCTCGAACGCCGCGAGGATGTGCTCGAGAACGCGCCCACCACCAGCAGCGGCCTGTTCTCGCGCGACCGCTCGCAGGATGCGGTGTCGCTCGGCTACGGTTTCGTGCAGGGCCCGCATTCGCTGCAGCTGCACGTGCGGCACGACAACGACAGCGAGTTCGGCGGCAAGACCACCGGCAGCGCGGCCTACGGCTATGCCATCACGCCGAAGCTGCGCGCCACGGTGTCGGCCGGCACGGCGTTCCGCGCGCCGACGCTGTACCAGCGCTTCAGCGAGTACGGCAACGCGGCGCTCAAGCCCGAGTCGGCCCGCAACGTCGAACTGGGCCTGCAGTACACCGACGGCGACACGCACGCGGGCATCGTGGTCTACCAGAACCGGGTCAGCAACCTGATCGTCTTCGACGGCACGGCAACCGGCTGCAGTTCGGACTTCGGCTGCTATGCGAGCACTGCGCGCGCGCGCTACCGCGGCGTGACGCTCTCGGGCGGCCACCGCATCGGCGACGTCACGCTGCGCGCCTCGGCCGACTTCCAGGACCCGCGCGACCTCGACACCGACAACCTGCTCGCACGCCGCGCGCGCCGCCACGCCACCCTGGGCGCCGACTGGCGCGTCGGCGGCTGGACACTGGGCGCCGAGGTACAGGCGTCGAGCAAGCGCTTCGACGACGCGGCCAACACCCGCGAGCTCCGCGGCTACGCCGTGCTGAACCTCGTGGCCAGCACGCAGCTCACGCGCGACATCGGTCTGGTCGCACGCATCGACAATGCGGGCGACAAGGACTACATGCTCGCGCGCGGCTATGCCACGGGCGGGCGCAACGCCTACCTCGGCCTCAAGTGGACGCCGCGGTAGGCGCGCCAAAGCCAAGCACGCCAAGCACGCCACACCGCGACATGCCCATGACCTTTCGGCACGAATTCATCCTGGGCGGCCAGAAGAGCGGCAAGTCGCGGCGCGCCGAGCAGCGCGCCATCGACTGGCTGGCCGAGGCCCCCGCGGTGCGGCACGCCGTGCTGATCGCGACCGCGCAGGCCCACGACGACGAGATGCGCGTGCGCATCGCGCGCCACCAGGCCGACCGCGCCGCACGCGTGCCGGCCATGGCCGCGGTGGAGGAGCCGGTCGAGCTGGCCCGTGCGATCGTCAGCCACAGTACGGCCGACACGCTGGTGGTGGTCGACTGCCTTACGCTCTGGCTCACCAACCTGCTGATGCCGCTGCGCTCGGCACAGGCGCGGCCCGTCACGCGCACGCCCGCACTGCATGCCGGCATGCTGCTCGCGGCGCTGCGCGACGCGCGCGGGCCGGTGGTGCTGGTCGGCAACGAGATCGGCCTGGGCGTGATCCCGCTCGGCGGCGAGACCCGGGCCTTCGTCGATGCGCTCGGCCGACTCAACCAGGACGTGGCCGCCGCCTGCGGGCGCGTCACGCTGATGGCCGCGGGCCTGCCGCTGACACTGAAGGCCCCTGCATGAAGACAAAGAAGATGAACACGAAACCGAGGCCGCGGCGGTGGCGCGCATTCCCGCTCGCGGCCGTGCTCGGCCTGGCCGCGCTGTGCGCGCAGGCGCTCGAAGTGACCGACGAGCGCGGCGTGAAGGTGAACCTGCCGCAGCCGCCGCAGCGCATCGTCTCGCTGCTGCCCTCGTTGACCGAAGGCGTCTGCGCACTGGGCGCATGTTCGCGCCTGGTTGGCGTCGACAACTACTCCAACTCGCCGGCCGCGGTGCGTGGCCTGCCGCAACTCGGCGGCGGGCTCGACCCGAACGTCGAGGCGATCGTCGCCCTGCGCCCCGATGCCGTGCTGCTCGCGAAATCGTCGCGCGTGACGCAACGGCTCGAGGCCCTGGGCCTCAAGGTGCTGGTGCTCGAACCCCAGCGCCATGCCGACGTGCAGCGCGTGCTCGGCACGCTCGACCAGGTGCTCGGCACGCGCGAAGCGCCGGCGGTCTGGCGCGCGATCGACGCCAGCGTGTCGGCCGCGGCGCAATCGGTGCCGGCGGCGGCGCGAGGCCTGCGCGTGTATTTCGAAGTCAACAACGCGCCCTATGCGGCCGGCGAATCCTCGTTCATCGGCGAAACCCTGTCGCGGCTCGGCGCGCGCAACATCGTGCCCGCCGCGCTCGGGCCCTTTCCCAAGCTCAACCCCGAATACGTGGTGCGCGCCGATCCCGACCTGATCATGGTCAGCATGCGCAGCGCCCAGGGCCTCGAGCAACGCCCGGGCTGGAGCGGCATCCGCGCGGTGCGCGAAGGCCGCATCTGCCGCTTCGACCCCGCGCAGTCCGACATCCTCGTGCGCCCGGGGCCGCGCATGGACGAGGCCGCGCGGCTGATGGCGCGTTGCCTCGCCGAGAAGGGCAGCTGAATGGGCGAGGGCGCCATGCACCTGCGGCACCAGCGCCGCGTCCGGTGGATCGGCATCGTGCTGGTCGGCCTCGGTGGCCTGTTCGCGGTGCTGGGCCTCGGCATCGGCAGCACCGGGTTCGAGAGCCTGCTGGCGGCCGGGCGCGATCCGGTGGCGCTGCAGATCATCTGGGACATCCGGCTGCCGCGCACGCTCGGCGCCTGGCTCGCTGGCGCGCTGCTCGGGCTGGCGGGCGCGGTGGCGCAGGGGCTGTTTCGCAACCCGCTGGCCGATCCCTACCTGCTCGGCAGTGCGTCGGGCGCGTCGTTCGGCGTGGCGGTGGCGCTGATGCTCTTCGGCGGCTCGGCCGCGAGCGCGCAATGGGCGCTGCGCCTCGGGCTCACCGGCGCGGCCTTCCTCGGCGCGGTCTGCGCCGTGATGCTCACGCTCACGCTGGCGCGCGGCGTGCAGCAGACGCTCAGGTTGCTGCTGGCCGGCGTGATCGTCGGCGTGGTGCTCGGCGCGGCCAAAGACCTGATCACCATTGCCTCGGCCGACGTGCTGCAGGCGCTGCAGGGCTTCGTGCTCGGCAGTACCGGCCTGGTCGGCTGGAGCGCGTGCGCGGTGATGGCGGTCGTCGGCGCCGCATGCCTGCTGCTGGCCTGGGCGCTCGCGCCGGTGCTCGACGGGCTCGCGCTCGGCGAAGCCACGGCACGCAGCCTGGGCCTTCCGCTCGGCGGCATGCGCGCCGCGCTGGTGGTGGTGCTCGCGCTGGCCACCGGCGCGGCCGTGGCGCAGACCGGCCTGATCGCGTTCGTGGGGCTGGCCTCGCCGCACCTCGTGCGCTCGGTCGTCAAGACCACGCATGCGCGGCTGATCGTGCTCTCCGCGCTGATGGGCGGGCTGCTGCTGATGGCGGCCGACCTGCTGGCGCGCTGGCTGATCGCACCGCAGGAGCTTCCCGTGGGCGTGCTCACCGCGGTGCTCGGCGGCAGCTACCTGCTGTGGCTCATGCACCGGCGCGGCCTGCGCGGAGGCATGGCGTGAACGCGCCGGTGCTCGAGGCACGCGGCGTGCGCGCCCGGCTCGGCAACGCCGAAGTGCTGCATGGCATCGACCTGGCGATCGGCCGCGCACGCTGGACCAGCGTGGTCGGCCCGAACGGCGCCGGCAAGTCGACGCTGCTGCGGGTGCTTGCGGGCCTGCTCGCGCATGGCGGCGAGGTGCTGCTCTTCGGCGAACTGGCGGCCAAGCTGCCGCACCGCCTGCGTGCGCAGCGGGTCTCCTGGCTCGGCCAGAGCGGTGCCGCGGGCGAGGGCAGCGCCGACGACCTGATGGTCTACGACATCGCGATGCTCGGCCGCCTGCCGCACCAACGCTGGCTGGCCGCACCGAGCGACGCCGACCGCCAGGCCGTGGAGCGCGCGCTGCGCAGCACCCAGGCCTGGGACTGGCGCGACCGCCCGCTCGGCCAGCTGTCGGGCGGCGAGCGCCAGCGCGTGCTGCTCGCGCGCGCGCTCGCTGTCGAGGCCGAGCTGCTGCTGATGGACGAGCCGCTCGCCAACCTCGATCCGCCGCACCAGGCCGACTGGATGCAGGCCGTGCGCGCGCTGGTCGCCGAGGGCCGAACGGTCGTCAGCGTGCTGCACGAACTGCCCATGGCGCTGGCGGCTGACGCGCTCGTCGTCATGGACCAGGGCCGCGTGGTGCACCACGGCGCCAGCGGCGACCCGGCGACGCGCGCCGCGCTCGAACAGGTGTTCGACCACCGCATCCGCGTCCACCGCGTGGCGGACCAGTGGATCGCGCTGCCCAACTGACCCCCCAACCAACACAAGCCGCACCATGCAAATCGAAACGCCTCCCACCGACAAGCCCTACGACAAGCCCGAAGGCGAGCGCCGCGGCATCGTCATCGTCAACACCGGCGACGGCAAGGGCAAGAGCACCGCGGCCTTCGGGCTGGCGCTGCGTGCCCACGGCCGTGGCAAGGCGGTGAAGATCTACCAGTTCATGAAGGTGCCCTCGGCGCGCTTCGGCGAGCACCGCATGTTCGAGCAGATCGGCATCCCGATCGAAGGCCTCGGCGACGGCTTCAGCTGGAAGAGCCAGGACCTCGAGCGCTCGGCGCAGCTCGCGCGCGACGGCTGGGAGAAGGCGAGGGCGGCGATCCTCTCGGGCGAGCACTTCATGGTCGTGCTCGACGAGATCACCTATCCGCTGATCTACGGCTGGCTGCCGCTCGAGGGCGTGCTCGACACGCTGCGCACACGGCCCACGCATGTGCACGTGGTGCTCACCGGCCGGCGCTGCCCGCCGGAGATCGTCGAGCTGGCCGACACCGTGACCGACATGACGATGGTGAAGCATGCGTTCAAGGCCGGCATTCCGGCGCAGCGCGGCATCGAAGACTAGTCATGACGACGCCCCCCGAAGCGCCTGCGGCGCCTCCCCCCACTGGGGGGCGCACCCAGCGGCCCGGCAAAGCCGGTTCCGCGGGTGCTCGCGGTTCTGCCGCGCCACAATTCTGAGCGGCTGACGAATGTCGGAGCCGCTTGTGCCCGAGTTGGTCCTTGTCGTCGCGCTGTGGCTCGCGCTCGCCATCGACCGCTGGCTCGGCGAGCCGGCCGCGCGCTGGCATCCGGTGGTGTGGATGGGGCGGTACCTGGGTTGGATCGGTGCGCGCCTCGCGCCGCGCGCTGAAGCAGCGTGCACCTCGGCTCGTGCCACGCTCTTTGCGTGGGGCGCACTCGCCTGGCTCGCGGGCGCGATCGGCGTCTGTACGGTGGCGATGGCTTTGCAGCAAGCCAGCTTTCGATGGCTGCCCGCCTGGGCCACCGCGCTGGTGCTCGCCGTGGCGCTCAAGCCGCTTTTCGCGTGGTGCATGCTGCGCGGCGAAGTGCTGGCGGTCGAGGCGGCGCTCGGCCTGTCGCTCGCGGCGGGGCGCGCGCAGCTCGCGCAGCTCGTGAGCCGCGACGTCAACACGCTCGACGAGCACGAAGTGCGCGAGAGCGCGATCGAATCGCTGGCCGAGAACCTCAACGATTCGCTCGTGGCGCCGCTGTTCTGGTTCGTGCTGCTGGGGCTGCCGGGCGCGGCGGTCTATCGCTTCGCCAACACGGCCGATGCGATGTGGGGCTACCGCGGCGAGCGCCAGGGACGCGACTGGACCTGGTTCGGCAAGTGGGCGGCACGCGCCGACGATGTGCTGTCATGGGTGCCCGCGCGGCTCACCATGCTGTTGCTCGCGCTGGTGGCGAGGCGGTGGCCGCGGGGCGTGGCCCGCGAGGCGCGCCGCACGCCGTCGCCCAACAGCGGCTGGCCGATGGCGGCGATGGCCTTGCTGCTGGGCGTTCGGCTTGCGAAGCCGGGCGTCTATGCGCTGAATGCCGAAGGGCTGCCTGCCGACACGGCAGACACGCACCGGGCTGCGCAGTGGGGTGGCCGGGCCGTGCTGGCGATGGCGGCTTGCGCATCGCTGGGGCTCTTTCTTTTTCCGACAATGGTCTAGGCGATGGCAGGCGAACCCGCTGCTTTTCAAACTCCGCAACACGGCGGCCCCGACGCAGGCGGTGCGGCCGCGCACGATTTCTCGACCAACGGCAATGCCGCCGGCCCGTGTCCCGCGGCCGTGTCCGCGCTGCGCGATGCCGACGCGCGCCACTATCCCGATCCGGCCTACACCGCGCTGCGCAGCGACCTGGCGCGCTTTCATGGCGTGCCGGCCGAGCGCATCGTGATCGCGGCGAGCGCGAGCGAGTTCATCCACCGAATCAGCGCGGCCTTCGCGCAGATCGGCGGCCGGCAGGTGCTGCTGCCCGCGCACGGCTATGGCGACTACGCGCGCGCGGCATCGGCCTGGGGCCTGCAGGTGCGGCCGGCCGCCGCCGCCGAGGCGCCCGACGGCATGGCGCTGCGCTGGTGCTGCGAGCCTTCGAGCCCGCTTGGCCAGTCGGAGCCCACCCTCGGACGGCATGCCGCGGCAGCGGGCCTCTGCGTGGTCGACATGGCCTATGCGCCGTTGCGCCTCGAAGGCGCGCCGTCGCTCGACGCGCCGGCGCGGCACGGCGCCTGGGAAATGTGGACGCCGAACAAGGCCATGGGCCTGACGGGCGTGCGCGCCGCCTACGCCATTGCGCCCGAAGGTGATGCCGCGCGCGCGATGGTGCGGCACCTGGCGCGGCTCGCGCCTTCGTGGCCGGTCGGCGCCCACGGCGTGGCGCTGCTCGCCTGCTGGACCGGCGAAGACGCACAGGCCTGGCTCGCCGGCAGCCTGCACACCTTGCGCAGCTGGAAGGCGCAGCAGCGCGCGGTGTGCGAATCGCTGGGCTGGCAGTGTTGGCCGAGCGACGCCAATTTCTTCTGCGCGCGCCCCGATGTGCCTTACCCGCCGTTCGCCGTCGCGTTGCGCGCCAAAGGCATCAAACTGCGCGACTGCGCGTCTTTCGGGCTGCCGGGCCTGGTGCGGCTCGGCGTGCTGCCGCCCGCGAGCCAGCAGGCGCTGAAGGAAGCCTGGACCCGTGCGACCATCCGCATTCCGCACTGACCGAACCGACCGAACCGAAGACCGATGCCATGCTGATCGCCATCACCACGCTCTTTCTCTGCCAGCTCGCGGGCGAACTGCTCGTGCAGTGGCTGGCCCTGCCGATCCCCGGTCCGCTGATCGGCATGCTGCTGCTGTTCGTCGGGCTGCTCGTGCGCGGCCACGTGCCCGAAGCGCTCGAGGCCACGTCGGGCCATCTGCTGCGCAACCTGATGCTGTTGTTCATTCCGGCGGTGGCGGGCGTCATGCTGCACTTCGAGCGCGTGGGACGCGAGTGGCTGCCGTTCCTTGCAGCGGGCATAGTCGGCGCCGCATTCACCATGACCGTGACCGCGCTCACGCTGCGCTGGATGATCCGCATCACCGGAAAGGACGCGGAATGAACCCGCCCGCCAAGCTGTTCGAGGTCTGGACCTTCCTGGCCCAGTCGCCGCTGCTGTGGCTGTCGCTGACGCTCCTGGCCTACCTCGGTGCGCTGTGGCTGCATGCCAAGAGCGGGCGCAACCCAGTGGTCAACCCGGTGCTGGTGTCGGTGGTCGTCATCGTCGCGGTGCTGCTCGCCACGCGCACGCCGTACGACACGTATTTCGAGGGCGCTCAGTTCGTGCACTTCCTCATCGGCCCCGCCACCGTCGCGCTGGCCGTGCCGCTCTACGGACAGATTGCGCGGTTGCGGCGGCTCTGGCTGCCGATCGGCGTGGCGCTCATCGTGGGTTCGGTCGCCGCGATCGTCTCGGCCGTCGGCATCGCCTGGGCGCTCGGCGGTTCGCACGAACTGCTGATGTCGCTCGCCCCCAAGTCGGCCACCATGCCGATCGCCATGGGCGTGGCCGAAAAGATCGGCGGCCTCGCATCGCTGGCCGCCGTGGCGGCGGCCGTGGCGGGCATCTCGGGCGCCATCATGGCGACCGGCCTTTTGAACCTGTTGCGCATCGAGGAGCCCGCGGTGCGCGGCTTCGCGGTCGGCATGGCGGCGCACGGCATCGGCACCGCGCGTGCGATCCAGGTGAACGAGACGGCGGGGGCGTTTTCGGCGCTGGCGCTGGGGCTGAACGGGATTGCGACGGCATTGCTGGTGCCGTTGTTGATCAAGCTGTCGGGCGGGTTCTTTTGAGCTGAGGCGCTTGCAGCCCCTGTCCCCTCAGCGTCGCTGCAACCGCGGATTCTTCGCAAACAACTCCGCCGCCCAGTCCACGAACGCGCGCACTTTCGCGCTCAGGTGGCGGTTGGGCGGGTAGACCACGTGGATCGGCAGCGGGTCGCGGTGCCAGTCGGGCAGGAGCTCGACCAGCTCGCCGCTCTCCAGCAGCGGTTCGGCCTGGAAGCTGATCACCTGCGAGATGCCGAAGCCGCCGAGCACGGCGGCGAGATGGGCGTTGCTCTCGTTGACCGACACGCGGTACGGCCCGTTGAGTTCGACGTACTCGTCGCCCTTCTTGAACTCGTGCGGGTAGATGCGCCGCGTGCTGCCCGAGAAATAGCTCACCACGTGGTGGCGCTTTTCGATGTCGTTCGGATGCTGCGGCTGGCCGTAGCGCTTGACGTAGGCGGGCGAGGCCACGGTCACGAAGTGCAGCGTGCCGATGCGCCGCGCCACCAGCGACTGGTCGCTGAGCTCTCCGGCGCGGATCACGCAATCGACGTTGTCGCTGATGAGGTCGACGGCGCGGTCGCTCACGCCGAGGTCGACCTGGATCTCGGGGTAGCGGTCGCAGAAGCTCGCGAGCTCGGGCAGGATGATCAGGCGGGCCACAGAGGTGCCGACGTCGATCCGCAATCGCCCGGTGGGGTTGGCCTGCGCATTGGTCATGCTGGCCTCGATGTCGTCGAAGTCGTTCAAAAGCCGGGCCGCACGCTCGTAGTAGGCGGCGCCGTCGGGGGTGACGGTCACGCGCCGCGTGGTGCGGTTGAGCAGTTTCACGCGCAGGCGCGATTCGAGCGCCTGAATCTGCTTGGTGACCGTTCCCTTGGGCAGGGCGAGCGAATCCGCTGCGCGCGTGAAGGTGCCGGCTTCCACCACGCGGACGAATATCCGCATTGCCTGGATTTGATCCATGGATGAACTTGTTCCTGGGACTCGGCCCCTGCCGAGGGAGGCGGATTCTCACACAAGCAAGCAAATCCCCAGTGCAATACGGATTGTTCGCCGTTTGGAAACAGAGTAGGGGCGGCTTGCCTGTTTAACGCCACGCCGGCCGCCTTATATTTCACCTATCGCCAATCCCCCTGAGGCTGCCCATGTCACCCCGTCCATCGTCCCGCTCCGCCGACGCCGCTGCGCTTGCAGCAGCCGATGGCGTGGAAGCCGATCTCTCGATCGAGCTGCCCGGCCGCGACCCCGTGGGCGCGCGGGTCTACGGCCAGCGCCTCCGCGGTGAAACCGTGCCGCTGGTGCTGCATTTCCATGGCGGCACCTTCGTGTGCGGCACGCTGGACAACGGCCGCAACGTGGCGCGCCTGCTGGCTGGTGCCGGCGCGGTGGTGGTGTCTCTGGCCTATCCGCTGGCGCCCGAATCGCCGTTCCCGGAGCCCATCGAGGTGGGCTACGCCGCCCTCGAATGGCTCTACAAGCAGCGTACCAAGCTCGGCGGCAAGGGCGCCCAGGTGTACCTGGCGGGCGAAGAGGCGGGCGGCAACCTCGCGGCCGCGGTGGCGCTGATCGCCCGCGACCGCGCGCATCCGCCGATCGCGGGGCAGATCCTGCTGTCGCCGATGCTCGACCCCTGCGCTGGCACGGCCTCGCTGCGCCAGGCCACGAACGACGCGGCCGAATGCCGCTGGGCCAAGGGCTGGGAGAAATACCTGAGCTGCCCCTCGAACGCGATGCACCCGTATGCCGTGCCGAGCGGGTCGCTGCGCCTGTCGGCACTGGCACCTGCGCTGGTGCTGGTGGGCGAGGACGACGCGATGCGCGACGAGGCGATGACCTTCGCGGGCCGCCTGCGCGCAGCGGGCATCGAGGTGACGAGCAGCGTGCTGCCCAGCGCCGCGGACTGGCCCAAGGCGCTGTACGACCCCGAGCCCTCGGGCTGCAAGGCCTGCGAGGCCAGCGTGCAGCAGCACTTCCGCGAGTTCTTCAGCGCCACCACGCCGCCGCCCGCGGCGCCTGAGCCCAGCTAGGCGCGCGAGCGCCGCCCACCGCCAGAGAAGCCGCCGCCTCGTCCGAGGCGCGCGACGTGGGCCTCTTTTTTCCTGAAATCCGCCTCTTGGTGCCAAAAGCGCCGGGATGGCCTGTCGCATCCCAAAAAGTCATCGAGAAGGACGAAACATCATGTCGAACAACAAGCCAAGTCTGTCTTCCGCCGCCCGCAAGGGGCTCTGGCCCGCCGTGACAGGGCTGACCGCTGTGCTCGCAGTCGCCGCCGCAGTGCTGGGCATGCACAGCTTCAAGGCCGAGGCCACCGCGCCGGCGGCCGCGCCGCAGGGCACGCCGGTGTCGGTGGCGACCGTGAAGTCGAGCGAGGTCAATGCCTGGGACGAGTTCTCGGGTCGGCTCGAAGCGGTGGAGCGCGTGGACGTGCGTTCCCGCGTGGCCGGCGCCGTGCAGGCGGTGCACTTTCGCGAAGGTGCGCTGGTGAAGAAGGGCGACCTGCTGATCACCATCGACCCCGCACCCTATGCCTCCGAAGTGGAGCGCGCCGCAGCGCAGGTCGCATCGGCACAGGCCCGCCAGGCCTTTGCCCGCAGCGAGCAGGAACGCGCCAAGCGCCTGTGGGACGAGCAGGCCATTGCCCAGCGCGAATATGACGAGCGCGTGAACGCCAGCCGAGAGGCCGACGCCAACCTGCGCGCGGCGCAGGCCTCGCTGCAGTCGGCGCGGCTGAACCTGGGCTACACCCAGGTGCGCGCGCCGGTGGCGGGTCGCATCGGCCGGCTCGAAGTCACCGTCGGCAACCTGGTGGCCGCGGGCCCCGGCGCCCCGGTGCTGACCACGCTGGTGTCGGTGAGCCCGATCTACGCGAGCTTCGATGCCGACGAGCAGGTGATCACGCGGGCGCTGAAGGACCTGCCGAGCGGCGCCGGCGCACGCGGCCAGATCGATTCGATCCCGGTGCAGATGGGCACCGCCGGCCTCGAGGGCACGCCCTTCACCGGCAAGCTGCAGCTGATCGACAACCAGGTCGATGCCCGCAGCGGCACGGTGCGCGTGCGCGCCGCCTTCGACAACAAGGACGGCACGCTCATCCCCGGCCAGTTCGCCCGCATCCGCATGGGCCAGGCGCGCAACGACACCGCGCTGCTCGTGAGTGAGCGTGCGATCGGTACCGACCAGAACAAGAAGTTCGTGATGGTCGTGGGCGACGACAACAAGGCGGCCTACCGCGAAGTGACGCTCGGCGCCTCGATCAACGGGCTGCGTGTCGTGAGCAACGGCCTGAAAGCCGGCGACCGCGTGGTGGTCAATGGCCTGCAGCACATCCGCCCCGGTGCGCTGGTGGTGCCGCAGAGCGTGACCATGGACGCCAAGGCCGACACCAAGCAACAGCAAGCGGAACGCGTCGCGGAAGCCGCGAAGTCCTGAACTCGGAGGGGAGCGCTTTTGCGCTCGCCGGAGAAACAACATGAATCTCTCTAAATTCTTCATCGACCGGCCGATCTTTGCCGGCGTGCTGTCGCTATTGATACTGATAGCCGGCCTTATCGCGCTGCGCGGGCTGCCGATCTCGGAGTACCCCGAAGTCGCGCCGCCCTCGGTGGTGGTGCGTGCCCAGTACCCGGGCGCCAACCCGAAGGTGATCGCCGAAACCGTGGCCACGCCGCTCGAAGAGCAGATCAACGGCGTCGAAGGCATGCTCTACATGGGCAGCCAGGCCACCACCGACGGCGTGATGACGCTCACGGTTACCTTCCGCCTCGGCACCGATCCCGACAAGGCCCAGCAGCTGGTGCAGAACCGCGTCTCGCAAGCCGAGCCGCGCCTGCCGGAAGAAGTGCGCCGCCTCGGCATCACGACCGTCAAGAGCGCGCCCGACCTGACGATGGTGGTCCACCTCGTCTCGCCGAACGACCGCTACGACATCAACTACCTGCGCAACTACGCGGTGCTGAATGTGAAGGACCCGCTCGCGCGCATCGAAGGCGTGGGCCAGGTGCAGATCTTCGGCGGCGGCGACTACTCGATGCGCGTCTGGCTCGACCCGCAGAAGGTCGCGCAGCGCGGCCTGTCGGCGAGCGACGTGGTGGCTGCGATCCGCGGCCAGAACGTGCAGGCCGCAGCCGGTGTGGTCGGCGCATCGCCGGGCCTGTCGGGCGTGGACATGCAGCTCTCGATCAATGCGCAAGGGCGCCTGCAGAGCGAGGAAGAGTTCGGCGACATCATCGTCAAGAGCGGCACCGACGGCGCCGTGACCCGCCTGCGCGACATCGGCCGCCTCGAGATGGGCGCCGCCGACTACTCGCTGCGTTCGCTGCTCAACAACGACCCGGCCGTCGGCATGGGCGTGTTCCAGGCGCCGGGCTCCAACGCGCTCGACATCTCGTCCAACGTGCGCAAGACGATGGCCGAGCTCAACAAGAACATGCCCGAAGGGCTGGAATACCGCATCGCCTACGACCCGACGCAGTTCGTGCGCGCATCGATCGAATCGGTGATCCACACGCTGCTCGAAGCCATCCTGCTGGTGGTGCTGGTCGTGATCCTGTTCCTGCAGACCTGGCGCGCTTCCATCATTCCGCTGCTGGCCGTACCGGTGTCGGTGATCGGCACCTTCGCGGTGCTGCACGTCCTTGGCTTCTCGATCAATGCGCTGAGCCTGTTCGGGCTGGTGCTGGCGATCGGCATCGTGGTGGACGACGCCATCGTGGTGGTGGAGAACGTCGAGCGCAACATCGAGGCCGGACTCTCGCCGCGCGACGCGACCTACCGTGCCATGCGCGAGGTGTCGGGCCCGATCATCGCGATCGCGCTCGTGCTGGTGGCCGTGTTCGTGCCGCTGGCCTTCATCAGCGGCCTCACGGGCCAGTTCTACAAGCAGTTCGCGGTGACCATCGCGATCTCGACGGTGATTTCCGCGATCAACTCGCTCACGCTGTCGCCCGCGCTCGCCGCCTTGCTGCTGCGCGGCCATGACCAGCCGAAGGACGCACTGACGCGCGGCATGGACCGGGCCTTCGGCTGGCTGTTCCGCGGCTTCAACAAGCTCTTCAGCCGCGGCGCGGAAGCCTACAGCGGCGGCGTCAAGAGCGTGATCTCGCGCAAGACGCTGATGCTGGTGATCTACCTCGCGCTCGTGGCGGTGACCTTCGGCCTGTTCAAGGCCGTGCCGAGCGGCTTCGTGCCGGCGCAGGACAAGCAGTACCTGATCGGCTTTGCCCAGTTGCCCGACGGCGCCACGCTGGACCGCACCGACGAAGTGATCCAGCGCATGGGCGAGATCATGAAGAAGAACCCGAACGTCGAAGACGCCATCGCCTTCCCGGGCCTGTCGATCAACGGCTTCACCAACAGCTCGAACTCGGGCATCGTGTTCGCCACGCTGAAGCCCTTCGACCAGCGCAAGCGTGCCGACCAGAGCGGCGGTGCGGTGGCCGGGCAGCTCAACGGCGCCTTCTCCAGCATCCAGGACGCGTTCATCGTGATGTTCCCGCCGCCGCCGGTGGCGGGCCTGGGAACCACGGGCGGCTTCAAGCTGCAGATCGAAGACCGCGCCTCGCTCGGCTACGACCAGATGGACGCGGCGGTGAAGGCCTTCATGGCCAAGGCCTATGCCACGCCGGAGCTCACGGGCATGTTCACGAGCTGGCAGGTCAACGTGCCGCAGCTGTATGCCGACATCGACCGCACCAAGGCGCGCCAACTCGGCGTGCCGGTGACGGACATCTTCGACACGATGCAGATCTACCTCGGCAGCCTGTATGCGAACGACTTCAACAAGTTCGGCCGCACCTACAGCGTGCGCGTGCAGGCCGATGCGCCGTACCGCGCCCGCGCCGAAGACGTGGGCATGCTGAAGGTGCGCTCGACCACGGGCGAGATGGTGCCGCTGTCCGCGCTGATGAAGGTCAACTCGACCTTCGGGCCGGAACGCGCCATGCGCTACAACGGCTACCTGGCAGCGGACATCAACGGCGGCCCGGCCCCGGGCTATTCGTCGGGCCAGGCGCAGGACGCGATCACCAAGATCGCGGCCGAGACGCTGCCCAAGGGCGTGAGCTTCGAGTGGACCGAGCTGACCTACCAGGAAATCCTGGCCGGCAACTCCGCCTTCCTGGTGTTCCCGCTGGCCATCCTGCTGGTGTTCCTGGTGCTGGCCGCGCAGTACGAGAGCCTGACGTTGCCGATCGCGATCATCTTGATCGTGCCGATGGGCATCATGGCCGCGATGGCGGGCGTGTGGATATCGGGAGGTGACAACAACGTCTTCACGCAGATCGGGCTGATCGTGCTGGTGGGGCTGAGTGCGAAGAACGCGATCCTGATCGTGGAGTTCGCGCGCGAGCTCGAGTTTGCCGGCAGAACGCCCATACAAGCTGCGATCGAAGCCAGCCGCCTGCGCCTGCGCCCGATCCTGATGACCTCGCTGGCCTTCGTGATGGGTGTGCTGCCCCTCGTGCTGTCGACCGGCGCGGGCTCGGAGATGCGCAAGGCCATGGGCGTGGCGGTGTTCGCCGGGATGATCGGCGTGACGGCCTTCGGCCTGTTCCTGACGCCGGTGTTCTATGTGCTGCTGCGCCGCCTGGCGGGCAACCGCGCGCTCAAGCTGCATGGCGAAGTGCCGCATGGCGAGGACTTCGTCTCGGCGACGCATCCTGCCGGACCGGCGCCGCATGGCGGCGCGGGCGGTGGCGGCGGGCTGCACCCGGTGCCCGCTTCGCCACGGCCCTCGCACGACTGAACAAGAAGAACAGAACAAACGAACAAAGAAGGAAGCTCATCATGAACTTCAAGCTCTCATCCCGTCTCGCCACGCCGCTGCGTGCGGCCGTGCTGCCGCTGGTGGCTGCGCTGGCCTTGGCCGGCTGCGCGAGCGTGCCTTCGGGCGTGCCCGAAGTCCCGACCACCGCCCAGTTCAAGGAGCAGGGCGCCACGCCACCCGCGGGCTGGACGCACGCCCTGCCGTCCGAGGCCGCGGCGCGCGGCGCCTGGTGGCTGGCCTTCAACGATCCGGTGCTCAATGCGCTGGTCGAGAAGGCCGACGTGAACAACAACAACATCCAGGCCGCCGCGGCGCGGCTCGCCGAAGCCCGTGCGCTCGCGCGCAGCGCCCAGGCCGACCGGCTGCCGCAGATCGGACTCGGTGCCGGCGCCAGCCGCGGCGCAGGGCTCGACAGGGCCATGGCCAGCACGCGGCCGGCCACGATGACCAACATCGGCGCCACCTTCTCGTACGAGCTCGACCTGTTCGGCCGGCTCTCGGGCGCGCGCGACGCGGCGCGGCTCGATGCGCAGAGCCGCGAGGCGCTGCTGCAGAGCACGCGGCTCGCGGTGCAGGCCGAGGTGGCGCAGGCCTACCTGCAGCTTCGCGCGCTCGACGCCGAACGTGCGCTGGTGCGCGAGCAGGTCGAGGCCTACCGCGACACGCTGCGCCTGTCGCAGCGCCGCCAGGCGGCCGGCGACATCGCCGAGCTCGACGTGGCGCGCGTGCAGACCGAGGTGTCGTCGACCGAGTCGGAGGCGCTCGCGCTCGACCGCCAGCGCGCCCAGGTCGAGCATGCGCTCGCGGTGCTGGTCGGCGATTCGGCTTCAAGCTTCGGGCTCGGCATGGCCGAGTGGAACACCGCGCTGCCCTCGGTGCCGCCCGGCGTGCCGGCCACGGTGCTGACGCGCCGCCCGGACGTCTCGGCGGCGCAGCAGGCGGTGCTTGCGGCCCAGGCGCGCGTGGGCGTGGCCCAGGCCGCGTGGTTCCCCGACATCTCGCTGACCGGTGCGGCGGGCTACGCATCGCCCGAGATCGGCGACCTGTTCAAGTGGTCGGCGCGGTCGTGGGGCGTGGGTGCGCTGCTCTCGCTGCCGATCTTCGACGGCGGCCGCCGCGAGGCCGGCGTCCAGGGCGCGAACGCGCAACTCGACGGCGCACTCGCCAACTACCGCAGCCAGGTGCTCGTGGCCTTCCAGGAGGTCGAGGACCAGCTCGCCGCGATCCGCATCCTGCAGGAGCAGTCGGTGGTGCAGGCGCAGGCCGTCACGTCGGCGCAGCGCGCGACCAGCCTGTCGGACACGCGCTACCGCAATGGCTACGTGAGCCAGCTCGATCTGCTCGACGCACGCCGCAGCGAATTGCGCAACCGGCGCCAGGCGCTGCAGGTGAAGGCCGCGCAATACCAGGCGGCGGTCGGGCTGATCCGCGCGATCGGCGGCGGATGGGAGGTGCCGCCCGCGCTGGCGAAGGCGCCTGCCGCGGCGGTGCAGACCGCGGCGCGCTGATTCGCAGGCAGACACACGGAGGCAAGGGGGCGCAAGCCCCTTTTTCCTTGGTGGTGCCCGGGCGGGCACGCGGGCAACGGACAATCGCCGCATGAGATCTCGATGCGTGATGGTTCTGGGCACGACCAGCGGTGCCGGCAAGAGCTGGCTGGCGACGGCGCTGTGCCGCTGGTATGCGCGCCAGGGGCTCAAGGTCGCGCCGTTCAAGGCGCAGAACATGAGTAACAACGCGCGCGTGGTCGACGGCGGCGAGATCGGCAGCGCGCAGTACTTCCAGGCGCTGGCCGCGCGCGCCGTGCCCGAGGTGCGCATGAACCCGCTGCTGCTCAAGCCCGAGCGCGACACGCACAGCCAGGTGGTGCTGCTGGGCCAGGTGAGCGAAGCGCTCACGGCCTTGCCCTGGCGCGGGCGCAGCGAGCGCGTCTGGCCGCAGATCGCCGAGGCGCTCGACGCGCTGCGGGCCGAGAACGACGTGGTCGTGATCGAGGGCGCCGGCTCGCCGGCCGAGATCAACCTGATGGCCAACGACATCGTCAACCTGCGCGTGGCGCGCCATGCCGATGCGCGCTGCCTGCTCGTGACCGACATCGACCGCGGCGGCGCCTTCGCGCACCTCTACGGCACCTGGGCGCTGCTGCCCGAGGCCGACCGCGCGCTGGTCCGCGGCTTCGTGCTCAACAAGTTCCGCGGCGATGCGGCGCTGCTCGCCCCCGCGCCCGAGCAGTTGCGGGCGTTGACCGGCATTCCCACCGTCGCGACGCTGCCGATGTGGTGGCAGCACGGCCTGCCCGAGGAAGACGGCGTGTTCGACGGCAGCAGCCACTCGACCGGCGTGGTCACCCGCACCGTCGCCGTCATCGCCTGTCCGCGCATCAGCAACCTCGACGAGTTCCAGCCGCTCAAGAACGTGCCAGGCGTTCGCCTGGTCTGGGCGCGCACGCCGGCGGAGGTGGCCGGCGCCGACTGGATCGTGCTGCCCGGCTCCAAGCACACGAGCAGCGACCTGGCCTGGCTGCGTTCGCAGGGCCTCGACCGCGCGGTGGCGGCGCATGCCGCGGCCGGTGGCGCGGTGCTGGGCATCTGCGGCGGCCTGCAGATGCTCGGCGAGGCGCTGATCGATCCGCACGGCATCGACGGCAATGCGCCCGGCCTGGGCCTGCTGCCGCTCGCGACTGTGTTCGAGCGCGAGAAGACAGTGCGCCACCGCAGCGCCACCTTCGGCGCGCTGGCTGGGCCATGGGCCGCACTGTCGAACGTGCGCATCGCGGGCTACGAGATCCACCACGGCCGCACCGCCATCCATCCGCAGCTGGCCCACGACGGCCGCGAGGCGATGGCCGGGGGCCTGGCCTGGCAGAACACGCGCGGCAACGTGCTGGGGCTGTACCTGCATGGCCTGTTCGAGGACCCCGCCGCGCTGCAGGCGCTGTTCGGCGCCGCCGCGCCGACGCTCGACACCACCTTCGACGGCCTGGCCGACTTCATCGACAACCACTTCGAGGCCGGCATGCTGCTGGGCCTCATCGCATGACTCTCGATCGCATGACTTCCGACGACATCATTCCGACCCTTCCCGACCTGCATGACCCCGCGCTCGCGGCGCGGCTGCAGGCGCTGCTCGACAACAAGACCAAGCCGCTCGGCGCGCTCGGCCGGCTCGAAAGCCTGGCGCTGCGGCTCGGGCTCATCCTCGGCAGCGAAGCGCCGGCGCTCGAAGCGCCGCAGATGCTCGTGTGCGCGGCCGACCACGGTCTCGCTGCGCGCGGCGTCTCGGCGTTTCCGAGTGACGTGACCTGGCAGATGGTCGAGAACTTTCTCTCGGGCGGCGCGGCCGTGAGCGTGCTCGCACGCCAGCACGGGCTCACGCTCACCGTCGTCGACTGCGGCGTGCGGCGCGACTTCCAGCCGCGGCCGGGCCTGGTGCAGCGGCGCATTGCGGCGGGCACGGCCGACGCCTCGACCGGGCCCGCGATGACGCCCGCGCAATGCCGCGAGGCCATCGCCAACGGACGCGAGGTGGTGCACGCCTTGCCGGGCAACGTGCTGCTGCTTGGCGAGATGGGCATCGGCAACAGCTCGGCCGCGGCGCTGCTGCTCGCGCGGCTTGCCAACCTCGACATCGATGGCTGCACCGGTGCGGGCACCGGCCTCGATGCCGCGGGCCTGGCGCGCAAGCGCTCGGTGCTGCGCGAGGTGCTGGCGCTGCATGCCTCGGCCGTCGCGCCGCTCGACGCATTGGCGGCTTTTGGCGGCTTCGAGATCGCGACGCTGGTGGGTGCCGTGCTGCAGGCCGCGCACGAGCGGCGCGTGATCGTGGTCGACGGTTTCATCGCGAGCGCTGCGGTGCTCGTGGCGCAGGCGCTCGCGCCGCATGTCGCGCAGCGCTGCGTGGCGGCGCACAGCTCGGCCGAGCCGGGCCACGCGGCGATGCTGCGGCAACTGGGCCTCGAGCCGCTGCTCGACCTGGGCCTGCGCCTGGGCGAAGGCTCGGGCGCGGCGCTGGCGTGGCCACTGCTCGAATCGGCTTGCCGCATCCTCCGCGAGATGGCGAGCTTCGCGTCGGCCGGTGTGTCGCAGAAAGAGGCCTGAGAACCCGTGAACGGCGTTCGTCACTTTCTACTGGCCCTGCAGTTCTTCACGCGCGTGCCCGTGACCGGGCGCCTGGCCCAGTGGGTCGGATTCAGCCCGCAGATGCTGCGGGCGAGCGCGGCGCATTTTCCGGGCGTGGGCTGGCTCGTTGGCGCCGCGGCTGCGGGCGTGTTCGTGCTGGCGCTGCAGGGCCTGCCTGCGCTCGCGGCGGCACTCCTGAGCATGGTGGCGACGGTGCTGCTCACCGGCGCCTTCCATGAAGACGGCCTCGCCGACGTGGCCGACGGGCTCGGCGGCTCGGCCGACCGGGCGCGCGCGCTCGAGATCATGAAGGACTCGCGCATCGGTGCCTTCGGTGCCATCGCGCTGGTGCTCGCGCTCGGGCTCAAGGCCGCGCTGCTCGCCGCGCTGGCCGCACCGGGCGCCTCGCTGGTCGCCATCGCGGTGGCCGTGGCCGCAGCGCATGTGCTGTCGCGGCTCGCGCCGCTGTTCCTGATCCGGTGGCTGCCCTACGTGGGTGAGGCCGGCGCGAGCAAGGCCAAGCCGCTCGCCGATGCGATCGGCGGCGGCGCCTTGTTGGTCGGCGTGCTCTGGTCGCTGCCCGCCATCGCGCTGCTGCTGTGGGCGCAAGGCCCCGCGCGCACGCTGGCCGTGGCGCTGGCCTGCGCGCTCGCGGCGCTGGCGATGGCGCGGCTGTTCAAGCGCCGGCTGCAGGGCTTCACCGGCGACGGGCTCGGCGCGACCCAGCAGGTGTGCGAACTCGCGATCTACCTCGCGCTGGCGTGGCAGGCATGAAGCTCTGGCTCGTGCGGCATGCGCAGACCGAGGCCTCCCCCGGCCAATGCTATGGCGCGACCGATGTGTGCGTGCCGCGCGAGGCCACGCTGACGGTGGCGCAGGCGGTGGCGGCGCGCCTGCCCGACGGCGTGGTGTTACTGGACCACTCGCCGCTGCGGCGCTGCGCCGAACTGGCAGAAGCGATCGCCGCGCTGCGCCCCGGGCTCGCGGTGCGGGCCGATGCGCGTTTGGCCGAGATGGACTTCGGCGCCTGGGAAGGCCGGCCGTGGTCGTCCATCGCACGCGCCGAGTTCGAGGCCTGGACCGGCAACTTTGCCGCAGGGTTGCCTGGCGGGCATGGCGAAAGCACCGATCGGTTCATGCGGCGGGTCGGCGCGGCTTTCGACGAATGGCGCGCGTCGGGGCAGGAGGAGACGGTGTGGATCACGCATGCCGGCGTGATGCGCGCGGTGCAGCTGCTGCAGCAGGGCGTGCGGCGCGTGGACGATGCCGCGCAATGGCCGTCGGCGCCGATTGACTACGGGGCCTGCCTGCTGATCGAATGCGGTTGAGGCGCGGCCCCGTCCGCGCCGACATCACCGACCGCGCCATGTCCCCATCGCCCGCGCCCGAGCGCCTCTATGTCCGCCTCGACGAGGACCCCTTGCACGGGCCCGAAGCCGCGATGCCCGCGGGTTCGCTGCAGGCCTTTGCAGTCCCGGCGCCGCTGGGCCTGCATGTGGCGCACATCCTGCGCTACCGCGAGACGGTGCCCGAGGGCCGCGAACTGCGCGAGCGCGTTCTGCCCGACGGCGCGGTGCGGCTGGTCTTCAACCTCGGCGATGCGCCTTCGGCGGGCGAAGGCGCGGGCCTGCCCGTCGAGGCGGTGGGAGCCTCGGCCGCGCCGGCGCTGGTGCGCCTGCGCGGCCGGGTCGAAGGGCTGTCAGTCACGCTGCGCCCCGGTGCGGCCGCGGCGCTGCTCGGCGTGCCGGCCAGCGAGATCGCGGGCACGGCCGTCGACCTCGACCTGCTCTGGCGCGGCCAAGGTGCCGAATTGCGCGAGCGCATGGCCAGCCAGCCCGATGATGCTGCGCGCGTCGCGCTGCTCTGCGAGGTGCTGCGAGAGCGGCTGGGCGAAAGCCGGGATGCGGCGCATCCGGCCGCAATGCGTGCCGCGCAGCTGATCGCGGCATCGGGCGGCCGGCGCTCGCTGCGCGACGTGGCGGCGGCGGTCGGTGTCGGAGAACGGCGCCTGCAACAGCTGTTCCGGCAGCAGGTGGGCCTGTCGCCGCGGGCCTGGGCTCGCCTGGCACGGCTGCATGCGTGTCTGCGCGCGCTGCGGCAGCCTGCGCTGCTGCCCATGCCGGCCTGGGCGGAACTGGCGCTCGACGCCGGCTTCTACGACCAGTCGCATCTCGTCAACGAGTTCAAGGCGCTCTGCGGCCTCACGCCGACGGAATTCGTCGGCCGCGCGGTTTCGGGTTCTTCCAAGACGGCGGCTTGAGGCGGCGATACCTTCGTCGCTTTGACCGAGCGAACAAAGGAAAGCATCGATGCAAGACGAACAGACAAAGAAGCCACTGGCGGGCAGGGTGGCGGTGGTGACCGGCGCGAGCCGCGGCGCGGGGCGCGGCATTGCGGTGGAACTCGGTGCCGCGGGCGCCACCGTGTACGTGACCGGCCGCAGCACGCGGGCCCAGCCGGCCGAAAGCTATGGCGGCATTCTGGCGATGTCTCAACTCAAGGCGCTGCCGGGCAGCATCGACGACACGGCCGACGAGGTCACGCGCATGGGCGGGCAGGGCATCGCGGTGCGCTGCGACCACGCCGACGAAGCCGAGGTGGCCAGGCTCTTCGCGCAGGTGCATCGCGAGCAGGGCCGCATGGATGTGCTGGTTAACAACGCCTGGGGCGGGCACGAGAGCTTCGACGGCATTTTCGAGGCACCGTTCTGGGAGCACCCGCTTTCGCACTGGGACTCGATGTTCGACCGCGGCGTGCGCAACCACCTGCTCGCCAGCCGCTTCGCAGCGCCCGTGATGGTGGCGCAGAAGCGCGGCCTGATCGTGACCACGACCTTCTGGGACCAAGGCAAGTACCTGCGCGGCAACCTGTTCTACGACCTTGCCAAGTCCGCGATGAACCGGCTCGCATTCGGCATGGCCGAGGAACTGCGCCCGCACGGCGTCGCTTCGCTCGCGGTGTCGCCGGGCTGGATGCGCACCGAGTTCGTGCTCGCCGGCCACCAGACCGACGAGGCGCACTGGCAGGAGCGCCCGGCGCTTGCGCGGACCGAATCGCCGCGCTACCTGGGGCGCGCGGTCGCGGCGCTGGCGGGCGATGCGCAGGTGATCGAAAAGAGCGGCGGCGTGCACCGCGTGGCCGACCTGGCGCGGGAATACGGCTTTGTCGATGTCGACGGGCGGCAGGTCGAGGCGTTTGAACTCTAGGCCCGGCGCGGATTCAGGCGGACTACTGCGGGGCCGCCGTCTTCGGCTTGTAGTCGCAATACTGCGTCACCGCGCATTCCCAGCAGCGCGGCTTGCGCGCCACGCAGATGTAGCGTCCGTGCAGGATCAGCCAATGGTGTGCATGCAGCCGGAACTCGAAGGGCACGCGCTTCTCGAGCTTGAGCTCCACTTCGAGCGGCGTCTTGCCCGGCGCGAGACCGGTGCGGTTGCTGACGCGGAAGATGTGCGTGTCGACCGCGATCGTCGCCTCGCCGAAGGCCACGTTGAGCACCACGTTGGCGGTCTTGCGGCCCACGCCCGGTAGAGCTTCTAGCTCGGCGCGCGTGCGCGGCACCTCGCCGCCGTGCTCGACCAGCATGCGGCAGGTCTCGATCAGGTGCTTCGCCTTGCTGCGGTAGAGGCCGATGGTCTTGATGTACTCCTCGAGGCCCTCGACGCCGAGCCGCAGCATCGCCTGCGGCGTGTTCGCGACCGGGAAGAGCTTGCGCGTGGCCTTGTTCACGCCCACGTCGGTCGCCTGGGCCGACAGCAGCACGGCGGCCAGCAGCTCGAACGGCGTGGCGTATTCGAGCTCGGTTTCCGGCGTGGGGTTGGCGGCCTGGAGCGTGGCGAAGAAGGGGGCGATGTGGTCTTTTTTCATGGGGCTGTGTTGTTCTCTTGAGCAAGGCCGGCTTCAAAACGCTCGCATTGGGCGAGCACGCCGGTCCTGACGGCGCGCCATAGCGGCTCGGGGAAATCCACCGGCAGTTCCCGCTCGACACGCTGCAACGCGGCCGGCGCCCCGCCGACGAGTGCCAGCATGCCGTCGAACGCGTCGGCGACGCCCGTCTGCAGCGCCAGCGCACGCCAGTGGCGTGTCTGGATGGTGGAGAGCTGGTAGTGCGGGTTCTTCCCGCGCAAGGCGAGGGCGAGGCGCGCTTTGAAAGGCGACACCAGATTGGGCCCGTTGCCAATGATGGGCCACATCGACAGCATGTCGTAAAGCGGTGTCATCCGGTATTCACCGCCCCGGCGCAGAAAGATCGAATAGTTCTTCGCATGTCCGTCGGTCGCAGCCAGCAGCCAGAAGGCAAGCTGCGCGCGTGCGAAACCGGCCTTGTCGACCTGCGCGTTGCTGCTGCCGGAGAGCAGGGAGAGGATGCCTCGAACGCCAGGTCCACCATCGCTCTCGTACTTGAGGGCGGCAGGCGTGCCGGTGGCCTGGCAGAAGTCCTCCTGGGGCAGGCGGGCGATCCATCCACCGCCGTCCATCCAGCGCCGGTCGAAACGCTCGACGACGAGCACCTTTTGGTCGCCGAAGCGCCCGATGGTCGCGGGCGCTACCTCGAAGCCGAAAGCCGCCATCAGCCGGGCGCACAGCCATTCGTTCTCGACGGACTCGTTCATGTTCGCCCGCATGTTGCCGACCAGGCCGAGCGGCAGCTTGAGGATATGGGTCGTGGGTGTCGCGCCATGGGGGCGGTGCCATTGCGCGCCGATCCGCAGCAACGCGGTCTTTTCCTGCGCGCCGGCAATCGATATGCGCAGATCGTCGTCTGCGCCTTCCGCCTGGCCAGGCAACGGATCGCTTGTGACGTTGCGCAGCACCTGGGCGATCTTTTCCTCCGACAGCGCCTCGCTGTCGATGCGGTCGAAGGCGGGCGGCGCCTGCCCCTCGGGAAGCAGCTGGACGGCGCCCACACAATCGCGGCCGATCGCCGCCAGAAGATCGGCCGCGCCGGTGCCGGCGGCGCGGAAGCGCCGACGCAGCCGTTCGCGAATGCGATCGCTGTCCGGCAGCAGGTTGTCGAAGTAGTTTTCGACTGCGGGACCGCGCACTTCCTTCTCGCCGAGAGGTATCGGAAGCGACAGCGAGAGCGCGCGCACATTCCGCGAGCGCAACCATCCTTCGTCGTATTGCAGGGCCGGCACGCCGGTGCGCGTCCAGTACCAGACGCCGACGTATTCACCGTTCATCCAGATATCGAGCGCGCGTCGGGCCATGTCTTGGCTGCTCCGGTTACCAGTCCGCGGCGTCTTCGGGCCCCGGGAATGCGGCCTCGGCCGAGGCCAGGATCAGCCGCATGTCGAGCGCATGCAGCACCTGCATCAATTGCGCGACGTTGATGGCGCCAGGGTTCTTTTCGATGTCGGCCATCCGCGTCTGCTTGACGCCGATCAGCGCACCCAACTGGGCCTGCGTCAATCCGCGGGACTTCCGTAGCGACTTGAGATGCGTCGAGAGTTGTGCGGGCGAATGGATGATGGAGTGCATATTTACCGCCTAGGGGTGGTAAATGCAATTTATCGGCTTCAGACGATATTGTCAATATATCGCTGAAGGGCGATAAAACTTCGCAGGATTGTTGCGCCAGGCATTGGTGACAATAGCGCCCAGAAAGTGAGACCTCCCATGCAATTCGCTTCCCGCCTCGACAACGTCGAAACCTCCGCCATCCGCGAACTATTCAAGCTGCTCGGCAAGCCCGGCATCATCAGCTTTGCGGGGGGCTTTCCCGACAGCGCGATGTTCGACGTGGAGGGCCTGAAGGAGGCGAGCCAGAAGGCGCTGGCGGAGGAACCCGGCGGCGCGCTGCAGTACGGCGCCACCGAAGGCTACGAACCGCTGCGCACGCAGCTCTCCGCGTTCATGGGCACCAAGGGTGTCGAGGTCGATCCGAGCGGCCTGATCGTCACCACCGGCAGCCAGCAGGCGCTCGACCTGCTCGGCAAGACCATGATCTCGCCCGGCGACAAGGTGATTGTCGAGGGGCCGACTTTCCTGGCCACCATCCAGTGCTTTCGCCTCTATGGCGCGCAGCTCGTCAGCGCACCGATCGACGCCAACGGCGTGGACACCGATGCGCTCGAGAAACTCATCGCCGAGCACAAGCCGAAGTTCGTCTACCTGATCCCGACCTTCGGCAATCCGAGCGGCGCGACGCTGAGCCTCGAACGCCGCAAGAAGGTGCTCGAACTGGCCGTGAAGTACCAGACGCTGATGGTCGAAGACGATCCGTATGGCGACCTCTACTTCGGCGAAGCGCCGCCGCCGTCGATCATGGCGCTCGCCAAGGACGTGCCCGGCAGCCGCGAACTGATGGCGCACTGCGGCAGCCTCAGCAAGGTGCTGAGCCCGGGCCTGCGCGTGGGCTGGATGATCGCGCCGGCCGAACTGCTGGCCAAGGCGACGATGTGCAAGCAGTTCAGCGACGCCCACACCAGCACCTTCGCCCAGGCCACGGCCGCGCAGTACCTGAAGAGCGGCCGCATGCCGGCCACGCTGGCCCATGTGCGCGAGGTGTACGGCCAGCGCGCGCAGGCCATGGGCCAGGCGCTGAAACGCGAGCTCGGCGAGGCGGTGAGCTTCACGCAGCCGAACGGCGGCCTGTTCTTCTGGGCCCGCCTTACCGGCGCCAACGGCAAGCTGGCCGACGCGAACGAACTGGCCAAGCGCGCGATCGAGAAGCTGGTGGCCTTCGTGCCCGGCGCGCCGTTCTTTGCCGAGAAGCCCGACGTGGCGACGCTGCGGCTGAGCTTCGCGACGGCCGACTTGGCGAAGATCGAAGAGGGCGTGAAGCGCCTGGGCCAGGCCCTGTAGGAAGGCCCTCGTCCGTCAGGGCGAGCGGTGGAGGCGGGGCGCGGCCAGCAGCGCGAGGTTGTCGGCAATGGCCGCATCCACGTTCGGATAGCGGCCTTTCATTTTCGATAGCGTCATGATGGTCTGCAGCGCCTTCAGGTCCTTGACCGAGGGCGCGACCTTGATCTGCGCGATGGCCGCAGGTGCGTTGCCGCCGTTCACCAATGCCATCACCTTGCTTGCCCAGTCGTTCGCGCGCGCCATGTCTTCACCTGCTTTCCGTTGAATCGCCGACTGTACACAGCGGGTTAGGATCGACCATGAGAAAAACCTTTCAGCTTCAGGTCGAGGGCAAGCACCCCGACCGGCTCCTCGAAGCCATCAAACACGAGATCCGCAAGTACATCAAGCGCGAGCGCCGGCGCGACTTGCCCGAAGGCTCGGACTTCTGGGACTTCGACTGCCGGTTCGGCGCGGCGCAGGAATCCGCGGAACCCGTCCATCTGTCGGCCATCACGGGGCTCATCGACGGCATCGTGAAGGAGGGCGGCACGCAGTTCTACGTCGAGATCCTGGCCAAGGCGGGGAAGCGGCAGCCGCGCGCGGCGGGGGACGATGCGGCCGAGCCGCCGGCCGAAGAGGACTGATACCCGCTCAGAGCAGCGCCTGTGCCAGCTGCAGCCCGTGCCGCTGCTCGGCCTCCTGCAGCGAACGCGCGATCGACGGATGCAGCCGCACACCGTTTTCGGCTTGCGCCTCGCGCCGCTTCAGCCCGCCTTCACCCGGCAGCCGCACGGGCTTCGCGGGATCAATCGGCACATTGCCGCGGCACTGCGCCGCCACGTGGTCCATCTGGCGCAGGAACGCTTCCTTGCCGCCGAAGGCCTGCAGATCGTGCAGCGTGATGTGGACTGTCGCACCCCAGCCCTCGGGCGGATCGGCGCGACCATGGCCTGCGAGACCGGCCGTCAGCGTCTCGACCAGCAGTGCCATGCCGTAGCCCTTGTGGCCGTGGCTCAGGCCGCCGACCGGCAGCAGCGTGCCGGGTGGCTGGTCGAACAGCACCTGCGGATCGTTCGTCGGCCGGCCCGTGGCGTCGATCAGCCAGTCTTCCGCGAAGGTCTCGCCGGCCGCGCGCTTGCGGTTGCTCATGCCGTTGGTGGTGATCGAAGCCGAGATGTCGACCATCACGCCACCTTGCGAGAGCGGGAATCCCATCGCCAGCGGATTCGGCGTGAACACCGCCTGCGTGCCGCCGAAGGGCGCGACGCTGGCGGTGTTGGGGTCGGAGCAGGCGAGCAGCATCAGCATGTCTTCCTGCAGCGCGCGCAGCATGTACACCGCGAGGCAGGCGATGTGATGGCTGCGGCGGATCACGAGCGAGGCGGTGCCGAGCTCGCGCGCGCGCGGAATCAACAGGTCCATGCCCTGGTCCATGAGCCAGGGGCCGGGCAGGCGCTTGCCGTCCCAGAGCACAGCGGCGGGTCGATCGGACAACACCTCGGGGGCGCCGTCGGGCGTCATGCCGCCCGATTCGACCTCCTTCACATAGCCCGCCAGCAGCGCGAGGCCGTGTGTGTCGTGGCCCAGCAGGTCGCCTTCGACCAGCGTGCGCGCGATGCTGTCGGCCATCGACGCGGCGAGGCCGGCCTTTTGCAGCAGGGCGCTGGCGTAGTCGCGCAGCGCATCGGCGCGGTAGAGCGGGGCGGGCGGGGTGGGCGGGGTGGTTGGGTTGGCGGTGCCGCTCATTGCAGGATCTCCAGCAGGCGGTCGAGGCCGCCCTCGTTGATGGCCACCATGGCCTGTTCGCGGACCTTGGGCTTTGCGCGGTACGCCACCGACAGCCCGGCTTCGCCCATCATCGGCAGGTCGTTCGCGCCGTCGCCGACGGCAATGGTCTCTTGCGGCGAAATGCCCAGGAGCGATGCCACTTCGAGCAGCGTGCGGCGCTTCTCGGCGCCGTCGCAGATGTCGCCCCAGCTCTGCTGCACCACGCGGCCGGTGAGCTTGCCATCGGCTTCGTCGAGCAGGTTCGAGCGCGCGAAGTCGATGCCGAGACGGTCTTTCACGCGGTTGGCAAAAAAGGTGAAACCGCCCGACACCAGCAGCACCTTGAGCCCGGCCTTCTTGCAGGCCGCGACCAGCTCGGCCGCGCCGGGGTTGAGTTGGAGCCGCTCGTCGTAGACCTGCTGCAGCGCCGCGACCGGCACGCCCTCGAGCAGTGCCACGCGCCGGCGCAAGCTCTCCTTGAAGTCCTTGATCTCGCCGCGCATGGTGGCCTCGGTGATGGCCGCGACCTCGGCCTTCTTGCCCACGGCGTCGGCGATCTCGTCGATGCACTCGATGTTGATCAGCGTCGAATCCATGTCGAAGGCGATCAGCTTGAAATCGGCGAGAGCCAGCGGCGGCTTCACGCGCTGGAGGACGAGGCCGGGCGAAATTTCTGTAGCGCTCATGCGGGGGCGGTTTCCTTGACGAGGGGTTGTCCGAGGCTGCGCAGCACATCGCGCACCATCTGCGCACGGTCCTTCGGCTCTTTCAGTTCGCGCTCGATGCGCAGCTTCTCGTTGCCGGCGAGCTTGATGTGCTTGTTCTTCTGGATCAGCTGGATGATCGCCATCGAGTCGACCGGCGGATCCTTCTTGAACGTGATGTGGATGATGCCCGGCGCCGCATCGACCTTGACCACGCCATAGGGTCGGGCCAGCACGCGCAGCCGGTGCGTGTCGATCAGCGTCTGCGCCTGCGGCGGCAGCTTGCCGAAGCGGTCGACGATCTCCTCGAGCAGCGTGTCGATCTGGTCGGGCGTCTTGGCGGTGGCGAGCTTCTTGTAGAACGACAGCCGCAGGTGCACGTCGCCGCAGTAGTCGTCGGGCAGCAGGGCGGGGGCGTGCAGGTTGATCTCGGTCGTGACCGACAGCGGCGAGAGCAGGTCGGGCTCCTGGCCGGCCTTGAGCGAGCGAACCGCTTCGCTGAGCATCTCGTTGTAGAGCTGGAAGCCGATCTCCATCATGTTGCCGCTCTGGTTCTCGCCCAGCACCTCGCCGGTGCCGCGGATCTCGAGGTCGTGCATCGCGAGGTAGAAGCCCGAGCCCAGCTCCTCCATCTGCTGGATCGCATCGAGCCGCTGCGCCGCCTGCTTGGTAAGGCCCTCGGTGTCGGGCACCATCAGGTAGGCATAGGCCTGATGGTGCGAACGCCCGACGCGGCCGCGCAGCTGGTGCAGCTGCGCCAGGCCGAACTTGTCGGCGCGGCTCATCACGATGGTGTTGGCCGTGGGCACGTCGATGCCGGTTTCGATAATGGTCGAGCACAGCAGCAGGTTGTAGCGCTGCGCCACGAAGTCGCGCATCACGCGCTCGAGCTCGCGTTCGGGCATCTGGCCATGGGCCACGGCGATGCGCGCTTCGGGAAGAATCTCTTCGAGCTTCTGGCGCCGGTTCTGAATGGTCTCGACCTCGTTGTGCAGGAAATAGACCTGTCCGCCGCGCTTGAGTTCGCGCAGCACCGCCTCGCGGATCACGCCCGTGCCCTCGTTGCGCACGAAGGTCTTGATGGCCAGCCGGCGCTGCGGCGCGGTGGCGATCACGCTGAGGTCGCGCAGGCCTTCGAGCGCCATGCCCAGGGTGCGCGGGATCGGCGTGGCCGTGAGCGTGAGCACGTCGACCTCGGCGCGCATCGCCTTCATGGCCTCCTTGTGGCGCACGCCGAAGCGGTGTTCCTCGTCGATGATGAGCAGCCCCAGGTTCTTGAACTTGACCGACTGCGAGAGCAGCTTGTGCGTGCCGACCACGATGTCGACCGTGCCTTCGGCCAGGCCCTTGGCGGCAGTGGTGATCTCCTTGGCCGAGCGGAAGCGGCTCATCTCGGCCACCTTGACCGGCCACTTGGCGAAGCGGTCGACCAGGGTCTGGTAGTGCTGCTCGGCCAGCAGCGTGGTGGGCGCCAGGAATGCAACCTGCTTGCCGCCGGTGACCGCGATGAAGGCGGCACGCAGTGCCACCTCGGTCTTGCCGAAGCCGACGTCGCCGCAGACCAGCCGGTCCATCGGCTGGGGCGAAATCATGTCCTGCACCACGGCGTGGATGGCGGCCTTCTGGTCGGCGGTTTCCTGGAAGCCGAAGTCGTTGGAGAACACCTCGTAGTCGGCGGCCGAAAAGCGGAACGCATGGCCCTCGCGCGCCGCACGGCGTGCGTAGATGTTGAGCAGCTCGGCGGCGGAGTCGCGCACCTGCTCGGCGGCCTTGCGCTTGGCCTTGTCCCACTGGCCGGAACCCAGCTTGTGCAGCGGCGCCTCGTCGGCGCTGACGCCGGTATAGCGGCTCACCAGGTGCAGCTGTGACACGGGCACGTAGAGCGTGGCCTTGTCGGCATATTCGAGGTGCAGCATTTCCTGCAGCAGCGGCTTGCCCTGGGCATCGACGCCCTGGCCGAGGTCCATGTGGATCAGCCCGCGGTAGCGGCCGATGCCGTGCGCCGAGTGGACCACCGGGTCGCCGACGTTGAGTTCGGACAGGTCCTTGATCAGCGCCTCGACGTCGCTGACCTGCTCCTGCTTCTTGTTGCGCCGGCGCGTGGTCGGCGCGGTGGCGAAGAGCTCGGTCTCGGTGACGAAGTCGATGCCCTGTTCGCGCCAGGCAAAGCCGGCGGCCACCGCGGCGGTCGCGATGCCGATCTTCTCGTCGCCCGAGGCCTCGAACTCGGCCAGCGTGTCGAAGGCCGGTGGGCTCACGCCGCTCGCGCGCAGGAAGTCGAGCAGGCTCTCGCGCCGCCCGTCGCTCTCGGCGATCACCAGCACGCGGTGCGCCGTGGCCGCGATGTGGGCCTTCAGCCCGACCAGCGGATCCTCGGCGCCGCGGACCACCGCGAAAGGCGGGAGCCGGTCGAACTCGGCATAGGGCGTCTCGGTGGGCACGTCGCCGCGGATGGCGAGTTGCGCATGCGGCTTGGCGCGCTGGTAGAACTGCTCGGCGCTCAGGAACAGCGCCTCGGGCGGCAGGGCCGGGCGTTCGGGGTCGCCCTGCACGAGCCGGTAGCGCTCGTTCGTGTCCTGCCAGAAATGCTGGAACGCGGGTTCGAGCTCGCCATGCAGCACCACGGTGGCGTCGGGCCCGAGGTAGTCGAACACCGTGGCCGTCTCGTCGAAAAAGAGCGGCAGGTAGTACTCGATGCCCGCGGTCGCCACGCCGTTGCCCATGTCCTTGTAGATGCGGCTCTTGGTCGGGTCGCCTTCGAGCAGCTCGCGCCAGCGGCTGCGAAAGCGCGCGCGGGCATCGTCGTCCATCGGGAACTCGCGGCCCGGCAGCAGGCGCACCTCGGGCACGGGGTAGAGGCTGCGCTGGGTGTCGGGGTCGAAGGTGCGGATCGAGTCGATCTCGTCGTCGAACAGGTCGACGCGGAACGGCACCAGCGAGCCCATCGGGAACAGGTCGATCAGGCCGCCGCGCACCGCGTACTCGCCCGGGCTCACCACCTGTGTCACATGGCTGTAGCCGGCCAGCGTGAGCTGGGCCTTGAGCTTCGATTCCTCGAGCTTCTGCCGCGCCTTGAAATGGAAGGTGTAGCCGGCCAGAAAGGCGGGCGGCGCCAGCCGGTATAGGGCGGTGGTGGCGGGCACCAGCACCACGTCGGCTTCCTTCTGGCTGATGCGCCAGAGCGTGGCGAGCCGCTCGCTGATCAGGTCCTGGTGCGGCGAGAAGCTGTCGTACGGCAGCGTTTCCCAGTCGGGAAAGAGCGCGCAGCGCAGATCGGGCGCGAAGAAGGCGATCTCGTCGATGAGCCGCTGCGCGTCGTTGGCGTCGGCGGTGAACATCGCGGTGGCGCGACCGGCGGCCTTCTCGCGCATGCCGAGCTGCGCGAGCAGCAGCGCATCGGCCGACATCGGGGGACGCGGCAGCGTGAAACGCTTGCCCGCCGTGAGGTGGGGGAGGTCCATGGATGGCTTACTGGAATGCACAACACCCCGCGCCGGGTGGCGAGGGGTGTGTGAAGCCGCCAATTCTAGAATGGCGGCCCCTTGTCCGCTTGCCGGCACCCGCTGGCGTTCCGCCCCCATGTCTTCGTCGTCCCGATTTTTCGTGTTGATTCCCTGCGCCGGCACCGGCCACCGCGCGGGCGGCGCCGAGCCCAAGCAATACCAGCGGATTGCGGGGGCATCGATGGTGGCCCATACCGTGGCGGCCTTTCGCGCGCTCGCGGGCCGCTTCGCGGGACTGGCGGTGGTCGTGTCGCCGGACGACCGCGACCTGCAGGCAGCGCTGCCGCGCTTTCCGGCCGAAGGCGAATACCTGTTGCAGGTCGGGGGCGTGACGCGCGCGGCCACGGTGCGCAACGGCCTGGTGGCGTTGCGGCAGAAGGGCGCCGGCGCGCACGACTGGGTGCTGGTGCATGACGCGGCGCGCTGCCTCGTCACGTCGAGCCAGGTCGAGGCGCTGATCGCCGCCTGCGAGCACGACGCGGTGGGCGGGCTGCTGGCGCAGCGGCTGGCCGACACGCTGAAGGTGTCGTCGCCCGACAGCCGGGTGTCGCAGACCCTGCCGCGGGCCGACAAATGGCTGGCCCAGACGCCGCAGATGTTTCGCATCGGCATGCTGCTCGATGCGCTCGAGCGTGCCGGCGACGCGGTGACCGACGAAGCCGGCGCGATCGAGGCGCTCGGGCTCGCGCCGCTGCTGGTGCCGGGCAGCGCGCAGAACTTCAAGGTCACCTTTCCGGAAGACTTCGCGCTCGCCGAAGCGGTGCTGCTCGGGCGCAAGAAGGGCGTGGCATGACGGCACCGTTCGACATCCGCGTGGGCGAGGGCTGGGACGTGCACCAGCTCGTGTCCGGGCGCAAGCTGATCCTGGGCGGCATCGAGGTGCCGCACACCACCGGGCTCCTGGGCCATTCGGACGCCGACGTGCTGCTGCACGCGATCACCGATGCGCTGCTCGGCGCGGCGGGCCTGGGCGACATCGGGCGGCATTTTCCCGACACCGACGCGCAGTTCCGCGGCGCGGATTCGGCCGTGCTGCTCGCCGAGGCGGCGCGCCGGGTGCGGGCCGAGGGCTGGGAGATCGGCAACGTCGACAGTACCGTGATCGCGCAGGCCCCCAAGCTCGCGCCGCATATCGGCGCCATGTGCCAGCGCATTGCCCAGGTGCTGGGGCTCGTGCCCGGCCAGGTCAACGTGAAGGCCAAGACGGCCGAGAAGCTGGGGCCCGTCGGCGAGGGCCGCGCGATGGAGGCGCGCGCGGTGGTGCTGTTGCACCGCGCCCGCTGAGCATCGGGGCCGCCGACGCCTACGCGTCCGGCATCGCGCGCGGCATGCGGATGTGCGCCGCCAGGCCGCGGCCCGGCGTGCTAGTGAGCGCGAAGGTGCCGCCCATGCGCTCGATGTTCTTTGCCACGATGGACAGCCCGAGACCGGCGCCCGCGGCCGATGTGCGTGCCACATCGCCACGGAAGAAGGGCTTGGTCAGTTGGGTCAGCAGCACCGGATCGACGCCGGCCCCATGGTCGCGCACCTTGATCAGCACCGCATCGTTGTTGGCCTGCGCCTGGATGACCACGTCGGCCACGCCGGTGGAGGGCGTCTTGCCGTAGCGCCGCGCGTTCTCCACCAGGTTGGAGATCACCCGCGTGAGCTCGACCTCGTCGCCGAGCACGCGCAGATCGGGCGCCACGTCGACGCGGATGTTCATCTCCTCGTAGTCCTGCACGGCGTAGGTGCAGGCGTCGACCACGTCGCGCAGCAGCACCGGTCGCGGCACCACGTGGTCGGGGCGCGCGTAGTCGAGGAACTTGTCGATGATCGCGTCGAGCTGCGCGATGTCGGCGGCCATGTGGTCGCGCGCGTCCTCGTCCTGCACGCTCATCTCGGTCTCGAGACGCAGCCGCGCGAGCGGCGTGCGCAGGTCGTGCGAGATGCCGGCCAGCATGATGGCGCGGTCCTGCTCGATCTTGGCGAGCTGGTCGGCCATGCGGTTGAAGCCGATGTTGACCGCGCGGATCTCGTTGGTGCGCGCGCTCTCGTCGAGGCGATGGGCTTCGTATTCGCCCTCGCGCACCTGCAGGGTGGCGCGCGACAGCTGCTTGAGCGGCAGGTTGATCAGGCGCGTGATCAGCGCCGCGCCGGCCAGCGACAGCGCCATGGCCGTGCTGAGCCACACCAGCCAGGTGCGGCCGCCCACGCGGCTGAAGCGCGTCGGGTCGAGCAGCAGCCAATAGGCATCGCTCTCGATCGTGAAGCCGATCCACAGGCCGGCCTCGTCGTTGACGCGGCTCGCCACGGTGGTGCCGTCGCCGAGCCGCTCCATGAGCTCTTCGGTCACGCGCTGGTCGAGCGCGCCGCTGGTGTAGGGCTGGAAGCGGTCGTTGGGTTCGCGCGGCAGGATGCGCACGCCTTCCTGGTCGGCCAGCGTCTTGATCAGCGACACGCGCGTGATCGCGTCCGAGTACACCAGCGCCGCGCGCGTGAGGTTCACGAGCGAAGCGATCTGGTGCGCGGTCTGGATGGCGCGCGGTTCGTATTCGAGGGAACGGAAAGTCTGCAGCCAGGCCACGGTGCAGCCGATCAGCAGCAGCGCGAGCAGGAAGAAGGTGCGCCAGAAAAGGCTGAAGCCGAGCTTCAGCCCCCGGCGGCGCCCACGCTGCCCGCTGCCCTCGAGCGGGCTCGGCATCGTGACCTGGGCGCCGTCTTCCTGGGCTGGGTCGTGTCTTTCCGATTGCAGGCCGATGGCCACCACCTCGTTTTGGTCAGGCGGTGCCGTCCGGCACGAACACGTAGCCCACGCCCCACACGGTCTGGATGTAGCGCGGTGCCGCGGCATCGGCCTCGACCAGCTTGCGCAGGCGCGAGATCTGCACGTCGAGGCTGCGGTCGAAGGGCTCGAACTCGCGGCCGCGCGCGAGCTGGGCCAGCTTCTCGCGCGACAGCGGCTGGCGCGGATGGCGCACCAGTGCCTTCAGCATCGCAAACTCGCCGGTGGTCAGCGAGAGTTCCTCGCCGTCCTTCTTGAGCGTGCGCGAGCCGAGGTCGAAGGTGAAGGGCCCGAAGGTCACGGTCTCGTTCTCGGTCGACGGGGCTCCGGGCGCCTCGAGCGGCGGACGGCGGCGCAGCACCGCATGCACGCGCGCCAGCAGCTCGCGCGGGTTGAACGGCTTGCCCAGGTAGTCGTCGGCGCCGACCTCGAGGCCGACGATGCGGTCGACGTCTTCGCCCTTGGCGGTGAGCATGATGATCGGCGTGCGATCGTTGGCGGCGCGCAGGCGGCGGCAGACGGACAGGCCGTCCTCGCCGGGCATCATCAGGTCAAGCACGATCAGGTCGACCGTGTCGCGCAACAGGATGCGGTTGAGCGCCTTGCCGTCCTCGGCCACGATCACTTCGAAGCCTTCCTGGGTCAGGTAGCGGCGGAGCAGATCACGGATGCGGGCGTCGTCGTCGACGATCACGATCTTGTCGGTGCGAGCGGGAACTTGAGTCATTTCTACAACGATGAATTTGTAACAGCGCCGATTCTGAAGGCGTTGGGGACCGGTTGAGCCGGTTTTACTTATGGTTTGACACTAAGTTACAAAACTTGCGGACGCTCGCTGTCTAGTCATCCGACGTTAGCTCAGCAGTGGCAAAGTCGGTCTGTCTGCTGATCTTTGCTCAATGAGAACCTTTATTCCCGCGCTGCCGATCGTCGTTGCATGTACTTGCTGTCCTGCCTGGGCCGTTGCCGGCGGGGGTGAGTTTCTCCGGGTGGGCGATTCGCGTCGCAGCGAGGTGCGCGAGGCAGTGGCCGCCCACCGCGCCGCGCAGCGCGACGAGATCCGGCGTGAGGAAGCCGCGGCCGGCAGGCGGCTGACGGCGGCCGAGCTCCAGGAGTTGCGCAAGCAGGTGCGGGCACAATGGATCCCGCCGGGCACCCCGGCGCCCATGCATTCGGCCGAATCGCAGGCGGCCGAGCGGCTCGCACCGGAACCGCCGATGTCCGCCGCCCGCGCCTTGACCTTGCCCCGCAGCCAGCGCCGCTGAAGCGGCGCGGCCGCCGGTGATCTTCATCCAACAACCTATCGCAGGGAGCATCTTGCCTTGAACAAACTCACATCCGTCGTGGCCGTCATTGCACTGGTCGCAGCCGCCGGAAGCGCCACGGCACAGAACCTGGCCGCGCCGCCGCAGAACGTGCTGCAGCTCACGGCCACGGGTACCGTCGAAGTGCAGCAGGATCTGCTGAGCATGACGCTCACCACCACGCGAGACGCCGCCGATGCCGCAACGGTCCAGTCGCAGCTCAAGACGGCCGTCGATGCCGCGCTGGCGGAAGCGAAGAAGAACGTCCAGCCCGGCCAGCTCGACGTGCGCACCGGCAACTTCAGCCTCTCGCCGCGCTACACGCGCGAGGGCAAGATCAATGGCTGGCAGGGCACGGCCGAAATGGTGCTCGAGGGCCGCGATTTCCCGCGCATCACGCAGACGGCGGGCCGAATCACGACGCTCAACGTCGGCAATGTGGGCTTCGCGCTGAGCCGGGAGCAGCGCGCCAAGAGCGAGACCGAGGCCCAGACGATCGCGATCGACAACTTCAAGCAGAAGGCGACCGAGCTCGCCAAGGGTTTTGGCTTCAGTGGCTATACGCTGCGCGAGGTATCGGTGAACGCGAACGACAGCGGCCCGATTCGCCCGCGCATGATGGCCGCCGCCGCTGCCAAGTCCTACGCCGATGCGCCGGTGCCGGTCGAAGCGGGCAAGACCAGCGTGATCGTGAACGTCTCGGGCTCGGTGCAACTCAAGTAGCCTGCGACCGGTCGCCCGTTGGTCGCCCGCTATTGGGCGGTCCAGCCGCCGTCCATCTGCCAGGCGACGCCGCGCACCTGGTCGGCCGCCGGCGAGCACAGGAACGCCGCGAGGCCGCCGAGCTGCTCGACGGTGGTGAACTGCAGCGAAGGTTGCTTCTCGCCGAGCAGTTCGTTCTTGGCCTGTTCCACCGTCATGCCTTCGCGTTCCGCGCGATCGTCGATCTGCTTTTGCACCAACGCGGTCAGCACCCAGCCGGGACAGATGGCATTGCAGGTGATGCCGGTGGTGGCGGTCTCGAGCGCCACCGACTTGGTGAGCCCCACGATGCCGTGCTTGGCCGCGACGTAGGCCGACTTCTGGGCCGAGGCGACGAGCCCATGGGCCGACGCGACATTGATGATGCGTCCCCAATTGGCTTCACGCATCGCAGGCACCGCGAGCCGCGTCGTGTGGAACGCGCTGGTGAGATTGATCGCGATGATCGCGTCCCAGCGCTCGGGCGGGAAGTCTTCCACTTTCGCGACATGCTGGATGCCGGCGTTGTTGACGAGGATGTCGATACGCCCGAATGCCGAGGCGGCGAACTTCATCATGTCCTCGATCTCGGCGGGCTTGCTCATGTCGGCGCCGTGGTATTCGGCGCGCACGCCGAGCGCTTCGACCTGGGCCTTCGGCGCCAGGAAATCGCCGAAGCCGTTGAGCACGATCTGGGCGCCTTGCTGGGCCAGCGTCTTCGCGATGGCGAGGCCGATCCCGCTGGTGGACCCCGTGACAAGCGCGGTTTTGCCTTTAAGCATAAAGATGGATCTCCGGATGAATTAGGATGCGACGAGACCATTATCCGCACCAGAACGATTTCGTTTTCATGACCGACCCGACGCTTCGTGACGTGGCGTGCGATGACGCCCAGGGCGGCCATCGCATGGCTTATTGGCAGTGGGGCGACGCGCGCAGTCCGCGCGTGGTGGTCTGCGTGCATGGCCTGACGCGGCAGGGGCGCGACTTCGACGTGCTGGCCCGGGCCATCGTGGCGCAGGCCGGCGGCGATGTGCGCGTGGTCTGCCCCGACGTTGCTGGCCGCGGCCGCAGCGACTGGCTGCGCGATCCCGCGCTCTACCAGGTGCCGGTGTATGCGGCCGACATGCTCGCGCTGGTCGCGCAGCTGCACCGCGAACAGCCGGTCGAGACGCTCGACTACGTCGGCACCAGCATGGGTGGGCTGATCGGCTTCGTGCTCGCAGGCCATCGCGAGCTGCCGCTCGTGCGGCCGATACGCCGCTTCGTGGTGAACGACGTCGGCCCGACGATCGAAGCCGCCGCACTCCAGCGCATCGCGGCCTACGTGGGGCAGGGCGGCCGTTATGACAGCCTCGAGGCCGCCGCCGATGCGATGTGGGCAATCTCTACCAGCTTCGGTCCGCACACGCGTGAAGAGTGGCTGGCGCTCTCGCGGCACATGGTGGTGCCGGCGTCCCGGCGTACGGCCGATGGCAAGGCGAAGCTCGATGGTGCGGGCGGCGACGGCGAGGCCGGCCCCCGCGTGCTTCACTACGACCCGGCCATCGCCATCGCACTGCGTGCCATCACGCCGGAGGCTGCGGCGCATGGTGGCGCCGTGATGTGGAGCCTCTACGACGCCATCGAGGCACGCACGCTCGTGACGCGCGGCGCCGACTCCGATCTGCTGTCGCGCGCCACGGCGCAGGCCATGACGCAGCGCGGACCGCGCGCGGCGCTGGTCGAGTTCGAGGGCGTGGGCCATGCGCCCACCTTTGTCGATGCCGCGCAGGTGTCCGCCGTTATTTCCTTTCTGTTCGAGTGAGTCCCAGGTGAAGCGAGAGTCCTCGAGCCTCCAAACGGCCACCACGCCCGAGCTGGCCGTGGTCGACTATCCGTTGTCCGCCGCCACGGCCGACCGCACGCCGGTGATGGCGAACATGCTGGCGCGCGCGCGCGCATTTGCCGAGCCGCTGATCGCCGACGAAACCCTCGACACCGGCGAGAACACGCTCTCCCATGCCGACGCGGTGGCGGCGATCGTCGCGAAGATGGGCGGCTCCGAGGCCATGCAGGCAGCGAGCTACCTGGTGTATGCCTGCCCGCACCTCAACCGCCCGCAGGAAGTGATCGCCAAGGTGTTCGGCGAAAACTTCGCGGCGCTGGCCGTCGAGACCACCAAGCTGGTGCGGGTGCAGGAGCAGGCGCGCTCGGCTTCGCAGGGGCAGCACCTGGGCGAAGGCGCCGGTGCCGCGCAGACCGAGAACGTGCGCAAGATGCTGCTGGCGTTCTCGCGCGACCTGCGGGTGGTGATGCTGCGCCTGGCGTCGCGGCTGCAGACGCTGCGGCATGCGGCGGCCAGCAAGCGGCCGGCGCCCGAGAGCGTGGCGCGCGAGTCGCTGCAGGTGTTCGCGCCGCTCGCCAACCGCCTCGGCATCTGGCAGGTCAAGTGGGAGCTCGAAGACCTCTCGTTCCGCTTTCTCGAGCCCGAGACCTACAAGCTGATCGCGCGCCTGCTCGACGAGAAGCGCGTCGAGCGCGAGGGCCACGTCGAGCAGCTGCGCTCGCAGCTCGAAAACGAACTGCAGGCCGAAGGTGTGCGCGCCGCCGTGCAGGGCCGGCCGAAGAACATCTACAGCATCGTCAAGAAGATGCGCGGCAAGTCGCTCGACTTTGGGCAGGTGTTCGACATCCTCGCGCTGCGCGTGGTGGTGCCCGACGTCAAGGACTGCTACGCCGCGCTGGCCTGGGTGCATTCGCATTTCGAGCCGATCGACGAGGAGTTCGACGACTACATCGCGCGGCCCAAGCCCAACGGCTACCAGTCGCTGCACACCGTGGTGCGCGAACTCGTCGACGGCAAGCCCGGCAAGCCGATCGAGATCCAGATCCGCACCGAGGAAATGCACGACCATGCCGAGCACGGCGTCGCCGCGCACTGGGCCTACAAGGAAGCGGGCCACAAGGGCTATGCGGGCGTGTGGGCCAGCGGCGAGTACGACGCGAAGATCGCCGTGCTGCGGCAGTTGCTGGCCTGGGAGCGCGATCTCTCGGGCGGGCTGCAGGGGCAGGGGCTTTTCGACGACCGGATCTACGTGCTCACGCCCGATGCGGCCATCGTCGAGTTGCCGCAGGGCGCTACGGCGGTCGACTTTGCCTACACCGTGCACACCTCGCTCGGGCACCGGTGCCGCGGTGCGCGCGTGGACGGCGCGATGGTGCCGCTCAACACGCCGCTGTCGAACGGCCAGACGGTCGAGATCATCGCGGCCAAGGAAGGCGGCCCTTCGCGCGACTGGCTGAATGCCGAATTGGGCTATCTCGCCAGCCACCGAGCGCGCGCCAAGGTGCGCGCCTGGTTCAATGCGCAGATCACGCACGAGACCGTGGCGCGCGGACGCGAGGCGGTCGAGAAGCTGCTGCAGCGCGAAGGCAAGACCGCGACGCGGCTCGAAGACCTCGCGTCGCAGCTCGGATTCAAGTCGGCGGACCAGCTGTTCGAAGTGGTGGGCAAGGACGAGTTCTCGCTGCGCAACATCGAGATGCTGCTGCGTCCGCCCGAGCCTGCGCCCAACCCCGACGACGGCGTGCACTTCAAGAAGCCGCGCGCCAGCGAAAAGTCGGGCAAGGGCGGTGTGCTGGTGGTCGGTGTTTCGTCGCTGATGACGCAGCTTGCAAAGTGCTGCAAGCCGGCACCCCCCGATGCCATCAGCGGCTTCGTGACGCGTGGCCACGGCGTGAGCGTGCACCGCAGCGACTGCAGCAACTTTCGCATGATGGCCTCGCGCGACATCGGGCGCGTGATCGACGTCGAGTGGGGCGCCACGAAGGGCGGCGAGTCCCCGATGTATGCCGTCGACGTGGCGGTGGAAGCGTCGGACCGGCAGGGCCTGCTGCGCGACATCTCCGATGTGTTCGCGCGCGAGAAGATGAATGTGATCGGCGTGCAGACGCAATCGGTCAAGGGCACGGCATGGATGACGTTCACCGTCGAGATCACCGACGCGGCCCGGCTTGCACAGGTGCTCGGGGCAGTGACGGCAGTGGCCGGCGTGCGATCTGCACGCCGCCGCTGAAAAACAGTGTTTTCTCCTGCTACAATAGCGGCTTCTCGGACACATCCTTAGGCGCGTAGCTCAGCTGGTTAGAGCACCACCTTGACATGGTGGGGGTCGTTGGTTCGAGTCCAATCGCGCCTACCAAGTTTCCCCTCTGAAGAAGACCAGTCTTCAGGCTCTCGGGGAGATTTAGGGGAGATTTCTTCTCCCTTCAACATTGCCTCGAGCTTGGCCCTTTCGCGGCCTCGGTCGGCACCATCGATCCACTTCGCATAGACCGTGAACAGCATCTTGGCGTTCGCGTGCCCCATCTGCCGGGACACGTACGTCGGGTTCACTTCGCCGCGCAGCGCGTTCGTCGCGTAGGTGTGGCGCGTCTGATACGGCCGCCGCCAGCGGATGCCGCAGGCGCGCAGGGTCGGGCGCCAGAACGTATCCCGCTGGCTGCGTTCGTCGTGCCAGGGGCGTCCGGTGATCGGGTTCTCGAAGATGTAGCGGCCCTGCGCCTTGTCCTGCTCGGTCTCGGCGCCAACGGAGGTCCACGGCTTCATCGCTTCGAGCGCCGCAAGCGCGCGCTCCACGAGATCCACATCGCGCGCGTTGTAAGTCTTCAGCGGCTTCTCCTCACCGGTGGTCTTGGCCCGCTCCACCCGAATGCTGCCGCTGTTCCAGTCGACGTCGCCCCAGCGCAGCGCGATCAGCTCCTCGGGCCGCATGCCGGTCATGAAGGCGAACTCGAAGTAGGCCCAGGCGCGCACGTCGAGCTTCCGCTTCATGTAGGTCAGGATCTGTTCCATCTCGGCCGGGCTGAGCGGGTCGGGCTTCGGCGCCTGGTGCTTGCTGTTTTCGATTCCGTCCATGGGGTTGTCGGTCTTCAGCGTCCGGCCAGCCAGCTTGAAGACCCCGCGCAGCACGATGAGGTAGTTGTTGAGGAGCTTCGCTGACGCCCACGGCTCCTTCCCGATCTTGGCGGCAACCACAGCGTGGTCCAGCTTCCTCATGGGCGTCTCGGCGCCGAACAGGCCCTTCCAGACCCCCAGCGCATTGCGGTACTGGACAAGGGTCTTGGTGGCCAGCTGCCCCTTGGTCTCGAACCAGAGGTCGCACCACTGGCCGAAATTGCGCTCCGGTTCGGCTGCCTTTTTCGCCTGCCGCGCGTCGGGGAACCAGTCCGCCCAGGTGAAGGTGCCCTTGGCGATCGCCTGCCGCACGCGAATCACCAGCTTTTCTGCGTACCGCATGTTTGCCGTCGTCGGCGGCATCTTCAACGTGACGCGTTCCCAGGCGCCGTCCAGGGTGAAATTCACCCGGATAGATTTCCCACGCGGCTCTACGCCGTTGCCTTCTCGACCCATCGTTCGTATTCCTTCATGTCGATGAGGACGTTGCCGTCCACTTTGCGCCAGTGCTTGCCTTCTAGCCAGATGCCGCGTTCGCGCTTGCGATCGATGGCTTTTGGTGTGAGACCCGTCAAGGTCGCCGCCAGCCGCACCGTCACGAATCTCGCTGGTGTCAATAGAACTGTGTTTTCCATTGTGAGAACCCGTTTACTTTTGTTCTTGTTTGGGTAGGGTGAATGTGAAATCTCGCGCTAGCATCCCAGTCCCTGCCGAGCTGGCCAAGCATGGAACTGCGATGAATTCCGAGAAGATCTGGATAGGACCGCAATTCAACGTCAGGGGCGTCTTTATTCTTGGAGAGTCGTGGTACGGCGACTATCCCGAGGACTTGGTCACGGACGATGGATACATTCGGGCCTATCTGGAGGGAAAGGTGAAAGACCCGCTGTACACCCGTCTTGCGAACGCGTGTCAGCAACCCAGGCAGGTGTTCTGGAGCGGCGTGATGTTCACCAACTTCGTTCAGCGGGTCGGGGCCACCCGTGATTTCCGACCTCGGCCGGCCGACTACGAGCAAGCCGCAAGTCGCCTTGCCGGGATCCTTCGCGCGCATCGGCCGCGCGGAGTCTGGATACTTGGCATCGGCCAGGGTGCTTACTCCGCTCCTGTCGTTGCGAATGCCGGGATCTCGCTTGAGGTCACGGCGCACCCGACCAGCTACGGGGTGAAGAGCTCCACGCTGCTCGCCAGCTGGCAAGCGCTTCACACCAAAATGAGCGCGCCCAGCGGTCATTAGATCGTGATCACGTTGTCGGCGACTGACTCGCTGATGTCCTCGTGGGTCACCAGCAAGGTCTGCGGGAAGCCGCAGGTCACCAGGAAGCCGAGCATCAGCTCGGTGCGTTCGCCGTCCATGGCCGCCGCCGGCTCGTCGAGCACGAGGAACGGCGCCGTGGGCAGGAACGTGCGCGTCAGTGCCACGCGGATGGCCAGGCCCAGAATGTCCAGCGTCGACCCCGACAACGTCGTGGCCGTGTGCCCGTCCACCTTGAAGCCGTCCGAGTCCTTGGTGACGCGCGACTTCACGCCGCGCATCTCCGAGAAGTACTTGCCGACCGCGGCCAGCACCAGGTTCCACAGCTTGTCGGCAATGACCGGGCGCGCCGCGCGCACCGCCTTCAGCAGGCCGTTGTTGAAGGCCAGCTCGGTCAACTCCTTGCGGCGGGCCACAAGCGTGCGCTCGGCCATGTCCGCGGCGTTCACGGCGCGCTGGTAGGCCTCGAGCGCGGCTTGCTTTCCGCGGGTCTCGCCGTCCAGGGCCCGGTCTGATCGGCGGACCTCGTCGGCGACCGAAGCTCGGCGGTTCTGCGCGTCGGTTGCAGCGCGCTGCGCCGGCAGGGGATCGACCTCGGGCAGCGCCTCGAGCCGCGTGCGGGCCGCGTCGAGATCCTCCTCGTGCGCGGTCACCTCCTGCACGGCGGCATCCGCCTGGCCGGAGGCGATGTCGAAAGCGCGCCGAGCTTTCTCGTACGCGGAGATCTCCGCGTTGATGCGCTGCACCTCGGCGCCGACATCGTCGGGGATCTCGCCGCCGATCCACTCGAGAGTCGGCGGCAGGAGGGCGTCGGCAGACTTGACGTACTGGCCGAGCCGATTGATCGCGTCGACGCGCGGCCGGGACTCCTTTAGGATCGCTTCAAGCTGGTACAGGTAGACGAGCAGTTCGTTTTGCTGCCGGGTGGCGTCGATCTCCGCGGCGCGCGCCGCGCGCGCCGTCTCCGTGAACCCCGCATTGCGCGCGGCGACTTCCGGCAGGTGGCTGATGTCCTGCCCGCAGGTCGAGCAGCTACCGGTCGAGATCTTGCCTTCGGCGCGCTCTGCCGCCAGTCGGCTGTCTTCGCGGGCGCGGCTCGCGCGCTGCTCCTGCGTGCGGGCCTGGGCGATCTCCTCGGTCAGCGAAGTCATCGTCCCCTCGTAGCGATCGTCCTGCGCTCGAGCGGGCTCCCCCAGGAAATTGGCCAGCTCGGCGCGGGCCGCGCGCACGACTCCGACCTGGGCCAGCTCTGCAAGCCGGGCGCGCAGGGCGGCCAGGTCAACGGCGGGCGGCTCTGCGACGCCTCGGGCCTGATCCAGTTTCGCGCGGGCACGATCCAGCCGCCCCTGGGCGGCGGAGACGGCGGCCTCCGCCGCGGCGCGCTCCTTAGCCTGGTCAAGGAGCGCGTTAGCACGAGCCCGCAGGTCGAGGATCTCCTTGTCCAGGTCTGCGAGAGCTTTCTCGGCAGCGGCAAGCTCCGCTTGCCGGTCGGTGATCTCCCGGTCGTAGGCCTCGACGTCGACGGGGGTGGCCTCGGCGCGCGCCTGGTCGAGCTGGATCTCGGCGTTGGCGATGGCGGCTTCCGCCACCTTCGGGCTGCCCAGCGTAAGCGTGCCTTCCATCGTCTCGATGAGGTTGTCGAGCTGGTCGAACTCCGCGAGCTGCTCGATCAGCTTCGTGGTCTCGGCCGCGCCCTTCTCGAGCGCGCCGCGGATCTCGTTCTGGTTGGCCAGCATGAGTCGCGAGGCGCTGACCGCGTCCGCCTTCAGCAGCTTGGCCACGAATGCCGTGCATTCGTTCTGGCCGGTGACGATGCCGCCGTCGTAGGTGATCTCGGCGCCGGACTTGCCGCGCTTGATCGTGTAGACGACCGAGTCGACGACGAACTCGAGCAGCACCTTCAGCGACGCTTCGGGCTCGGCCCAGGTCACGGCTTCGGAAAGCGACATCGGGAGCGCTTTCGCGCCGAAAAGCGCATAGCAGATCGCGCGGATCAGGGTCGACTTGCCGGCCTCGTTCGAGCCGCGCAGCGCGCTGATGCCGGCGTTGAACACCACCTCGAGGTGGCGGTGACGCTGGAAGTTGGTGAGGATGATCTTGTTAAGCATGAGTGAGGGCCTTCATGACGGCGATGTCCTCTTCGAAGACCTCGCGGAATTGGAGCCAGCCGCGGAGATTGCGACTGGAGGAGTCGGCGCGGAACTGACGCAGGGCCTGGTGCTCCAGCGGCGACGCATGTATCGGCGCGCTGCCGGCCAGTCGGTCGAAAAGCGCCAGATCCTTTTCCACGCTCGGTGCGCTGCTGTCGTGGTTGAGGTAGCTGACACGAGCGCATCGCGCTGCGCTCAGCCGCAACAGCGTGGCAGGGCTGTTGGCGGAGCGCTCAGCGTCCGAGACGTAAGGCAGATGCCACGACGACTCGTCCCATGCGGTGCCGCCGCGCTCCACCGCGCCGGACTTCGCCAGCGCGGCGAACATCTCATCGGCAAGGTCGTGGAAGTGCGGCTCGGCGTCCGGGTGCCGACGCAGCGCCCAGAAGTTGTCCAGCTCCGTTGCCGTGACCACGGTGTGCATGACCTGGAAAGGCTCAAGAACCCGGTTCGCGATCTGCTTGGCCACGCCGATCTCATCGAGCATCTGTGCGGCGTCGGCTGCCTCTAGCGCGGCCCCTCGCCAGATGCTGATGGCCTTCTCTCGCTCCTCCGCGGACAGCGGGGTGTGAGCCTGCATGCCGCCAGTGTTGCGCCCGATGTGCTTCGGGATGAATGGGTCGTCGCGCACCTGCGCGATCATCCTTGCAACCGGCACGGCGCGCGAGGACATTGAACTGGTCGAGAACGCGCGGTGCGTCTTCAGTTCGCCGTGGATGGCGCGCCAGTAGGCGAGTTGGAAGGTGACGATCTCCTTGCCGGCGGGCGAGATGGAATGAGCGATGATTTTTGCGGTCATGCGGTTGCGTCCTCGTGTTCTTCTTCTTGGGCGATCTCGGGCTCAACCTCGCGGCCGGTGAGCTGCTTGATGACGCGCGCCTGCTCGGGCGTGACCAGCTCGAGCAGCAGGTCGATCACGTTCACGCTGCGCACGTCCTCGACGCTAGAGGCGATCTCGCCCAGGCCCTCGGCCTGCTCGACCTGCACTGCGTTGGTGATGACGAACGCCTCGCTCTTGGATCGCAGCGTCGAGATCGCCTTGATCATCTCGGCTGCCTCTTCGCCCTTGGCGTTGCCGACCACGCGGATGAAGCCGCTCGGCTCGTGGATGAAGCTGGCGACATCGCGCCAGTCGACCTCCTTGAAGTAGCCGACCTTGTCGTCGCGCGACCAGGTCTGGATGAACGAGAGCCGGCCGTCCTCGATCACCGCGCAGCGCTTCGTTTCGTTGTTCAGGCAGTCGCTCACCGAGCTAGGGAACTGATTGCCCACGATGGCCACGGCGCCGCCCATGAGGTCGCGCTGCTGGTGCTCGTGACCGAACACCATGGTGATGCCGCGGTCCTTGAGCGCCTTCGCCTGCTTGCGCGACAGGTTCAGCGAGTGGTCCATCGCGCCAGCGAACTCGTTGTCGTAGTTGCAGTGGAGCAGCACGGAGGTGACACCCGTCGGGATGCGCGTCAGCTCCATGTCGAACATCTCCTGGTTCGCCACGTGCGGGATGATGTAGGTGTCGCTGCCGAGCAAGCCAGGCTTGTCCAGGAGCTGGAACCGGCCGGGGAACTGCGCCTCGAGCAGGGCGCCCAGGAAGGCCACCGTGCCCAGCTTGCTCGAGTCTTTGCTCAAGTCGTGGTTGCCCACGGCCCAGACGAGGCGCGAGTTCAGCTGCGCGCGCAGGAACTCCCCGACAACGGTGTAGATCTCGATCGCCTGTCCGAGCGGGATGTCGTAGACGTCCGAGAGGTCTCCGTTGACGACGACGGTGTCACCGTCATTGGCCAGGCCCAGGAGGTCTCGGTGCTTCGTGTGCCCGTACTCGCGGAGCGCCGTGAGAGAGGCGAGGGTGGTGCCGCCCGAGCGGTTCACGCCCAGGTGCAGGTCATTGATGATCAGGGTTCGCATTGGAATTCCTTTCGCGCGCTTCCGCGGCGATGCGTTGAGACTTGGCGGCGCGCTCGGATCGATCGCGATCCGCGAGGGCCTGCAGCGCGGCGCGCGGCTGGCGACGCTTCTCCTGGCAGGCTGGGCACATGCCGCGCTTGGTGTTCGAGCGGACGTCGACGACGATGCGGAAGCCCTCGTCGGCGACGAAGTGCTGTCCATAGGGGCAGTACCTTTCAGCCATGGCGCACTCCCCGGGGTCTCTGGTTCAGGCGCTGCTCCCCTGGGGTTGCCCATCGGATATTCCAGGGCGCGTACGGGCCGTTGTTGTCGCGCCGGTCCAGCGTGTGCTGGGAGCTCGGCCGCGGGCCAACGTCACGCTTGAACGCTGCGAAGTCATCCCAGGCAGGATCGACCTTGATCCCGCGAGCTCCGTACCACTTGTATGAGCGAAACTTAGGGTTGTTGCACCGGCCGCGCATACCCAGCCAAGTGCTGTAGAGCGGGTCTAGCGACTGCCCGTGCGTCGTGTGACGCTTGGCCGCCAACTCCTTCCGTAGGCAGCCGCACGATCTGGTTTCGCCGGTGCGGAGCCGGGTCGCAGTCACTAACGTCGTCGTCCCGCACTCACACTGACACAGCCAATGCGAATGATGTCGGCCCTGCGACGGCGGTATGAGATCACGTAGCGTGAGGCGGCAGAACACGTCGCCTGCATTTAGGGGGGCGTGCTTGCGATTCACAGCGACCACAGCAGCAGGTTGGTCTGGCGCAGGGCCTCGCCCGCCGTGTCGAAGGTAGGGAACTGCCCGATGTTCCAGCTGCCCTTGTCGCCGTTGTCCCGCAACCAGGCAGCGTTGATGCAACGCCACTTTTTTAGGGTGCTGTGGTGCACGAGCACGTGGCAGGTGCCGCCGCACTTCATGCGCTTGATCAAGCTCGGCATCTGCGAGACCTTGGATCGCGCGAGGCGGTACTCGTGCTCGGTCTCCTTCACTTCGAGCAGACCGAAGAAGGAGAAGCTCCCGTTCGTGGGGCTGTAGAAGAACTCGAAGTCCGCCTTCGAGGCCTTGATGATCCGTCCCGCGGCCTTGGAGTCGACAAGGCGGTTGAACTCGCGGTTGGCATGCCCCCCTGCCCACAGCGAGAGGTAATTGTTGGCCGCGTTCTCGGCCTCTTTGCCCCGGTCAGCGAACTTGCTCTTCCGGAAGCTCGGAATGATGGTGTTGGTCACGGTTGCGCTCGTTTTCTTGTTGTTGTTTTGTGCGCTGGTCCTGGCGTGCCTTCACGCTCTCAGGAGGTTGGGGTAGGTACGCCCAGGCGATGGCGCCCTCGTACCAATGCCCCTTGTAGCCGGATCCACCCGGCCCGACGACCCAGAGAGTCACGCCGCGCGGGGCGGGGTGAGTCTCTGGGTCGAAGCAGACGCTGACCGGCGCGGTCAGCACATTGCGGTCAGCCATTGACGATCTCTTCGGCTCGATGAGAGTCCCAGGCGATGATCTCGTAGTCGTCGCTCATGTGCGACATGCGTTCGAGCTCTTCCCAGTAGCACCAGGTGCCGTCTGCCCAGAGGCAGATGTCTTCACAAAGCGGCATGCGAACTTCGGTCATGTGGCGGCCACCTTCCTCACCTCGATCTCGTAGCGCTCCCCGCTGCTTGCGTCGATGACTCGCACCTGACCTGGCGGAACCCAGGCGAACAGGGCAGCGCAAAAGTCGCTCACAGCGTCGCGCTTCTGCAACCACGCGCCCGGGTCGCGCTTGCTCACCGTGCCGAGATAGACCCGGTCGGTGAGCGGGCTCACTCCGATCTTGATGTCTTCGAGCTTCAAGCTGCCACCTCCTCTTTGCTGAAGATCTTCGCCAAGGCTGCGCGGATCGCGGCCTCGTCGAAGAAGTCGCCGCACTCGATCTGGTGCTTGAAGTCCGGCCCGATCGAGATCGACGACACGACCGGGATGGTCATGCCGCCGTAGGGCTGCGCCATGCACCCGTGGAACTCCTTGATGAATGCAAGGGCGTGCTCGGGGTCGGCGGCGTCCACGCTGGCCACGCACTCGTCGTGGATCGGCGCGATGAACTGTGCGTCGTACTTGCCGGTGAACAGGCCGAGGTCCCACATCGAACCCATGGACAGCTTCGACTGTTCGGCGCCCGAGCCCTGGATCTTGAAGTTCGGGCCCTGCCGGCCAGCCTTCGCGCGCTCCCAGCGGTTGTCGCTGCGCAGCACCTCCTGCAGATGTCGGCGCGCACCCAGCAGCGTCGTTGCGAAGCCGAGCTCCTCCACCTCCTGGCGCACCGAGTCCTTCCAGATCTCGATGCCGGGGAACGCCTGGTCCTTCGCGTCGATGAACTGTTGAGCCACCGGCTCCTCGACCTTCATCTTGATCGAGAGTGCCGCGGCCTGCATGTCGTACTGCGTGCCGAAGTTCACCGTCTTAGCGTCGCCTCGCAGCAGCTTCGCAGCGGACTTCTGCTGCGGGTCCGAGGACTCGAGCATCGGGAAGAACTCGGCGTACGTGAGAGGCTTGCCCCACAGGTAAATCGCAGCGGCCGCCGCCGTCAAGCTGTGCACGTCCTTCAGGTCGTCCCCGACGTAGCAGGCCGTCAGGTTGGCGTCGCCCGAGTAGTGCGCCATCAGCCGAAGCTCCTGGCCGGAGAAGTCGCACGACACAATGACGGCCGTGGGCTTGTGCGGTTGGATGATCCCGCGGAACTGCGAGCCGTCCTCGTCCAGCTTCGGCAGCTGCTGCAGGTTGGGTCCGCTGCTCGAGTAGCGACGCGTCACCGCCTGGCACTGGTTCATGGCGCTGTGAATGCGGCCGGTGCGCCAGTGCGGGAGCGCCTTGTAGGTCTTGTAGAAGAGGCTGCGGCGGGTCATCACCGAGCGCACCGACTGGTAGGCCTTCAATGCAGCACGCACCTCGTCGGTCAGCGGGTCCTTGGCGAGCGCGAACTCGATCAGGTCGTCGTCCGTTGAAGCCTTCGACACGAGGATGGCACGCTCGGCGGGGTCGAGCTCGGCCATCGTGAGCTTGCCGTCCTGGATCGATCGCAGCTTGCGGAATGCTGCCGCCATCTCCGGAATCTCACGCTGCTTTTCGGTCAGCGAATTGAACGAGCGCGGCGTCATGCCCATGACGTTGTAGAACAGGTTCTGCATCTGCTTCGGCGAGCCGAAGTTGATCTGCGGCTCGCCGGTGAAGTGCTCGCGCACCAGCTTGTTCACGCCCTGGACATCGTCCGCTTCGACGAAGTTGGCCAGCACGCTAGCCACGTCGTTGTCGGGGAACTGCTCGCGCAGGTCCGCGGCCATCGCGTTGTGCTTGCGCTTCTTGGTCGTGAACTCTTCGCCGGCCTGGATGATGCCGGCGGCCAGCTTCACGTCGGAGAGCTCGAGGCTGCCTTCGAATTCGGGGCAGATGGTGCCTTCCCAGCCGCGCGCCAGCAGGAACTTCCGAAGCGTCGCCCAGCCTTCGGCGTAGCGCTCATCGTCCTTGCGTTCGAGCTCCTTGAGCTTGGACATCGAGATCTTGACACCTTGCAGGTTGGCAAGGCTGGTCAGGTACTGCGGGCGCTGCTCGACCTCGAGGTACACGTCCCAGGTTCCCTCGATGTCCATCACGAGCCGGTAGTAGGTGTGCAGCGCGGCCGTGCACATCGTGTCGTCGCAGCCGTAGCTCAGCACGTGCTGGGCGGTCAGCTGGTTCATCTTGTACTCGCGCAGCTCCCAGTCCTCGGTCACCGCCGGCGTGACGATGATGTCCTTCAGCGGCTTCTTCTCGGTCGACTTCGGGTTCGGGGCCATGACGGCGGGCACAAGCTCGACCGGGTAGACGGACTTCACGACGCCACCCGAAAGGGAGCCCACCTTGCCGCGCATCGTGGTCACTTCCTCGTACGTGGTCTGCTTGTAGCCCAGGTGGGTCGCGCTGCGATCCTTCAGGCCCAGCGGCAGGTTCTCGTTGACGTAGGAGCTGCCGAGTTGGGTGTCGATCGCGTTGGGCACGAAGCCGCCCCAGCCGTTGTCCTTCCAAGCCTCGCCGAAAGTTCGGTACAGGACGTTGAACTCGAACGCACGGTTGTGGATGACCGTGTGCATCTTGTCCGACGGGATCAGCTCGACCACCTCGCGGAACTGGTCCTTGGTGAGATTCTTGTGGTCAGGCGTCTCCAGGTGGTCCACCGTCATGTAGATGGTGTGCTGAGTGTTGTCGCCGAAGGTCAGCGATCCGCCGGTGAGCTCGTGGCCCAGCGCGTCCAGCTTCTCGTCTTTGTCCATTGCGTCGGCCACTGCCGCCACCCACTCGTCGGACTCTTCGGTCGACGAGGTCTCGATGTCGAGCGCGACGAACGGCGACTCGGCGAAGCGCGCGGCCAGCTTGGCCTTCACCTCGTCGTAGTTCGCGGCGTGCACCAGCGTGTTGGTGCCGTAGAAGCGGCGCAGGCTGGTGGCTCGGCGGTCGTCGGGCAGCGACGCCCAGGTCTTCACCATGCCGGCCTGGATTTCCAGGGGGCTGTGGAGCGTGTTCACGTCCTCGACGTGCAGCTCCGCGCAGCGCCACGAGATCGCGACCTGGTCGGCGCCGTCGATCATCTTCTGCAGGGCAGCGAAGTCGGCCACGTCCTCGCGCAGGCGCGCCAGCTTGCCGGTCAGGATCAAGTCCTGCATGAGCTCGAGGCCGTCCATGCCGAAGATCCGCACCAGGTCGACGAACTTCGCATCGCCGAACCCGGCCGCGCCGGGGATCTTGTCGCCCGAATCCCCGACCAGCGCCTTGTACAGCGTGATGTAGCGGTGCGGGAAGGGCCCGTAGGGCTGCTTGTTGAGCTCGCCGAGGCGCCAGACGTGGGTGTCGGTCACCTCGTCCACCAGCACGCTCAGGTCGCCGTCGTTGGTGGCGACGACCTTGCACCCCGGGAGGGTCTTGGTGAGGTAGCCGATGACGTCGTCGGCCTCCATCCCCTTCTGCTGCATCACGGTGGCGCCCAGGTCGAGCATCATCTGAGTGCAGATCTCGCGGGCCTTGTTCAGCTCGACGTTGACCTCCTCGATCTTGTCGCGGCCCTCCTTGTAGCGAGCCAGCACGGCGCGCCGGCGCATCTTGGCGTTCTTGCCGTCCCAGACCAGAATGATCTTGCGCGGTGCGACCTCGAAGTGTTCGATGTCGGCCGTGACCTTGTCGAAGAAGTTCTCGACGCCGTACTCGGCGCCGTTGACCTGCACCTCCTTGCCGTCTTCGGTCTTGACTTTGTAGCCGTCGTCGTGGTCGGTGCCCTTCAGCAGGGCGGAGTTCAGGTAGCTGTTGCCGTCGATGATCAGATGGTCGATGTTGAAGCGCATGTGGTCTCCTTTGCGGTTCGCGTTCGGCGCGCACCGCCGATGAAGGCGGTCCTGCCGGTGAATGCCGGCAGACCCCGCGGCTCGAGCCACGGGGGGTAGTCGCCGACGGAGGGTTGTTCTGTCGCCGCGGTCGCGGCGAGCTGGAAGGTCGGTGGGTCGGTGCTCTTGTGCTTCACGACGACAGCCGTCTGCAGGGCGTTCGTCAGCCAGCCGTAGACGAAGTTGCGGGTGACGCCCTTGGTCCGCGCGGCGGCGATCAGGCCAGCCTGGGTCTTCGGGGCGCGCAGCAGGGCCTCTAGCAGGGCCTTGGCGCGCCGCAACTTGGATGCCTTGGAGTTGGGGTTCACCTTGGCCATCGCGCGCCCCTCGCTTCGATCTGGCCCTGGCAGTGAACGCAGCGGATCTTCCCGAGCTCCGCCCGCTTCCCGAGGTCGACGCCGCACACGACGCACTCGGTCTCGGGCCAGGTGCCGTCGGAGTTCTGGATCTGCTCGGGAGCGGCCAAGCTCCGCACCGCGGCGATCTGCGTGTCCGTCCGCGCGCGGGTGAGGTCCGCAGCCCTGTCAAGGTTGTCGGCTTCGGCGGCCATCAGAGACCTCCGTCGGCTGGTACCGCATCGATGAGCTTGCGCGCCTCGGCGTGGAGCTCGCCGATCGTCCCGTCATTCACGATGACGATGTCGATCAGGTGCTCGCTGATGCCGCGCTCGGACTCGTGCAGCGCGGCAGCGCCTTCGAGGCCCTGCTGCTTGTTGGGGCGTTCGATCTTCACGACCGTGCCGCCGTACTGCCGGATCAGATCCGCTTCGTTGTCGTAGCGAACATCCGTGATGACGGCGTTGGGTCGGCCCATTCGATCCCACGCGTCCAGCGCGCGTCGCACCCAGATGTCCTGGTCGAGCACATCGCGCACACCCTTGCCGACCGCCTGAAGGGCGTGGCGCCGCGTGCAATTCAGGACGGGGGAGAAGCCCTCCTTGCCCTCGGCTGTGTGATAGAGGTGCGTTGGCTCGCCGGCGATGATGGCGACTGCTTCCTTGAGCGGCTCTGCGAACGAGATCCGGCGGTAACCCGCGCGGATGAATGCCTCGCCGAAGGTGTCTTTGCCGCTGTAGGCCTTACCGGTGATTCCTTGAAGTGACATGGCTGTTGTTGTTTTTGTTTTGGAGCCAGTTGAAGAAGCGGCGCCAGACGTAGCTGCGAGCCACGCTGACGACGGTGAAGAGCACCGTGATGCTCAAGTTCTCGAAGAACGACGTGTTCAGGTCCCACAGAGGGTCGACCACGCAGTGCTGGAGAATCAGGGAGATGGCGAAGGCGACCGCAGTCCCGCTCACCACCTCGACGAGGGAGCCGCGTCGGGTCTGCATCAGGTCGCCGGCACGTAGCTGACTTCGGCCAGCGAGAGGGCGTCCTTTCCGAGGCTCGCCGTCAGCTGTTCGTCCTCCTCGACCCCGAACGCTTTGAAGGCGTTGACCAGGGCCTGCTGTGTAAGGAGCCTGGAGGTCTCGGCGTGGCCCACGATGGCGAGCGCACGGCCCAGCATCAGGATGCCGGCGAGTGCGAACGTGATTTCGAGGTACTGCTCACCCTGCACGGCACGGATGGTCTCGGCAACGGCCGCCTGCTTCTGCCTGGCGGCCGCTACCTTTTGTTCGTTTGTCTGGTCCATTTTTGTTCTTCTTCTTGTTATGGAACGAGCGAGTAGAGGTGGGCCCGCCACTTGTCGACCGTGTCGGCCCGCGGCGCTGAGACACCTCTGAATGGGTTCCCGAAGAGACTTCGGAACTCCGCTGCAGAAACCACGCGGGGCACGACTTTGTCGTACACCAGGCGCAGGTTCTTTTCGCGGTCCAGCAGCTGTAGCGCTGCCACGACCGCCTCTTCTCTCGCCGCGCGCGGCGCCGCGCCAGCTGAGAGCCTCACGTCTTGCTCATCGAGCAGACCCTGCCGGACTGCCCGCAGCACCACGTTGGCGGCCTGCAGACAAGCGTGCGGGGTGTCCTCGTTCTCCATCAGCGCAACGGCAAGCGGGTGCGCCGATCGCAGCGGACGGATGCACAGGCCTTCCAGCTTCGCGTCGGAGGCCTGGTAGCGCGGTGCGATCACCTTTCGGTGCATGTTCGAGAAGATGCCGCGGTGGCTCACCTCGAGCATGTAGCCGGTCAGGTGCATTCGCAGCTGCAGCGTGCGCTCGTGCATCAACGCTGCGTTCGAGAGGGTGAACTGCAGGTTCTCCTGGCCTTCCAGGTGTTGCGCGAGGGCGATGATCATTGCCGCCGGCTGCGCCCAATCGCGGGGGTGCCGCGGTCCGCCGAAGACGCGCTTGAAGGCTGCCGGCCCCAAGACGAAGCGGTCGCGCTGGATCGCCTCGAGCGGTGACCGCCGGCTATAGCGCGCGCCGAGGTCCTGATCCACATACGCCTCCCATAGGCCGAGCAGATCCTGCACGTCGCCCTTGGGCTTCGGCAGCAGCCAGCTGTAGGGGGCGACGGGGCAGGGGCCCTCGAAGAGGTGGAAGCCGGGCAGGAGCACGCTAGAGAGTGGCTTGCGGCCAAGCTCCCGCGCGCGCTCCTTCACCGCTGAAGCGACGCCGCCGTCAACGGCTGCGCGGTTCAGCGTCTGGAGGGCCTTCTTAGGATCAGCCCAGGACGGCAGATTCCAGAGTCGCACGCTCGGCACCCAGGTCGCGTTGCAAGGCTCGGAACTGGTCGAAGTCGCCACCGGGGTAGCGCTTGAGCAGCTTGGCCATGTTCACGGATCGGATGTGCGCCTGGGTGGCGTCGGCGTGCTTCACGAGGCTGAGCTCGCGGGCCACGCGCTGCGCAACCATCGCCAGCGTGTAGGAGGCCTCGAGCCGCTCGGGTGCGCGCCCGTAGCCGACCCAGCGCTTCGCGTGGTCGAGAAGCTCGTTCGTGGTGTCCTGGAGCAGCGCGAAGGGCTCGGTCGAGCCGAGGATGACCTCGACATCCTCCCGGATGACGTCCTCCAGCGCGGCCATCTCCAGCGGGTGCTGCCAGCGGTCCTCGATGACCTGCTGAAGGGCCACTGCGTAGAACTCGGCGTCGCCGATTTCTTCGATCGCATTCACGCGATCGGTTGCGCTGAGAAGCTCGTGGTTCTCCGTCGCGATGCCGAGCACGGCGTGGGCGAAGTCTTTGGAGGGGTCGCCGCTGCGGTTGAACAGCTTGCGGACGAATGCGGGATAGCTAGGCTCCTGCGCCTGCAGTTGATTGCTCATTATTTTTCTTTTTATTGAGAGCGAGTTGAAAAGTATGCACGAAATCGGCGTCCAGGTCTTTGAAGTTGTCCATGGCCCAGCGGATATACGATTTCGGCACTTGGGACATCGGCTGCCCCTTGTGCTTCCCGAACGGCATCATCGCCACCTCCATGGGCGCGATGCTCGCTTCGGCAAGCTGTCGGATGGTCATGCCGGTCCGCTCGCAAAGGTGTTTCGCGAGGTGGAAGGCGGAGTAGATGTCGGACATCACCCGGTGCGCGCCTTCGGGCCGCGGGAGGCCAAGGGCGAACATCAGCGTCGACAGCTTGTGGTCGTCGGCGTGCGGGTACAGCTTGCGCGCCCACCTCAGCGTGCACAGCTCCTGCGTCACGTTGATGTAGGGCGACAGGAAGCGGTAGTCGAACGAGATGCGGTGACCGATGAGGACGATCGGGTCGGTGACCTTGCGGCCGTAGCAGCTCGGGTCGTCGACGCTGAAGAACTCCTCGATCGTCGGCGCCTGTTCGACGTCGGCGTTGGTCAGGCCGTGAATGCCTGACGCGCTGGGCGAGATCATGTACTGCGGGTCGATCAGGCTCTGGACCTCGGAGAGCACGTTCATGTTCTCGTCGATCTCGATCCATCCCAACTCGCAGACTTTGTCCTCGGGCCCGGCGCCAGTGGTTTCCGTGTCCGCCACGAAGAAGCGGACGTTGTCGGGGAAGCTCATGCTCGTGTGAAGGGGGCCCGAAGGCCCCCTGAGTTCACTGCGAGATCAGATCTTCGCCGGCAGCGCGCCGAGGATCTTCAGCTTCGTCCAGTTGTTGTTGCCCTTCGAGGCAAGCTCGCGGACGAAGAACAGCGTGAACGGGTCATCTGGCAGCTTGAAGCCCGGGATGCCCATGGCCACGCAGCGCGCCTTGTCGTTCAGCTCCTGCTGGTAGCGGCTGAAGGCCGGGATCGACGACTCGCTCAGCGTGATCTGGATCACGGTGCCGATCGGGCCTTCGTCGGCGTTCTCGCACGAGAGAAGCGCACCGCCCACGTCCACGAAGCGGCGGCACTTCGCGCCCGAGAAGTCCTCCTCGTCCTGCAGGTGCTTCACGTAGTCGGCAACGGGCTTGCCCGCCCAGCCCTTCAGCTCGTCGCCGATGACCGAGTCGATGACCTTGCCGTCCTTGGAGTAGGCGACGAAGTCCTTGGTCGAGGCCGACTGCTCGCCGGGCGAGATCTCGAAGTGCTCGGCCCAGGAGATCATCCGGACCTGAGCCCAGCGGCCGAGGTCGGCCTTATCACCGTTCGACTCGATGATCGTGCCGTTGTTGCCCTTGAAGACGCGGTAGTTGCCGAACGAGAAGTCGCTCGCGTCCTTCATGGCTTCCACCTCCTTCTGGAAGGCCTTTGCGCGGGCTGCCGCGTCGTTCACCGCGCCGACGGCGGTGTTGACCGCCTTCACGATCGCGGGAGCGGTCGAGGCAGCGGCGGGCGCTTCGGTGGCGGCGGCCACCGGCGTTTCGGCAGCTTCCGCTGCGGGGTTCGCATTCGAAGGCGTCGAGCGCTCCATCACGGCCGTGTCTGCGCCGGTGTCAGCGGCGGCATCTGCGGCGTTGTTGGTGGGTTCGTTTTCGAATGCGGGCTTCTTGAGTGCCATGGTTTTTTTCCTAGTCGATTTACACACTTGTCTGTCGATCAGTCCCGCCCTTGGCGGAACATCTCGACGCCTTCTGCCGCCAGCCGTTCAAGGCTGAACCGGTAGATCCTTGATTGCCCACCCTTCCGAAGCGGAGAGTTGAGGCAAAGTTTGTCGATCGTGGCGTCGAACTTGGCCATCGCCACGATGAATGCATCTGCACTGGAGAACAGGGCGTTGAACCCCTTTCTCTTGTTCCATGCGAAGTACTTGACGAACGACTCGCGCATCAAGATCTCGATGAAGCCTTCGCCGTGCAGGTAGTCCACACCTTCGCGGAGGGCGAACTCGCTGTCGGGGGCCTCGGTTCGGCTGATGAGCGACATGTCGTTCAACGCCTTTGCTGCTTCGTTCACTGCCTGTGCTGCGATCTCCTGCTTGTTGGTGTAGACCGCCTCCTTTAGGCGATCCAGATCTGCGCGCAGCTCGTCACCGAAGATGATTTGCAGCACGCCGTCGAGGAAATTCAGACCAGCTAGGACGACGGCCAAGTTGTAGACCTGGCGGTCGTGCACGTAGTGGTCAAGCGAGGCGCGCAGGTCCTTGACGAGTGGCGCCAGCGCCTGCTTGCGGCTCTCGACTGTCTCGACCATTCCCGCGCGCAGCAGCGCCGCGCCAAGGCGGGGCAGGTAGTCGACGCCGGCCTGAGCCGCGTAGAAGTGCTCGGAGTGGGTGTCCTTTCCACGTTGGGTGAAGCTGACGGGCAGCGAGCGCTGCACGATGGCGGTCTGCGTCTCCTGCGACTCAGCCATGAAGACGATCGGCGCGCTGTAGTCGAAGTTGGTCACGTCCCGGAAGCTGCTCGCGGCGCCGCCGCGGGAGATGCCACCGGTTGCGCCGCGCGCCTGGTTGTAGGAGAGCCGGAACGTCTGCAGCAGGAGGTCGGTGCGCACCGGGCCGAGCTCGGCCGGCTTGTACTCGTCCAGGATCAGCGGGATCGAAGCGCTGCCCTGGCATGCCGACTTGAGCATGAAGGGTGTCATCGCGACGCCGCAGCCGTACTGCAGGGGTTTCGTGGTGTGGTGCCAGAGCCGGGCGAGCAGCGCGGTGGTCTGCGTCTTGCCGGAGCCGGCGCTGCCGTTGGGGTGAAGGAGCGGAAACTGGTTGGTTGCCTCCTGGTAGAACTGCTTGTGCAGCGTCGAAACGAACCAACCGACCATCTGGGCGACGACCAGCGGCTCGTTGATCTGGAAGAGATGATGCAGCCATGCTCGCGTATCGGGGGTGCCCTCGATCGGCGGGCAGGCGTGAACGTCGCTGCGGTACACCGGCTCGTTGGAGAGCCGTGCGCGGAAGCGGTAGTTCACCTCGGGGTTGTGAGAGAGGACGCCGTCGGGCGATGCCCAGATGACGTCACGCTGGATCTGGTCGGTCACGTTCGGGTTCTGGACAAGGTCCAGCCCCTCGCGGTGCACCACGAAGACCTCGCGATTGGCCTTCTTCGCGGCGCTGTCGAGTGCGGTCAAGATTGCTCCTGCTTGAATGTCGTTTCCCATGAAGGTCCCGCCGTAGCTCGAGAAGGTCTCGTGCATCTTGGCGCGGGACTTGAACGTCTCCAGTGAGACGTAGGCGGTGGAGTGGCGCACGCCGCCGGCGAGCACGTCGCACTCGAATCCGATGTGCATGCGGTCCTCGGCGGACAGCAGCCTGGTTGGCTTGGTCAGCGCGATGTGGCTGAGCGGCTTGAGGCCCTCAGGCCCGCGAAGGAAGATGCCCTGGCGGTGGATCATCACGTTGGCCATCTGGCCGCGGTTGGCCAGCTCGATCTCGGCCTGCTGCTCCTCGGTGAGCGTCTCCTCGTCGTCCATCGGCACGTGGCCTTCGAGCGAACGGTCGACGACGTCCAGATCGCCGGAGGGCGCGCCGGGCTCGAGCAGCGAGCGGAGGCCGCCGGCGGAGAAGGAGTAGCACGGGTTGTCGTGCGTGTAGTCCCACATCCGCCGCAGCTCTTCCTTGCGCTTGCGCGGGCTGTTGTAGCGGCTCGAGTCGCTCGAGTGCGTCTTGCAGAGGCCTTCGGCCGCCGCGACCAGCTCGTCCGCGGATTTGCCGAGCGCGTTGGCGGCGATGGCCAGCTGCATCGATAGCTTCTGGAAGCCGGTGCCGGGCATGATGCCTTCGCCGGCCATGATGCGCTGCATCGTCGCGGGGAACTCGCCCTTGAACTTGGCCAGGAGCGCAGTGTCAACGCCGGCCTTGGCCTGGCGCTTCACCGCCTCGTTGATCTTGTGCTGTGCCTTGACGTAGAGGGCCGTCAGGCCCATTGCCGTTGTCGGGGCGGCACGCTCGGGTTCCGCGCGCGGCGCGCTGCAGATCTCGTCGTAGCGTTCCGGCGTCATCTGCAACGCCTCTTCCAGCGTGATCGGCACCTTGTATTTGCCGTTGCTGCGAACGATGTTCGGGGTGCGCCACATGCGCCCCTTGCGCCCCGTGTAGACGCGTAGGTCGAGCGTGTCCACGACCAGCTCGAGCGCCATTTCCTTGTAGATGTAGGGCAGGCTCTGCACGCCGGTGCGGGGCACCTTCGGCATGAAGACGTCCTCGGGCACCTCGCAGTGGAAGCCGCGGCCGCCGGTGGCGTACAGCCGCAACTGCTTGAGGTCCACGCCCTGTTCGTCCTGGAACTTGGCCAGGAACAGCTGGAATTGGGGGATCGTCTCCTTGACGTCTTCCGCATCCCAGTCGAAGTACAGCGGGCCGCTGTACTTCATCTTCGAGTATTCCTCACGGCCCCACGTTGCGTCGGGGGCGGTGTGTGCGTCGAGCACCGTCACGAATGCGGGGTGGAGCTCGGCGATGATCTTTTGTCGGTGTTCGGCAAGGCCTTCCACCCAGGCGTCTTCACCGCCTGTCTTCTGATACCAGAGAAAACTCATTGGCGCCCACTTTGTTTTTCTTCTTATCGGGCTGAGCGGCGGAGGGCTCTAGGCCTCACCGCGCTCATTTTTGTGCGGGGTTGCTCGGCGTCTTCGCGCCGAAGGCTGCAGATTCTAGGGGTCAATCTCTGACTCCGCAAACCCGCACCCCGCGTACCCTAAAAAGCCGCCCGCTAGGCCACCTCCGCCTCCTGCGGCTGGGTCGCGTCGATCTGGAGCGGCACCTCTTCATTGCCGAGGACGGCGTCCTTCAGGTCCTGGAAGCCACGCTGCACAGCATTGATCTGCGCATCGTTGGCCAACAGGTTCTTGAACATCCGCACCTGGACGGTCTTGTCGGCGATTGCAATCCGGCAGTTGACGGGATCCTTCTGGCCGTCGCGGTCAAGCCGAGCGACCACCTGCCAGAACGGGGGCGCCGTTGTTGGCGCCTCGACGATCAGCATGTCGCTGCACACGTGCTGCAGCCCGTCCACGCCGAATCCGGCGGAGGAGGGCTGCAGCAGGACGCAGCGGCACGAGGGGTCGTCGATGAATCGTGAGATCGCCGCCTGCTTCTGCTTGGCTGAGACCTCACCGTATACGGCCACGACGCCGTACTTCTGCAGCGCACCGAGGAGCGTCTGGTTCGAGCGCACGAAGTGCGCCGCGATCGCCAACTTCTTGCCTTCGCCGATCTCTTCGAAGATCTCGTCGATGACATCGAGGATGGCCGGCCGCATGCCCGGGTCGTCCTCGAAGTAGGCCCAGTTCACCACGATCTGCTGCAGCGCCGCGTAGAGCGCGGACTCGTTGATCGCATTGATCTCTCGCCCGTCGTCGTACTCCAGCAGCTTCTCCACCGACAGCCGCTCGTAGAGCTTCTGATGGGCGGAGTCGAGCTTGTAGACGATGGGCGTGAACTGGACCGGCGGCAGCTGAGATTGAACCTCGCGGCGAAGGATCCGGCTCGAGTTGATCCGCATGCTCTCGGCGAGAACATCGAGGTTCTCCCAGGTGAGGATCTTGTCGTAGTCGTCGCGATCGCCTGCGTGGATCTGCTCGAAGTGGCGACGGTTCCGATACCGACCTGGAGCGATCAACCGGCACAGCCCGTAGGCGTCGCCGGGCTTAGTCAGCGGGGTGCCGGTCAGGACCATGCGTGGTCGCTCATGGCCCACGAACTGGTAGAAGGCCTTGTGATTGGCCGACTCGTTGTTCTTGAGCGCATGCCCCTCGTCTGCGTTGAGCCCGACCACCTTGCCTTCAGCGATACCCCACAGCCGCTCCCAGTCGTTCTTGAACATCTGGTACGACATGAGGAAGAACTCGCTCGTCGTGTCGAGCTTTTTGCGCTGCGCCGGCGTGCCGACCCACTCGGTCACCGTCAGGCGTTTGCCAGTCGCCTTGCGGGTGATGCTCCGCAGCCACCGCGCCCATTGTGGGATCAAGATCGGCGGCATCAGCACGATGTAGTGTGCGACGCCGTGGAACTCGAACTGGTAGAGCATCTGGTGCGTGGAGATCGCGGTCTTGCCGGTGCCAGGCTCGTCGTAGTGACCCGCGTGCAGGCCGTCGCCCTGGTCTCCGGCCGCGCCGGAGTAGTGGAAGATTCCGATGTTTCCTTCTGAGAGTCGGTTGACCTCCTCGACCTGATAGGGGCGTAGTTCGAACGGAAAAACGAATCGCTCCCTGACCGCTTCGTATGGCGTCATGGTGTTTTCTTTGAGAGCAGGTGGAGACGGGCCAAGAAAATCCTGGCCGTGGATGGCCGCTTCGAGTAGCCTGGTGAGCTGCTCGAAGGGGTTGGTGACCGGGCCGGTCACCTATCGTCGGGACATGAGAGCGGCGAAGAGCTTCTGCGCTTCCGCGACGGCGCGAGGGTCAGCCTCGAGTTCGGGGCCGTCGTCAGAGGTTGAGCACAGCCAGCTGCGCTCCTTGATGGTCGCAAGCCATGCGTCGCCAAGAGCCCTGTAGAGCGGCAGCTGTGCAAGGATCGAGTGGAGCTCGATCACCTTCACGAACTGCGGTGCAGGCAGCTTGAGCAGGCTGCGGACCAGCATGGGGCCGCTCGCGTTGTAGTCGATCTCGCCAGTGTCCAGCCGCGTGGCCACAGTCTTCACCACCAGGGAGGTGAACTGCGGGTTCTGCGGCACGGGGCGCGCGTCGTAGTCGAAGGAGAGGAACGCGAGGTTCCACCGCTCGACCTCCTCCGTGAGGAGGAGCGACGTTCGGGGCCCGATGAACTTCCCGCCAGCGATGCGACCGTAGTCTTCGATGGGGCGGGGCGAGTAACGCATGATGGGTTGGGGCGTGACAGTGGCTGTGGGCAGGATTATTCCCTTTCTCCGGTGAAGGTATCCCGGAACTTGACGAACCGGGGGTGGCGGAGCGAACCGTCGGGGGTGCGCTCGTGGAAGCCGACTTCGATGAGCCGGCCGATGACCTCGGGGTTGTTCCAGATGAGGCCGCGCAGCTTTTCGGTGATGCCCGCCACGCGGCACTCGCCGCCGTTCTCGAGCCGCACAATGAACCCGCCGGCAGTTCCGACGTACTGGCCGGTGCCTTCGAACACGCCGAGCACCTCGAACTCGGCCGAGTCGTAGCCCTTGATCTTCATCCAGTTGTAGCCGCGCTTGAGCTCGTAGGGCGCGTCGAGGCGCTTGACCATGCCGCCTTCTTCGCCGGCATCCCACTCCACGTTAACGGCCGCTTGCACCTCCTCGTCGGAGTAGCAGAGCTGCATCGGGACACGGCCGATGCGCGGATCGTCGTAGGCGGTCACGATGGAGTCCACCAGCTCGAGTCGCCTCGAGAGCTCGATCGTCGAACCGCCCGGGCCGAACACGTCGAAGATGTTGAACACCGCGTCCTCGGCGGTCTTCGACTTGCGCCGCACCTGGCTCACCGTGTCGTTGAACGTGCCGCTCGTGGCCTCGCCGTCAAGGAAGATCGGCTTCTCGCGCCAGGGGCGGAAGATTTCCAGCTTGGAGCGCAGCACCTCGGCGATGGGCTCGAGCGCGGGCAGCGGGCGACCTTCGCGGCTCACCATGTTCACCTCGCCTTTGTCGGGGTCGATGATGGCGACGGCGCGCATGCCGTCGAGTTTGCGCTGGAAGCCGACGGGCCATTGCGTGACCCGCTTGGGCTCGTAGACCTCGCTCAGCTGGACGGCGAACTTGGGGATGAGGCCGGGCCAGACCTCGTTGATCAGCGTCGTGCCGGTGCCGCACTTCAGATCCTTGGTGATGATGCGCTTCAGGACCTCCTGGCTCGCTGCAGTGAGTGATCCCATAGCGTTGCTGATCGCGAGCTTCGCGGCGTTGCCAGACAGTTCACGCGAGGCAAGGCGCTCGAGCATCGCGATGTGGCCTTCGCAAAGCGCGTTCACGCCGGGTTTCGGGACATCGACCTTTGCGACCCCGTAGGTGATGAATGGATTCATCGCGCGATGGATCAGGTCGCGTGTCGTTGCGTCAGCCTCGCGCAGGATGGCCAACTTCTCGTTCTTGCTCTTGGTTGCGCCGAGGCGCTCGAGGAAGCTGTAGGTGTTGTCAGAGTCGTACATGGTGTCAGGCCCTCACAGTGCGGCTCTTGCCGGCGACGCAGCGAACGCGGCTGCAGCCTCGGGGCGTGTTGGAGATCCGGATGGGGAAGCCGACACCAAGTGCGCGCAGCATGCGCGGCGGGAGGTCGGCGACGATGTCTTGGGGAAGACCGTGGACGGCGAGTACCGTTCCGACGGCGAATCCGTCACCCGAGCTTTCGACGTCCATGAGGATCTGGTCGACGCTGATAGGGTTCGAGCCTGGGACTACGATCTCCCAGGTGCCTTGACGAAATTCAGCACGGATGAGTGCGTTGGCGTTGTTCAATGTTTGTCCGCATGTAAGGGGGGTGCTCCCTAGCGCAATATCGCGCTGCGCTGCTCTATGTCAGCTCAAGGCATCCACCTCTTCTTGTCTCGGCCGCGGTCGCCGATTGCGCAAGAGGTCCGCGCAGTAGAGATCTTTGTCTCTCAGTCAAGCAGGGTCAGGCTGGCCAGACCTGTGCAGGTGGCCGGTATCGTTGACGTTGTCGGGGTGCGCCGGTCAGAGCGGCGGCAGTTTTCTGATTCGCTCGAGCGTCTCGACGACGCCTTGCTGGTCGCGGTCGTCCTCGAAGCCGCAAAGGAAGTCTTCGCAGAAGGAGATGATCCCGCGCAACTCGACTTCGAGCTCGAAGCCAGAGAGGGCGGGCTCCGGGTCGGGTTCGACGAAAACATCGTCGCGCTCACCCAGCCAGCGGTGGTAGGCGTGGACCTTCCACTGCGGGTCGGCTGCATAGGCGGCAGCCTTGGACGAGCGATCCATGATGGTGTCGACGTGCGAGTCGAACTCGCGTCGGAGGCGACGGTCGACGCTGCCCATCAGGTGAACTCGTACTGGGAAGGGCCAGCAGTCGGCAGCAGGTCCTGCGTGAGTTCCACGCGCACGTTGCGCTCGACGGAGCCCGTGATGCTGCCGCGGTTGCTCTCGCTGATGTAAACGCGAGCACGAACGCCGATCGGCGCGTTGAGGTCGAAGTTCGCCTCCTTCGCGACGTGTTCAGCCACCAAGCGGAACATCTCCTTCTGGGGCACGGTGCAGTTCACCTGGCGCTCGTGCGAAGTGGTGTCGTTGAAGTTCATCATGAATCCTCGGGCTCGTCGCCCATCGCTTTACGAACCGCGTCCTCGATCGTGTCAAAGAAGTCGGCCTTGAGGGGGAAGCAGATCTGCGCGTTCTCGTAGTTCGTGTCCCAGGTGATCGTCGCGTTCTCGGAGATCCAACGGAACATCTCTGCGTCCTGCAGCTCCTGTTCGATCTGGTCCAGAACGGTTTCTACGACCGCGGCGAGCTGCAGCGCGGTGATGGGTAAGCGCATTGCGCTGAGTGCGCGGAGGAGGGCGTCCCTTGCGTGTTGGTGAGGCATGGTTCCTGTCAGAGTTGCATCCGCCGAATCCGCCGGACATGCGCGGGGTGGATGCCGTGGGCAGCGGCGACCTCCCGCGATTGCCGAGGGTCGGAGATGATCGATTCGTCCCTGCGGCGCAAGGCAAGGCGCAGCTCTCGCCCTAAGGCGTATCTGCCGACCCGCTTCGCCACGTTTCGAAAAGGCGCTTCGGGGATCTCGAACGTCGTGAATCGGTGTGGGTGCTCGTTCGTGCACTCGCGCCGTCGCATCACAGACCCGTGCTCCCCGTCGCGGGTGGCGAGCACACGGGTTGGCCTGCCGCAAACCTCGCAGATCACGCCTCGAGTTCCTTCAAGCCTCCGCGTGAGGTGAGGGTCCAGGTGCGGCCGCGCTGTTGAGTTCCATGCAATCCTGACCCGGCATTTCCATCCAATATTGACCCACCCTCTTTGCGAGCCTGGCGGCTCAC
>NZ_JBDGJQ010000014.1:0-86617 GCF_057656815.1 Variovorax sp. Soil_C_39
CGTCACCGCGTCGTAGCCGCGAAGCTCCTGCACCTTCTGGATGTCGATGCCGTATTCCTCCTGGCCGAGCGTGAAGGTCACGACCTCCAGGCGGCTCGCGGCGGCGGGTGCCGAGGGGCCGCGGTGTTGCAAAGAGGTGGATGTGTCTGCCATGTCGTTTCTTCCTTCAGCTGAATTTCTGCATGATGCGAACGAGCTTCTGCCCGTAGTGCGGATCGGTGGCGTAGCCAGCCTTCTGCAGGCCGTGCGCCGCTTCGGCCGGCGTCTCCGCGGCGAGCACGCCGGCGTAGCGCGGGTTGCGCGTGATGAAGCGCGCGTAATCGGTGAAGGCCTCGTCGTAGGAGCCGTAGGCCCTGAACTTCGCGCGCACGCGTTGCGGCTCGCCGTCGATGTATTCGGTGGTGGTGGTTTCCACCACCGGGCCCTTCCAGCTGCGGTCGGCCTTGATGCCGAACAGGTTGAAGCTCTGCGTGCCGTCGTCGGCCCGGATCTCGCGCTTGCCCCACCCCGACTCGAGCGCGGCCTGCGCGAGGATGAGCGGCGCAGGCACGCCGCTCGCGGCGCTGGCCACCTGCGCCGACGAACCCATTCGCTGCACGAAGCTGTCGACCTTGCCCTGCAACGATCCCTCGGCGGCGGGCGAGAGCCGCTCGCTGTTGCGCTGGTAGATGCCGAGGTCCGCGACGGGCGCCGCGGTACGTGAGGGCGCGGCCGAAGGCGGCGCCGAGCCGAGCGGAATGCCCGAATGCGCCGCGATGGGCATGTCGGTCCGGCGCGCCACCGCCGGGGCCGCCTGCAAGGAGAACGGCATGCCCTCGACACCGGTGCCGCCGCCGCCGGGATCGGCTTCGGCCGCGCCACGGCTTAGCTGCGCGAGCATCGCCTCGGCCAGCCCCACGCCGCGCCCCGAGAGGTTCTGCGCCAGCTGCTGGTCGAGCATCGACAGATAGATTTTCTCGTCGCGGCTCTCGAACAGGCCGCTCGAGGGCGTGGCCTCGCGCATGCTCTTGAGCACCATGTTCATGAACAGCGCCTCGAACTGGCGCGAGACCTGCTTCACGCCCTCGTCGGGCGAGTTGCGCACCGTGTTGCGCAGCGCATCGATGCTCTGGACATCGAGCGCGAGACGCTGGTCCAGCAGGCCGCCGCCGCTGGTGCCGCTGCTTTGCGAGATCGCCATGCCGCGTTCCGTCAGATGATCTCGAGTTCCGCGCGCAGTGCACCCGCGGACTTCATGGCCTGGAGGATCGACACCAGGTCTTGCGGATTGGCGCCCAGGCTGTTCAGGCCCTTGATCACGTCGGCCAGCGAAGCGCCGCCGCGCACCATCTGCAGTGCGCCGCCGCCCTGGTTGATGGAGATCTGCGAGGTCTGCCCGACCACGGTCTGGCCGCCGGCGAATGCATTCGGCTGGCTGACCACCGGCTCGGTGTTGATCACCACCGACAGGTTGCCGTGCGCCACGGCGCAGTCGTTCACCCGCACCGCCTGGTTCATGACCACCGAGCCGGTGCGCGCATTGACCACCACGCGCGCCACGGCCTGCGTGGGCGTGACCTCGAGGCTCTCGAGTCGCGCAAGGAAGCCCACGCGCTCGTTTGCCGCCGGCGCCTGCACCTGGATCACGCGCGCATCGAGCGCCTGCGCGATGCCGGGCCCGAACTGGCGGTTGATCGCATCGACCGCGCGCTGCGCGGTGCCGAAGTCGGACTGGTTGAGTTCGAGCGTGAAGGTGTTCTCGCCGCCGACCTGCGCCTCGACGCTGCGCTCGACCAGCGCGCCGGCCGGGATGCGGCCCGAGCCGAGCTGATTGATCTGGGCCTTGCTGCCGTTGGCCGAAGCGCCGGCACCGCCCACCACCATGTTGCCCTGCGCGATCGCATACACCTGGCCATCGGCGCCCTTGAGTGGCGTCATCAGCAGCGTGCCGCCGCGCAGGCTCTTGGCATTGCCCATCGACGAGACCGTCACGTCGATGTTCTGGCCCGGCCGCGCGAACGAAGGCAGCGTGGCCGTGACCATGACCGCCGCCACGTTCTTGAGCTGCATGTTCACGCCCTGCGGGATCGTGATGCCGAGCTGCTGCAGCATGTTGTTCAGGCTCTGCGTGGTGAACGGCGTTTGCATGGTCTGGTCGCCGGTGCCGTCGAGACCCACCATCAGGCCGTAGCCGATCAGCGGGTTGTCGCGCACGCCCTGGATGCTCGCGAGTTCCTTGAGCCGCTCGGCGTTGGCGGGAGCGCCCCAGGCAACGGCGCAGAGCGCCGCCAGGCCGATGATCGAACGCAGTGTGCGGGTGGTTTGCATGGTGGTATCTCTGCTTCTGCCGGCGCTATGCGCCATCAGAAAGGCATCACGTTGAGGAAGAAGCGCTGCATCCAGCCCATGTGCTGAGCCTCGTCGATGTAGCCCTTGGCCGTGTATTCGATGCGTGCGTCGGCCACGAGCGTGGACGGCACGGTGTTGTTGCCCGAGACGGTGCGCGGGTTGACCACGCCCGAGAAGCGAATGAATTCGGTGCCCTGGTTGATGCCCATCTGCTTTTCGCCGCTCACGAGCAGATTGCCGTTGCGCATCACGTCCACCACCGTGACCGTGATCACGCCGTTGAAGGTGTTGTTGGCATTGGCACCGCCCTTGGCGGCCAGCGTGTTGCCGCCCGAGAGCTTGGCGTCCTGCCCGTCGAGCAGCGAGCCGATCAGCTTTGGAATGCCGCCGGCGAAGTCGGCGACCAGGCTGCCGGTGCGGCTCGACGAGGCACCCGAGTTCTTGCTGGCGTTGACCCTCTCGCTGATGACGACGGTCAGGATGTCGCCGACATTGCGCGGCCGGCGGTCCTCGAACAGCGCGCCGCCGCCGGGACCATGCTGGAAGATCGCACCGTTCGCGGGCCGCGGCGCCGCGGCCATGATGCTATCGGCGCGCGCGGTCATCGGCTGGTGCACGAGCGGCTCGCGCGGGACCTGCGCGCAGCCCGTGACCGCCAACGCGGCCAGCAGCATCCACGAACGCAGCGATGTCATAACTGGGCCAGGCGCTGCAGCATCTGGTCCGAAGCCTGGACCGCCTTGCTGTTGATCTCGTAGGCGCGCTGCGTGGCGATCATGTTCACCAGCTCCTCGACCACGTTGACGTTCGAGGCCTCGACGTAGCCCTGGCTCAGCAGGCCCGCGCCGTCGACGCCCGGATTCACCTGGTTGGGGGCGCCGGAGGCATCGGTCTCGGCATAGAGGTTCTCGCCCTTGCTCTGCAGGCCGGTCGGGTTCAGGAAGGTGGCGAGCTGGAGCTGGCCGACCTGCACCGTGTTGGTCTGCCCGGCCTGGGTGATCGAGACGATGCCGTCGCGGCCGACCGTGATGCTGGTGGTGTTGGCCGGCAGCGCGATGGCCGGCTGCACCGGAAAACCGCTCGCGGTGACGAGCTGGCCGTCGCGGTCGGTCTGGAACGAGCCGTCGCGCGTGTAGGCGGTGCTGCCGTCGGGCATCAGCACCTGGAAGAAGCCGCCGCCGTTGATGGCAACGTCGGTGGGCTTGTCCGTCTTCGTCAGGTTGCCCTGCGAATGGATGCGCTCGGTCGCGACCACGTGCACGCCGGTGCCCACCTGGAGGCCCGAAGGCAGCCGGGTCTGATCCGAGGTCTGGCCGCCGACCTGGCGCAGGTTCTGGTACATCAGGTCCTCGAACACGGCACGGCTTCGCTTGAAGCCCGTGGTGCCGACGTTGGCGAGGTTGTTCGACACCACGTCGAGTTGGGTCTGCTGAGCATCGAGACCGGTCTTCGCGATGTAGAGCGAGCGCATCATGATGGGGATTTCCTTGTTGGAGAGTCAGGGGAATGTGGCGATTCAGCCGGCTCAGCCGTACGCCAGCAGCTTGTTGGCCGACTGCGCGTTCTCGTCCGCGCTGCGCATCGACTTCATCTGCATCTCGAAGCTGCGGGCGTTGGCGATCATGGCCACCATGGCCTCGACGCCGTTGACGTTGCTGCCCTCGACGGCGCCGGTGGTCACGGTCACGGCCTCGTCGACCTCGGCGGGCGGAAGGCCCTCGCGCATGCGGAACAGTCCGTCTTCACCGCGCACCAGGTCGGCCGTGGGCGGATTGACCAGCTTCAGGCGGCCCACCTCGGCCACGCCGATCGCCGGATCGCCCGCGCCGCGCGCGGTGACGAGCCCGTTGGCGGCAATGGTCACGGCGGCGCCCGGCGGCACCGCGAGCGGCCCGGCATCGCCGGCCACCGGCAGCGAGCCCATGGTGGTGAGCTGGCCTTCGGCATCGACCTGCAGATTGCCGACGCGCGTGTAGGCTTCGCCGCCGTCGGGCGTCTGCACCACGAGCCAGCCGTCGCCGTGCACCGCCACGTCGAGCGGGCGGCCGGTTTCGGTCAGCGGGCCGTGGCTGAAGTCGGCGCCCGGCGTGGTGGCGACCACGTAGGCGCGCGTCGTCGCCTCGGCACCGGTGACCGGCACCGCGCGGAAGCTGTTGATCTGCGCGCGGAACCCGGGCGTGGAGGCGTTCGCCATGTTGTTGGCGACCGAGGCCTGCTGCTCCATGGCCTGCTTGGCGCCGCTCATGGCGACGTACAGCATGCGGTCCATGGGCGGCTCAGCGGATGTTGATCAGCGTCTGCACGACCTGATCCTGCGTCTTCACGGTCTGCGCGTTGGCCTGGTAGCTGCGCTGCGCGACGATGAGGTTCACGAGCTCGGAGGTCAGGTCGACGTTCGAGGCCTCGAGCGCGCCCGAGGCCAGCGAGCCCTGCTTGGTGCCCGCGCCCGGCGTGCCGGTGAGCGGCTGGCCCGAAGCCAGCGTCTCGGCCCAGACGTTTTCGCCCATCGGCTCGAGGCCGTTGGGATTGGCGAACGAGCTCAGCACGACCTGACCCATCAGCGTGGTCTGCTCGTTGGAGAACTTGCCGGTGATGGTGCCGTCGGGGTTGATAGAGAACGAGGTCAGCGTGCCCGAGGTGTAGCCGTCCTGCTTGAGCGTCTTGATCTCGTTGACGTTGCCGAACTGCGTGGTGCCCGACAGGTCGACGTTGGCATTCACCGCTGCCGAGCCGTTGGCGAAGTTCATCGCGGGCAGCGTGATCGCGCCGTTGGCCGGCGTGAGCAGATTGCCGTTGGTGTCGAAGGTCATGGTCGAGACCGGCGCGCCGCCGTTGAGCGCGGCGCCGTCGGCCGCCGCGAACACGTCCCATGCATTGGCGCCGGTCTTCACGAAGTACACACCCAGCTCGTGCGGATTGCCGAGCGAGTCGAAGATCGGGCCCAGCGCGTTCGAGTAGTTGAAGGTGTCCGAATCGGTGGGCGCGAACGGGGTCTTGGCCGGCGTGGTGCTGCGCGCGTCGACGTTGAAGGCCGCCTGGATGGCCGAGGTCGGCTTCGGGTTCATCGCGGTGGTCTGCACCTGCAGCGGTGCCGGCGTGCCGCCGTCGAGGCCACCGGTCGCCGAGACACCGTAGCCGGTCAGGCGCAGGCCACCGCCGTTGACGATGAAGCCGTCCTTGTCGCGCGTGAACTGGCCATTGCGCGAATACATCACCTCGCCGCTCGGGCTGCTCAGGCGGAAGAAGCCGTCACCGTTGAGGATCGCGACGTCGAGCGGCCGGCTGCTGGTCTGCACCGAACCCTGGGTGAAGTTCTGCACGATGCCCGAAACGGCCACGCCCAGGCCGACGCGCGAGCCTGCATACACGTCCTGGAAGCTCGCCGAGCCCGACTTGAAGCCGATGGTGTTGGAGTTGGCGATGTTGTTGCCGATGACGTCGAGGTTGGCGGCTGCCGCGGAGAGTCCGCTGATGCCTTGGGTGAAGCCCATGATCGAATCCTTGTTTCGGTACGTTGAAAAGCGATGAGAAGAAGAGATGAAGAAGTGGTGTGGCGCGGGTGCTCAGAGGAACATGCGCACGTCGGCCAGCGTGATGCTCTGGCCGGTCATCAGTTCGAGCGTGACGCCGTTCGCGCCCTGCTTGACCGCGGCCACCTGCGAGAACACGAGCGCGGTGGCATCCACCTTCGCGCCGTTGTTGTCGGCCGCGACCGTGAAGCTGTAGTTGCCGGCGGGCGCTGCGCTGCCGTCGTCGGCCAGGCCGTCCCAGCTCACCGCATTGACGCCTTCGGCCATGGTGCCGAGCGAAAGCGTGCGCACCGTGCGGCCGGCGCCGTCGACGATCTTCACCTCGACGTCGCCGGCGGTGTCTGCGAGCTGCACCGCAAAGGGCACGGCCGCGGGCGCCTCGCCCGCCTTCGGCTCGGCGGTGGAGATGGTGCTGCCGGGCGACAGCACGTTGTAGCCAATGAGCGAGGCCGCCTGCAGCACCTGGTTGGCGCCGGTCTGGTTGACCAGGCCACTGAGCGTGGCGTTGAGGCGCTCGATGCCGCTCACGGTGCTCATCTGCGCGAGCTGCGAGGTGAGCTCCGCGTTCTCCATCGGGTTGAGCGGGTCCTGGTTGTTGAGCTGCGTGACGAGCAGCTTCAGAAAGCGCTGTTCGCTGCCCGCTTCCGAGACGTTGCCTGCGGTGGGCGCCGCGGTGGCTGCATTGAGCCCGGAGATGGAGGAGGTGTCGGTGATGGCCATGGAGGTTGTTCGTGGAGAGGCGAAGGGGTTACTGGCCGATGCTCAGCGTCTTGACCATCAGGGTCTTGGCGGTGTTGAGCACCTCGACGTTGGCCTGGTAGCTGCGCGAGGCGGAGATCATGTTGGTCATTTCCTCGACCACGTTGACGTTGGGCATGGCCACGTAGCCCTTGGCGTCGGCGTGGGGGTTCTTGGGGTCGAAGACCATCTTGAAAGGCGAGCTGTCCTCCACCACGCCCGCGACCCTGACGCCGCCGATGTCCTGCTGGCCCGAGGGCGCCACTTCGAAGACGACCTGCTTGGCGCGGTAGGGCTTGCCGTCGGGACCGGCCACGCTCTCGGCGTTGGCGAGGTTGCTCGCGGTCACGTTCATGCGCTGCGACTGCGCGGCCATGGCGGAACCCGCCACGCCGAAGATGTTCATGGATGCGCTGGGATGCGGCATGCTGCTTGCTCCTGTCGTGCTGTTCTTGGTTATTGCGCGGCGGCAAGCAGCGACTTGATCTTGGCGCTGACCACCGTGAGGTTGGCTTCGTAGCGCAGCGCGTTGTCGGCGAAGTTGATGCGCTCGGCATCCATCTCGACGGTGTTGCCGTCGATGCTCGCCTGGCTCGGGACGCGGTAGAGCAGGTCGCCCTCGGGGATCGCCGACGCGGCCGTGGCCTGCATGTGGCGCGCCGAGGTGGTGGCCATCGGCACGGCGCCCGCTGCGCGGCCCTGCGTGATCGCCTGCGAGAGGCGGCCCGCGAAATCGAAGTCGCGTGCCTTGTAGTTGGGCGTGTCGGCGTGGGCGATGTTGGCGGCCAACACTTCCTGGCGCTGCGCCCTGAGGTTGAGTGCTTCGCGGTTGAAGCGAAGCGCCGCATCCAGCTTGTCGATCATGTTTTCCATCCGTTCGAGGCGTCGCATCCCGGCTGGGCGTGGCGACAGATGGAAAGCGAGTCTATGCATGCACTGCGTTCGCAATGGCCCGAACAAAGGGGCATTTGGCGTGCACTTCGCATCTTCGGATCGGGGGCATCTTTCTAGAATTGCGCTCACCGATGACTGCCATGAACCTCTACAGACTGCGTTTCCTGCGATGCCTGCTTGCCGCACTGGCGGGGGGGCTCGGCACGGCGTCGGCCTGCGCCGCGGCGCCGCAGCTCGAGGGCGATGCGCGCGTGGCCGTGGACACGCTGCTGCTCGCCCAGAGCGCAGGGCTGCCCGGCAAGGTCTCCATCAGCGTGGATGCCCCGGCCTCGGGCGCACTGCCGCCCTGCGATGCGCTTGAGGCCTTCCTGCCGCGCGGCGCCAGGCCCTGGGGTCGGGTCTCGGTCGGCCTGCGCTGCCATTCGGAGCAGAAGCCCTGGACGCGCTACGTGCGCGCCCGTGTCGCCGTCGAAGGGCGTTACTTCGTGGCCATGCGCAACATCGATGCGGGCCAGGCCTTCGGTGCGGGCGACCTTGCTGCGCGCGAGGGCGATCTCACGGCCCTGCCGCGCTCGTTGCTGACCGATGCAGCCGAACTCCAGGGCGTGGTGGCCGCCAACCGCATTGCGGCCGGCGCGCCGCTGCGGCGCGAACAGGTGCGCGGCGTGACGGTGATCCAGCAGGGCCAGACCGTCAAGGTAGTGGCCGAGGGCCCGGGCTATTCGGTGAGCACCGAGGCGCGCGCGCTGGCGAGTGCCGGCGCCGGGGGAAACATCCGCGCACGGACGCTGGACGGCCGGATCGTCAGTGGCGTCGCGGACGAGGAAGGACAGCTCCGGCTGCCGCAATAGTGGAATTTCCGGCCCAGGCCCTAAAGTTTCGGGCCGGACTGCCGATACACCAGGCAGCCCTCTGAGGAATCATCTTGAAAATCGATCCATCCACCCCTTCGGCCACCCCGCTCACCCGCGCGAACAAGGGCGCGCCCTCGACGCCGGCCGGCGGCGCCGACGCTGTTCCGGGCGGCAAGGACGTCGTGCAGCTCTCGGCGGGACAGGTTCGCTCGCTGCCCGATGCCCCCAACGCCGACTTCGACGCCGCACGCGTGGCCGCGATCCGGGAAGACATCCGGGCCGGCCGCTATGAAGTTCACCCCGAGCGGATCGCCCGCGGCCTGCTGGCCAGCGTGCGCGAGCTGCTCGACGACAACGCGAAGCTGTAACCCACCATGTTGGTCCACCTGTTGGCCGAAAAGAACTGCATCGAGGAATTTCTCTCGGTGCTTGCGCAGGAAACCGAGGCCATGACCCAGGGCCTCTTCGCGCAGCTGCCGGAGATCACCGAGCGCAAGGCCAGCCTGCTCGACCGCATGGCGGCGCTCGACCAGGCGCGCGAGTCGGCCCAGGTGGCACGCGGCTTCGAACCGGGGCGGGCAGGCGCCGAAGCGGCCGCGGCCGCCGAGGGCGAAGCCACGCTGGCGGCATGGCAGGCGCTGCTCGACCTCGCGCAGCAGGCCCGTGCCGGCAATCGCCAGAACGGCGCACTTGTGTACAGCCAGCTCGACTTCACCCAGAACGCGCTGCACTACCTGCAGGCCACCAGTGCACAGCCCTGCTACGGGCCGGACGGCATCCGCCGGGCCGCGAGCGGTGCGGGCACGCGGATCGCGTTAGGCTGAGTTCAGCCCTTGTCGGGCTTGGGCGGGGCCTCGGGCAGGTCCGGGAAGAACGAGGGGTCCACCTCGCCGTCCGGGCTCTGGTCGGGCGGCGGCGGCTCGCTCGAAGGCAGTGCCTGGAAGTCGGACGACGCGAAGCTGGGCGGCACATAGACGCCGTGTTCGTCGCGCCGCACCAGCCCGCGGCGCTCCAGGTCGCGCATCGTCTTGTTGACCTGCATCCGCGAAAGCCCCGAATACGAGGCGATCACCGACTGCGTGATGCGCTTGTCGTAGCCCCCGCCCACACCGGGGGCCAGTTCGGTGAGCTCGTGCAGGATGCGGCTGATGAGCCGCTCCGACGAGGCCGAGGAAATCTGCCGGATCTGCCTGCGCAGCGCCGCGGTGCGCTTCATCACCATGCCGAGCAGGCCCATCGTCACAGCCGGATGGCGAGTGCACAGGGCGCGGAATTCGGCAGTGGGAATCAGGTACAGCGAGGAAGGCAGCGCCGCAATCAAGGTGGCGCCGGATTGGTACCGGTCTTCGGCCAGCGTCGAATGGAGGAAGAAGTCGTCCTGTCGAATGAAATCGGTCGTGACGTCGTTGCTGTCCTCGCTGCCCTGCACCACCACGCGCAGCAGCCCGGTGGCGACGCAATAGATGCGGTCGGTCCAGGCATCGGCCGCAAGCACCACCTCGTTGCGCCGGCAGGACCGAAGCTCGATGCGCTGGACGAATGCGGCGCGCTCGTCCGGGGGAACACTGGCGAAAAGAGGATGCAAATACATCGATACCGTCCCATGGGCCGCCTCGCCAACGTGCGCGAGCTGCTTAGCCTGTCGCTTTTCGCACACTCAAGTGTGAAAAACTACCAACTGCGAGTTCATATATTAACCTGTGTAACATATTGAAACGCGCGGTATCCCTATGGGTTGCAGGTTCTACCTTCGCCAGCCGCGCGAGCCGATCCATTGGCTTGTACCGCTCGCGATCACGAGCGCCGCGTAGGCGGCGACCGTCCCGTCGCGTCCCACAAGGACCAATCCGCCGAGCAGCGCGGCCGTGCCGGCAGCGGCGTTGAATGCCCCCTGGGCCCACCATGCGCGCTCACCGGCTGCCCGGCGCCCGAACGCGCGGCCCACCAGCGCACAAAGAAAACCCACGACGAGCGCGGGTGCGATGAAGTTCAGCAGGTGGTTCAGGAGATCGAGCAGCGACATGGGGTGGGAAAGAAAGACGCCGCAGGGCGAAGCCCCTTCGCAGCCGGAAGGTGCCTGCTGATTTTATAATCAGTAACTATGTCAGTCTGGGCCCTTGGCTTGAACCACACGACCGCGCCGCTCGATCTGCGCGGTCGTTTTGCGTTCGCGCTCGATCAGATCGCGCCCACGCTGCAGAGCCTGCGCAGCTCGTTCGCGAGCGGGCGCCATCCGCAGGTCGAGGCCGCGATCATCTCGACCTGCAACCGCACCGAGATCTATTGCGCCGCCGACCAGGCCGCGCTCGACCACACGGTCGGCTGGCTGGCCCAGAGCGGCGGCGTGGCGCCAGCGCTGCTGCGTTCGCATGCCTACACCCTGCACGACGACGAGGCGGCGCGCCATGCGTTCCGCGTGGCCAGCGGCCTCGATTCGATGGTGCTCGGCGAAGCACAGATCCTGGGCCAGATGAAGGACGCGATCCGCGCGGCCGAAACCGCCGGTGCGCTCGGCAGCACGCTCAACCAGCTGTTCCAGCGCTCCTTCGCGGTCGCGAAGGAGGTGCGCACCTCCACCGAGATCGGCGCCCACTCCATCAGCATGGCCGCGGCGGCCGTGCGGCTCGCGAGCCAGCTGTTCGAAGACCTGCGCGAAACGCGCGTGCTGTTCGTCGGCGCGGGCGAGATGATCGATCTGGCGGCCACGCATTTCGCGGCCAAGGAGCCCAAGGCCATCGCGATCGCCAACCGCACACTGGAACGCGGCGAGAAGCTGGCCTCGCGCTTCGGTGGCGAAGCGATGCGGCTGGCCGACCTGCCGGGGCGGCTCGCCGAGTTCGACATCGTGGTGAGCTGCACCGCGAGCACGCTGCCGATCATCGGCCTGGGCGCGGTCGAGCGGGCGCTCAAGGCGCGCAAGCACCGCCCGATGTTCATGGTCGACCTGGCCGTGCCGCGCGACGTCGAGCCCGAGGTCAAGGCGCTCGAGGACATCTATCTCTACACCGTCGACGACCTGGCGCAGGTGGTGCAGCAGGGCCAGGCCAACCGTCAGGCTGCGGTGGCGCAAGCCGAGGCCATCATCGACGCGGGCGTGCAGAGCTTCATGCACTGGCTGGGCCAGCGCGGCACGGTGCCGCTGATCCAGCAGCTCAACGCGCAGGCCGACGAATGGCGCAGCGCCGAGATGGCGCGGGCGCGCAAGCTGCTCGCCAGGGGCGAACCGGTCGAAGCGGTGCTCGAAGCGATGTCACGCGGGCTCACGCAGAAGATGATGCATGGCGCGCTGGCCGAGCTCCACGCGGGCGACGCGGCCGCGCGCGAACAGACGGCGCAGGCTATCTCGCGGCTGTTCCTGCGCAAAGAGCGTTAGCGACGCTGGCGCGCGTTTCGTGCCGCCGCCGAGGGCGGAGTTCTGCTGCGACTTCTGCGGAACCCTCGCGACTTCCGCGTTCGGTTCCCGCCCACCTCCCCCGCCTTTTCCTGCCTTTCTCCCGTGAAATCTTTCCTCCGCCGCCAACTCGAACGCTATGCCGCCCGCCTCGGCGAACTCGACTTCCTGCTTTCGCGCGAAGACATCATGAGTGACATGGCGCAGTACCGCACCATCTCGCGCGAGCATGCCGAGGTGACGCAGATCGCCGGGCGCTACGAGCGCTACAAGCAGCGCGAGGCCGACATCGTCGGCGCGAAGGAGATGCTCGACGACCCCGACATGGCCGAGATGGCCAGGGAAGAGATCGCGGGCGCAGAGGCCGAGCTGCTGCTGCTCGAAGAAGAACTGCAGCGCCTGCTGCTGCCGCGCGACCCGGACGATGCGCGCAACGCCTTCCTCGAAATCCGCGCGGGCACGGGCGGCGACGAATCGGCCCTGTTCGCAGGCGACCTGCTGCGCATGTACACGCGCTACTGCGAGCGCGCGGGCTGGCGTGCCGAGATCGTGAGCGAAAGCGAAAGCGAGCTCGGCGGCTACAAGGACGTGGTGCTGCGCATCGCGGGCGACGACGTGTTCGGCCGGCTGCGCTTCGAATCGGGCGGCCACCGCGTGCAGCGCGTGCCCGCGACCGAGACGCAGGGCCGCATCCACACCAGCGCCTGCACGGTCGCGGTGCTGGCCGAGCCCGACGAGGCCCAGGCGGTGCAGATCAACCCGGCCGACCTGCGCATCGACACCTACCGCGCGAGCGGCGCCGGCGGCCAGCACATCAACAAGACCGACTCGGCCGTGCGCATCACGCACATCCCGACCGGCATCGTGGCCGAATGCCAGGACGACCGCAGCCAGCACCGCAACAAGGCGAAGGCGCTGCAGGTGCTGTCGGCGCGCATCCAGGAAAAGGAACGCAGCGAGCGCGCCGCCAAGGATGCGGCCATGCGCAAGGGGCTGATCGGCAGCGGCGACCGCTCGGACCGCATCCGCACCTACAACTTCCCGCAGGGCCGGCTCACCGACCACCGCATCAATCTCACGCTCTACAAGCTGCTGGCGATCATGGAAGGCGACCTCGGCGACGTGCTCGACGCGCTGCGCGCCGCACGCGAGGCCGAGCAGCTGGCCGAGCTCGAGTCGAACCTGCCGGCATGACGGCGGCAGGCACCCATCTTCCGGCCACCGTGGCCGACGCCCTGTCCGCGGCGCTGGCGCTGGGCATCGACCGGCTCGACGCCCAGCTGCTGCTGCTGCACGCGCTGGGCCGCGCGCCGCACGACCGCGCATGGCTGCTGGCGCACGACACCGACACCTTCCCCGCAGCGGCATGGCCGGCGCTGTCGGCATGGCTGTCGCGCCGCCTGGCGGGCGAACCGGTCGCCTACCTGCTCGGCGAGAAAGAGTTCCGCGGCCTGCGCCTGCAGGTCGATGCGCGCGTGCTTGTGCCGCGGCCCGACACCGAGACGCTGGTCGACTGGGCGCTGCAGTGCCTGGACGGCACCGACGCGCCGCGCGTGCTCGACCTGGGCACCGGCAGCGGCGCCATCGCGCTCGCGCTGCAGCATGCGCGGCCCGATGCGCAGGTCGAAGCGGTCGATGCGAGCGCCGACGCGCTGGCCGTGGCCTCGGCCAATGCCGAGCGCCTGGGACTGGCTGTGCGCTTTCGCCAGGCCGACTGGCTCGACGGCGCGCCGGCCGGCTACGCGCTGATTGCGAGCAATCCGCCCTACATCGCGACCGGCGACCCGCACCTGCCGGCGCTGCGCCACGAACCGCGCGGCGCGCTGGTGGCGGGCCGCGACGGGCTCGACGACATCCGCCGCATCGTGGACCGGGCGCCGGCGCACCTCGCCGACGGCTGCTGGCTGCTGCTCGAGCACGGGTACGACCAGGCCGCGGCCGTGCGCGAGCTGCTGGCGTCGCGCGGCTTCGCCGACGCGCAAAGCCGCGATGACCTTGCCGGCATCCCGCGCTGCTCGGGCGGGATCTGGCACACGGTGAAATAATCCCTTCAGCCCACTTTTCTCAGGAGTCCCCATGTCCGACGCCCAGCAACGCATCGACGATCTCGTCAAAACCAACGACCTCGTGCTCTTCATGAAGGGGAATGCGAGCTTCCCGATGTGCGGCTTCTCCGGCCGCGCGATCCAGATCCTGAAGGCGGTCGGCGTCGACACCAAGGCGCTCAAGACCGTCAACGTGCTCGAGGATGACGGCATCCGCCAGGGCATCAAGGAATACAGCAACTGGCCCACGATCCCGCAGCTCTACGTGAACGGCGAGTTCGTCGGCGGCTCGGACATCATGATGGAGATGTACGAATCGGGCGAGCTGCAGCAGGTGGTGAGCGGCAAGCCGGCCTGACAGCCGCCGCGCCACGGCTGAGTCATGGCACCATGGCGCTCTTCGCCATGCCACCATGACCCTGACCCACAGCCTGCTCATCATCGTCGCGCTGATCGCGACGAGCGCCTTCTTCTCCCTGGCCGAAATCACCCTCGCCGCCTCGCGGCGCCTGCGCCTGCGCCAGATGGCCGACGACGGCGACCCGCGCGCCGACCGGGTGCTGCGCGTGCAGGAGCAGCCCGGCCACTACTTCACCGTGGTGCAGATCGGGCTCAATGCGGTGGCGATCCTCGGCGGGGTGGTCGGCGAGGGTTCGCTGAGCCCCTACTTCGCACGCTTCTTCGAGAACTGGATCAGCGTCGAGGCGGCGGCGAAGGTGGCCTTCCTGTGCTCGTTCGTCATCGTCATCGCGGTGTTCCTGGTGTTCGCCGACCTGTTCCCGAAGCGGCTGGGCATGAGCGACCCCGAGCGCATCGCGGTTCGCATGGTCGGGCCGATGCTGGTGCTCATCGCCACCTTCAAGCCGCTGGTGTGGCTGTTCACGCGCTCGACCGACATGCTGTTCAAGCTGCTGGGCATGCCGCTGGTGCGCGACGACAAGATCACCTCGGCCGACATTCTCGCCATGACCGAGGCCGGGGCCCGGGCCGGCGTGCTCGCCGCGCGCGAACAGCAGGTGATCGCGAATGTGTTCGAACTCGACACGCGGCTCGTGCGCAGCGTGATGACGGTGCGCGACAACATCGCATGGTTCCAGCACGACGATCCCGAGCCGGCGCTGCGCGCGCGCATCCTGGCCGAGCCGTTCTCGGCCTACCCGGTGTGCGACGGCGACATCGACCATGTGCTCGGCTACGTCGACGCCAAGGAGATGTTCCAGCGCGTGCTGAGCGGCCAGCCGCTGGCCTTCGACCAGGGGCTGACGCTGCGCAAGGCGCTGGTGGTGCCCGACCGGCTCTCGCTGACCGAAGTGCTCGAGCAGTTTCAGCAGGCGCACGAGGACTTTGCGATCATCGTCAACGAGTACAGCCTCGTGGTGGGCGTGATCACGCTCAACGACGTGATGAACACGGTGATGGGAGATCTGGTGTCCACGCTCGACGACGAGGAGCAGATCGTGAAGCGCGACGAGAACTCGTGGCTGATCGACGGCGTCACGCCGATCCAGGACGTGCAGCGCGCGCTGCACATCGACGAACTGCCGCATGCGGACGAGTACGAAACGCTGGCCGGCTTCCTGATGGTGATGCTGCGCCGCGTGCCCAAGCGCACCGACACGGTGAGCTGGGGCGGCTACACCTTCGAAGTGATGGATGTCGACCGCTATCGCATCGACCAGGTCATGGTCACGAAGGCTTAAGTCAGCCTTCCGCCCGGTCCGCGAAAACCCAAAGCCGCTGGTTCGAGAACACGGCGTTCGGGTACGGCGCCTTGCCGCGGCTGCCGTTGTAGCGCCCGAGCGTCATGTAGAGATCGCCGCGCTCGCGGTCGAGGTAGTGGCGCAGGATCACGCAGCCGAAGCGCAGGTTGGTCTGCATGTGGAACAGCTTGGCCGGGTCGCTGTCACCGATCACGCGGGTCCAGAACGGCATCACCTGCATGTAGCCGCGGGCACCGGCGCTGGAGACGGCGAACTTGCGGAAGTTGCTTTCAACCTGGATCAGCCCGAGCACCAGGCTCACGTCCAGCCCCGCGCGCCTGGACTCGTACCAGACAGTCTGCAGGAACTCGATGCGCGTGGACGCGTCGGGCACCTTCTTCTTGAGCCGCTGGCTCATCTCGCCGAGCCAGCGCAAGTAGGCCAGCCGGGCCTCGGTGCTGGCGAACTCGGGCACCGGCGGCGCCTTGTTGTGGACGGCCGAGCTCAGCGCGGTGCGCACCGAATCGATCAGCGGCTCCTCGATCTGCGCGCCGGCCACCGCACGCTGCGGCAGCGCGAGCAGCGACAGCGCGCCTGCAGCAGCCATCATGGCGCCACCCAGGCACCGGCGTCGCGAGAGGCCGGCGCCGAGGCTCACTGGTGCACCCTTGGCGCTGCGCGCCTTCCCGCCAGGCGGGAGCGAGCTTGCTTGGGGCGGCCCGGCGCGGCGCTCATGCCTGCAGCTTGCCTGCGATGAAGTCGGCGATGCCGTCGGCCGGCACCTTGGTGGCCGCGGTGTCGCGGCGGTGCTGGTATTCCAGCTGGCCTTCCTTCAAGCCGCGGTCGGAGATGACCACGCGGTGCGGCACGCCGATCAGCTCCCAGTCGGCGAACATCGCGCCGGGACGCTCGCCGCGGTCGTCGAGCAGCACGTCGACGCCCTTGGCGAGCAGCGCCTCGTAGAGCGCTTCGGCAGCAGTCTTGACCTCGGCGCTCCGGTCCATCCCGATCGGGCAGACCACCACGGTGAACGGCGCCAGCGCATCGGGCCAGATGATGCCGCGCTCGTCGTGGTTCTGCTCGATGGCGGCCGCGGGCAGGCGCGTGACGCCGATGCCGTAGCAGCCCATCTCGAGAAACTGCGGCTTGCCGCCCTCGTCGAGGTAGGTGGCGTTCATCGCCTTGCTGTACTTGGTGCCGAGCACGAACACGTGGCCCACCTCGATGCCGCGCTCGATGGCCAGCACGCCCTTGCCGTCGGGCGAGGCGTCGCCGGCGACGACGTTGCGGATGTCGGCCACGAGGTCCGGCTCGGGCAGGTCGCGGCCCCAGTTGACGCCGGTCATGTGGAAGTCGACCTCGTTGGCACCCGTAATCCAGTCGGCGAGCACGGCCGCCTCGCGGTCGGCCACGAGCTTGACGGGCTTCTTGAGGTTCAGCGGCCCGAGGTAGCCGGGCTTGCAGCCGAAGTGGTCTTCGATCTCGGCCAGCGTGGCGAAGCGGAAGCCCTGGTCGAGGCCCGGCAGCTTGCCGACCTTGATCTCGTTCATGTCGTGGTCGCCGCGCAGCAGCAGCAGCCAGACCTGCGAGCCTTTGGGATTGCCGGCCTCGTCGAGGATGTCGGTCGCGAGCACCAACGACTTGATGGTGGTCGCAAGCGGCACGCCGAGCAATTCGGCCACGTCGGCACAGGTGCTCTTGCCGGGCGTCGGCGTCTTCTCGAGCGCCTTCGCCGCTGCAGGACGCGGGCCAGCCGGCGCGAGCGCCTCGGCTTTTTCCATGTTGGCTGCGTAGTCACTGTCGGGGCAGTAGACGATCGCGTCCTCGCCCGTGGCCGCGATGACCTGGAACTCCTCGCTGAGGTCGCCGCCGATGGCGCCGCTGTCGGCAGCCACCGCGCGGTAGCGCAGCCCGAAGCGGTCGAAGATGTTGCGGTAGGCCTGGGCCATGGCCTGGTAGCTGAGCTTGGCCGCGTCGAGGTCCCGGTCGAAGCTGTAGGCGTCCTTCATGATGAACTCGCGCCCGCGCATCAGGCCGAAGCGCGGACGGCGCTCATCGCGGAACTTGGTCTGGATCTGGTAGAAGTTCTTCGGCAGCTGCTTGTAGCTGCGGATCTCCTGGCGCGCGATGTCGGTCACCACCTCTTCGCTGGTGGGCTGCACCACGAAGTCCCGGTCATGCCGGTCCTTGATGCGAAGCAGCTCGGGGCCCATCTTGTCGAAGCGGCCGGTCTCCTGCCAGAACTCGGCCGGCTGAACCACCGGCATCGTGAGCTCGACGGCGCCGGCGCGGTTCATTTCCTCGCGCACGATCGCCTCGACCTTGCGGATCACGCGCAGCCCCATCGGCATGTAGGTGTAGATGCCCGTACCGAGCTTCTTGATCATGCCGGCGCGCATCATGAGCCGATGGCTCGCGACCTCGGCATCGGCGGGCGCTTCCTTGAGGGTGGAGACGAAAAAACGGGAAGCTTTCATCGGGATCGCAGTGGTGGAATCGAGGCTGGATGAGGGCCCGCCGGGCCCGGGAACTGCCGGAAACCCATGAGGGAGACCCTGGCAGCCTGGCATCGCTTGCTTGCCGAGAGGAACCCGGCATGCATAATCGACTCAGTTCAAAAATTTGGGGTTTGATTATGCTCGACCGGGACGGCTTCAGGCCCAACGTCGGCATCATCCTGCTCAACCAGAGAAACCAGGTTTTCTGGGGCAAACGCATACGCACCCACTCCTGGCAGTTTCCGCAAGGCGGCATAGATCGCGGCGAAAGTCCCGAGCAAGCCATGTTCCGGGAACTGCACGAGGAAGTGGGGCTCCATCCGGAGCACGTGCGCATCGTGGCCCGTACCCGTGACTGGTTGCGCTACGAGGTGCCGGATCGGTTCATCCGCCGTGACGCACGGGGTCACTACAAGGGCCAGAAGCAGATCTGGTATTTGCTGCAACTGGTCGGCCACGACTGGGACCTGAACCTGCGTGCCACCGACCATCCCGAATTCGACGCCTGGCGATGGCACGATTACTGGGTGCCGCTCGATGTCGTCGTCGAGTTCAAGCGCGGCGTCTACGAGATGGCATTGACCGAGCTTGCTCGCTACCTGCCGCGGCAGGATTTCCGCAACCGCTTCCTGCGCAGCAATGTGCGCGCCCGCGAGTTCGAGCGCCATGCGCCCGAAGGCGGCGTGCCCGCGGGCCTCGACCTGCCGCCCGGCGGCAGCTTCGACCCGCATCCCGACCTACCTTCCGTGAGCGATGAACCTTCCCCTCTCCCCCACCGCAGCCATCCGCCCCTCCTTCCGCCGCAGCGCTGAGCGCGCGCTGCTTCTCGCCTGCTTCGCCGCCGTGCTGGGCGGATGTGCTTCGGGTTCGCACGACACCGACAACCCCGACTGGGCCCAGTCCGGCATGCCGCCGCCCCCCAAGCGTTTCGAGTCGGAGGGCGAATGGAAAGAAGCAGAGGCGCCACCACCGCCCGCCTTCGACGTCCAGCGGCTCGAGCCGATCGCGATGCCGCCCTACATGTCGCTGAAGTTCGGCGTCGACCCGGCCACGATCACGATCACGGGCGACGGGGTGGTGCGCTACGTGGTCGTCGCGTCGAGCCGTGCCGGTGGCGCGACCAATGCCTTCTACGAGGGCGTGCGCTGCTCGACCGCCGAGGTCAAGAGCTACGCGCGCTTCAACGACAGCAAATGGGAGTTGGTCGAGCGCCCGGAGTGGAAGAGCTTCCGCGGCCTCAATTCGAGCTACGCGCGGCAGCTCGCGAGCCAGGGCCTGTGCCGCGGCAATGCGCCGCGCACTTCGGTCAGGGACATGATCGCGAACCTGCGCAACCCCGCGCGCGAGCTGCAGTAGCCGCTCTCAACCCCGCGTCAGCACCATGTTGTCGCGGTGGACCATCTCGGGCTCTGCCACGTAGCCCAGCAGGCGCTCGAACTCGGTTGATGGCTTGCGGCACAGCAGGCGCGCCTCCACGCTCGAGTAATTGGCGAGCCCGCGCGCGAGCTCAACCCCTGCGGCGTCGCGCACCGCGATGACGTCGCCGCGCGAGAACTCGCCCGAGACACTCGTCATGCCGATCGGCAGCAGGCTCTTGCCTTCGGCCCGCACCTTGGCCGCCGCGCCGGCATCCACGGTGACGGCCCCGCGCAGCTGAAGGTGGTCGGCCATCCAGCGCTTGCGCGCCTGGTGCTTGGCGGTCTGGGCCACCAGCAAGGTGCCGATCGATTCACCCTTGGCCAGGCGCAACAGCGCATCGGCTTCGCGGCCCCAGGCAATCACGGTGGAAGCGCCCGACCCAGCCGCGCGCTTGGCCGCGAGGATCTTGGTGATCATGCCGCCCCTGCCAATGCTCGAGCCCGCCCCGCCGGCCATGGCCTCGAGCGCGGGATCGCCGGCCGCCGCCTCATGGACGAACTTCGCCTCCGGGTCGCGGCGCGGATCGGCCGTGTAGAGGCCCTTCTGGTCGGTAAGGATGACCAGTGCGTCGGCTTCGACGAGGTTGGCCACGAGCGCGCCGAGCGTGTCGTTGTCGCCGAACTTGATCTCGTCGTTGACGACCGTGTCGTTCTCGTTGATGACCGGCACCACCCCGAGGCGCAGCAGCGTGACGAGCGTGGAGCGCGCGTTGAGGTAGCGCTCGCGGTCGGCCAGGTCGGCATGGGTCAGCAGCACCTGAGCGCTGCCGATGTCGTTCTCGCGCAGCTTGGTCTCGTACATCTGGGCCAAGCCCATCTGCCCGACCGCGGCCGCGGCCTGGAGTTCGTGCACCTCGTGCGGCCGGGTGCGCCAGCCGAGCCGCTTCATGCCTTCAGCAATGGCACCACTCGACACCATGACAACTTCGCGCCCGTCGCGCACCAGCTCGGCAAGCTGGCGGCACCATTCGCCGATGGCCGCCTCGTCGAGGCCCCGTCCTTCGTTGGTCACGAGGCTGGAACCCACCTTGACGACGATTCGGCGGGCATCCCGCAAGGCAGTGGATCCGGAGGTCGACGAGGTCATGAGGGCTGCAACGGTCGTGGGTGAAGCGTCTGGTTTATTGCTGGGCGCGGCGCTGTCGGCGGGGCATCGTAAGTACGCGATGCCCCGACCGGTCAGTTCGGGTCCGGCGGCAGTTCGACGAAGCGCGGATCGACCTCTGCGGGCGTCTGCGCCAGCTGCTGGGCCACCTGCTCGGCCTTGACGTGCTGGTACACGGCATGGACCAGGTGCTCGCAGCCTTCGCGCGTGAGGGCGGAAATCTCGAACACCGGGCCCTTGAAGCGCAGGCGCTTGACGAAGTCCTTGACGCGCGCCGCGCGCTCGTCGACCGGCACCATGTCCAGCTTGTTCAGCACCAGCCAGCGCGGCTTCTCGTACAGCGCGGCATCGTACTTCTTGAGTTCGCCGACGATGGCCTTGGCTTGCGCGACCGGGTCGACGGCGTCGTCGAACGGCGCCATGTCGATCACATGCAGCAGCAGCCGGGTGCGCTGCAGGTGGCGCAGGAACAGATGGCCAAGGCCGGCGCCCTCGGAAGCGCCCTCGATCAGGCCCGGCAGGTCGGCCACCACGAAGCTCTGCTCGGGGCCGACGCGCACGACGCCCAGGTTCGGATGCAGCGTGGTGAACGGATAGTCCGCAATGCGCGGCCGCGCATTGGAGATGGCGCTGATCAGCGTCGACTTGCCGGCATTCGGCATGCCGAGCAGGCCGACGTCGGCCAGCACCTTGAGTTCGAGCTTCAGGCTCTTCGTTTCGCCGGGCCAGCCCGGCGTCTTCTGGCGCGGAGCGCGGTTGATCGCGCTCTTGAATCGCATGTTGCCGAAGCCGCCGTCGCCGCCCTTGGCGATGGTGATCACTTCGCCGGGGTTCAGCAGCTCGTACAGCACCTCGCCGGTCTCGGCGTCGGAAATGATCGTGCCGACCGGCATCTTGAGCGTGATGTCGTCGCCGGCGGCGCCGAACATGTCGGAGCCCATGCCGTGCTCGCCGCGCCGGGCTTCGTGTCGGCGCGAATAGCGGAAATCGACGAGGGTGTTGAGGTTCGGATCGGCCACCGCGAACACGTGGCCGCCGCGGCCGCCGTCACCGCCGTTGGGGCCGCCGAACTCCTTGTACTTTTCATGACGGAACGACACGCAGCCGTTGCCGCCATCGCCTGCGGCGATGTCGATGAAGGCTTCGTCGACGAACTTCATGGGATGTCCAGTGTACAAATGAAGAAGCCCCGGCAAAGCGGGGCTTCGAGTGGATCGAAGTGACTCGGGCTCAGGCCGCCGGGGTCACGTTGACCATGTGCTTGTTCATCGCACCCTTGATGCCGAACGACACGTGGCCCTCGACCAATGCGAACAGCGTGTGGTCCTTGCCCACGCCGACGTTCACGCCGGGGTGGAACCGGGTGCCGCGCTGGCGCACGATGATCGAGCCTGCGCTGATCAGTTCGCCGCCGAAAGCCTTCACACCGAGCATCTTGGGCTTGGAATCGCGCCCGTTTCGCGTGGAGCCGCCGCCTTTTTTCTGTGCCATGGAATCTGCTCCTTAGCCGGCGATCGCGCCGATTTGCAGTTCGGTGAACTGCTGGCGATGGCCTTGACGTTTCTGATAGTGCTTGCGACGGCGCATCTTGAAGATGCCAACCTTGTCGTGCTTGCCGTGCGACAGTACCGTGACTGTCACCGTTGCGCCGGACACCAGGGGCGTGCCGACCTTGATTTCGCTGCCGTTGCCGACGGCGAGAACCTGGTCGATCACAATCTCCTGGCCTACATCCGCAGCAATCTGTTCTACTTTAATTTTTTCGCCGGAAGCAACGCGATACTGCTTGCCGCCGGTTTTTATGACCGCGTACATGTGAACCTCTTGGGATTTGTGCTCCACGGCGAATTCCGCAGAGCCCAAGATTCTAGCACGGTTTGCGCGCGCTAACATGCCTCGGCACCCAAGGTGACGGGCGGACGGGCATGCATCCCTATAATCCGTGCGGTCCGGCCCTGCGCCGCCAGCTCCTCGTATCAGCGCGCCGCGCGCCAATGCCTTGCCAGTCCACGCCGCCGACACCTCTCCCACCGCCACCGTGCTGGACCTGATCGCCGGCGACATGGCCGAAGTCGATCGCGTGATTGCGCGCCGCCTCGACACCGGCGTGCCGCTGGTCAGCCAAGTCTCGAAGTACATCATCTCGGCCGGCGGCAAGCGCCTGCGGCCTTCGCTGCTGCTCTTGATGGCGGGCGCCCTGGGCTACACCGGCGAGCAGCGATACAACCTCGCCGCGGTGGTGGAGTTCATCCATACCGCCACCTTGCTGCACGACGACGTGGTCGACGAATCAACGCTGCGGCGCGGACGCCCGACGGCCAACGAATCGTTCGGCAACCCGGCCAGCGTGCTGGTGGGCGACTTCCTCTATTCGCGCGCCTTCCAGATGATGTTGGATGCGAACAACATGCGCATCATGCAGATCCTGGCCGAAGCGACCAACGTGATCGCGGAAGGCGAAGTGCTGCAGCTCATGAACATGCACGACGCCTCGCTCGACGAGGCGGCGTACCTGCGCGTGATCCGCTCCAAGACCGCCAAGCTGTTCGAGGCCAGCACGCGGCTCGCGGCCGTTCTTGCGGGGGCCGCGCCCGAGGTCGAGGAGGCCTGCGCCACCTACGGCCAGGCGCTCGGCACCGCGTTCCAGGTGATCGACGACGTGCTCGACTACGCGGGCGACGCCCACGAAACCGGCAAGAACGTGGGCGACGACCTGCGCGAAGGCAAGACCACGCTGCCGCTGATCTTCGCCATGCGCCGTGGCAGCGCCGCCGAAAGCGCCCTGGTGCGCGCCGCGATCGAGGCCGGAGACACCACCCAGCTGGCCACGATCGTGGAGATCGTCCACCGCACGGGCGCGCTCGACGCCGCACGCGCGGCCGCCGCGGACGAGGCCAAGCGCGCCATCGATGCATTGCGCGACTTTCCGTCCAATCCGCATGCCGCGGGTTTGCTACAATTGGCGGCTCAGTTGCTTGAGCGGCGTGCCTGAACACCTCACAAGGTTGGCCAAGGACGAGTTCGATTTTTTGCAACCAATCGGGGTGTAGCTTAGCCTGGTAGAGCGCTACGTTCGGGACGTAGAGGCCGGAGGTTCGAATCCTCTCACCCCGACCAGTCATTTCATTTGCGGCTGGTGCCAGAAATGCCCTTCCTGTTGCTGCGTGGCGATTTACAGGGACGAGGCGTTCAGCGATGATCGTGAAGCACTTTTTCACATCTTTTGCAATTCGCTGAATGGCTGCCGCCGAACTTCCTGTTAAAGAGACTTCGCAGATCGCCCTTCCGGGCCTGGCGCGTGCGCTGGTGTCCGCCGGCAAGCTGCCTGCGAAGACGGCGGAAGACATCTACCAGAAATCGCTCGGCGCGCGCACCAGCTTCATTGCCGAGCTGACCGGCAGCGGCGCCGTTTCGGCGGCCGACCTGGCCCATACGCTGTCCACGGCCTTCGGCGCACCGCTGCTCGACCTCGACGCCATCGACTACCAGCGCCTGCCCAAGGACCTGCTGGACCCGAAGCTCTGCAGCGCCTACCGCATCGTGGTGCTCAGCAAGCGCAACAACCGCCTCATCGTCGCCACGGCCGACCCGTCGGACCAGCAGGCGGTCGAGAAGATCAAGTTCGCGTCGCAGATGGGCGTCGACTGGGTCATCGCCGAGTACGACAAGCTCTCGCGCATGATCGAGGCCGCCGCCGTGACGGCCGCCGAAACCATCAACAGCATTGTCGGCACCGAGTTCGAGTTCGACGAGGTCACGACCGACGCCGCGACCGACGTGAGCGAGCAGGCCATCGCCGAGGTCGAAGACGCACCGGTGGTGCGCTTCCTGCACAAGATGCTGCTCGACGGCGTGAGCATGCGGGCGTCGGACATCCACTTCGAACCCTACGAGCACAACTACCGCGTGCGCTTTCGCATCGACGGCGAACTGCGCGAGATCGCGAGCCCGCCGACGCTCATCAAGGACAAGCTCGCCTCGCGGATCAAGGTGATCTCGCGGCTCGACATCTCGGAGAAGCGCGTTCCGCAGGACGGCCGCATGAAGCTCAAGATCGGGCCCGAGCGCGTGATCGACTTCCGCGTGAGCACGCTGCCCACGCTGTTCGGCGAGAAGATCGTGATCCGTATCCTTGATCCGAGCAGCGCGCGCCTCGGCATCGACGCGCTCGGCTACGACGCCGACGAGAAGGCGCGCCTGCTGCACGCGATCAGCCGCCCGTACGGCATGGTGCTGGTCACGGGGCCCACCGGCTCGGGCAAGACGGTGTCGCTCTACACCTGCCTGAACCTGCTGAACCAGCCCGGCGTCAACATCGCCACAGCCGAAGATCCGTCCGAAATCAACCTGCCGGGCGTGAACCAGGTCAACGTCAACGAGCGCGCCGGCCTCACCTTCGCGGCGGCCCTGCGCGCCTTCCTGCGCCAGGACCCCGACATCATCATGGTCGGCGAAATCCGCGACCTCGAAACCGCCGACATCTCGATCAAGGCCGCCCAGACCGGCCACCTGGTGCTTTCGACACTGCACACCAACGACGCGCCCACCACCCTCACGCGCATGCGCAACATGGGGATCGCGCCGTTCAACATCGCCTCCAGCGTGATCCTCATCACCGCACAGCGACTGGCGCGCCGGCTGTGCCAGGTGTGCCGCGTCCCGGCCGACGTGCCGCGGCAGGCGCTGCGCGATGCGGGCTTCCGCGACGAGGACCTCGACGGCACCTGGAAGCCCTATCGCCCGGTCGGCTGCCCAGCGTGCAACGGCGGCTACAAGGGCCGCGTGGGCATCTACCAGGTGATGCCGATCTCGGAGGCGATCCAGGCGATCATCCTGCGCGACGGCAGTGCGCAGGACATCGCGCGCCAATCCGAGGCCGAAGGGGTTCGCTCGCTGCGCCAGTCGGGCCTCAGGAAAGTCATGCAGGGGCTCACCTCGCTCGAGGAAGTGGTGGCGGTCACCAACGAATAACGAACGCATTGCAAATCGGAGATCGAATGGCAACAGTGGCATCCAACCGCACCCAGAGCACGCTCAAGGAGTTCGTCTTCGAGTGGGAAGGCAAGGACCGCAACGGCAAGCTGGTGCGCGGCGAGCTCCGGGCCGCCGGCGAGAACCAGGTCCAGGCGGCCCTGCGGCGCCAGGGGGTGCTGGCCACCAAGGTCAAGAAGCGCCGCATGCGCTCGGGCAAGGCGATCAAGCCCAAGGACATCGCGATCTTCACGCGCCAACTGGCCACGATGATGAAGGCCGGCGTGCCGCTGCTGCAATCATTCGACATCGTCGGCCGCGGCAATGCCAACCCGAGCGTCGCCAAGCTGCTGAACGACATCCGCAGCGACGTGGAAACCGGCACCTCGCTGTCGTCGGCCTTCCGCAAGTTCCCGAAGTACTTCGACAGCCTCTACTGCAACCTGGTGGAGGCCGGCGAGGCGGCCGGTATCCTCGAGGACCTGCTCGACCGGCTCGCCACCTACATGGAGAAGACCGAGGCGATCAAGTCGAAGATCAAGTCGGCGCTGATGTATCCGATCTCCGTGGTCGTCGTGGCTTTCGTGGTGATCGCGATCATCATGATCTTCGTGATTCCGGCCTTCAAGGAGGTCTTCAGCTCGTTCGGCGCCGACCTGCCCGCTCCGACCCTGATCGTGATCGGCATCAGCGAATTCTTCGTCTCGTACTGGTGGCTGATCTTCAGCGTGATCGGCGGCGGCACCTACTTCTTCCTGCAGGCCTGGAAGCGCAACGAACGCGTGCAGCGCGTGATGGACCGCGCGCTGCTGCGCGTGCCGATCTTCGGCACCCTGATCGAGAAATCGTGCGTCGCGCGCTGGACCCGCACGCTCGCAACCATGTTCGCGGCCGGCGTGCCGCTCGTGGAAGCGCTCGATTCGGTCGGCGGCGCCTCGGGCAACACCGTCTACAGCGACGCCACGGTCAAGGTCCAGCAGGAAGTCTCGACCGGCACCAGCCTCACGACGGCCATGACCAACGTCAACCTGTTCCCGTCGATGGTGATCCAGATGACGGCGATCGGCGAGGAGTCCGGCTCGATCGACCACATGCTCGGCAAGGCCGCCGACTTCTATGAATCCGAGGTCGACGACATGGTCGCGGGCCTGTCGAGCCTGATGGAGCCGATCATCATCGTGTTCCTCGGAACGATCATCGGCGGCATCGTGGTGTCGATGTACCTGCCGATCTTCAAGCTGGGCCAAGTCGTCTGATGCTGATCTCGGAGGGGTTCGACGCTGCCCTCGCCGGCGTCGTGGGTATGCTGGTCGGCAGCTTCCTCAACGTGGTGATCTACCGCACCCCGGTGATGATGTACCGCGGCTGGCTCAGTGACGCGGTGGCGAACCTGATGTCGTCCAAGGACTCGCCTTCGCTCTGGTCGCTCGTGTTCGGGCCTCGGTCGGCACCGCCGGCCGGGCTCGAGGCCGCCGCGGACAAGGCCGCGGTGGCCATCGAGGCGCTGCCGCCCTTCGACCTCGCGCGCCCCGCATCGCGCTGCGGCGCCTGCGGCCACAAGATCCGCTGGTACGAGAACATTCCGGTGCTGAGCTACGCGCTGCTGCGCGGCCGCTGCGGCGCCTGCAAGGCCGCGATCAGCCTGCGCTACCCGATCGTCGAACTGGTCACGGGCGCGTTGTTCGCGCTGTGCGCCTGGCGCTTCGGCATGACGCCGGCCGCGGTGCTCTGGGCGGCGTTCGCGGCGTTGTTGATCTGCCAGTTCCTGATCGACTTCGACACGCAGTTCCTGCCCGACTCGCTCAACTATCCGCTGCTCTGGCTCGGGCTGATCGGCGCGGCCATGGGCTGGACCGGCGTGGCACTCGATTCGGCTCTCTGGGGCGCCGTGTTCGGCTACCTGAGCCTCTGGCTCGTCTACCACGCCTACCGGCTTGCCACGGGCAAGGAAGGCATGGGCTACGGCGACTTCAAACTGCTTGCGGCTCTTGGCGCCTGGTTCGGCGCCGACTACCTGATCGCCATCATCCTGGTCTCGTCGCTGGTAGGCGCGGTGATCGGCATCGCGCTGCGCGTCGTGGGCAAGCTCGCGCACAAGGACATCCCCATGGCCTTCGGGCCGTTCCTCGCGGGCGCAGGCCTGGTCTGCCTTGCCGTGGGCCCGGCGCTCGTACGGCAGTCGATTCCCTTCGCCTTTCCGCTCAGCGGCCTGGTCCGCTGAAGCAACACCCAAAGAAAGCAGGACGCTCATGCGACGCATCGGCCTGACCGGCGGCATCGGAAGCGGCAAGAGCACGGTCGCGGCCATGCTGGTCGCCGAAGGGGCCGTGCTCGTCGACACCGATGCGATCGCACGCGACATCGCCAGCCCCGGCGGCATCGCCATGCCCGCGGTCGAGGCCGCCTTCGGCCCGGCGGTCATTGCGTCCGACGGCGGGCTCGACCGCGCCGCCATGCGGCAGATCGTGTTCGCCGACGGCAGCGCGAGGAAACGCCTCGAATCGATCCTGCACCCGCTGATCGGTGCCGAGACCGAACGCCTGGCCGCGGCCGCGGGCGAGCGCGCCACGGTGGTCTTCGACGTGCCGCTGCTGGTCGAGTCCGGCCGCTGGCGGGCCATCGTCGAGCGGGTGCTGGTGGTCGATGCCAGCGAAGAGACGCAACTGCGGCGCGTCGTCGCACGCTCCGGCTGGACGCCCGAGGCGGTGCGGGCGGTGATCGACCAGCAGGCCCCGCGCCGACTACGCCGGGCGGCCGCGGACGCGGTCATCTGCAACGAGACGCTTTCGCTGGACGAACTCGCCGCCGAGGTGCGGGGTCTCTGGAATCAGTGGGTTCGGCCCGGCACGCGATAATCCAGGGTTTGCCGCCGCAGCGGCCGCACATACGAACAAGACAAAAGGCGCTCGCCGGAGTGCCCTCCTGCGATGCTTTTCAATTCGTACCCCTTCATATTTGTCTACTTCCCGCTGGTGCTGATCGGGTTCTTCCTGATCGGCAGGCGCAACGCCCGATCCGCTGCCGGCTTCCTGGCGCTCGCGTCGCTGTTCTTCTATGGCTGGTGGAGCGTCGAGGCGCTGCCGCTGCTGGTGGCGTCGATCTGCATGAACTACTGGTTCGGGCTGCACCTGTCGCCCGCGCCGGGGCGCGACGACCGCAAGCGCAAGCGGTTGCTGGTGACGGCGCTGGTGGTGAACCTCGGCGTGCTCGCGGTCTTCAAGTACGCGAACTTCTTCGTCGCGAACGTGAATGAGGGCCTCGTCGCGGCGGGCATGTCGCCGATCGAGATGCTGCACATCGTGCTGCCGATCGGCATCTCGTTCTATACCTTTACCCAGATCGCGTTCCTGGTCGACTGCTGGCAGGGCAAGGTGCACGAGCGCAGCTTCATCCACTACCTGCTGTTCGTCACCTATTTCCCGCACCTGATCGCGGGCCCGGTGCTGCACCACGCGCAGATGATGCCGCAGTTCGCCAACCCCGCGACCTACAAGCTCGACCCCAACAAGGTCGCGCTCGGCATTGCCATCTTCACCTTCGGCCTGGCCAAGAAGCTGCTGATTGCCGACCCGATGGGCCAGTACGCCGACATGATGTTCAACGGCGTGCACAAGGGCATCGAGCCCACGCTCTACACCGCATGGTTCGGCGCGCTGGCCTATACGCTGCAGATCTATTTCGACTTCTCGGGCTATTCAGACATGGCCGTGGGCCTGTCGATGTGCCTGGGGGTGCAGCTGCCGCTCAACTTCCGCTCGCCCTACAAGTCGACCAACATCATCGAGTTCTGGCGCCGCTGGCACATCTCGCTGTCGAACTTTCTGCGCGACTACCTCTACGTGCCCCTCGGCGGCAACCGCAAGGGGCCGGCGCGGCGCTACCTCAACCTGTTCCTCACGATGCTGCTCGGCGGCCTCTGGCACGGTGCGGCCTGGACCTTCGTGGTCTGGGGCGCGATGCACGGCGTGTTCCTGATGATCAACCATCTCTGGAACGCAAAGGTGCGGCCCGCCGCCACGCCGGGCCGCATCGGCCGCGTGCTGGGCTGGCTGCTGACCTTCCTGTGCGTGGTGCTGGCCTGGGTCGTGTTCCGCGCGGACGGCATGCACACGGTCATGGCCATCTACAAGGGCATGCTGGGCCTGCACGGCGCACCGCCTACGGCATTCAGCGAATTCGGCCCGGTCCCCTACCGCAAGCCCGAGTTCTTCCGGACCATGCTGATCGGCATCTTCATCTGCCTGGCATTGCCCCCGACGATCACGCTCGAGCGCTGGATTCCCCACCCGAAGGCGGTGGCAGGCCGGCCGACCCTCGCCTGGGGCTCGACCGCCGTGCTGGCGATCGGCACCTTTGCGCTCTTCGCATGGTGCGTCTCGAACCTGGGCAACTACAGCCCGTTCCTCTATTTCCAATTCTGATTCGACATGACGACGCCCGCGAAAGTCTGGCTGCGCTTCTTCCTGATCGGCTACATCGTCCTGATGGTGCTGTGGATCATCTCGCTCACCAGCCCCATTCCCTACGGCGACCTCACGCGGATCGGCCGCCTGTCCGAGCGCGAGTTCGGCTGGACCGCGCCGCCGCCCAAGGCCGATCCCGCCTTCCTGAAGGCCGCACCGGTCGACAAGGCCGACATCCTGGTGATCGGCGACAGCTTCTCGATGACCTACCGCTGGCAGTCGGTGCTGACCCGGGCCGGCTACCGCGTCACGACCACCTATTGGGGCCAGTACGAGAACGCGCTCTGCGCCGATTTCGACCAGTGGATCGAGAAGTCGGGCTTCAAGGGCAAGCTGATCATCATCGAGAGCGTCGAACGCCTGCTCGGCGACCGCACCACGGACAGCATGAAGTGCGAGAAGATGGTCATGCCCTTCGATGCCCAGGACCATGCGTTGATCACGCCGGACGAGACGGTGCCGAGTCCCGCGCCCAACTGGAACGTCCAGTTCATGACGGGCGTCACGACCTACTACAACACCTGGAAAGCGAAAAAGTCTGCAACAGACATCTACTTCGACTGGAACACCTGGGTGCGCCCGGTGCCCGACGGTTGCAAGCTCTTCTCGCATCGCAGCTGCGACAAGATGCCCTTTTTCGCCGAAGATGAGGACAATGGGCCACTCACCCCCGCGCACCTTGCGTGGATGAAGAATTTCACACAGGCCCACACCCGCTTTCCTATCATGTGGATGGTGATTCCCAACAAGACCACCGTGTACCTGAAGCCCGACTTCTCGAAGGATTTCGAGGCCGGGTTCCGCGCGTCCGGGCTGGGCCCCGACCTCTTCGCATTCGCGCGCGAAAAGCACACCCAGGTGCGCGACTTCTACTTTCCGAACGACACCCACATGTCGATGCATGGCCAGTTCGAACTCGGCGAGCGCATGCTCTCGGCGGTGCGCGAAGTGCTGCCTTCGCCCCCGGCGAAGACGCCCTGAGGCTATGATTCCGCGACAGAAAAGCTATAGAACCGCGTGATCCTTTACGAGTACCCCTTCAACGAGCGCATTCGCACGTATCTGCGGCTGGAGCATCTCTTTCGCCGCCTCGGGGAGCTGGTGCCCGCGGAATCGCCGCTGTCGCATCACTACGCGCTGGTCACGATCTTCGAGATCATGGACGTCGCTGCACGTGCCGACCTCAAGGCCGACGTGATGCGCGACCTCGACAAGCACAAGAACGTCTTCAACAGCTACCGCGGCAATCCGGCCATCGCCGAAGCCGTGCTCGACCAGGTCGTCGGCCAGCTCGAGCGCAATTTCGCCACGCTCAACAGCGTGGCCGGCAAGGCGGGCCAGGCGCTGACCGAGAACGAGTGGCTCATGAGCATCAGGAGCCGCGCGAGCATTCCGGGCGGCACCTGCGAATTCGACCTGCCCGCGTACTACGCCTGGCAGCACCGCAGCGCGGCGAGCCGGCGCGCCGACCTCGAACGCTGGTCCGGCACGCTGTCGCCGCTCGCCGCATCCATCTACCTGCTGCTGAAGCTCCTGCGCGAGGCCGACGTGCCCTACAAGGTCATGGCCACCGGCGGGCAGTTCCAGCAGAACCTTCCGCAGGGGCGCAGCTTTCAGCTGCTGCGGCTGCGCATCGATCCGAGGCTGGGCCTGATTCCCGAGATCAGCGGCAACCGGCTCATGGTCTCGGTCCGGATGATGCGCCACGAAGCCGACGACCGCCTGCACCCGAGCAACGACGACGCCGCATTCGAACTCACGCTCTGCGCATGAACAAGGCCAGCCAGATCGGCGAGCGCATCGTCCGCTGCCCCGCGTGCGGTGGCGACAGCGTCTACGCCGAACGCAACCCCTACCGCCCGTTCTGCAGCGCACGCTGCAAGGGCATCGACCTCGGCGCCTGGGCCAGCGAGGAATTCCGCATGCCGGCCGAGGCACCCGCCGACGACGAGCCTTTCGGCGATCCGAAGAAGGTTCAGTAGCCGGCCACGCCGCCGCAGCAGCTAGGGCGGCGAAAGGAAGATGCTGTCGACGTAGGCCGCATGCCTGCGCACATAGGCCGCGCGCAGATGCTCGCGGTCCTTGTAGACCGGCGCATCGTCCGGCGTCGCGCGCAGGCACTGCCCGTCCTTGCAGAGGCTCGCCACCACGTCGATCGGCTCGGCGCCGGCAGCGCGTGCAAGCGCCTTCAACCGCTCGTTGAGCTGCGCCTGATCGGGCGGCAGGAGCGCGTGCGGCGTGCTGCCGAGTGCCACCATGCGACCCATGCGGCTGCCTTCGATGAGGCGGCGCGGCTCGAACGCGATGCCGCTCGCGTTGTCGAGCAACAGGTAGACCTTCTTGCCGCTGCCCACGAGCGTTGCCAGCAATTTCGACAGCGCCTCGATCGCACGGGCACGCCCCTCGCCGCCGTCGTTGACGAGGTAGGCCGCGCCACCTTCATGAAAGTAGAACGGCAGCGGGAAATTGCCCGTGAAGTAGCAGTTCCAGCAGGCGCCAACCACCACTGTGTCGATGTCTGGCGCAAGCGCCAGCGCGAGCATCTCGTTGCGCGCCTGTTCGCAGCCGGGGTTGCCTTCGGCCACCATGCCGGGTACCGGCGGGCAGGCGCCATAGATCGAGAAATACGTCGTGGCCATGCGCTCGGGCGCGGTGCGCGCCAGTTCGCGTGCGCGTGGCGCGTACTGCTGGACATGGCTGTCGCCGATCAGCAGCACCTTGTGCGCACCGCTGCCCACGGCCTTGACCCGATGACCTGCAATCTTGCGGTCGGCGAAGCCGGCGAAGTAGTCGTCGTCGACCGTGGCATCGGTCACTTTGCGCAGCAGGTCGCTGCCGTTGCGCGGCGGCATGCCGCCGAAGGCAAGCAGGCCGACGACCGCCACCGCTACACCGCCGCCCACGAGCGCGCGCAGCATCGCGGGCTCGGTCCGCTCGCGCGTGAAGCGCTCCACGAAGCGGTAGGTGAACCAGGCCAGCGCCACGCTCGCGATCACCATGGCCGCGCGCACCGCGGGCGCAGGCTCGCCCTCTTCGACGATGCGCGCATAGACCAGCAAGGGCCAGTGCCAAAGGTAGAGCGGGTAGCTGATGAGACCGACCCACACCATCGGGCGGCGCGCCAGCACCCAGCGGTTGAGCACGCCGTTGGGGCCGGCCGCGATGCAGCATGCCGCGCCCACCGTGGGCAGCAGCGCCCACCAGCCCGGGAAGGCCTTGTCGCTGCGGATCGTCACGAGCCCCAGCACGATCAGGCCCATGCCCAGGCACGACTGCAGATGGCTGCGCCAGGCCGGTGCCGGCGGCGCGTTCGCGGCGGCGGCTTGCAGCCGCATGCAGGCCAGGATGCCGCCCGCCATCAGCTCCCAGAAGCGCGAGGCCGGCGAATAGAACGCGGCCGTGCGAAACGGATGGATCGTCAGCACGTTGACGAGGAACGACACCACCGCCAGCACCCACAGCAGCCGCAGCACCGGCCAGCGCCGGCGCCATGCGAAGGCCAGCAGCATGGGCCAGAAGATGTAGAACTGTTCCTCGATGCCGAGTGACCACAGGTGCAGGAGCGGCTTGGTCTCGGCGGCCGTGTCGAAATATCCGGCCTCGCCCCAGAAGACGAAATTGGCAATGAAGGCAGCGCCGCCGGCCGCCTGCTTTCCGAGCGCGGTGAACTCACGCGGCAGCAGCGCATACCAGCCGAAGGCCAGCGTCGCGACCAGCACCAGCGTCAGCGCCGGGAAGATCCGGCGGATGCGCCGTGCATAGAAGTCGCGGTAGCTGAAGTCGCCGGCCGCCAGGCTCTGCAGGATGATGGTCGTGATCAGGAAGCCCGAGATCACGAAGAAGATGTCGACGCCGATGAAGCCGCCCGGCAGCGCATCGGGAAAGGCATGGAAGGCCAGCACCGACCCCACCGCCACGGCGCGCAGGCCGTCGATGTCGGGGCGGTACTTGGGATGCATCATGGCGCGGTGCCTCGAACCCGCGACGCCGGCTCGATGCGCTCGCCCGGCGCGATGCGCGCGTCCATCAGTCGAGCGTCGAAACCGCCAGCGCCGCCGAAGCGGGCAGGCCGCGCTCCTGGCTCAGCCATTCGAGCACCGGCAGCGCGCCCGGCAGCACCGGCGCCACGTCGAGCGGCAGCTGCTGCCAGCGCATCTGCTGGCCTTCGCGCATCTCGAAGTCGCCCGACCATTGCATCACCTTGCACCAGTGCAGGCGCACCAGCGCATGCGGGTAGTCGTGCTCGGTCACCTTCCAGACTTCAGCGCCCGCGATGGTGATGCCAAGTTCTTCGTGCAGTTCGCGACGCAGCGCCTCTTCGACCGTTTCGCCGGCCTCGACCTTGCCGCCCGGGAACTCCCAGAAGCCCGCGTAGGGCTTGCCTTCGGGCCGCGTCGACAGCAGCAGCGCGCCATCGTCGGCGCGGATCAGCACGCCGACGGCCACCTCGGTGTGCTTGGGGCCCGCGCCGGTCACTGGTGAACCCTTGTTGGCATGACGCTCATGCGCTGGTCCGCCCCGCGTAGTCGCGCGCGAACTGGTAGGCCACGCGGCCGCTGCGCGAACCACGCTCGAGCGCCCAGACCAGCGCCTCGGGGCGCGCGGCCTCGATGGCGGCGGCATCCACGCCGAACGACGAGAGCCACTGCGCGACGATCGCGAGGTATTCGCTCTGGCTGAACGGATAGAAGCTCACCCAGAGGCCGAAGCGCTCGGACAGCGAGATCTTTTCCTCGATCACTTCGCCGGGATGCACTTCGCCGTCCTCGGTGTGGGTGTAGCTGAGGTTGTCCTTCATGTACTCGGGCAGCAGATGGCGCCGGTTGCTCGTCGCGTAGATCAGCACATTGGGCGTGGATGCCGCAATCGAGCCGTCGAGGATCGACTTGAGCGCCTTGTAGCCCGGCTCGCCTTCGTCGAAGCTCAGGTCGTCGCTGAAGACGATGAACTTCTCGGGCCGCTGCGACACCACCTCGACGATGTCGGGCAGGTCGGTGAGCTCGGCCTTGTCGACCTCGATCAGGCGCAGGCCCTGCGGCGCGTAGGCCTGCAGGCAGGCGCGGATCAGCGACGACTTGCCGGTGCCGCGCGCGCCCGTGAGCAGCACGTTGTTGGCCGGCTTGCCTTCGACGAACTGGCGCGTGTTGCGCTCGATCTTCTCTTTCTGAACGTCGATTTCCTTGAGCGAATCAAGCGCCATCGCGGCCAGGTGCTTCACGGGCTCGAGCACGCCATGGCCCGAGCTGCGGCGGCGATAGCGCCAGGCGATCGACGCGTTCCAGTCGGCGGGCGCCGCGAGTGGCTGCGGAAGGACGGATTCGATGCGGGTGATCAGCTGTTCGGCGCGCTCGATCAGCCTTTGGAACTGCTCGTTCATCGACGCCCGCCCGGCCGCCCGAAGGGCGTTGAGCGCCCCCTCGGGGGGCAGCGACGACACGAAGTGCGGAGCGTGGGGGCTGTCATGATCTGTAGTCGGCGTTGATCGTCACGTACTCGTGGCTGAAGTCGCAGGTCCACACCGTCTCGCTCGCGTTGCCGCGTCCCAGTCCGATGCGCACCGTGATCTCGCTCTGCTTCATCACACGCTGGCCGTCTTCCTCGCGGTACGACGGGTTGCGCCCGCCCTTGACCGCCACGTGCACGTCGTCGAGGAACAGGTCGATGCCGGTCTGGTCGAGGTCGGCGATGCCCGCGTAGCCCACGGCCGCGAGGATGCGGCCCAGGTTGGGGTCGCTGGCGTAGAAGGCCGTCTTGACCAGCGGCGAATGCGCCACGGCATAGGCCACCTGCCTGCACTCGGCGGCATCGCGGCCGCCTTCGACCTGAACGGTGATGAACTTGGTCGCGCCCTCGCCGTCGCGCACGATCGCCTGCGCGAGTTCGCGCGCCACGTCCTGCATGGCCGCCACGAGCGCCTGGCCCTCGGCCGAATCGAGCGCGGTGATCGGCGCATGGGCCGCCTTCTGCGTGGCAATGACCACGAACGAATCGTTGGTCGAGGTGTCGCCGTCGATCGTCACGCGGTTGAACGAGCCGTCGGCGAGCTGCCTGGCGAGCGGCTGGATCAGCGACGGATCGATCTTCGCGTCGGTCGCCATGAAGCCGAGCATGGTCGCCATGTTCGGCCGGATCATGCCGGCGCCCTTGCTGATGCCCGTGACGGTGACGGTGGCGCCGCCGACCTGCACCCGGCGGCTCGCGGCCTTCGGGACCGTGTCGGTGGTCATGATGCCTTCGGCCGCGCGCGCCCAGTGGTTCTCCGATGCATCGGCCAGCGCGGCGGGCAGGCCGGCCTCGATGCGATCGACCGGCAGCGGCTCCATGATGACGCCGGTCGAGAACGGCAGCACCTGCTCGGGCGCGATCTCGAGATGGCGCGCGAGCGCGATGCAGGTGGTGCGCGTGCGCAGCAGGCCGTCCTCGCCGGTGCCGGCATTGGCGTTGCCGGTGTTGATCACCATCGCCCGGATGCCGTGGTTGGCCGCCAGGTGCTCGCGGCAGACCTGCACCGGCGCTGCGCAGAAACGGTTCTGGGTGAACACGCCACCGACGGCCGCGCCGTCGTCGATCAGCACGACCGTCAGGTCCTTGCGGTTGGCCTTGCGCACGCCCGCCTCGGCCACGCCGATGCGGACGCCGGGCACCGCGAACAGCGCGGCGGGATCGGGAGCAGACAGGTTCACGGGCATGGCGGTATCTCTTCTCCGGACGTTCGTGGAATCAGCTCAGCTTGCCGTGGCAATGCTTGAACTTCTTGCCGCTGCCGCAGGGGCACGGGTCGTTGCGGCCGACGCGCGCGAAGGCCGCGGCCTGGGCACCCAGGCCGCCGGCGCCGAGTCCCGCAGCGGCGATGCGGCGCTCGTTCTCTTCGTCGCGGCGCACCTCGACCTCACCGGTCTCGGTCGGCGCGGTGTAGGTGATGTTGGAGAGGTTCTCGCCGCGGCTCTCGAGCGCATCGGCTGCCTCGTCGAGCTGGTCGCCGGACTGCACGCGCACCGTCATGAGCTGGCGCGTGACTTCGACCTTGACCGAGTCGAGCAGCTGGCCGAAGAGCTCGAAGGCCTCGCGCTTGTATTCCTGCTTGGGCTGCTTCTGCGCATAGCCGCGCAGGTGGATGCCCTGGCGCAGGTAGTCGAGCGAGGCGAGGTGCTCGCGCCAGTGCGTGTCGATGCTCTGCAGCAGCACCATGCGCTCGAACTGGGTGAAGTTCTCCTGGCCGATCATGGCCACCTTGGCCTCGAAATTCTCGTTGGCAGTCTTGACCACCTTCTCGACGATGTCCTCGTCGCTCACGGCCTCCAAGGCCTCGACCTCCTTCTTGAGGGGCATGTCGATGCCCCATTCGGTGAAGAGCGTCTTTTCGAGGCCTTCGAGGTCCCACTGCTCCTCGACCGATTCCACCGGCACGTACTGGCGCACCAGGTCGGTGAAGCAGCCTTCGCGCAGCGCCGCGATCTGTGCCGAGAGGTCGGTCGCGTCGAGGATGTCGTTGCGCTGCTGGTAGATCACCTTGCGCTGGTCGTTCGACACGTCGTCGTACTCGAGCAGTTGCTTGCGGATGTCGAAGTTGCGCGCCTCCACCTTGCGCTGGGCGCTCTCGATGCTCCGCGTGACGATGCCGGCCTCGATCGCCTCGCCGTCCGGCATCTTGAGGCGGTCCATGATCGCCTTCACGCGCTCGCCCGCGAAGATGCGCATCAGCGGATCGTCCAGGCTCAGGTAGAAGCGCGACGAGCCCGGGTCGCCCTGGCGGCCCGAGCGGCCGCGCAGCTGGTTGTCGATGCGGCGCGACTCGTGGCGCTCGGTCGCGATGATGCGCAGGCCGCCGAGCGACTTGATGAATTCGTGGTCCTTGGTCCATTCGGCGCGCACGTGCGCGATGTCGGCCTCTTTGGTGGCTTCGTCGCGGCCTTCGTCGTTCTCGATCGCCTCGATCATCTTCTCGATGTTGCCGCCCAGCACGATGTCGGTGCCGCGGCCCGCCATGTTGGTGGCGATGGTGATCATCTTCGCGCGGCCCGCCTGCGCCACGATGTCGGCCTCGCGCGCATGCTGCTTGGCGTTGAGCACCTGGTGCGGCAGGCCCGCCTCGGTGAGCAGGCCGTCGATGATCTCGGAGTTCTCGATCGACGAGGTGCCCACCAGCACCGGCTGGCCGCGCTCGTAGCATTCGCGGATGTCGTCGATCGCGGCCGCGTATTTCTCGCGCGTGGTCTTGTAGACGCGGTCGAGCTGGTCGTCGCGCTTGCTGATGCGGTTCGGCGGGATGATGACCGTCTCGAGTCCGTAGATCTCCTGGAACTCGTAGGCTTCGGTGTCGGCCGTGCCGGTCATGCCGGCCAGCTTGTTGTAGAGCCGGAAGTAGTTCTGGAACGTGATCGAGGCCAGGGTCTGGTTCTCGGCCTGGATCTGCACGCCTTCCTTGGCCTCCACCGCCTGGTGCAGGCCGTCGCTCCAGCGCCGGCCGGTCATCAGGCGGCCGGTGAATTCGTCGACGATGACCACTTCGCCCTGCTGCACCACGTAATGCTGGTCGCGGTGGTACAGGTGCCGCGCGCGCAGCGCGGCGTTCAGGTGGTGCATCAGCGTGATGTTGGCCGGATCGTAGAGCGACGCGCCCTCGGGCAGCAGGCCGAACTCGCCCAGCAGCCGCTCGGCGTTCTCGTGGCCGTCCTCGGTCAGGAACACCTGGTGCGTTTTCTCGTCGACCGTGAAGTCGCCCGGCACGGTCACGCCCTCGCCGGTGCGCGGGTCGGCCTCGCCTTCCTGTTTGGTGAGCAGGGGCACCACCTTGTTGATGGCGAGGTAGAGATCGGTGTGGTCTTCGGCCTGGCCGCTGATGATCAGCGGCGTGCGGGCCTCGTCGATCAGGATCGAGTCGACCTCGTCGACGATCGCGAAGTTCAACTGGCGCTGAACCCGGTCGCCGGGCTCGTAGACCATGTTGTCGCGCAGGTAGTCGAAGCCGTACTCGTTGTTGGTGCCGTACGTGATGTCGCTGCCGTAGGCTTCCTGCTTCTGCTCGCGCGGGGCCTGCGGCAGGTTGATGCCCACCGTGAGCCCGAGGAAGTTGTAGAGCCGGCCCATCCAGGTGGCGTCGCGGCTGGCCAGGTAGTCGTTCACCGTGACCACGTGCACGCCCTTGCCGGACAGCGCATTCAGGTACACCGGCAGCGTGGCGGTCAGCGTCTTGCCCTCGCCGGTGCGCATTTCGGCGATCTTGCCGTTGTGCAGCGCCATGCCGCCGAGCAGCTGCACGTCGAAGTGGCGCATCTTCATGACCCGCTTGGAGCCTTCGCGCACGGTGGCGAAGGCTTCAGGCAGCAGCGCGTCGAGGGTTTCTCCCTTGGCGACGCGGTCCTTGAACTCCTGCGTCTTGGCGCGCAGTGCGTCGTCGCTGAGTTTCTCGAACGCCGGTTCGAGCGCATTGATGCGCTCCACCGTCTTGCGATACTGCTTGAGGAGCCGGTCGTTGCGACTGCCGAAGATCTGGGTCAGGAAGTTGGTTGCCATTGGCGTGGAGATGGTCAGCACCTGAGACGACAGGCACTGCGACCGGATTCCCTAAGATATGGTGAAAGCAGTTGGGCGCACCTTCTTCGAATGCAAGCTTCGAAAGCCAGCCGCTACTACCGATCTACCGGCGCAAGCGTCGGCAAACCTGGCATTTTAGCTGCCTTGTTCCCACCTCCGTATTACCGATGAATCGCCGCTCCGCCCCCTCCTTCACGCTGCAGCAGGCCGCCGAGGATTCGCCCACCCTGGCGAGCCTGATGGCGCGTGCCCGCGACGCCGGCGAGCGGCTGCGGGCGGTCGAGGGACTGATCCCGCCCGCCATGCGCCCTGCCCTCCAGGCCGGCCCGGCCGAGGGCGATGTCTGGTGCATCCTGGTGAACGGCAGCGCCGCCGCGGCCAAGCTGCGCCAGCTCTCGCCGATGCTGGTGACGCGGCTGCGCAACAAGGGCTGGGACGTGAACACGATCCGGATCAAGGTCCAGACCGGGCGCTGACACGCGCCGCAAGGCGCGGCCGGCCTATAGCGCCTATTGCGGCTGCAGCCCGATGTCGTGCGCCACCTTGCGCCAGCGCTCGGTCTCGGCGCGCATGAAGGCGCGCAGCTCGGCCGTGGTGGAGCCCTTGAGCTGCACCCCGAGCACAGTCATGCGCTCCCGCACCGAGGGATGGTCCAGCGCCGCGATGGCTTCGCGCCGCAGACGCTCGATGGTCTCGAGCGGCGTGGTCGCGGGCGCCACCATGGCCCACCACTGGTCGATCTCCAGCCCCTTGAGACCGCTCTCCGCGAGCGCGGGCACCTGCTCGAGGCCGGGCAGGCCGACGCGCTGGGCGCTCGTCACGAGCAGCGGGCGGATCCTGCGCGCGCCCAGCAGGCTGGCGCCGCTGGCGAGCGTCGCGAAGTGGCCGCCCACGGTGCCTGCCGCCACGTCGGTGAGCGCGGGCGCCGAGCCGCGGTACGGCACCATGTTGAAGCGGATCTTCGTGCGGCTCGCGAGCAGTTCCGCCGCCAGGTGGCTCACCGTGCCGGCGCCGCTGTGCGCGATGGCCGGCGGCATCGATGCGGCGGCCGCGGCCTGGACGAAGGTACGGAAATCGCGGCTTTCTTCGCCCATGCCCGCGAAGAAGACCAGCGGCGAGGTGCCGATCATCGTCACGGGCGTGAAGTCGCGCAGCAGGTCGTAGGGCAGCCGCGCCGTGACGGCGGGCGCGATCGCGTGCGGCAGCTCGACGATCGCAAGCGTGTACCCATCGGGTGCGGCCTTGGCGGCCGCCTCGGTGCCGATCTGACCCGCGGCGCCCGGGCGGTTGTCAACGAGCACCGGCGCGCCGAGCGTCTGGCTCATGCGCTGGGCCATGGCGCGCGCGATGGCATCGGTGCTTCCGCCCGCGGCCCACGGCACGATCAGCTTGATCGGCCGCTCGGGAAAGGCCGCCCAGGCGCGCTGCGCCGGGGCGATCAGGGAGGCCGAGGCGGCAGCGAGGAAGGCACGGCGTCGCGGTTGGTACATGGTGTCGATCTCCTCGTCGATGGATCAGGAAGCGTCCGGCACGCTCGGGTCGCGCGCGGCACTGGCGGTCAGCATCAGCAGCACGTGGGAGCCGCCCTCGATGGCGCCGCGCTCGCGCAATTGCCGCAGGGCGTCGAGCCCGGCCGCCGCGCACAGTTCGGCGCTCACGCCGGCCCTGGCGAGCGTCCGCCGCGCCGCGCGCGCCGCGTCGTCGCCCACCACCACCGCGCCGCCACCCGACGCTGTGGCCGCCTGCCATTGCAGATAGGTCACGGTGGCGCCGGCGGTGGAGAACTGCGCAGTGTGTCCCGGGTACGCGCCATGGAGTGCGCCGCCGGCGAGCACGCGCGAGAGGCGCGCAAAAGGTTCGACCATCCAGAGGCGCGGCAGGCGCGCAATGCGCCCCGCCGCCAGCAGTTCGCGAAAGCCGGCGTAGAGGCCCCAGGCCAGGTCGCCGCGCGCGGTGGGCACCAGCACGTGATCGGGCAGGCCGCCCTCGGCAACGCATTCCGAGGCGATCGGCTTGTAGCCTTCGATCGCGAGCGGCGCGCTGCCCAGCGCCGGCAGGCGGTAGTTGGTCAGCGCGAAATAACCTTCATGTTGTGAGCGCTCACGCACGAAATTCCACCGGCCGGCATTGTCTGAGAACACACGCCGCCGCGCACCGAGCGCGTCGAGCTGGCGCGCGTAGGCGGGCGGCAGGCCTTCATAGGCAGCGACTTCGCAGCCCAGGCCGGCGGCCCAGGCGTAGTAGGCGGCCGAGATCGCCGCGTTGCCCGACGAGGCCAGCACCAGCGTGTGGGCGCCGAAATCCAGCGCCTGCGCCACGCCCACCGCGGTCATCCGGTCCTTGTGCGAACCCGTCGGGTTTTTCGATTCGTCCTTGAGCGCGAGCCGCGCCACGCCGAACTGCCGCGCCAGTTCGGGCAGGTCGACGAGCGGCGTGCCGCCTTCGCCGAGCGTGAAGCCCTCCGCATACGGCATCTGCACCGGGGCCCCACCCGCCTCGGCCCGGTAGCTGGCGCGCAAACCCACGTGCACGCCTTCGGCCCGGCAGGCCGGGCAGCCATCGTTCGCCAACGCGAGCGGATAGAGCGTGTCGCAGCGCAGGCACTGGAGCCCTTGCAGGCGCGGGTTCCGCGTCGGGCGCGCGGCGCGGCCCGGTGCGCCCGCAGGCGCCGGAGCGGCAAAGTTCGAAAGGGAGGGAGACGACGGGTTCACGGCGGGTCTGCAACGGTGGAAGTGAGCGGATCGTAGGCATCTGGAAATAAAATCGCACAGCCCGAAATACTCAGGCGATAAGAAAACTTATCAATGCGCTTCACCGAGATCGAGACCTTCCGCGCCCTGATGCGCGCCGGTTCCACGCGCAAGGCCGCGGCGCTGCTGAACGTGACGCAGCCCGCGGTCAGCCAGTCGCTCAAGCGGCTCGAGGTGCAGGCCGGCATGCGGCTGTTCCAGCGCACCGGCGGGCGCCTCGTCGCCACGCCCGAAGCGCAAGCACTCTGGACCGAGGTCGAGCGTGTCTTCATCGGCATGGACGCCATTGAGCACCGGATGCGCAGCCTGCGCGACTTCGGCACCAACCAGCTCGAACTCAGCTGCTATCCCGCGTTCGGCCTCGGCTTCATGCCGCGCGCGCTCGAACGCCTCAAGGCGCAGCGCGGCGACGGACCCTGGCCGCAGGTGTCGCTGCAGGTGCTGAGTTCGAAAGACGTGCGCGACCGCGTGGCCAAGGGCATTTCCGATTTCGGCCTCATGGCCGACGAGCTGCCGCTCGAAGGCATCGCGCATTCGACCTTCGCGCGCTTTCCAGGCGTGGTGGTCATGCCCCAGGGGCATGCGCTCGCGCGCTTCAAGCGCATCGCGCTGGAGCAGCTGGCGCAGGTGCCCTTTCTCGCGCTGAACGCCGAGGATCCGTCGCACCGGTGGCTCGAAGCCGCGCTGGCCGAGCGCGGCGTGGCGCTGCGGGCCGCCGTGCAGACACCCTATGCGGCCAGTGTCTGCGAGATGGCGCTGCGCGGGCTCGGCGTCGGGCTGGTCAACCCGGTCACCGCGCTCGACTATGCCGAGCGCGGCCTCGTGGTGCGCCGCCTCTCGGTCGACGTGTTCTTCTCGTGCGTGCTCGTGATGCCGGCGGGGAAAGTGCTTTCGGCGACCGCGCGCGACTTTCTTTCGTTGATGCGCCAGCAGCTCGCCGAGGACGAGAAGCGCATCCAGCGCTGCCTGCGCTGATCGCGCTGATTCGCGCGTCGGCTGCCTTCAGATCTCGAACTGCGGCTGCAGCTCGCGAATGCGCTTGATCGCCACGCCGGCGGCGGCGGTGCGGGTCTCGACGCCGAGCTTCACGTACACCCGCTCGAGGTGCTTCTTGGCCGTGGCGGGGCTGCTGCCGAGGATCTCGCCGATGTCCTTGTTGGTCTTGCCCTTGACCACCCAATAGAGCACCTCGGCCTCGCGTGCGGTGAGCTTCAGGCTCAGGCTCATGGCCTCGATCACCGCGGTATCGGAGAGTTCGCGCATGACGATCATCCATTCGTCGCCCTCGTCGTCCTCGCCCGTCTGCCGGTGCAGCCGCAGGCTGAGGCTGCTCGCGCCCTGGTCGATGGCAAGCGCCGGCGGCTCGATGCCCTGCTGCCGGGCCCGGGGCGCATGGCGGCGCAGCCATTCCAGCACCGCGGGCGGCGTTTCGGGGGCGCTGGTGTGGCAATAGCGCTGCAGCAGGTCGCGCGCGAGCGCGGTCTGCCAGATCAGCCGGCCTTCGGGCAGGCGCACGGTGAAGCTCGCATAGCCGAAGGCATCGAGCGCATTGCGCGCCTGGCCGGCCTGGCGCGCCGCCTGCCGGGCGCGCCGGGCGCCCTGCAGGTGGACGTTCATTCGCGCCAGCACTTCCTTGGGCTTGATCGGCTTCGTCACGTAGTCGACACCACCAGCCTCCAGCGCCGCCACCAGGTGCTCGGTTTCGGTCAGGCCGGTCATGAAGACGATCGGAATGTGTGCGGTGGCTGGGTCGGCCTTGAGTCGGCGCGCCACCTCGAAGCCGTCGATGCCCGGCATCATCGCATCGAGCAGCACGATGTCGGGCCGGGCCTGCGCGGCACGCTGCAGCGCCTGCTCGCCGCTCGTGGCCACGAGCACGGTGTAGCCCGACTCGTCGAGCGCATCGTGCAGCACCGCGAGGTTGTCGGGCACGTCGTCGACGATCAGCACCAGGTCGCTGGCGCCGGCAATGCTTCGGGCCAGTTCACTCACTCCGTTCCTCCGGTGCGCAATCCATCCGCTCGAACTGGAACGTCCGGGCGAGCGCGCGCTGCGCTTCGGTCCATGCCCGGCATTCGGGCTGTTCGGTGTCGATCGCATCGAGCTGGTTCATGATGCCGCGGAAGTAGCCCAGGTTCACGGCCTCGCCGAGTGCGCGCAGGTGCTCGGGCGATGGCGGGCGCATCGACGGCACGGCGACCACGGCGGCTTGCGGCGCCGCGGCCGCATCGGTCCAGCGCAGGCCGAGGCGGCGCTCGAGCCAGTCGAGCAGCTCGGTGTGGCGCACCGGCTTGACGAAGAAATCCTCGGGCGCGATGCCGACATCGTTCTCGAGCCCCTTGTCGAAGGCATTGGCCGAGACGATCGCGACCGCCGCATCGGCCAGGCCCAGCCGGCGCGCGCGGCGGATCGTCTCCCAGCCGTCGATGCCCGGCATCGCGAGGTCGACGAACATCGCGTCGGGACGGTAGCCGGCCGCGACGAGGTCGAGCGCGTCGTGCCCGCTCGCGGCGCTGCGCAATTCGAAGCCCAGCGGCGCGAGCACATGGCCGAGCAGCTCGCGGTCGGCTTCCTCGTTGTCGACCACCAGCAGCCGCTTGCGTGGCCCCTCGTAGCCGCGCCGCATGCGCTGCTGCTGCGCCGGCGCCCGCCGGCCCGGGCCGCCTGCCGCGTCGTGCACGCGCGGCAGGAAGAGCCGCACGCAGAACAGCGCACCCTCGCCCGGCGTGCTGCGCACCTTCATCTCGCCGCCCATGAGGTCGGTGAGCATCTTCGCGATCGTGAGGCCCAGCCCCGCGCCGGGCGTGGCGGCCGCAGCCGCGCCGCCGCGCGCGAAGGGCTCGAAGATGCGCGCGATCTCCTCGGCGGTCATGCCGGGTCCGGTGTCCTCGATCTCCACCGAGGCGAACTCGCGCGCATACGACAGCCGGAGCGTGACCTGGCCCGCCGCGGTGAACTTGATCGCGTTGCCCAGCAGGTTGATCAGGATTTGGCCCACGCGCTTCTCGTCGGCACGCACCAGCTCGGGCAGCGTGCCGGTGGCCTCGAAGCAAAAGGCCAGCCCCTTCTCGGCCGCCTGCAGCTCGAACATGTCGGCGAGTTCGCGCACGGTGTCGGCAAAGCGCATCGGCCGCGCATCGAGCGTGAGCTTGCCTGCCTCGATGTGGGCAATGGCGAGCGTGCCCTCGATGAGCGACAGCAGGTGCTCGCCGCCGCGCTTGATCACCGCCACCGCCTGGCGGCGGTGCGGCGGCACCGACGCGTCCTCGCCCATCAGCTGCGCATACCCCAGGATGCTGTTGAGCGGCGTGCGCAATTCGTGGCTGATCGCGCTGATGTAGCGGCTCTTGGCCTGGTTGGCCTGGTCGGCGGCGCGACGCGCCTGCTCCGCCGCGAGCTTGGCCTGCTCGGCAACCTCGCGCGCCTCGTCGGCGGTCTGCTTGGCCGACTGCAGCGCCTGGTCGGTGGCGCGGTGCAGCTCGATCTCGCGCATCAGCAGGCGGGTCTGGCGGTTCGACTCTTCCTGCGCCACCTTGCGGCTCTGGTGCGCCAGCACCAGCCACCAGGCGACCACGCCCGCGATCACCAGCAGCGCCATGTAGGCCTTGAGGAAGCCCGAGCGCAGCGAGGCGCTCTGCAGTGCGCTGACATCGAGCGCGCGCAGCTCCTGCTGGTAGAGCACGCCGAACACTGCCGCCAGCACCGGCACCACGATCAGCATCAGCAGCAGGAAATGGCCGAGCCCCGTGTCGAGGTAGCGCCAACTCCTGCGCGGCAGCAGCCAGCGCAGTGCCGCCGACCACTGTGCCGACAGCGCCGCATGCGGCTTGCACAGGTCGCCGCAGCGCGCGTCGAGCGTGCAGCACAGCGAGCAGATGGCGCCCTGGTAGGCCGGGCAGTGGGCCATGTCGGGCCCTTCGTACTCGCGCTCGCAGATCACGCACTGCTGGACCCGAAGGCGCTGGTACGCGCCGTCGCCGCCCGCGTCCTGCACGATGCGCGCCCATCGCACGGCACGCGGGCCCGTGGCCGGCGCGAACGCGATCGCACCCGCGCCCTCGGTGCCGCGCGCGATGTAGTACTTGCCGCCCGTGGCCCAGGCCAGCAGCGGCGACACCACGAGCGCCGTGCCGAGCGCGATCAGCGCCGAGAAGGCCTGCGCCAGCGGCCCGAACACGCCGAGGTGCGCGGTGATCGACAGCAGCGAGGCGAGCGCCATCGCGCCGACGCCCACCGGGTTGATGTCCCACAGGTGCGCGCGCTTGAACTCGATGCCCGGCGGCGACAGGCCCAGCGGCTTGTTGATGACCAGGTCCGCCACCACCGCCATCATCCAGGCGATCGCGATGTTGGCGAACAGCCCGAGCACGTCGCCGAGCGCCTCGAAGACGTTCATCTCCATCAGCATGAAGGCGATCAGCGCATTGAACACCACCCACACCACGCGCCCCGGATGGCTGTGCGCCACGCGCGAGAAGAAGTTGCTCCAGGCCAGCGAGCCCGCATAGGCATTGGTCACGTTGATCTTGAGCTGCGAGATCACCACGAACAGCGCCGTCGCGGCCACGGCCCAGCCGTAGTTCGGAAACACGTACTCGTAGGCAGCCAGGTACATCTGGTTCGGATCGACCGCGCGCTCGACCGGCACCATGTGCGAGATCGCGAGGTAGGCGAGAAGTGCGCCGCCGAGCATCTTGAACACACCGAGCACGACCCATCCCGGCCCGCCGGCCAGCACCCCGGCCCACCAGCGCCGCGCCGTCGCGGGCGTGCGCACGGGCATGAAGCGCAGGTAGTCGGCCTGCTCGCCCATCTGGGTGATGAGCGCGATGCCGACCGTGAGCGCCGCGCCAAACAGGTGCAGATCGAAGCCCGTCGCGCCCAGTTTTGCGCCGTTGTAGTGCACGATGCCAGCGAACGCACCAGGATCGCGCACGAGCACGAAGACGAAGGGCACCACCAGCATCACCAGCCACAGCGGCTGCGTCCACAGCTGCAGCCGGCTGATCGCCGACACGCCGTGCGTGACCAGAGGAATAACCACCAGCGCGCACACCAGGTAGCCCCAGACCGGCGGCACGCCGAGCGCGAGCTCGAGCGCATAGGCCATCACCGCGGCCTCGAGCGCGAAGAAGATGAAGGTGAACGAGGCGTATATCAGCGACGTGAGCGTGGACCCGATGTAGCCGAAGCCCGCGCCGCGCGTGAGCAGGTCCATGTCGACGCCGTAGCGCGCCGCATACACGCTGATCGGCACGCCCGCGAGGAAGATGATGAGCCCCGTCGCCACGATGGCCCAGAAGGCATTGGCGAAGCCGTACTGCACGAGCAGCGTGGCACCGACCGCTTCGAGGATGAGGAACGAGGCGGCACCGAACGCGGTGTTGGCCACGCGCCATTCGGACCACTTGCGAAAGCGCTGCGGGGTGTAGCGCAGCGCGTAGTCCTCGAGCGTCTCGCTCGCTACCCAGCTGTTGTAGTCGCGCCGCACCTTGACGATGCGTTGCGGCGCCTCGTCGGAGGTGGCAGGGGAAGGCGGGGCGGGGTTCACACCGTTTCGGTGCATCTTTCGTGCCATGCGTACGCCTTTTGGCGAACGGCGGCACGACTGTTGCAACGGGACTGCCTGCCCATAATGGCCGAACCCTGCCACCAATGCCGACCCCATGGAACTGACCCCGCGCGAAAAAGACAAGCTGCTGATCTTCACCGCGGCACTGCTGGCCGAACGCCGCAAGGCGCGCGGCCTCAAGCTCAACTACCCCGAAGCGGTCGCGCTGATCTCCGCCGCCGTGATGGAAGGCGCCCGCGACGGCAAGAGCGTGGCCGCCCTCATGAGCGAGGGCCGCGCGGTGCTCACGCGCGCCGACGTGATGGACGGCATCGCCGAGATGATCCCGGACATCCAGGTGGAAGCTACTTTTCCCGACGGCACCAAGCTCGTGACCGTCCACCAGCCCATCGTCTGAGCCGTCCCCCCGAAAGAACCCGCCATGCGCATCGCCTCCAAGACACTCGCCCTCTTTTCCTTCTTGCTGCCGCTCGCGGCCAGCGCCCACACGGGCGCGGACGGTGGCATGCACCACGGCTTCGCCACCGGCTTCATGCACCCGCTCACCGGTGCCGACCACCTGGCCGCGATGGTCGCGGTCGGCCTCTGGAGCGCACTGGCCGCTCGCCGCGCCTGGCCCGACCTGCTGTGGGCCCCGCTCGCCTTCGCGGGCATGCTGCTCGCAGGCGCGCTGGCCGGGCTCGCGGGCCTGCAGTTGCCGGCGGTCGAGCCGATGATCGCGGCCTCGCTGCTCGTGCTCGGGCTGCTGGTCGCCACGCGCATGCACCTGGCGGCGGGCGCGGCGGTGGCCCTGGTCGGCGTGTTCGCCGTCTTCCACGGCGTAGCGCACGGCCATGAACTCGCGAGCGACCACGGCGCGGCGCTGGCGCTGGCCGGCATGGTGGCCGCCACCCTGCTGCTGCACGTTGCGGGCATCGCCGCCGGATGGGCGCTGCGACACGCCAACGCCTGGCTGCCGCGCGTGGCAGGCGCCGCCGTGGCCGGCCTGGGCGTCACGCTGCTGTCGCAAGCCCTCTGAAGTCGCCATGATCCCCGGCGAACTCCTCACCGACGACGGCGAGCACGCGCTCAACCCGGGCCGCCGCACCCTCACGCTGGTGGTGCAGAACACCGCCGACCGGCCGATCCAGGTCGGCTCGCACTACCACTTCGCCGAGACCAACGGCGCGCTCGGCTTCGACCGCGACGCCGCGCGCGGCATGCGGCTCAACATCGCCTCGGGCGCCGCGGTGCGCTTCGAGCCGGGCCAGCAGCGCACGGTCGAGCTGGTCGATTTTTCTGGCGACCGCATCGTCTACGGCTTTCGCGGCCTCGTTCAAGGAAAGCTCTAAACCATGGCAACGATTGGCAGGCGTGCCTACGCCGAAATCTTCGGCCCGACGGTGGGCGACCGGGTCCGGCTGGCCGACACCGAGCTGCTGATCGAGGTGGAGGCCGACTACACGCTGCGCGCCGGCGGCTACGGCGAGGAAGTGAAGTTCGGCGGCGGCAAGACCATCCGCGACGGCATGGCGCAGTCGCAGCGCACCCGCCTGCAGGGCGCGGTCGACACGGTGCTGACCAATGCGCTGATCCTCGACCACTGGGGCATCGTCAAGGCCGACATCGGCCTGAAGGACGGCCGCATCGCCGCCATCGGCAAGGCCGGCAATCCCGACGTGCAGCCGGGCGTGGACATCGTCATCGGCCCGGGCACCGAGATCATCAGCTGCGAGGGCCACATCGTCACCGCGGGCGGCATCGACAGCCACATCCACTTCATCTGCCCGCAGCAGATCGAAGAGGCGCTGGCCTCGGGCATCACGACCATGCTGGGCGGCGGCACCGGCCCCGCCACCGGCACCTTCGCGACCACCGCCACGCCGGGCCCCTGGCACATCGAGCGCATGCTGCAGGCGGCCGACGCCTTTCCGATGAACCTGGGCTTCCTCGGCAAGGGCAACGCCAGCCTGCCGGATGCGCTGCACGAGCAGATCGAGGCCGGCGTCATCGGATTGAAGCTGCACGAAGACTGGGGCACCACGCCCTCGGCCATCAGCAACTGCCTCGACGTGGCCGACGCCACCGACACGCAGGTGGCGATCCACAGCGACACGCTCAACGAGTCGGGCTTCGTCGAGAACACCATCGCGGCCGTCGGCGGGCGCGCCATCTGCGCCTTCCACACCGAGGGCGCGGGCGGCGGCCATGCGCCCGACATCCTGCGCGTGGTGGGCGAAGACAACTTCCTGCCCTCGTCCACCAACCCGACCATGCCCTACACCGTGAACACGCTCGACGAGCACGTCGACATGCTCATGGTGTGCCACCACCTCGACGCCGGCATCGCCGAAGACCTGGCCTTCGCCGAGTCGCGCATCCGCAAGGAGACCATCGCCGCCGAGGACGTGCTGCACGACCTCGGCGCGATCAGCATGTTCAGCTCCGACAGCCAGGCCATGGGCCGCGTCGGCGAGGTGGTGCTGCGCTGCTGGCAGACCGCGCACAAGATGAAGTTGCAGCGCGGCACCCTGTCCGAGGACAGCGAGCGCAACGACAACTTCCGCGCCAGGCGCTACGTGGCCAAGTACACGATCAATCCCGCCATCGCGCACGGCATCGCGCACGAGGTGGGCTCGATCGAGGTCGGCAAGTGGGCCGACCTCGTGATCTGGAAGCCGGCCTTCTTCGGCGTGAAGCCCTTCACCATCGTCAAGGGCGGCAGCATCGCCATGGCCGCGATGGGCGACCCCAATGCCTCGATCCCCACGCCGCAACCGGTGCACTACCGGCCGATGTTCGGCAGCTACGGCGGCTCGCTCGCCAGGAGCTCGCTGACCTTCGTCTCGCAGGCGGGGCTCGCCGGGGGCATCAAGGAGCGCTTCGGTCTGGCCAAGCCGCTCGCCGCAGTGAAGAACATCCGCAACGTGCGCAAGAAGGACATGGTCCACAACGGCTACACGCCGAAGATGGAGATCGACGCGCAGACCTACGCGGTGCGTGCCGACGGGCATCTGCTGACCTGCGAGCCCGCGAAGCTGCTGCCGATGGCGCAGCGCTACTTTCTTTTCTGAGGCCCCCGATGGAACTTCGCATCCGGCTTGATCCACTGCAGGACCCGCGCATCGCAGCCTTCCTCGAAGAGCACCTGGTCGACATGCGGCGCGTCTCGCCGCCCGAGAGCGTCCATGCGCTCGACCTCTCGGGCCTGCGCCGGCCCGAGATCCGGTTCTGGTCCGCGTGGGCCGTGCAGCCCGATGGCGAGGACACGCTGGTCGGCACCGCCGCACTCAGGCGACTTGACGCGCACCATGCCGAACTCAAGTCGATGCGCACCGCGGCCCCGCTGCGCGGCCAGGGCATCGCCGCCCGCATGCTCGCGCACGTGATGGCCGACGCGCGCGCGCAAGGCCATGCGCGGCTCAGCCTCGAGACCGGCACCCAGCCCTTCTTCGAGCCGGCACGCGCGCTCTACGCGAAGCACGGCTTCGAGGACTGCGGTCCGTTTGGGAACTACCGGGTCGATCCTTACAGCCACTTCATGACGCGGGCGATTTGAGATCGTGGCGGCGCTGGAAACTCAGGGCAGGACCAGTGCCAGGCGCTTGGCCGTCGTCATTTGGCAAGCTCGCGCAGGGCATTGCGGCGCTTCTTCATCAAGCGCCGCGCAGCCTCCATCTGTTGTTCGAAGGCTTCGTCGTATGGCGTGATGTTGATGCCGCCATTGGAGGCGCGCGTCACGTAAAGCGTGTCGCCCTTGCCCACATTCATGCTGGCCAGCAGTTCCTTCGGCAGGATGACGCCGATCGAATCGCCGATCTGGGTCACTTTGATGGCAGACATGCTTTGCGCCTCGCAACTGAAGTCATAACGAACGTTGTATTGTCGACACCCTCCCGCTGAACGCAAGCCCCATGCTCACCGCCAACAAACTCATGCCCCAGGGCCGCGGCCTCGCGCCCGTTCTGACCAAGCGAGCCCCCACCATCGAACTCGACTGGGACATCCGCCAGAAGAGCCGCTTCGACGCCACCGATTCGCAGGGGCGCCGCATCGGCGTGTTCCTGCCGCGCGGCACCGCGGTGCGCGGCGGCGACGTGCTCGTGGCCGAGGACGGCTCGCTGGTCCGCGTCATCGCGGCGCCGCAGCCGGTGCTGCGCATCACGCACTGCACGGCACACGGCACGCCGTTCGACCTGACGCGTGCGGCCTACCATCTCGGCAACCGGCATGTGCCGATCGAGCTCAGGCCCGACCACCTCAAGATCGAGCCCGACCATGTGCTGGCCGACATGCTGCGTTCGATGCATCTGATCGTGGTCGCGGTGGAAGAAGCCTTCGAGCCCGAGGGCGGCGCCTATGGGGCGCATGCGCATTCGCATGAACATTCGCACGACCATGGCCACCCGCATGCCCACGGCAGCGGCGGCCCCAAGCCGCTCGTGCTCGCACCGGAACTGCTGGACGACGACCACGCCCACTGACATGTCCGATCCGGCCGGCGCCCACAGCCTCCTGCAGCTCATCTGGCTCGCGTCGCCCGCGCTGCCGGTGGGCGGCTTCTCCTATTCGGAAGGCGTGGAGGCGGCGGTCGAATGGGCCGGCATCGATTCGGAAGCCAGGGCCGCCGAATGGCTCGCCGACCAGTTGCACCTGAGCTTCGCGCGCGGCGACCTCGCGCTGGTCGCGCAAGCCATCGCGGCGTGGCGCGCGGACGACGCGGCGCGCGTGCGCGAGCTCAATGCATGGGTCATGGCCTCGCGCGAGACGGCCGAATTCTTCCTGCAGACCGAGCAGATGGGGCGCTCCTTCGTCGAGTGGCTCAAGCTGCACCATGCCGACACCGCCCGCGTGTTCGCCGGCCTGCCCGCGAGCTATCCGGTGGCCTTCGCCTTTGCGGCGAGCCGCACCACCGCCTCGGTGCACGACGGCTGCCTGGCCTTCGCCTTTGGCTGGGCCGAGAACATGGTGGGCGCGGCCGTCAAGGCGGTGCCGCTCGGCCAGAGCGCCGGGCAGCGCATCCTGGGGCGGCTGGCGCGCGAGATTCCCGACGCAGTGACCCGCGCCATGGCGCTCGGCGACGAAGAACGCCAGGCCTTCGCACCGCTGCTCGCCGTGCTGTCGGCGCGGCACGAAACCCAATACTCCCGGCTCTTCAGAAGCTAGAACCTCGAACCACCACCATGACCTCCGCCCTGCACCACATTCCCCGCCGCACCAAGAAGCTCCCGCCGCTGCGCGTGGGCATCGGCGGCCCCGTCGGCTCGGGCAAGACCACGCTGCTCGAGATGCTCTGCAAGGCGATGCGCGACAAGTACGACCTCGTCGCCATCACCAACGACATCTACACCAAGGAAGACCAGCGCCTGCTGACGGTGGCCGGCGCGCTGCCCGCCGAACGCATCATGGGTGTGGAGACCGGTGGCTGCCCGCACACCGCGATCCGCGAAGACGCCTCGATCAACCTCGAAGCCATCGACCGCATGCTCGAGGACTTTCCCGACGCCGACGTGGTGTTCGTCGAATCGGGCGGCGACAACCTCGCGGCCACCTTCAGCCCTGAGCTGTCGGATCTGACGATCTACGTGATCGACGTGGCGGCTGGCGAGAAGATCCCGCGCAAGGGTGGCCCCGGCATCACCAAGAGCGACCTGTTCGTCATCAACAAGACCGACCTCGCGCCGTACGTCGGCGCGAATCTCGACGTGATGGAACAGGACACGCGCCGCATGCGCCGCGAGCGGCCCTACGTCATGACGAACCTCAAGACCCACACCGGCGTGGCGGAAGTCGTCGCGTTCATCGAGGCGCGCGGCATGCTCGCCGAAGGCTGAAGATCGCCGCCTATCCACGAAAACAGCGGCAGTGCAAGCAAATCCATCACATTTCTTCTTGAAATGTTTCATGTGCGGACCGGCAAGGTGGCTGCAGTGAAAACTAAGATGGAGCGCTTCGGGCGCCTCGATCCCCAACGGGGATCTCTCCACCTGCAGGCGCGGCCTGGGGTCACGGCGCCGGATACCATCATCCATCCCCCTGAAAGGAACCTGCCTTGAACAAGACCGAATTGATCGCCGCCATCGCCGAAGACACCAACCTCAGCAAGGCCGACGCCGGCCGCGCTTTCGAATCCGCCCTCGAGAACCTGTCGCGTGCCCTGGCGCGCGGCGAGACCGTGCAGCTCATCGGCTTCGGCACCTTCGCGGTCGCGAGCCGCGCCGAACGCACCGGCCGCAACCCGTCCACCGGCGAGCAGATCACCATCAAGGCCAGCAAGAGTCCGAAGTTCACCGCAGGCAAGGCCCTCAAGGACGCCGTCAACGTGGCGGGCTGACGGCCGCCGTCGGGGTGGTGCGCTGCTGCTGCTGCGCATTGCCCCATCCTCCGCCCAGCGCCTTGTAGAGGTTGACCTTGTTGACCGCCTGCTTGAGCTGCAGCTCGATCAGCCGCTGCTGCTCGGCATGGAGCTCGCGCTGGGCATCCTGGCTCGCGAAATAGTCTTCGAGCCCGCCGCGGAAGCGCGTATGCGCAATCCCGGCCACCTTTTCCAGTACCGCCACGCGCGACTGCTGCGCCTCCAGCTGCGGACGCAGGTGGTCGTCGGCGATCAGCGCGTTGGCGGTCTCGCGCAATGCGACCTGCGCCGCCGATTCGTAGGAAGCCATCGCAGCCGCGAGGCGCTCCTCGTTGGCCGTGATGTTGGCCGAGCGGCGCCCCCAGTCGAAGATCGGCAGCGACACGCCCAGCACACCGGCCCAGCTCCTGTTGCCGCTGCTCAACAGCGACGACAGGTCGCCGCTCACGGCGCCCGCCAGCGCAGTCAACGAGATCGTCGGCAGCATCGCGGCCTTGGCCGCGCCCACGCCCGAATTGGCCGCCTCGACGCGCGCATAGGCCGCCAGCAGGTCGGGGCGGCGCTGCAGCAGGCTGGCGGGCAGGCCGGCTGCGACCGCGGCCGTGGACGACTCGGGCCAGCGCTTGCCGCTGCCGGTGTCGGGCGGCACCGGCTGGCCAACCAGCACGTTGAGCCATTGCAGGTCCTGCGCCACGCGCATGCGGTATTCCTCCTGCTGCACGCGGGCGTTCTGCAGCAGCGACTGCGACCGGTACACGTCGAGCTGCGCCGCGCCGCCCACAGCCTTGGCGCGGCCGATCATGTCGGCGTTGGCGGCGACACTGGCCGCGGTGGCATCGGCCAGCGCCAGCAGCGCGCGGTCGGCGCGCAGCGTGAGGTAGGCGTTCGACACCTCCCCCACCAGGTTCATGCGCGCGGCCGCATGGTCCAGGTCGCCGGCCTCGGCGAGCGCGCCGCCCTGCTGCGCAGTGCTTGCCTGGCGGCCGAAGAAGTCGAGCTCATACGACGTGATGCCGGCCTGGATGTCGAAGCTGTTCGACACGCGGCCGTCCGACGGCACGTTGCCGAGCGGGCTCAGCGAGCCCTGCGGCGTGGTCTTGGCGCGCTGCGCGTGGCTCGACAGTCCGATCGCCGGGAACAGCGAGGCGCGCGTGCCGGCATACACGGCGCGGGCCTCGCGCGCCTTGGCGGCATAGACGCGCAGGTCGCGGTTCTGCGACAGCGCGGTGGCGATCAGCCGGCGCAGTTCGTCGTCCTCGACGAAGCTGCGCCAATCCACTGGTTCGGCATTCGGCACCGTGGTGCCGGCCGGCCATTGCGCCGGCATCGCCAGATCGGGCTCCTTGAGCGGCGGCGTCATGTTGCAGCCGCTCACCACAAGCACGATGCCGGTCGCGAGCACGAGCAGGCACAGCCGCAGTGCGAGCCGCACGAAACCGGCGCGCGGCGCACCGAAACCCGCGCTCGCGAGCAGCGCCGACGCCGCGCGCCATGGCCGCACCTGCACCGCGACGTGGCTCGGCGGCACGTTGAAGACATGGCCCACCAGCTGCTCGCGCTGGGCCTCGGTGGCGGCGAACTGCAGCTCTGCGCCGGCGGCACTGCGGCCCGCGAGGTGCGCCTTCAGCCATCCGACCGACTCGACATGCACCTCGAGCGGCTGCCCCACGCGCAGCCGCTTGAGCGGTGCGCGGGCTTCGAGCAGTGCGCCGTCGGGCGCGATGTTCACGAAGCGCGCCTCGCCCTCCCCGTCGGCGGTGCGCACACGGGTGCGCGCACGCCAGGGAAACCGCTCCTCCCCATCGCCACGCGGCAGGTCGACGCAAGCCATCAGCGCGGCCAGGCAGAGCACCAGCGCAATGCCCGTCCACACCAGGTTGAGCTCGTCGCCCGGCGTGAGCGCCTCGCCGCCCAGCGCGACCGATGCGGCGCCCAGCTGCAGCGCCACCAGCAGCCCGCCGAAGATGGCGACCAGCTTCCAGTGCACCACCGTCTTGGTGCGGTCGAGCCCCTTGGCCGTGACCTTGAAGGGCCGCCCGAACGGGCGCAGCATCGCGCTCGCGAGCGTGCTCGTGACCGCCATGGCTGCAACCAGCTGGCTCACCTCGCTGAACACCGGCAGGCAGCGCCGCTCGCTGATCCAGTAGCTGTAGGCCCAGAACATCATGAGCGGCGGCAGGCCGTAGACGGCAAAGGCCTGCGGCGTGGCATGGAACACCGAGACGCCCGCATACCAGTAGAGCGCCGGCGCGAGCATGACCATGGCCATGAACGGCTTGCCCAGCCAGTGCATCAGCCCGTGCAGGAAGTGCAGCCGCGCCGAAAGGCTGTAGCCGCGCCCGCGCAGCGGCCCTTCAGGCAACAGTGCCAGTTGCACCGTGCCGAGGCACCAGCGGCTGCGCTGGTTGATGTAGTCGATGATGCTCTCGGCCGACAAACCGTTCGACAGGCGCTCGCCGAGCCAGCGCGTGATGTGACCGTGGCGCAGCAGCAGGTAGGTGGTGTGGATGTCCTCGCAGACGCTACCCACCGGAAAGCCGCCCGCCGCGGTGATCAGGTCGCGCCGCACGATGAACGAGGTGCCCACGCAAAAGGCCGAATCGACCGCGTCCTTGGCGGGTTGCAGCACGTCGAAGAACACGCGCTGCTCGTCGACCCAGCTGTCGGTCGCGCGCAGGTTGTGCTGGATCGGATCGGCGTTGTAATAGAACTGCGGCGTCTGCACCAGCCCCACCCGGCGGTCCGAGAACAGGCCCAGCATGCGGTAGACGATATTGCGCTGCGGTGCGAAGTCGGCGTCGAGCACCAGGATGTACGGCGCGTTGGTCACCTCGGCCGACAGCTTCAGGCCGTTGTTCATATTGCCGGCCTTGGCATGGCTGTTGTCGGGCCGGCGCGCGTAGTTCACGCCGCGCCGCGCGCAGTAGTCGCGCAGCCAGTCGCGCCGGGTGTCGTCGAGCACCCATACCGCGAGCCGCGGATAGTCGATCGCCTGCGCCGCGATGATGGTCTTCTCGAGCACCGCCAATTCCTCGTTGTAGGTGCAGATGAACACGTCCACCGCCGGCACCCGGTCGCCGCGGTCCCGCAGCATCGCCTCGCCGCGGTCGGCCAGCGGGCGGTTGTCGCGCGTGCGCAGCAGCATGTGGATCGACATCAGCGTGTAGGCCACGGCGGTCATCTCGAAGAACAGGAACACCCATGCGAACAGCGTTTCGAAGCCAAGGTCCGACGGCGGCATGGTCGCGACCACGCGCCAGACCGCATAGCGCGCGAGCAGGAGCGCGGTCAGTCCGCCGAACACGGCGCGGTGGGAAATGCGATCGATGCGCGCCCAGGTCATCAGCAGCAGCGCCAGCCCCGCGACGAGTGCGTTGAGCTGGAACTCCGGTTGTGCGATCAGGCTGGACATGATGGATTGGCTCCTGCTGCGGCGGCGGTCTTGCCGGTGAAGGGGTTGAAACCCGTGGCGGCCAGTGCGACCCATGCGGTCGCGCCCAGGTGCGGCCAGCGGTAATAGAAGAAGTCGGGGCCGGTCGAGTCCGGGCCGATCGCCAGCCCGGTCGAGATGCGCTCGCCCGGCGTGGCGTAGTAAAGGCCGTTACCGGCGCGCTGCGATGCAAGCAACCGCCACAGCGACTCGGGCGCGGACCCCTTGCGCGCCACCAGCGTGGCGGCAGCTTGCGCGCTGCCCTCGGTCCAGATGCCGTCGGGCTCGCGCTTGAAGCCGTAGCCCTCGCCATGGCGATGGTGCCTGTCGAGCCATTGCAGCCCGCGCGACCAGTCGCACGAGCCCTCGGGCGCGGCAAGCAGCGGCCAGAGCTGCGCATCGAGCCCCGAGCCCTCGGTCGAGATCGTCGCGCCGTCTTCCTTGGTGCCGATGTAGAAGCGCTGCTCCGATGCGCTCCACATGCGGCGCACGAAATCGAGCGCGGTACGCGCCTGCTGGCGCTCGGCGTCCGCCTGCGCGCCGGTCGCGCGCGCGGCCCATGCGGCGGCCATCGCGATGTCGATGTTGTGCTCGGTCGACTTCCAGGTTTGCGGCCGCTGGGCGTGGTCCCAGCCGTACCAGCCGCCGTTGTAGCCGTCGGGCGCGTTCTTCGCGCGCGTGCGCTGCTCGATCCAGCCGAGCAGCTTGCGCGCATGGGCCAGGTAGGTGGGCGAGGAACGCTCGGCCTCGTGCAGGTTCAGCAGCAGCAGCGCGGCCCAGGCCACGTTGCCCGTGGCCGTGCTGACCTGGTAGGCATCGGCGATCCACTGGTTCTTGCCCGCGTCCCAGCGGCCCGGCAGCGCCGCCTTGTCCTCGGTCATCGGGCCGGCGCGGTAGGCGTTGCGCACGCGGCCGTCGGGCATGGCGGGATCACGCTCCATCGCGCGCACCACCGCATCGCCGATGCGCCGCGCCGAAGCGGCATCGCCGCAGGCCAGCAGCGCGATGCCCGCGAGCGCGTTGTCGTAGGTGAAGGCCACGCCACCAAGCGCGGGCTCAAGCGGCGGCCCCTTGCCGGCCTCGGCAATACGGTAGCTCGTGAGGAACAACGGCCCCGAGGGCGCGCCCTTCTGGTCTTCGGCGACCGCGCGGCGCAGGCCCTCGCAGCTTTGCCGGGCCAGCTGCTGTTGCTGCTGCGTGGCGCCCGGCGGCGCTTGCGCCGCCGAGGCCGCGCCGGCCAGCGCCATCGACGCGACCGCAGCGCGTGCCAGTGCACATGGAATGGAAGCGATCGGCTTCATGCCATGCTCCCTGCTCAGGACTTCAGCGTGGCCGAAACCACCTTGCCAGGCGCACAGAGGTTCGCGCCGCCATCTGCCGCTGCAACCGGCTGCGCTTGGCCCTCGATGCGCGCCACGGCGTAGATCGAGCCCTGCTCCGCATACGGGAAAGGCACGCTGTAGGTGCTCTGCAGCGCCTCCGAGGCCTCGGGCAGCAGTTGTTCCACGCGCGCGGGCACCACCCGGGCGCTGTCCTCGAACTTCACCTCGAGCAGCGAGCCGATGCCCAGCCGCTTGGCCACGCGCGCCGGGAACACCGCCACCACGCCGAGCCGGCTGCAGTCGGTCACGCGCACCAGCGACGCGCCGGCCGTGACGTAGGCGCCCACGGGCGCGAGCACCGTGTGGACCTGCCCTGCCTGCGTCGCCTTGATCTCGTACGAAGAGAGCTTCTCGACCCGGCTGCGCTCCTCTTCCTCGAGCTGGCGGACCTGCTTGAGCTGCTGGAAGATCGCCGCACCGTCCTGCTGCGCACGGCCCACGCTGTTGCGCAGCGCCTCGCGGCGGCTCGCCAGCGTCTGGAACAGATTGCTGCCGCCATCGCCCACGAAGGCGCCCTGCCCCGCGCTCGCCACCGTCTGGACCTGGCCGGTGAAGGCCTGCTCGGCCACCGCCGCATTGGCGCGCGCCGTGTTGAGCTGGGCCAGCGAGGCGTTCATCACCTGCTCGCTGATTGCGCCCTGCTCGAGCAGCGCCTGGTTCGTGCGGACCTTGTTCTCCTGCTCTTCGACCACGCTGTGCGCCACGTCGCGCTTGCGTCGCGCGATCTGCCACGACTCCCAGGCCTGCGCCAGCGACGCCTCGCGGTGCACGCTGGCCTCGCGCCCGACCGAGCGCATTTCCTGGTTGTCGGCCTTGTACTGGTTGGCAAGCTGCGCCAGCTGGCTTTGCAGCGCCAGGTGCTGCGAGCGCAACTGCGTGAGGATTTCCTGGCTCACCGTCGGGTTGCGCACCGTCGCGACCAACGCACCGGGTTCCACCGTGTCGCGCGCATGCACCGACATCTGCGCCACCACCCCGTTGATCGGCGAAGTGATCAGCGTCACCGGCGCCTGCAGCACGGCCCGCGTGGCCTTCGACGACAACAACGGCTGCACCAGCGTCGAGATCATCAGCCACAGCACGAAGGCCAGCAGCGCATAGGCCGCGAGCTTCGGAACGAAGGCGCCCCCCTGCCGGCGCCGGCCGCGGAAGGGAACCTGCTTCGGTTTGGACTTGGTTTTCTTTGAGACAAACATGGTCACCTCTCGTGCAAGACGAAACAGCGCCGAGCGAACAGCGCGATATTTCAGTGAAAGAAGAGTGGATCCGGCCGCCTGAGCAACCGACCACGCCCGCTGCTGCGGCGCGATCTCAAGGTAAGGCGAAACCCTGATGGCGGCTGCTTCGGGAGGAAACAAGCTGTGAAAACTTCACATTTGCACAACGACGACGTTCGGGCGAAGGTCCTACGTCTGCGTCGGAGAAGGCGCAATTGACGACGAAGGGCCTCAATTGGCAGGCAAATGCGGCGGTCCGGCGCGCTCTACAGGGAGGCAGGCCGGGCGCTACGCGAACGCGCGAAACCGGGCGGAGCCCGGAAGCGCCTCAGCGCAGTGACGGGGAGACGGCGGAATTGAAGATTCAGTAACGATACGGATCGTGTCGGCGGGTGTCTGCTGCTCTTGACGCGCGACTGAACCAAGGTTTCGCAGACCCCCGGGGGGTGAAAATCGAGCAAACGCAAATCCCGCACGCATGCGCCTCCTGCTCACACTTCCCCTGCTGCTGGCCGCCGTCTCCGCACCAGCGGCGCCGCCTGTCTACCGATGCGAGACGGCAGGCAAAGTCGCCTATTCCGACTCCCCCTGCGTCGGCGCAAAGGTGATCGACGCCACGCCCAATCAAGGCGTCGACCAGATGTCAGGCAAGTCGCGGAAGGGTCGCGACGTGCAGCGCACGGAATTCAATCACGCCTTCGACGACGCGCTGCGCCCGCTAACAGGAAAGTCACGCGAGCAGATGGACGTGATGCGCCAGAGACTCAAGCTGTCCGCGCGAGACCAAGGCGAGTGCCGGCAACTGGACGCTCGGTTACCCGAAATGGAAGCGGCGACGCGGCACGATACCGGCGCGTCGAAGGCCAAGGCCGACGTGGCCCTGTACCAGGCGCGCAAGCGATATTTCGACCTGAAGTGCTGAGGGGTTTGCGGGGGCGATGAGCCAGATGGGTGGCTGGCGGAGAGTGTGAGATTCGAACTCACGGACGCTTTCACGTCGGCAGTTTTCAAGACTGCTGGTTTAAACCACTCACCCAACTCTCCGGAGCCCGCGATTTTACGCCGCCGGCCGAAGTCATTCAGTCCTCAGGCAGGAACAGCGACTGCAGGTCGCTCAAAAAATCCAGCCCGCGCTCGGTGGGCCACACGCGGTGCAGGTCGCGCGCGACCAGGCCCTTGCGCTCGGCCTCTTCCAGGCCTTTCTGGATGCTGGTCATCGCAAGCCCGGTGCGCTCGCTGAACTGCGGCAGCGTGAAGCCCTCTTTCAGCCGCAGCGCATTGAGCATGAATTCGAACGGCAGGTCGGCCAGGCCGACCTCGTCGCTCTGCGACACGGCCGCGCCGGCGCGGGCGTTCTCCATGTAGAGGCGCGGCTCGCGAAAGCGCACCTGGCGCACGATGCGGTGCGCGAAGCTGAGCTTGCTGTGCGCGCCAGCGCCGATGCCGAGGTAGTCGCCGAACTGCCAATAGTTGAGGTTGTGCGCGCACACATGGCCGCTCTTTGCATAGGCCGACACCTCGTAGCGCTGCATGCCCACAGCGGCTGTGCGCTCGGTGATGCGGTCGAGCATGGCGTAGGCCATGTCGTCCTCGGGCAGCGTCGGCGGAAACTTGGCGAACCAGGTGTTGGGCTCGATGGTGAGGTGGTACACCGACAGGTGCGGCGGCGCGAGCGCCAGCGCCTGCGACAGGTCGGTGTCGAGCCCCTCGAGGGTCTGGCCCGGCAACGCGTACATCAGGTCGAGGTTGAAGGTGTCGAATGCGCTCGCGGCCTCTTCGGCGGCGGCAATGGCCTGGGCGCGGTCGTGCACGCGGCCGAGCGCCTTCAGGTGTTCGTCGTTGAAGCTCTGCACGCCCACCGACAGGCGCGTGACGCCGGCGGCGCGGTAAGCGCGGAAGCGGTTGCGCTCGAAGGTGCCGGGGTTGGCCTCGAGCGTGATCTCGCAGTCGGGCGCGAGCTTGAGGCGGGCGCGCACGTCGCCGAGCATGCGGTCGATGGCCTGCGGCGAGAAGAGGCTCGGGGTTCCGCCGCCGATGAAGATGGTGTGGACGGTGCGGCCCCAGATGAGCGGCAGCGCGGCGTCGAGGTCGGCAACGAGCGCGTCGATGTACGCGGCTTCGGGAATGCCGTCGACCTCGGCGGCGCTCGCGGCGCGCCACTCGTGCGAGTTGAAGTCGCAGTACGGGCACTTGCGCAGGCACCAGGGCAGGTGGATGTAGAGCGACAGCGGCGGCAGCGCCGCGAGCTGCAGCGGGCCGGGCCGCATCCAGTGCAGCACGTCGTTGGCCTGTGGCGCGCCGGCCTGCGGCGCGGGCTGGATCGGAACCACGGTGGAAGAAGACGAAGGCATCGGATGCTCGGTCAGAACCAGCGCTCGCGCATCAGCGCCAGCATGGCCTTGGCCGCCTGACCGCGGTGGCTGTTGGCGTTCTTCGCTTCGGGCGGCAGCTGCGCAAAAGTCTTGCCGAAGCTCGGCAGGTACATGACGGGATCGAAGCCGAAGCCGTTGTCGCCGATCGGTGCCTTGGCGATTTCGCCAACCACGCGGCCGACGGCGATGAGCGGCTCGGGATCGTCGTGCCCGCGCAGCGCGACGAGCGTGCTGACGAGCGCGGCGCGCCGGTTGGCCACACCATCGAGCTGTTCGAGCAGCGCCTTGACGTTGTTGGCCTCGCCCTTGGCATGGCCGAACTGGGTGGCATAGAAGGCGGTGTCGACGCCCGGCAGCCCGCCGAAGGCATCGACGCAGAGGCCGGCGTCGTCGGCGATGGCCGGCAGCCCGGTGGCGGCGCTGGCATGGCGCGCCTTGGCCAGGGCGTTCTCGACGAAGGTGCGGAACGGTTCCTCGGCCTCGCCCACGCCGAGCGCCGACTGCGGCACGAGCGTGACCGCCAGTTCCGCCAACAGCTGCTGGAGCTCGGCCAGCTTGCCGGCGTTGTTGGACGCGAGGACCAGCTTCATGGTCATGACTGCGACGAAAGCTGCAGCGCCTGCTGCTGCATTGCAATCAGCTCGCCGATGCCCTTCTCGGCCAGGCCGAGCAGGAGGTTCATCTCGTCGCGCGAGAAGGCGGCGCCTTCGGCGGTGCCCTGCACTTCGACGAAGTGGCCGGCACCGGTCATGACGACGTTCATGTCGGTGTCGCAGGCGGAGTCTTCGGTGTATTCGAGGTCGAGCAGCGGCGTGCCGGCGACGATGCCGACGGAGATGGCGGCCACATGGCCGCGGATCGGCGAAGCGGGCAGCGTGCCGGCGGCGAGCAGCTTGTTGACGGCGTCCTGCGCCGCGACGAAAGCGCCGGTGATGGCGGCGGTGCGCGTGCCGCCGTCGGCCTGGAGCACGTCGCAGTCGAGGTGGATGGTGCGCTCGCCGAGGGCGGCCAGGTCGAACACGGCGCGCATCGAGCGGCCGATGAGGCGCTGGATCTCCTGCGTGCGGCCGCTCTGCTTGCCGCGCGCGGCCTCGCGGTCGCTGCGCGTGTGGGTGGCGCGCGGCAGCATGCCGTACTCGGCCGTGACCCAGCCCTCGCCGCTGCCGCGCTTGTGCGGCGGCACGCGCTCTTCGACGGAAGCGGTGCACAGCACGCGCGTCTGGCCGAACTCGATCAGCACCGAACCCTCGGCATGGATGGTGAAACCGCGGGTGATGCGCACCGGGCGCAGCTGGTCGGCGGCACGGCCGCCGCTTCGTGTGAAAGCAGTCATGGGTGAAGGATGCGTCAGTAAAAAGAAATGGATGAAAGACCACCGCCCGGGAGCGATGGCCGCACCTGCGCGCTCAGGTCTTCTTTGCAGCTGAGCGGCGAATGGCCTCGTTGATTTCGGCAATCGAGCGTTCGATGGCGTCCTCGTCGAGGTCGTCGAGCTCGCCGTCGGCGGGCATGCCGGCCTGGATGGTGGAGGCGAACACGCCGTCGCTGATCGAGTCGGTGGACACGGCGCGCTCCTCGCCCGCCGTGATGGCCGGCATTTCCCATTCGAGCGCGATCAGCGTCACGTTGTCGCTGTGGGCGCCGCCCTTGCGCAGCGCCATCTCGGCCAGGTCGGGCGCCGCATCGGACACCGGCTTGTCGGACGACAGCGTGTGCACGATGAGGGCATCGTCGAGCACGCCCCAGACACCGTCCGAGCACAGCATGATGCGGTCGCCGCGCTGCAGCGGCAGCGGCGCCGAGATGTCGAACAGCGGCGTGGTGGGCGAGCCCAGGCAGGTGAGCAGCAGGTTGCGGTTGACCGGCGCGTCGCTGGCGCTGCCGGCGCGCGGGCGCTCCGCATGCGAATGGTCGCGCGTGCGCGTGAGCAGGCGGCCGTCGCGCACCACGTACAGGCGCGAATCGCCGCAGTGCATCCAGATGGCGCTCGAGTTCTGCAGCAGCGCAGCCACCACGGTGGTGCGCGGCGTGTCGAGCATGGCCTTGTGGCTGGCGTAGCGCATGATCTGCTGGTGCGCTGTCATGGCCGACTCGGCCAGGAACGCCTTCGGGTCCTTGACCACCGGCCGGGCTTCGCGCTGGTAGAGCGCGGCGATGGTCTGCAACGCGAGCTGCGCCGCGACCTCGCCCTCGGGATGGCCGCCCATGCCGTCGGCCAACACGAAGAGCCCCGACTCCCGCGTGTAGCAGTAGCCCATGCGGTCTTCGTTCTTGAGGCGGCCGCCCTTGCGGCTGACCTGGAATACGGAAAATTTCATGCGGGGCGCGTGGTGGGTGCCGCCGCCCTGGGCAGGGCCTTCTTGTCGAAGGAGCGGATGTTGTCGAGGGAAAGCCGCACCTTCTCGCCGACGGTGAGCTTGGTGTAGCGCCGCTCGCCTTCGCGGCTCAGTTCCTTCTGGAGCGCAAAGACCGACTGCGGGCGCGAGAGCGGATCGAGCGACATGCACCACTCGACCACTTCCATGAGGTTGTCGGAGTACACGCCGCGCAGGCGCGACAGCGACAGGGTGAGCCGGTCTTTCTCGATGCGCCGCGGCGCGTCGTTGGGCGGGTAGCCCTGCATGCAGGCGTAGATGCAGGCGCCAATGGCGTAGATGTCGGTCCAGGGGCCCATCGACGAGTCGCGCCGGTACATCTCGGGGGCGGCGAAGCCGGGCGTGTACATCGGGCGGATGAAGATGCCCTCCTTGCTGAGCACCTCGCGCGCAGCGCCAAAGTCGATCAGCACCGCGCGGTCCTCGTCGGTCACGAAGATGTTGGCGGGCTTGATGTCGAGGTGCAGCATCTTGTACTGGTGCACGATGCGCAGCCCGCGCAGGATCTCGTCGAACAGCGAGCGGATGGTCGATTCGCGAAACACCTTGGGGCGCTTGAGGTCGCGCGCGGTGACGACGAAGTCTTGAAGGGTGGCGCCCTCCAGGTAGTTCATCACCATGTAGACGGTCTCGTTCTCGCGGAAGAAATTGAGCACGCTCACCACCGAGGAATGCGAAATCTGCGCGAGCGATCGCCCCTCCTCGAAGAAGCTTTTGAGGCCCAGCCGGTAGAGCGACAGCTTCTCGGGCGCCACCTCGGGCGTAAGCTCGCCGGGTCCGCGCGTGGCGAGCGACGAAGGCAGGTATTCCTTGATCGCGACCTGCTGGCCACCCGGGTCGATCGCGAGGTAGACAACGCCAAAACCACCTGCGGAAAGCCGGCGAACAATGCGGTATCCGCCAATGACCGTATCGGGCAGCAGGGGCGAAGGCTTGACCTTTGACATAATCCGGGAGTTTCGCCCGAAGGCGATGGTGCGGCAAGCGAACGCCGTGCCGACGCCTCGGTGCTTGCAAGCAAAACCACAGTGAGGCGCAATGCCAGTTTACAGCATGACCGGCTATGCCAGCGGCCAAAACGGGACCGCCGGCAGCCACTCCGGAGCCGAAGCGGGGCCTGGTGCCGCGGGGCGGCTCGGGGTCGAAATCCGCTCGGTCAACAGCCGCTTCCTCGACCTCAGCTTCAAGCTGCCCGAGGAACTGCGGCAACATGAAACCGCGCTGCGCGAGCTGCTCACGGGCAAGCTCAAGCGCGGCAAGGTCGAAGTGCGCGCGGCGATCGAAAGCAACGCCCAGGCGGGCGTCGTCGAACCCTCGGTGAAGCTGCTTCAGCGGCTCAACGGCGTGCAGGACGGCATCCGGGCCTGGCTGCCCGGCGCGCGCGAACTCAGCGTGGCCGACGTGCTGCGGCTGGCGGGCGGCGATGGTGCCACGCGCGGCGACTGGGGGCCCGACCTGCTCACGGTGGCCGGCAAGGCGCTCGAGGCACTCATGTCGGCCCGCCAGCGCGAAGGCACCCGCCTCGCGAAGATGCTCGAGGCCCATCTGGCGCAGCTGCGCACGCTGGTCGAGCAGGCCGGGCCGCTGGTGCCGCAACTGGTCGAGCAGCAGCGCACGCGCTTTCTCGAGCGCTGGCAGGAAGCCATGGGCCTGACCGGTGGCACCCTGCCCGAAGCCGCCCAGGACCGCGCGCTGACCGAGGCGACCGCATTCGCGATCCGCATCGACGTGGCGGAAGAGCTCACGCGGCTCAATTCGCACCTCGACGAGATCGAGCGCCTGCTCAAGAAAGGCGGCGAGGTCGGCAAGCGGCTCGACTTCCTGATCCAGGAGCTGCACCGCGAGGCCAATACACTGGGCTCCAAGTCGGCGGCGCTGGAGCTCACGCGCATCGGCGTGGACATGAAGGTGCTGATCGAGCAGATGCGCGAACAGGTACAGAACATCGAATGAACGAGCCCATGGACTACCCAGGCAACATCTTTGTGGTGGCGGCACCGAGCGGTGCCGGCAAATCGAGCCTGGTGAAGGCGCTCATGGAGCTCGATTCGGCCGTCCAGCCCTCGGTCTCGCACACCACCCGGTCGCCACGCGGCCAGGAAAAGCACGGCCGCGAGTACTTTTTCGTGTCGCCCGCCGAATTCGACGCCATGGTCGCGACCGACGGCTTCGTGGAATGGGCCCATGTGCACGGCCAGCGCTACGGCACGTCCAAGAAAGCCATCGAGGAGCGGATTGCCCAGGGAGCCGACGTGATCCTCGAGATCGACTTCCAGGGCGCGCTGCAGATCCGCCAGACCTTCGCCAACGCGGTGATGGTCTTCATCCTGCCGCCGAGCTGGGAAGAACTGCGCTCGCGGCTCGAACGCCGTGGCGAGGACAGCGCGGCCGTCATCGAACTGCGCCTGCGCAATGCCGCCGAAGAGATGGCCCGGGCCGGGGAATTCGACTTCGTTATAATCAACGAGTTATTCGAGCGCGCGCTATTCGATCTCAAGGCGATCGTCCACGCGCAGCGGCTTCGGTATTCTGCGCAGCGCCGCGCACGTGCCGACACATTCGCCGCACTGAACATCCCTTGATTCCTGTCTGCTCACCGACCGAAAGACCACATGGCCCGCATCACCGTCGAAGACTGCCTGACCCAGATTCCCAACCGTTTCCAGCTGGTCCTGGCCGCCACCTACCGCGCACGCATGCTGAGCCAGGGTCACGCGCCCAAGATCGAGAGCAAGAACAAGCCCGCCGTGACCGCCCTGCGCGAGATCGCCGAAGGCAAGATCGGCCTCGAGATGCTCAAGAAAGTGCCGGGCTGATCTGACGCAGACCCGCAACGAAAAGGCACCGCTTGGCGGTGCTTTTTTTACGTCTGGACGCGTCCATACAGCGGTCACGCTAAAGTGATAGGCATGAGCGCGGTCGCCAAAAGTCAGTCCCATGCCCCGACGGGCATGCCGAAGCCGAGTCCCGCGGCGCTGAATGCGGCTGCCGCGAGCTTTGCCGCGCTGACCGCCAGGCTCGACTACCTGAGCCCCGAAGACACCGAACTGGTTCGCCGCGCCTACCGCTTTGCCGACGAGGCCCACCTGGGCCAGCTGCGCAACAGCGGCGAACCGTACATCACCCACCCGATCGCCGTAGCGGCGCAATGCGCCGAATGGAAGCTCGACGCACAGGCGCTCATGGCCGCGCTGCTGCACGACGCCATCGAGGACTGCGGCGTCACCAAGCCCGAACTGATCGAGCGCTTCGGCGCCCCCGTGGCCGAACTGGTCGATGGCCTGACCAAGCTCGACAAGCTGCAGTTCAACACCCGCGAGGAGAACCAGGCCGAGTCGTTCCGCAAGATGCTGCTTGCCATGGCGCGAGATGTGCGGGTCATCCTGGTCAAGCTGGCCGACCGCACGCACAACATGCGCACGCTGGCCGACGCACCGCGCGAGAAGTGGGCCCGCATCTCGCGCGAGACGCTCGAGATCTATGCGCCCATCGCGCACCGGCTGGGCCTGAACCAGACCTACCGCGAGCTGCAGGAACTGTCTTTCCGCCACCTCAAGCCCTGGCGCTACGCCACGCTGTCCAAGGCTGTGGCCAAGGCACGCGGGCGCCGGCGCGACCTGATCCAGAAGGTGCAGCGCGAGGTCGAGACCGCCTTCGGCAACGCCAACATGACGGTGCGCATCGCCGGACGCGAGAAAACGCTCTATTCCATCTACCGCAAGATGGAAGAAAAGCACCTGAGCTTCGCCCAGGTGACCGACATTTACGGCTTCCGCCTGATCGTGCCCAACGTGATCGCCTGCTACACCGGCCTGGGCGTCCTGCATCAGATGTACAAGCCGTTGCCGGGCAAGTTCAAGGACCACATCGCGATCGCCAAGCTCAACGGCTACCAGTCGCTGCACACCACGCTCGTCGGTCCGGCGGGCGTGAACGTCGAGTTCCAGCTGCGCACCGAAGCCATGCACGTGGTGGCCGAGTCGGGCGTGGCCGCGCACTGGCTCTACAAGGCCGCCGAGCCCAACGCGGCCAGCAACGACCGCCTCGGCACCAAGTGGCTGCAGTCGCTGCTCGACATCCAGGACGAAACCCGCGATGCCGCCGAGTTCTGGGACCACGTCAAGGTCGACCTGTTCCCCGACGCCGTCTACGTCTTCACGCCCAAGAGCCAGATCCTCGCGCTGCCGCGCGGCGCCACGGTGGTCGACTTCGCCTACGCCATCCACAGCAACATCGGCGACCACACCTCCGCGGCGCGCATCAACGGCGACCAGGTGCCGCTTCGCACCGAGCTCAAGAACGGCGATGTGGTCGAGGTGATCACCGCGCCGGTGTCGACGCCCAACCCCGCATGGCTCGGCTTCGTGCGCACGGGGCGCGCGCGCTCCAAGATCCGCCATTACCTGAAAACGCTCGCGCATGCCGAATCCGAAGGCCTGGGCGAGAAGCTGCTCGCGCAGGCGCTACGGGCCGAAGGCCTCAGCAAGCTGCCGGCCGACGATGCGGAGCACCAGGCGCTGTGGGAAAAGCTGCTGCGCTTCACGGGCAACCGCACGCGCGCCGAGTTGCTGACCGACATCGGCCTGGGCAAGCGCATCGCCAGCATTGTCGCCAAGCGGCTCGTGGCCATGCTGTCCGAGCTGGGCGAGCGCCCCGACGCCCTGCTGCTGAGCCGCGAGCGCTTCATCTCGCACGAAACCATTTCACAGGGCGCCGTCACGCTCGACGGCAGCGAGAATTCGTCGGTGCGCTTCGCGCTGTGCTGCCGGCCAATTCCGGGCGACGACATCGTCGGCTACCTGGGCCACGGCGAAGGCCTGGTCGTCCACACCGACGCCTGCGGCGTCGGCCAGCGACTGCGGCACAAGGACAGCGAGCGTTTCTTCGCGGTCGAGTGGTCCGACGAGCCCACCCGCGCCTTCGAGACCGGCGTGGTCATCACGGTGCGCAACGACAAGGGCGTGCTCGCGCGGGTGGCCGCCACGCTCGCCGATGCCGAGGCCGATATCACCCACGTCGAAATGGCCGACGAAACACCGCAGGACTCGACCGACCTGCGCTTCGTGATCGCGGTGCGCGACCGCACGCACCTCGATGCCGTGCTGCGCGCCGCGCGTCGCACGGCTTCGGTGCTGACCGCCTCGCGAACCGTTCCCGCGCCCTGAGAAAAAGACGCCTCCGACGCTACCGCGTTGCGGGGCCGGCACCCGGCGTGGGATAACTCACCGACAGCACTTCGACCTCGTGCGCACCGCCGGGCGTGACGAGCTTCACCACATCGCCTTCGCGAGACTTGAGCAAGGCCCGTGCGATCGGCGAGATCCAGCTGACTTGCGACTGGGCGCTGTCCGCTTCGTCGATGCCGAGGATCGTGACGCTGCGCTCGTCGCCGGTCTCGTCCACATAGCGCACCGTGGCGCCGAAGAAGACCTGGTCGCTGCCGTGGTGCACCGATGGGTCGGTCACTTCGGCGATCTCGAGGCGCTTGGAAAGGAAACGGATCCGGCGATCGATCTCGCGCAGGCGCTTCTTGCCGTAGAGGTAGTCACCGTTCTCGGAGCGGTCGCCGTTCTTCGCGGCCCAATGCACGGCCTCGACCACCTTCGGCCGCTCCTCGTCCATGAGTTGCAGCAGTTCCTCGCGCAAGCGGGCATAGCCGGCTGGCGTGATGTAGTTCTTGCTGCCGCTCGGCAACGCGGGCATGGCACCGTCGCCACCGTCCTCGTCGTCTTGGGCGTCGGTTTCCTTCGTGAATGCTTTGCTCAAGGCACAACCTCTGAATTCAACAAAAAATGCGGGCGCAACAACGCTGCCAGCCCATCCCGGATTGTCTCAACCCATGCCCGAACGCTTGCAGTCGAAGACCACGCCCGGCTCGACGCTGCGAAGCGCCGGCACCTTGTGGGCGAAGCTCACGACCGCGCCGATCAGCCGCCATTCGCTGGTCTTGAAGAGCCGGAACAGGCTCATGGCCTCGGCGCCCGCCGCCGGAATCGCATTGAAGACGTAGACCGGCTCGCCAGACTGGGTCTCGTCCATGCTCAGCAGGTCGCCGCGCATCTTGCCCATGGTCTCCGTGTCCTTCGTGCGCGCACGCACCACGTCCATGTTGACGGTGCGCGAATGCTCGTCGATCGAGATTCTCCGGACCGCATTGAAAGGCGCTCCTGCGCCGCTGCTCGCGGCACCCGGGACGCAGCTGATCTTTGCTGCCAAGGCCGGAGCGGCGGCCACACCGCACAGGAAGCACAGGAGGATCTGGCGCGCACGCCGGTTTCTCTGGAGGCCCATGTTCGCCTTGCCCTGAATCAATGAAATGTTCGACTTTAGCGCCGGGCAGCGCAGCGGGTGCCGAACAGCCTATGCCATGAGAACCAATGGTTACGGCGACGCAGAAGCATTAACATTTTCAGGAATACGTGAAAAAGTTCACAATCTTGCTTCGCCCGCCGAACTACGGCTGAGTTGGACGGGACGGAAGCTCTGAGCCCTAACGAACCTTGCGGGACGCAATGCTCAATCAGATCATTCACAACGCGACCATCACGCTCCAGTTGCCGTACGACACGAGCACCCGGGCCGAAGTTGCAGCGCTCAGGGCCGCCGGGATCCCCGTCGATGAGTCGGGCAACGCCACCTCGGGCTACCTGTTCGTGCGGACCACCGGGCGAGACGGCCAACGGACCAACACCTTCCGCTGGTTTGCGACGGGGATCGGCAGGAAGGCCGACGATGTCACGCTGCCGCCAGGCCTCAGGCCCGACCCGCAGCTGTCGTTCCTTTTCTGAACGCAGCCATGCGGCAGGCAAAAAAAAGCCAGGACGTTTTCACGTCCTGGCTTTTACAGAGAGTGGTGCGGCTGGCAGGAATTGAACCCACGACCCCTTGGTTCGTAGCCAAGTACTCTATCCAACTGAGCTACAGCCGCACAGCTTGCTAGTATAGCACGCATTTTTGGCCTCCCCTGGAGCAGCTCAAAAATGTTGCGAGTGGTAGGCCGTGATGGGCTTGAACCATCGACCAACGGATTATGAGTCCGCTGCTCTAACCAACTGAGCTAACGGCCCACGCGGCCACGATTCTATTCGCGGCCACCGCGGCGGCGCTCTTCTTCTACTTGCGGTGGCTCAGCGCATTGCTGACGAGCCGCGAGGTGATGTCCACGATCTGGATCATGCGTTCGTACGGCATGCGCGTCGGGCCGATGACGCCGAGCGTCCCCACGACCTGCCCGTCGACCTCGTAGTTGGCACTGACGATCGAGAGCTCCTCGATCGGCACGATATGGCTTTCGCCGCCTATGAAGATGCGCACGCCCTCGGCCTTGCTCGACACGTCGAGCAGGCGCATCAGCTGCGCCTTCTGCTCGAACAGCTCGAAAGCGCGCCGCAGCTGTCCCATGTCGCTCGAGAAATCGGACACCGAGAGCAGGTTGCGCTCGCCCGAGATCACCACGTCGTCTTCCTGGGCTTCGGTCAACACCTCGGAGCTGACCTTGACCGCCGCCTGCATCAGCGCCGCGATCTCGCCGCGCAGTTTCTCAACCTCGGATTGGAGCCGGTCGCGCACCTGCTCGATGGTCAGGCCCGCATAGTGGGCATTGATGTAGTTCGAGGCTTCGACCAGCTGGGACTGCGAATAGTCGGCCTCGGGCACGATCACGCGGTTCTGCACCTCGCCGTCGGGCGAGACGATGATCACGAGCAGTTGCCGTTCCGACAGCCGCAGAAACTCGATCTGCTTGAACACCGACGCGCGCCGCGGCGCCATGACCACGCCGACGAATTGCGAGAGGTTCGACAGCAGGCTCGCGGCGTTGGCGATCACCTTCTGGGGCTGGTCGGGCGCGAGGCTCGGCGCGTCCATCTTCTCGCGCTGGGCGGTCAGCATGGTGTCGACGAAAAGCCGGTAGCCGCGGGCGGTGGGTATCCGGCCGGCGGAGGTGTGCGGACTCGCGATGAGCCCCAGCGCCTCGAGGTCCGACATGACGTTGCGGATGGTCGCCGGCGAGAGATCGAGCCCCGACGAACGTGACAAAGTCCGCGACCCGACCGGTTGGCCTTCGGCGATGTAGCGCTCTACCAGCGTCTTGAGCAGCAACTTGGCGCGGTCGTCCAGCATTGCAAGATTTTAGTGTTGTAATTTGTAGATGACTTCCCGCTTTCGTCACGTCGCATTGATCGGCAAGTACCAGGCTTCCGGTGCCAGGGCACAGGCCGATGCGCGCGATGGCGTGATGGAAGATATCGGCGCTTTCCTCGAATCGCAAGGATGCACCGTGTTCGTCGAGAAATCAGCGGCCGAAGAAGCCGGGTCGGAGGCCCGGGTCGGCGGCCGCTACGAGCCGCTGAGCGTCGAGGAGATCGGGCAGCGCTGCGACCTCGGCCTGGTGGTGGGCGGCGACGGCACCATGCTGGGCATCGGCAGGCAGCTCGGCTGCTACGGCATTCCGCTGATCGGCATCAACCGCGGCCGGCTCGGCTTCATCACCGACATCCCGCTCGACAACTACCAGGCCACGCTGATTCCGATGCTCGCAGGCGAGTACGAGGAAGACCACCGCAGCCTCATGCATGCGCACGTCATGCGCGACGGCGCCTCCGTGTTCGAGGCGCTGGCCATGAACGACGTGGTGGTCAACCGCGGCGCCACCTCGGGCATGGTCGAACTGCGCGTGTCGGTCGGCCGGCATTTCGTGGCCAACCAGCGCGCCGACGGCCTGATCATCGCCACGCCCACGGGGTCAACGGCGTACGCGCTCTCGGCCGGCGGCCCGCTGTTGCATCCCGCGGTGCCGGGCTGGGTGCTGGTGCCGATCGCGCCGCACACGCTGTCGAACCGGCCGGTGCTGCTGCCGGACGCCGACGAGATCGTGATCGAGCTCGTGTCGGGCCGCGACGCGAGCGCCAATTTCGACATGCAGTCGCTCGCATCCCTCGCGATCGGCGACCGCGTGGTTGTCCGCCGCTCCGACTACCGGGTGCGCTTCCTGCACCCGCGGGGCTGGAGCTATTTCGACACGCTGCGCAAGAAACTGCATTGGAACGAAGGGGGCTCCTGAATGGCGCTGCGACGCATCGCCCTGCGCGACTTCGTGATCGTGCGATCACTCGAACTCGACCTGTCGTCGGGTTTCACGGTGCTGACGGGTGAAACCGGCGCCGGCAAATCGATACTGATCGACGCCCTTCAGCTCGCACTCGGCAACCGCGCCGACGCGGGCGCGGTGCGCGAGGGCGCCGAACGGCTCGACGTGAGCGCCGAGTTCGATCCCGATCCGGCTTTCGACGCCTGGCTCGACGAGGGCGGATTCGAATCGGGCGACGTCCTGCTGCTGCGCCGCACGGTCGACCTGCAGGGCCGCAGCCGCGGCTGGATCAACGGCAGCCCGGCCACGGCCACGCAGCTGCGCGAACTCGGCGACCGGCTGCTCGACATCCACGGCCAGCATGCCTGGCAGAGCCTGACGCGGCCCGACGCGGTGCGCGGCCTGCTCGACGCCTATGCCGGCGCGCGCACCGACGCACTCGACGCCGCCTGGCAGGCCTGGCGCCAGGCGCTTTCGGCGCTCGACCATGCGCGCTCGGCGCAGGATTCCCTGCAGCGCGAGCGCGAGCGGCTGCAGTGGCAGATCGCCGAAGTGGCGAAGCTGGCACCGGCCGAGGGCGAGTGGGAAGAACTGTCCACCAACCACGCGCGCATCTCCAATGCACAAGCGCTCATCGATGCAGCGCAGGGCGCCAGCCAGGCGCTTGAAGATGACGACGGCGGCGCGCTCGCCGCGCTGTCGCGCGCGGTGACGCTGCTGCAGAACTGCGCGCACATCGAGCCCCAATTCCAGGCGCTCGGCGAGGTGCTCGCGTCGAGCGTGGCGCAGGCGTCCGATGCCGCCCATTCGCTGCACGGCTACCTGCGCAATGCCGAGGTCGACCCGCAGCGCCTTGCCGAACTCGACGAGCGCATGGGCCTGTGGATGTCGCTCGCGCGCCGCTACAAGCGCACGCCCGACGACCTTCCGGCGCTGCTGGCGGGCTGGCAGGCCGAGCTGCAGGCGCTCGATGCGCAAAGCGATCTCGACGGCCTCGAGCGCGCCGAGCAGGCCGCGCAGCAGGCCTACATGAAGGAAGCCAAGGCGCTTGCCAAGGCCCGCAAGCAGGCGGCACCGCGGCTTTCCGACGCCGTCACGCAGGCGATGCAGGGGCTCGGCATGCAGGGCGGCCGCTTCGAGGTCGCGCTGCAGCCACTCGCACAGCCCGGTCGCGCGGGGCTCGAAGAAGTCGCCTTTCTTGTGAGCGGCCATCCCGGCAGCACGCCGCGTCCGATCGGCAAGGTCGCCTCGGGCGGCGAACTCTCGCGCATCGCGCTGGCCATTGCCGTCACCACCAGCCAGCTCGGCGGCGCGCAGACGCTGATCTTCGACGAGGTCGATGCCGGCGTCGGCGGCGCGGTCGCCGAAACGGTCGGTCGACTCATGAACCAGCTCGGGCGCGACCGCCAGGTGCTGGCAGTCACCCACCTGCCGCAGGTCGCGGCCTGCGCCGACCACCACCTGGTGGTGGCCAAGCGCCAGGTGGCGGGCGGCGGCACCGAACCCGGCCCACGCACCGAGAGCGGCGTCTCGCGGCTCGACGACGACAGCCGCGCACGCGAGATCGCGCGCATGCTCGGCGGCGAGAAGATGTCGCAAACCTCGCTCGCGCATGCCCGCGAGATGCTGGGCCACAAGACCTCGGCGGCGGTGCCATGAACCTCGACCTGGTGCTCATCACCGGCATGTCGGGGTCGGGCAAGTCGGTCGCGCTGCATGCGCTCGAAGACGCGGGCTACTACTGCGTCGACAACCTGCCGCCCGAACTGCTGACGCCCTTCATCGCACTGCAGCACGAGCAACAGGCCACGCGCGTGGCGATCGCCATGGACGTGCGCAGCGGCGTCTCGCTGCCAATCGTGCCGCAGCAGCTCGAGGCGCTGCGAAACGATGGCGTTTCGCTGCGTTCGCTGTTCCTCGACGCCACCACCGACGCGCTGCTGCGCCGCTATTCGGAAACCCGCCGGCGCCACCCGCTTTCGCGCCAGGAGCCCCGCACCAACCTGCCGGAGCAGGAGCGCGTGCTGACACAGGCCATCGAGCTCGAGCGCGAGTTGCTGGCCGACCTGCGCGACGGGGCCGACGTGATCGACACCAGCCTGATCCGGCCGGCCCAGTTGCAGAGCTATATCAAGGCCCTGATCTCGGCGCCGGAGAGCGCGCTGACGCTGGTGTTCGAATCGTTCGCCTTCAAGCGCGGCGTGCCGCTGGACGCCGACTTCGTGTTCGACGTGCGCATGCTGCCCAATCCGCACTACGTGGCCACGCTGCGCCCGCTCACGGGCCGCGACACGCCGGTGATCGACTGGCTGCGCGAGCACGACGACGTGGCGCGCATGTACGACGACATCGAGCAGTTTCTCTCGCGCTGGCTCGATGCGATGGCGCGCGACCACCGCAGCTACGTGACGGTGGCGATCGGTTGCACCGGCGGCCAGCACCGCTCGGTGTTCCTGGTCGAGCAGCTGGCGCGCGCTTTCGGAGCGCGCTGGGGCGCACTCAAGCGCCATCGCGAACTCGACGCGGTCTAAACCAGCGAGGGCTGGCCCGCCTGCGCTTGCAGCAGCAGCTTGCGCACCGGCGCCGGCAGCCCGAGCCCGGCCCATTCGGTGGCGTCCACCCAGCGCGCGGCGTCGCCCATGGGCTGCGCGCCCTGCAGCAGCACCGGATGCAGGTGCAGGTCCTTGTGGGTGAGCACATGCACGAAGGGCGCCAGGTCTTCGGCCTGGCCCCAGGCCGATTCGGGCAGCGCCGCGAGCAGCGCTTCGCGACTGTCGAACACCGGCAGGCAGAAGAGGCCGGCCCAGATGCCTTTCGCCGGCCGCTTCTCGAGCCAGACGCGATCTTCGGCATCGCGTGCGAGCAGCACCCAAAGCGCCTGCGCGCTGCGCTTGAGCTTGCGGGTCTTGACGGGATAGCGCTCCGGCTCGCCTTCGCGGCGCGCAACGCAGTCGCCATTCACCGGGCAAATCATGCAACTCGGCTTGCGCGGCAGGCAGACCGTGGCGCCCAGGTCCATCAGCCCCTGCGTATAGCCCGCGATCGCTTCCGTCTCTTCCGCCGGTGGCAGCAGTTGTGTGGCTAGCGCCCAGAGTGCACGCTCCTGGGCGGCCGACGACAGGTCGCCAGCGAAGCCGAGCACCCGCGTCAGCACGCGCTTGACGTTGCCATCGAGGATCGCGACGCGTTCGCCGTAGCAGAAGGCCGCGATGGCCGCGGCGGTGGAGCGGCCGATGCCGGGCAGGGTCATGAGTTCGGCGGCGGTGCGCGGAAACTCGCCGCCGCAGCGCGCCACCACCTCCTGCGCGCAGCGGTGCATGTTGCGTGCGCGGCTGTAATAGCCCAGGCCGCTCCAAAGCCCGAAGACCTCGTCCTCGGTGCCTGCGGCAAGCTCGCGCACGCTCGGAAACCGCGCGAGAAAACGCGCGAAGTAGCCGAGCACCGTCGACACCTGCGTCTGCTGGAGCATCACCTCCGACAGCCAGACGCGGTAGGGATCGCGCGTGTTCTGCCAGGGCAGCTCGCTGCGGCCGTGGCTGCGCTGCCAGGCCACGATGCGCGCGGCGAAATCGGGTGGAAGCCGCTGCAGCGGCACCGCGCCGCCGCCCCGCTCGCGTTCAGGCCGCACGCAGTTCGCCGACAGGCGCCGGCGCGGCAGGCCTTGACTGTTGCGTGACCATCGAGGTGAATTCATGCAACCGCTGCTGCAGCTCGGTCAACCCGCGCTCCTGTGCGGCGAGTTCGAGCAGCCGCTCGTCGAGGCTGCCGGCCGCATTCTGGATGCGCTCGATGGCTTCGATGCGCTTGCGGAAGTTGCGGCGGCGCTCCCGCAGCTGCGCGTCGATCTGGGCGCTCGCGCCCTTGCTCCAGCGCTCGACCTCGGCCATCGCCGCCTCGTTGACGAGCCGCAGCCGGCTGGCGAGCGCACGCACCAGCTTGTCGCAGAAGTCGGCCTGCGCGAGCTTCAACAGGTTGCCCACGCCCAGGTAGTGCACATGGCTGCGCTCGATCTGGCTCAGCTCCTGCTCGAAGCCGGAGAGGTCGGGCTCGGCCGGCGCCTGCAGCGCAAAGCCCTGCTCGGCGTTGAGCTGGCGGAAGGTGGCGTGGAGCATCGACTGGATCTCGGCCGTGGTGGCCTGCACCTCGCGCAGGTTGTTGCGCAGCGCGTCGAAGGTTTCGCCATACACCTTGCGCACGTTGAGCTTGACGCCCGAGCCCCTGAGCGCGGCCGAGAGCCGCACCATGTCGGCCTTGAGCGCGGTGCGGCCGAGCACCGCATACACCTCGCGCAGCAGCTTGCCCTGCACCGAACGCAACGCGAGGATGCGCGTGTGGCTGCCCTCGAAATCGGCCTGCTCCTGGTCGATGCGCGCACGCATGTGGCGGATCACCGAGACGTTCTTGCCGCGCAGGCCCTGCAGTTCGAGCGCCTGCTCCGACAGGTCGCGCTGGCGCACCTTCAGGATGCGCTCGGCCTCGGTGCGCAATGCCACCATGCCGCCATCGACCGCGAGCCGCAGCATGGTCTCGCGCCGGCCGAGCACGCCTTCGCCGAGCAGCGTCTCGAGCGCCGGCAGGCGGCTTGCGCCGAGCAGCCGCGCATCGCGCTGGATCTTGGCCTGCAGGCCCTTCTGTGCCGACACCGGCAGCACCTGCGCCAGCGGCACCTCGAGGAATTTGGCCGCGACTTCGCGCTGCCGCTCGATCTGCATCTCGATCTGCGCGGGCGTACTCAGCGCGTCCCAGAGCGTGTCGATCTTGTTGAGCACCACGAATCGCGTGTCGCTGCCTTCGTTTTCGGTGACCAGGTGTTCGCGCCAGATGGCAAGGTCGGACCGCGTCACGCCGGTCTCGGCGCCGAGGATGAAGACCACCGCATGCGCCTGCGGAATCAGGCTGACCGTGAGTTCGGGTTCGGCGCCGATCGCATTCAGGCCCGGGGTATCGAGGATCACCAGCCCCTGCTCGAGCAGCGGATGCGGCATGTTCAGGATGGCGTGGCGCCAGCGCGGAATCTCGACCCGGCCTTCGGCGTCCTGCACCGGGTTGTCGTCGGGCGTCTCGTCGCTCCAGAAGCCCAGCGCGCGAGCCTCGTCCTTGACGACCCAGCGCACCTCGGCCACCTTGCCCATGGCCTGCGCCAGCTGGTCGGCATCGCCCATGTCGATCGCGATCTCGTTCCAGCGTGCCGGCTTCTCGCGCCAATGCGTGAGCGAGTGGGGCTCGAGGCGGGTTTCGATCGGAAGCAGCCGCAGCTTGGGCGCCACCGCGGCGTCGTAGCCGAGCTCGGTCGGGCACATGGTCGTGCGGCCGGCGCTCGCCGGCATGATGCGGCGGCCGTAGCCCGCAAAGAAGATCGCGTTGATGAGCTCCGACTTGCCGCGCGAGAACTCCGCGACGAAGGCCACCATCACCTTGCTGGTGCGGATCTGCAGCTCGAGCCCGCGCAGGCGCTCGGCCACGGCTTGGTCGAGCAGCTCGTTCTCGTTCAACCAGCGCGACAGCCACTGGAGGCGATGCGCAAAATTGCTCCGCCAGGCACCGTGCTGGTCGAGTTGTTGATTGAAAGAGCGGCTCAAGGGGAAATGTAAAAGATTATTTACAAATATAGCACCGCAGGTCACCACGTGCCGCCGACAAGGCCGCCGGGAACTGCACCGAAGGCCCTATTTCTGGCACTTCGGACAATAGTAAGTGGAACGCTGCCCCTGGCGCAGTTGCCGGATCGGCGTTGCACAGACCCGACATGGCTCGCCCGCCCTTCCGTAGACCGCGGCCTCGAGCTGGAAGTAGCCGTTCTGTCCGTCCACGTTCGAAAAATCGCGCAGCGTGCTGCCGCCCTTCTCGACCGCCCTCGCGAGGATCTCGCGCACCGCGGCATGGAGGCGGGCCGCCCTCGGCCGGCTGATGCGCTCGGCCGGCAAAGTCGGCCGGATGCCGGCCTGGAACAGCGCCTCCGACGCATAGATGTTGCCGACGCCGACCACCACGTCGCCCGCGAGCAGCACCTGCTTCACCGCGGTGCGCCGCTTGCGCAGCCCGGCGTGAAAGGCATCGAGATCGAAGGCATCGCCCAGCGGCTCCATGCCGAGCCCGCCGAGCAGCTTGACGGCCCAGGGCGCGGCCTCGTCCTCGACGTACACCACCGCACCGAACCGGCGCGGATCGTTGAGCCGCAGGGTGCCGCGGTCGGTGACGAGATCGAAGTGGTCGTGTGCGCCGGGCGAAGGCAGCACCGCATCGAAGCGCAGGCTGCCCGACATGCCCAGGTGCAGCAGCAGCAGGCCGCGGTCCAGGTCGACCAGCAGGTATTTGCCACGCCGGCGCACCGCGAGCACCTGGCGCCCGATCAGCGTGCCGGGCTCGACCATCAGCGCCCAACGCAGCGGCTTGCCGATGCGCACCGCATCGATGCGCGCGCCGGCAATGCGCTCGGCGAATCCGCGCCGGGTCACTTCGACTTCGGGAAGCTCTGGCATGAAATGAAGACTCCGGGCTTCGACGAAGCCCCACGCGATGCTCGCTCAAAAGCTTGGATTATTATGGTTCGATGATTCCATCGCTCCGCCGACACCGCCTTGCGGCGGCCGCATCTCTCGTGCTGTTGGCATGTGCCGTCCAGGCGCAAACCTCCGATCCCGCCGCGCCCGAAAGCCCCGCGCCCATCATCGAACGGCCCATGCCGTCGCCGGCAAGTCCGGCCACGCGGCCCGCCGCTGCCAAGCCCGCCAGCGAAACCGCCGCTGCACAGCCTTCTGCGCTGACGGCCGAGCTGTTCTACGAGATCCTCATGGGCGAAATGACCGCGCGCAGCGGCGACCCCGGCTCGGGCTATGCGCTGGTGCTCGATGCAGCCAGGCGGCTGCGCGACGGCAAGCTGTTCCAGCGTGCGGTGGAAATCGCGCTGCAGTCGCGCTCGGGCGATGCGGCGCTTGCGGCCGCGCGCGCATGGCAGGAGGCGCTGCCGAATTCGCGCGATGCGCGCCGCATCGAACTGCAGATCCTGATCGCGCTCAATCGCATTGAGGAAAGCGTCGAGCCGCTGCGCGCAGAGGTCGCCGCCACGCCGCAGATCGAACGGCCGCTGCTGATGGCGGTGATCGTTCGCAATTACGCGCGTTCGCCCGACAAGAAGCTGGCCGCCTCGGTGGTCGAGCGGGCGCTGGCCGACGACCTCCGGAACCCCTCCACCGCCGGACTCGCATGGGCCACGGTCGGCCGGTTGCGCCTGAATGCCGGCGATCCGTCGGGCGCGCTCGAGGCCGCGTTCAGGGGCCAGGAGATCGCCCCCGCCTCCGACGCGCCGCCCGCGCTTGCGCTCGAATTGATCGGCCCGGGCCAACCGCTCGCGGAGCCGATCGTCACGCGCCACCTCGCGAACAACCCCAAGGCCTCGCCCGAGCTTCGCATCGCCTATGCGCGCGTGCTGGTCGAGAACCGGCGCTACACCGACGCCACCGCGCAATTGCAGGCGCTGACCTCGGCGCGGCCCGAGCTGGCCGAGCCTTGGCTGCTGCTCGGCAGCCTGCAGGCCCAGGCGCGGCAGGACGCGGCGGCCGAGACCTCGCTGAAGCGCTATGTCGAGCTCTCGGCAAGCCAGAAGGAAGAAGACGAACGCCAGCGCGGCACGACGCAGGCCTACCTCGTTCTCTCGCAACTGGCCGAGCGGCGCAAGGATTTCAACGGCGCCGAACACTGGCTCTCGCGCATCGAAAGCACCGAAGACCTCACGATCGCGCAGACGCGCCGTGCCGGCCTTCTCGCGCGCCAGGGCAAGCTGCCGCAGGCCCGCGAGATCATTCGCGCCCTGCCCGAGCGCAACGCCGACGAGAAGAAGCAGAAGCTCCTCGCCGAAGTGCAGCTGCTGCGCGAGGCCAAGCAATACCAGGCCGCCTACGACCTGCTCGTCCAGGCCGCCGCCGCAGCGCCCCAGGACAACGACCTGGTCTACGACCAGGCCATGATCGCCGAGAAGCTCAACCGCCTCGACGAGATGGAGCGTCTGCTGCGCCGGCTCATCGAACTCAAGCCCGACAACCAGAATGCGTACAACGCGCTCGGCTACTCGTTCGCCGATCGCAATATCCGCCTCGATGAGGCGCGCACGCTGATCCAGAAGGCAGTGCAGCTCGCGCCCGAGGATCCGTTCATCGCCGACAGCCTGGGCTGGGTCGAATTCAGGCTCGGCAACACCGCCGAGGCACTGCGCATCCTCGAAGCGGCCTACAAGACCCGGCCCGATCCCGAGATCGGTGCGCATTTCGGCGAAGTGCTGTGGACCGCCGGCCAGAAGGACCGCGCCGTCACGATCTGGAAGGAAGCCCTGCTGAGCGACGCCGAGAACGAGACGCTGCAGGAAACGCTCAAGCGCCTCCGGATCAAGCCGTGAACACGATGGCGACCGACCCCGGGCGCCGGGGCCTGCTGGCGGCGGGCGCCGCGGCGCTGCTCGTGGCGAGCGGCTGCGCGCAGCTGCCCGGCCAGCGCACTCCGCAGGGTTCGGATTCGTGGAGCGGGCGCATGTCGCTGCGCATCGACACCCAGCCGGTCCAGACCTTCTCGGCCCTGTTCGACTTGCGCGGCTCGCCCGAAGCCGGCGAGCTCTCGCTCACCAGCCCGATCGGCAGCACGCTGGCCCAGTTGCACTGGGCACCGGGCGAGGCCCTGCTCAAGAACGGCAGCGAGGTCCGGCGCTTCGACTCGGTCGATGCGTTGATCGAGGCGGCCACCGGCGCGGCCATTCCGGTGGGCGCGCTGTTCGCCTGGCTCGCGGGCCGCAACGAGCCGGTGCCGGGCTGGCGCGCCGACCTCGCCCAGGTCGCGAACGGTCGCCTGCAGGCCACGCGCGAAGCACCGGGTCCCACGGCCGACCTGCGCATCGTGTTCGAGCGGTCATGAAGGCGATCTACGACCTTCCCGCGCCGGCCAAGCTCAACCTCTTCCTGCACATCACCGGCCGGCGCGATGACGGCTATCACCTGCTGCAGTCGGTCTTCATGCTGATCGACTGGTGCGACACGCTCCACGTCGAGTTGCGCCGCGACGGCCAGCTCAGCCGCGAAGACCTGACGACCGCGCTGCCGCCCGACGACCTGGTACTGCGCGCGGCCCGGGCGCTCCAGGCCTATGCGCCGCCCGGCCTCGGTGCGCACATCGGCGTTGCCAAGTCGGTGCCCGCGCAGGCCGGCATGGGCGGCGGCTCCTCGGATGCCGCGACCTGCCTGCTGGCGCTGAACCGGCTCTGGCAGCTGGACCTTCCCCTGTCGCGGCTCGCCGAGATCGGCCTGGGCCTGGGGGCCGACGTGCCTTTCTTCCTGGGTGGGCGGAATGCCTGGGTCGAGGGAATCGGCGAACAGATTCGGCCCGTGTCGTTGCCCGCCGCGCGCTTCGCGGTGGCCAAGCCTCCCGAAGGACTCGACACCCGGTTAATTTTTTCTGCCCCCGATCTTCAACGCGCAACTCCTGTTGCTATAATCTCGGGCTTTGCTGCAGATAGCGAACAGCTTGAAGCTCCAGACCCTGATCACCGGCTCGGTGATGCGGTCTTCGACTTCGGCCACAACGACCTGCAGCCGGTTGCCCAGCGGCTTTGTCCCGCGGTTTCCGATGCCATCGAATGGCTCGGCACCCAAGGACTCCATGCCCGGATGACCGGCTCCGGAAGTTCGGTGTTCGCGAAAATGCCGCAAGCGCCGCACGAAGCGCAACTGGCCAAGGCCCCCGCGGGCTGGCAGGTTCGTCAGTGCAGCAATCTGGCCGTTCACCCCCTCAAGGGATGGGCGACCTGAAAGATAATCGGATCTTCATCGGTCCGATGCGACATATATCGGTGGGTGGCGCAAGCCATCAACCTGTGTAGGGGAGTCGCCAAGTTGGTTAAGGCACTGGATTTTGATTCCAGCATGCAAAGGTTCGAATCCTTTCTCCCCTGCCAAATCTTTCGGGCTGCGGTCTCACCCACCGCGGCGCCTTGCAAACTGCGGCCCGAGGGCCGCAGTGTTTCTTCTGCAGCCCACCGGCTGCAATAATCGACGGCTCTCGAGCCGCCACACTTGAACTCTTTGGTGGCTTCCTCTTAGCCAATCGCACTGCCGGGACGCGCTCATGCAGGCCAATCACCCTGATTTCATGGTTTTCACCGGCAACGCCAATCCTGGCCTCGCCGCAGAAATCGCGCACAACCTCGGCACCTCGCTCGGTGCCGCGCGCGTGGGCCGCTTCTCCGACGGCGAGGTGACGGTCGAGATCAACCAGAACGTCCGCGCCCGCGATGTCTTCGTCGTGCAATCGACCTGCGCGCCGACCAACGAGAACCTCATGGAACTGCTGATCATGGTCGACGCGCTCAAGCGCGCTTCGGCCGGGCGGATCAGCGCCGTGATTCCCTACTACGGCTATGCCCGCCAAGACCGCCGCCCGCGTTCGAGCCGCGTGCCGATCTCGGCCAAGGTGGTGGCCAACCTGCTCGAAACGGTGGGCGTGGAGCGCGTGCTCACGATGGACCTGCACGCCGACCAGATCCAGGGCTTCTTCGACATCCCGGTCGACAACATCTATGCGTCGCCGGTGCTGCTGGGCGACCTGCGCCAGCGCAACTACGAAGACCTGATCGTGGTCTCGCCCGACGTCGGCGGCGTGGTGCGTGCGCGTGCGATCGCCAAGCAGCTCAACTGCGATCTGGCCATCATCGACAAGCGCCGCCCCAAGGCCAACGTCAGCGAAGTGATGAACGTGATCGGCGAGATCGACGGCCGCAACTGCGTGATCATGGACGACATGATCGACACCGCGGGCACGCTGGTGAAGGCGGCCGAGGTGCTCAAGGAGCGCGGCGCCAAGAGCGTCTATGCCTATTGCACGCACCCGATCTTCTCGGGCCCGGCCATCGAGCGCATCACGCAGTCGGCGATCGACGAAGTGGTCGTGACCAACACCATTCCCCTTTCCGACGGCGCCCTCGCCTGCGGAAAGATCCGCCAGCTTTCCGTGGCACCGCTGATCGCCGAGACGATCCAGCGCATTGCCAAGGGCGAGTCGGTGATGAGTTTGTTCTCGGACCAGGACAACCTGTTCTGACCGGGCAAAAAGCGGGCGCCCTCCACTTTGAGGAACGGCGCCCTTGTTGAACCGGAGTCGCACTGGTCGCGGTGGGCTCCCACAGGAGTTGTTATGAAATTCGTCGCTTTTGAGCGCGCAAAGCAGGGCACGGGTGCGAGCCGCCGTCTCCGCGTTACGGGCAAGACGCCCGGCATCGTCTACGGTGGCGAAGCCCAGCCGCAACTGATCGAGCTCGATCACAACGCGCTGTGGCACGCCCTCAAGAAGGAAGCGTTCCATTCGTCCGTCCTCGAGATGGAGCTCGCCGGCGCCACCACCAAGGTGCTGCTGCGCGACGTGCAATACCACCCGTTCCGCCAGCTGGTGCAGCACATCGACTTCCAGCGCGTCGATGCCAAGACCCGCCTGCACATGAAGGTGCCGCTGCACTACAAGGGTGAGGAAGAGTCCGACGCCGTCAAGCTCGAGCACAACCTCGTGACGCACGTGATGACCGAACTCGAAGTCAGCTGCATGCCCAAGGACCTGCCCGAGTTCATCGAGGTCGACCTGTCCGGCCTGAAGAAGCAAGCCACGCTGCACGTGAGCGACATCAAGCTGCCCCGCGGCGTGAAGTTCGTGAGCCACGGCAAGACGAACCCGGTCATCGTGTCGGCCGTGCCGCCGCTGGTCGCCGAAGAGCCCGTGCCCGCCGTTGAAGGCGAAGCACCCGCCGAAGGCGCTGCTGCTGCTGCCGCCGGCAAGCCCGCTGCCAAGACCGCGAAGAAGAAGTAATTCCTCGACGCTGCCGCCAAAGTGCCAAAGGCCCGCTTCGTCAGTCTGTGTAAATAGTCGGCGTTGAGTCCGCGAGAAGTGCCCTCCAGGCGTTGTCTGGAGGGCATTTTTCATTGGAGGCTGACCAATGGGACATCGACACGGACAGGCGCGGGGACAGGCGACGTTGTTCCCACTGATGCTCGACGAGCTGGTAGGTCAGGAAGCACTGGTTCGGGTGGTGGACGCCTGGGTGCAGGCGCTGGACCTGAAGGCGCTGGGCTTTGCCAAGGCGCAGGCGCAGCGTCTGGGAACACCGCCCTACGACCCGGGCGATCTCTTGCGGCTGTACCTCTGGGGGTACCTGAGCGCGATCCGTTCCTCGCGGGCACTGGAGCGCGAGTGCCATCGCAATGTGGAGTGCATGTGGCTGCTGGGGCGCCTGGCCCCGGATCACAAGACCATCGCCGAGTTCAGGCGCCAGAACTCGACGGCCCTGGTGGCCAGCTGTGCAGCCTTCGTGCAGTTCGCGCGGGCCAGCCGGCTGATTCAAGGATCCACCGTGGCCATCGATGGCTCGAAGGTGCAGGCGGTGGCCTCGCGCAAGGCGGTGGTGGGCCAGTGTGAGTTGGCCGCCCAGGCGCAGCGCAACGCGCAGGAGATCGCGGCTTATCTGCGGTTGCTGGACAGGCGGGACAGAGAGGATGACCAGGGCAGCGATGGCGCCGAAGGGGGCACTGGCTGTTGAGTTCCATGCAATCCTGACCCGGCATTTCCATCCAATATTGACCCACCCTCTTTGCGAGCCTGGCGGCTC